>JAYQSB010000020.1:0-37012 GCA_038146705.1 Candidatus Poseidoniales archaeon
TTTTGGTGTTGTTTTAATGAAGTATGAATTAATGTGTTTAAAGACCAACGACCGCCTTACCGATGACTACACCCTCCATCACACAGACAACGCTTTACTTCAAACTCAGTACGACGTGCCGCTCGAATTGAACGAAGAAGCAAAAGGTGTTTGGCAATTCGAAGATTGGCTTCCTGTTTCGGACGCAAATGAATTTGTGGCTGGAACTGTGACGTACAAAGCAGATGAATTAGGAGAGGAGTTAGGTCTCTCCAATCTTTGGGTCGCCTTCCATGGCTACTGGCCAGAAAAAGGAGGCCTGTGTCCAACTGGGAGTTTCAAAGACATGGAAGCAGTTCCCACTATTCAGCGTCTAACTGACCACGATGGCAAGGGGCTGATTTGTGCTAGATTCAGCGTCTAACTGACCACGATGGCAAGGGGCTGATTTGTGCGAGCGCAGGAAATACAGCACGAGCATTTACACATTTTTGCGGCCTCTCAAACATTCCACTCATCGTGATTGTGGGGCGGGAACACGCTAACAGAATTTGGGTGCGAAAAGATATCTCAACAGAAAGCGTTCGCTTAGTCGTCGTAGAAGATGGAGAATACAGCGATGCTAAAATCCTCGCCAAGCAACTTGCTCAGTATCTCGAAGGTTGGCAGTTGGAAGGAGGTGTTCATAATGTCGCCAGACGCGATGGGATTGGGTCATTAATCATTGATGCAGCATACACCATCGGATCGTTGCCGGACCATTATTTCCAAGGCATAGGTGGAGGACCTGGGCCAATAGGCGTTCACGAAATGGCTGAACGATTGGTTGAGACCGGTCAGTTTGATGGACCAGTTCCGCAACAGCATGTTTCACAAAACGCTGAACATAGCCCGATTCACAATGCGTGGCAGGCTGGACGAGATCATTTGCTTCCCGAAGATTTCCCCAAATCTGAGGTCGATGTGTACTCTGATTACCTCCTCAACACAGCACCTGCCTACGGTCAGGTTGGCGGAGTGCATGATATTCTCGAAGCTTCGAATGGGAACACTCATGCCGTTGAGAGAGAGGATGCAGAAGCGGCGAAGGCACTCGTTGAAGACATCGAAGGCATCGATATTATGACTCCTGGTGCAGTGGCTACAGCCAGTCTACAACAGGCGATAGAATCAGGTGATGTGGGTGTTGATGATTGTATTCTGCTCAATATCAGTGGCGGCGGTACTGAACGACTGAAGGAAGAAGTTGAGACCCGCACGGTTCAACCATGGTTGCGAGTTTCAAAGCGGAATGGTGCGAAGGCAATGTTCGATGCTCTAGCCCAGGAACGTTGATTTCGGAAGAGAGGCGTGTACCTCGAAAATCAATACTTGTTCTGAAACAGATTCGATATGATGAGAGATACGGCATATGCAAATTCGTGAGATTGAAGTGTTCCCATTTGAAGTAGAGGTTCACTCTTTCAGCGTCGTGTTTAGTGAACTGAGCGTCGGTGAGTCGAACTGACGTGAAACTGCCACTGGAATCTGGAAGCAATCGATTCGCTCATCTGAGTTCAGCGGTACGATTTGGTGTTGATTCTTTTTGATAATGCAATTTAATAAGTCACTATGTTGGAGTAGCAAACTCAACAGAATTTAAACAAGAACGAAGCCCTTGTACGATTGAGTATTTCGGAAACCAGCCAAGTCGGCGAAGGCGATTGGAGGAAATATTACTCCTACGGATTTGACCAAACCGGTCGTCAACAAATTGGAGGCGAGGCGTTTTATTAGCAATCCCTGCAAGGACCTCAATCAGTTTGAGTACACTCACCTCTTCTTCCCCAGCGATGTTAAACACGCCGGCTTGTTTTGATTCCAGAATGCAAAGAATGCCATTTGCTACATCTTCTACATGGGTATAACATCGAGTTTGTTGACCATCCCCATGAATATGGATGACCTCATCATTCAGCAAGGCCCGTATGAACACACTGGTTGCCAACGATTGTCGCATGTCAGGACCGTAAAATGTGGCCAATCGAAGAATGCAATGCTTGTCGAGTTGGTCCGCGAGGAGTGTTTCTGCAGTGGCTTTTGACAAGGCGTACACTTCGGTCGGTGCAAGTGGAGCATTTTCATCCGATTGTTCGTATCCATTGTTCCCGTATGCGCAGACTGTTGAGGCAAAGAGTAGGCGAACATCGTGTCGATTGCATGCTTCTAAGACAAGCCGAGTGGCTTCAACGTTGATGCTTTGAGTGCGTTCTGGATCCTCTTCTGCGATGTACAAATCTGCAACAGCAGCCAAGTGAATGCATGCATCAACTCCGTCGAGAGCATCATCCAGTTGTTCTGCATTGAGAACATCATGGCCGAGTTGGAGATCGTAGCGAAGTACAATGTGTTCGGTTTGTGCATCTAGCAATGCGCACAACCTTCGGCCGAGAAATCCTTCAGAACCTGTAACGAGGACCTTCATGCTGATTTCCCTCCACTAAGCATCGCTTGCCGACTATCAGCATAGGTTCGTCGCTCCGTTAAACACTGGACAGGCTCTTCGGAAATCCACGTTTCAACAGTTTCCTTATCTTCGTGGATTTGTGAGAGCTTGGTTGTCAACACACGTACAACGTCTGGTTGAAAGATACGAAACCTAACGCCTTCGATGTTAATTCTGCGTGGGGGATGGACAGCATCAAGCGATGTTTCAACTGTGAACAATAACCCCTCGAATCGTATGCAATCCTGCTTTGCGATATAACCGAACACCTCGACCAAGTCACCTTCTTTTGAAACAAGTTCCGCTTTTTGACAACCGGTCAAAAAACATGCATTGCTTTTCCAAGCGTAGTCCAAATCGTGGGTGAGGATGTGTACGCATTTTGCAAAATCTTCTACAGGCACGAGCATATCCAAATCACTGTGATGTCGACGTTGGGTGCCCACACATCCATCGACGCTCCAACCTCCAAATACGATTGGCTCCAATTCATACGCATCCAAGGCGCTTAGGACTTGTGCTACTGTTTCAATCTTCATGGAGATCACCATAGTGTTCTCATTTCAACCAATGGAGAGGTCCCCTTCCGAGGCTCTTCTTTCAAGCCAAATTGTTTCGTGAAACCAACTTCATGCGCCAATGATGCGACTTCGTTGTTCCAACGCCCTTCTGGCCATGCAAGCCAAGGCTCAGCACCGAATTGATCGAGACGGGCGAGTGAACCTTCCAACATGGGACGTAACCTGTCAAATGGCAGTGTTCGTAAATCGGAATGTTCTGGTCCGTGACTTGCAAGTTTCCAACCTCGTTGTGTCAAGACTTCAAGATCGTAATGACTTAGATACTCAGGTTGTCCATTGAGGCGAAGTTGTTGCCTATCAACGAATGCGTGTTGTTCGTCTTCTCTCCAATTCTTGATGGCTTCACGGTCAATACCAAGTTGATTGAGTTGATCGAGTGTGTGCCCTTTCTTTTCCATCCAGCCATAGAGAGTATGCAAAGGCATCCATCGTGGATGTTTTTCAAATTGTTCATCGGTGAGGAAAACGACAGGTTGCAGGGTAGAGTGTTGATGGAAGAAATCTCCGGGAATCAACAATACATCTCTCCAACCATCATCAAACGTTACGAATGAGGTGGTTCCATTGCTCAAATTGGTACTATGCAGGATTCGCAAACGATCCAATAGTATCTCCAAATCGATGGTCATTCCGAGTGTATGATAGGAAGTAGGCACATCCGATTCACTCGAGTGAATTCGATGAAGGCAAGGGGATTCCAATTCAATCATTCTCCCAGAGTTTGAGCCCATGCTTCGCCTGCCAGATTCCACCAGTCTGCGTATGTGGCATTGAAGACGTTGCGGGCTTTATGCAGCACATACGCAGCGTGACAAATGTACAACCGTTCCAAAATAGCGAGAATCTCATCTTCTTGATCTCTGGCACATATACCACATTCAATGGTTTTCTCCATGACCTCATACCGTTGTTCAGGCGATGAAAGAAGTGAAGAAAGGTTACCTTCTGTTTGCAAAATGGTTGAAATTTGACGACTGAGGATGCTGCTTGCATCGAACATTGAAATTCCGCCACTTCGAACCGTACCATCGTGGATTTGAACATCTGGAACTTCAGTCTCTTCTATTTCACCCCACATAGGAAACATATCCCCTTCCAAGCGTTGTCCGGGCTCAATGGAACAATGTGCATTCACAGGATGCCAATCTACGAGATCTGGGCGCCAGCGAGCAGAAGGATGGATCCACAATCCAATGTGAACAGGTCGGTCTGAATCGGTCGTGTTTGGACTTGAACGATGCCAAGTCAAACTGTGTAAAAGAACGGTCGAGCCCGCTTTGACGGGAAGCAACACTCGTTCAGCATCATCTCCAAACTCCCATCGCTCTTCCGCCATGAAATCAACCGGTTGTTCACATCCCTCAAGATGCGAGGCGTCGATGACCTCAAGACAACCTCCTGTAACTCCAACATCTTCCATCGGCGTCCATGTTGAACAGCCAGGAAGGTCAACCGGCCAAAACATCGAATCTTGATGCCAGGGAATTTTCTTGTTGGTTTTTCCAGCAGGTTTTGCGATGATATGATCATGCAACAACCGAACGCCAGACCAATCCATTCCGTCCTGAGCGACACCTCGTACCTGTTCGTGGTTGTCGAGCAGATTCAAGAACGCCCCCCCGTGCGTCCAAAGATCTCGCCATTGACTGATTTCATTTCTGTAAGCGTCCATACTCACGCCCATTTCTTGAGCACAACGCTCTCGCAGTTCAACCCATGATGACCTGGCTTCATTGACCGTGAATTCATCCAATCGTTGATTGAGCACCACCCATCCATGCCGATTATAGAATTCCGTAGCTTCATGATTCATGCTTTCAAATGTCGTTGTGTTTTCTCGTGTTTTCATGCATTCAGCTCCTGTTTTCTGTGACAATACATGTCCCATGCTTTCTCAACGGTAGATTGGGATCCGAATAGTGCTTCAGGGAACGTTTGGTTGATCCATCGGCCCAAATCTTCAGCAGATTCAATGGCTGTCAGCTGACCTAGGCTTCTTGCTTCCTCATCTCTGAGAATGTACCCTCCTGTTACAGACCAACGATTGACTCGAAGGCCGGTAAGAAATGGCCCCCAACCGATTTCTTTGTAGTGGTATTCGTGCATTTCATCAAAAAATTCGTAGGGCACTGCACGATTTTCAAAAGTTTGATTTGTGCGCCATCGTCCATCATTGAAACGATGTTGAACCTGCCAAACACCATCTGATTCAATCACTTGATAGTCAAAAAATGGATGAGAGACGACGGACTCTGAACCCAATGGATAAGGCTCTACATACGGGTACCCGTTACCAACATCAACCCAATAATCAACATCATTCAGTCGAATCAGAATACCAATATGACAATCTGGTTTTTCCATTGAGGCAGAAACAAAGGTGACTGTGTAGCCTAAATGTGAGAGAAGTACCTTCAGGAACGGATTTCGTGTTGTACAAAGCCCACCGTTTCCACAAAGCATCTCTTCACAAATTTCGTCCCATGTCGGACGTCTCATTGGTCCAATGAGCATCGTCAAATTTTGAAATGGAACGAATTCGAGGAAGTTCTGAACGATTTTTCGGAGGTTCCCTAATGTAGGCCGATCCTCAGGGTTGAGTCGTAAGTATTCCATGAAAGCCGTAATCTGGGAACTCGTAAGTCTCATTCTAAAGCCTCCATGTGTTTGAGAATGACTTCGAGATGAGCGGCACTTTGTTCAAGCAAGTTGATTGAAATGGACTCATTCGGGCCGTGTACGGTTGAGGAATCATCATTTGGTCCGATAGAAATGTACGGTTGGCCGTTGAGAAGGTGTGTGAGACAAGGACAGCGTTCAGCTCCAAAGGCTTTGTTCAGCGGGCGTTTGCGGTGGCGTGTCATGCTTCCAAACGTACTGTTCACATTCTCAACAAGATTCACAAGATCATTCAACAATGCATGGCTTCCGACTGTCAAGACTCGCTGTGAGCCGTTTTTGTAAAAATAACCGGTTTCTTCAATCCACAAATCTACCTTCGGCAACTCTAGTGTTGGATATATGATGTCGGCGAAGGGCGATCCGATTTCCTCTTCACCTTGGACAACAAAGACCAAGCCAACGTCGACAGGATTGTGTTCAATGATAAGCAGACGTTGAATGAATGGCCCAATGTTGTCTGCCATCCCCCTTCCATACGCACGTTGTGCTCTCTCAGTTAGCGTCCATGGGTCATAATCCCAGGATTTTCGAACGGGTTCAACATCATAGTGATGGAAGAATCCAACATGGGTTTCACATCCGTTTTTTGGTGGGCGAACAGCTACGATCAAAGGTCTGTATGAGGCGTCTTCGTTTTCGATGGTCTGTACAGAAAACTCAAGCTGTTCAAACCGATTGATGTACCATTTGGCTGCTGCGGATAAACCGTCAGGATTCGCTTCAGTTGCAGCATACTGTACCATTGTCGAGCATTGCTCCAACCATTCTTGTGTGTGTTTCCAAGTCATTGTCCATCCCCCATGGCTTGTCGAGCATCGTATCTCATTGCTTTAATCTTCAGTGTTGACATCTCCGATGTCATCTTGACTAGGTTGATTTTTTCATTCAGATGAAGTTTGATCGAATCTAATATGCTTCTTGCTTTATCACAAAAAGAGATTCGTTCATTTAGACTCATTCCCCAAAAACCCTGATTCTCGGAACCATCGTCAATGAATTTTTCCGCCCGCTCAAGGAGATCCAAACAATCCCCAACCAAATGGAGTTGGTGTTCCAAGCGACCAAGATAAATTCGCGAAAGATCACCTCCGTTAACCATTGCCCGTTGCATTGCTGCACCAATCAAATCATCACTCATTCGTTTTTTTAATGATTTACTAAACACCCTTCCAATTCCATACCCAAGTTGTTTCATTGAAGCAATGTTTACATCATCACTTCGTATATGATGTAATGGGTATGGGAAATCAAGAATTTTTGCACCGTTTTCAGAAGCAAGAATTGCCCATAGAGTATCTCCTCTTCTTGGTAGGTCAGGATGGTTGATTTTCAACAAAAAATCTGGATTAAACACTACGGTGTTTCCCCCGCGAACGATACGAGACTGAGGTGTTTTTTCATTAGGGATGTACACTAAAGGTCGATTACTAGGGCCGGTATGAAACATCTGGTTCAATGCATGTTGAACAGATGATGTGTCGGCATTGGATGACAATGTTGGCCAAGTCTGCCAACATGTCCTTTTCTCTGAAAGATCGTAGTAGTAATCAGTATCACTCCATCGCTCTTCTGTCTTCTTCGATGTGGATTGAGTTCCGAGAAAATCTTGCAGAAAGGTCCTCATACAAGATGTAGCAGGTAGAGGCGGAGCACCTGTCACTCCACCAAGTGCTACATCGCACGGATGATTTTGAGCAAATAGGTACACTTCGTGAACGTAGGAGAAGGGATAGGTATTGACTGGCTGACCGTCCGTTACAGTAAGGACCTCAAATGTCAAATCATCATCAAGTACCACAAGAATGGGATATTCCAACTGACTGCAGGCCAATTCAGCCAGTTCGATTTGCCTTTTGCGAGTGGCTCCGATGTTATTGCTTCCTTTTTCATCAAATGGTAGTGGTGTGTAGGTCAGAATTTCTTGGAATCTTTGAGGCAGGAGCGTTGGGACTGATTTCTCAGAAGCAAGGTAGAGGTGAAGTAAACCCTCTTTTCCAGGCACGAGGACTCGACTCCCTCGAAGAGATTCGAGAAGGGTTTCACAAAACGCATCGAGATTGAACATTCGATTGGTTGCAACCAGGAAAGCTATCGGCCGTTGTACTTCAAGCGTAGAATCAATTTCCTGGTACCGCCTCACAACATTATCAGATTCAGACCAATGCCCATTCATGAAATCACCTCAACCAATCGAATATCAATCAAGAAATCATCACTATCGATCAACTCGCCAGTGACTTTACAGGTCGAGCGATGGCACATGTAGATGTCATTCACACTGCTTGACTCAAACATAAAAGAAGAGGCGTTCAAAACAAAGTGTGTGTAATAGTTGGTCCAACACTCCATCTCATTATCTCCACCATAATACGAGTCACTACCAGATTCGTCCCAGTCGGGAACTCCGGATGAACTTGACGAACATGAGGTTGAACTATGAACAATCTCGGTGATATTTCCGGTGTGGATGAATGTAATCCTGTCGCCTCGCAGCAATTCTGCAGAGGAAATCTCAGTTCTGTTTTCATCCTCTATGACAAATGTAGAATTTTCCAGGACAATGTTTCGGTTTGAGCGCTCATCATTGTAATCATACTCAAAACCATCTAGAAAATAAATTGGGAGAATGACCACCCCAAGAATCATGATTAAAGCAAAAATCTGCAGGGCAAACAGATACATGCCTCTACCAAAAGAAAAAATTGCTATTTTCAAGTGATGAATAAAGTGGTTAACAATACCTGCTTTAGGAGGGAACGCAGGAGGTGAAAATCTCGAATCTCCTGAGCGGTATGTTTCGTTTAGGGGGGTTCTTCGCATGTTGTTCAATCTCCTTTGTGTTGCTTACCAATATAATTAGATGGGTGAATTATTGACTTAAATTCTGTAATATATTAAAATATTTCATTTGAGAGATGAAATCCATAGGGTGATGATGGTTTTCATCTTTGGACATAGGATCAGAATAATCTTCACTTTTTTCGGGTTTCGATGCCATGAGCACAATGATAGACGTACTTCCATTTTCCAACGTTTTTGTTTTGTTTGTTGGGCACGGAGAATAACTCCTGCTTTCATATCAAACAGGAAATTGGACCGATCGTATTTCTTGGACGGTGCCACTGATGCGACTCGTTGTTGGAGTCTCGAGAGGGCGTGTTTGGTCATGTTCATGATGATATGTTGATGGCAAGGACAATAAAACCAAATATGAAAAAAAGAAGTTTTTTTATAATAAATGCTTATTAGTTCATTCTATGAGTGAAAAAATTGTCCATATTCTGTTTCCCTCCTTTGAAAAAATGGACCACGCTGTACCCAGTGTGCGTTACATTGCCAAAAAAGCGAGGGAGATCAGAGCTACACAAATTCTCATTCAATTTGTACCCCTACATGCAACAACGTTGGCGAATCTTCCACGATTTTTGACAGTGTTTAGGCGTCAAATGGATTCAGATATCGGAGCATTTCAAGAGCAATATGGAGATTTGAATGTAATCGTTTCAGAAGCACCACGGCCACTCGCAAAAACGTCGAACTGGGAGGCAGTGCTGGATGAATATATTGTCGAGAGTCGAGATATTGGTCTGAATTATGGCATGTGGATTGCTTTAGGCAACGATCCACTTTCAGAGATTATCCTTCAAACGTCCATTGCCAGTTTGTCACATTCGAATCTTCGTCTCATTCGGGTGCCTGTAGGATACAATCTCCAAACACCACAAGAATCATTTCGCCCAGATTTACCTCTTTCAAAGCAAGTTGAAGAATTACGGTTGCTCGGAGGTCATCAAATACGTGAACCTCTCCTTGAGGTTCTCAAGGCACCTGCTGTTTGTGAAGCACTTCTTGTACTACGGGAATTGCATGACAAGCATTCCATCCAAGAAAGGGAAATTGGTTTCACACCTAATCAAATCCTTCAACAGATCAATTCGAATAGGATGAGACAAGGCTTGAAACAGGAATTGAGTAGGTCATCATTAACGAACAACAAGGGGCCACTGATTAAATACAAGTTGGTGAAAAACGAGAAAAGAATGCATACCCTCTTACCTCTCGGAATTTACATTAGTGGCTTACTTCGTGACAATGAATACCAAGGTGAATGAAGATGAGGAAACATATAATCAGTATTCTAGGAGGTAACAGCCAAGTTTCTGAATTAGCTCTGGAACAGGCATATGCTCTCGGAAAAGCCATCATCGATGAAGGCTGGTTACTATGCACTGGGGGACGGGCTGGAATTATGGAGGCTGCATCAAAAGGTGCGAGAGCGAGTGATTTATGGACCGGTCATCAGATTCTCGGAGTCTTACCTGATGATGCACATGATGGAGGGAATGAATATCTCGATATCGTTCTACCATCGGGCCTTGGCCTGACCAGGAATGCCCTAGTTGTTCGATTCAGTGATGTCTGTGTAGCCATTTCTGGCGGTGCAGGAACGCTCTCAGAGATTGCACTTGCCTGGCAATTTGAAAGACCAGTCGCCGTCGTGTCCAACTCAGGAGGCTGGTCAGAAAAACTTGCAAATTTGGCACTTGATCATCGCAAGGACCCTATCAAAGGATTCACAGAAGTAAAACAAGTCATCGAATGGATAGATGACGAACTTAAGAAAAAATAGGTGAAACTTAGTCAACACTTCCAAAAGGGTTCAGACGCAGAGCCATCGTGGTTTTTCACAGGGAAAACCGCACACTGCGAGGCCAAAAAGGGATAGTGGACGCTGGGGAGTCGCACAGGGGTGCAACTGCCGACCGATTTTGGAGGCGATCGCTTCGCTTCTCGAAGTCCAGCGGCCCGATTTAGCGATGGTTTTGATTGAGCAAGAACTCAATTCTCAAACTTGACCCATTCGGCCTCACTTCCAACGGTTCGGTAGAAGTTGGACCCATCATCCGTGGTGAACCAATTATAGCCATTCTCATCCGAGCGCTGGGCCGCTGTATCAGCCGTTGGGACATTGGTTGGGGCGGCGCATTGTTCAACCATGGCTGCGAGTTTCGAAGCAGGATGGTGCAAAAACGGTATTAGATGCTCTAGCCGAAGAATGTTGAACGAAGAACAAAGGAATAATGCATTGGTTTGTCAAATTGTTCAGTTATCCCACTTTGTCCAATTTTGGCCCTTCTGAGTTCGATAATAATGCTCGCCACTACCTTTAGGATATTCGAGCCATTCATATCCATCGTTATGATTGATGATTCCTTGTTCTTCAATAGGAGGATGGGTTGCTTGAGCGAAAACGTCATCACCAATGTCTTTGCTCATTGCAAGTTTTTCTTGAAGCAACTCGGTCCGCTCGGTTGCGTTGACTGTCGCAACTAACCCAAAGTAAGCATCGTTGTGGGCGATATGGACGAGGTCTTCCTCACTGCTTTGGAGCAGGTCGTTGATGAGCACATTGATTTTGTCACGTGTTTGAACTTTGATTTCATTATTCGTTAAGCGGGCTGTCAAGTCCGACTTGAGTAGGCGCAATTCTTCCGCCAGTGTATCCGGCTCTTCGAAGTATGCTTGAACGAGCGATTGTAAATACGTCAATTCGTTTTCCTCTTCCTTCGATAATTTTGAATTGTTACGGAACACTTGTACCCATCGGAAGGCATCTGGAAGTATTGCGGTGGCGAGGTTGGTTTGCAAAAGGGTCAATATTGCCAAAACGATGCCACCGAGTCCAACGGCTTGGCCAAGTTCACTTGAGAAAAAGCCGTCTGCATTGGCAACAACCTCATCATCGTTTTCCAACTTCATCGTGCAACCGAGCGTATCTACAAGGATGCCAAAGGGTGTGTTGGGACATTGGTCGTCCTCGTCAAGCACACCGTCACCGTCTGCATCAAGGATCACTTCTTCTTGTTCAAACATATTTGCAATGCCATCTCCGTCATCGTCGGCACACCCAAAATATCCGCTGGCGGTAGAATTCCCAACGACTTCTGGGCAGTAATCGGCCATCACAGCACCGTTCACGTACTGACCGATTCCTGAGGAATAACGTGATTCATTCCACGAACTATTGCCCCAGTTATCGCCATAACCGTCGCCGTCAATGTCAGACCACTGAGAAGGAATGCTTGCAAAAGCATCGGGATTGGTGCCTGTTGAATTATCACCATACCCATCGCCGTCGGCATCGACCCATTGGGTCATGTCAGCAGGGAATGCGTCTTGCAAGTCTGGAATCTGGTCACCGTCGCTGTCGAGGAAGTTGTTGATGAACGGATGGCTATCGCTGTTATCTCCAATTCCGTCGCCATCTGAATCCATCGTTTCACTTGGATCGTTCGGGAATGCGTCAGCGTTGTCTCCGACACCATCGTCATCGGAATCCATTGTTTCGCTGGCGTCAAAGGGAAAGGCGTCACTGTTATCGCCTGCACCGTCATTATCGCTGTCGAGATACTCAAAGGCATTGAAGGGAAACATATCGGCATTATCGCCAACCCCGTCGTTGTCTGAATCCATTGTTTCGTTTGCGTCATAAGGGAAGGCGTCACTGTTGTCTCCTACACCATCTCCGTCAGAATCCAACCATTCACTGCTGTCATTCGGGAAGACATCGGTATTGTCCCCTACACCGTCAAAGTCACTGTCCTGCCACTCATACGGGTTGGTGGGGAAGTCATCGTTTTCATCGCTGTAGCCATCACCGTCGAGGTCAGGGCATCCGTCCTGGTCGATGGTTGAATCGCCTGCTGTGTTGGGGCAGTCGTCATCTACATTGAGGACGCCATCCATGTCAACATCGTCTGGTGAAATAAACAGAAAGCCCACGCCGAGAGGGTACTGGTTGCCATCCTCACCGTAAAGGCTCAGGTTCACCGTTTCAGCGACGCTGCCTGCTGAAGGTGTGTTCACAACGATGGTTGTATCGTTAAGCACATTGCCTGTGACGCGACCGTATGGCCCGAAATCAACTGTAATTTCCTTCTTGAGGTACATTCCGCTAGACTTGTTAGCGTATTTGAGAATCTCGTTTGTGGTGTCGTAATAGGCGATGTGAATCATGTTGTTATCGTCAATAAAGATGTCATTGTCAGAACCAACATTACCTGCACTATCGACCGTTGAAATACTCCATTGGTTGTTTGAGTCAGGAACTAAGATTTGATAGACGAGGTCATCTGAACCGGAATCATACATTGATGCGTGAATGTTGCCAAGCGCATCAATTTGCATACGAAACGCATTGTAACCGCCGGAGTAGGCCGTGTTACTCCAAGCTGAGCCAGACAGCCCTGTGGCGTGTTTGTACTCACCACCTGCTGCATTTGTACGATACAACATCTGAAGGTTGTTATCGTGGTCCACAACCAAATCGGTGTAATATCCCACATCATTTCCATTGTCAACAGTGTACCTTTGCCAAGTACCACTAATATTGGAACCGATCATTTGGTCCCTGTTGCTGTGATGCCGATAGGCTACGTGGACATAGCCGTTCTTGTCAATGGCGATAGAAGTGTCGCATCCGACATATGTGGTTGTCGTGTCGATTGCTTGTGTAACCCAAGTGGCTCCATCATAATACTTGAGCATCGCTCCATTACAGATGTAGCCTGCATTTGCATACGAAATGTGAGGGCGGTCGTAAACATCCAACACGATGCGGATTTGGTTGTTGTAGACGTTGTTTTGCAGGGATTGTGTGGTCCACGCTGTGCCGTTGTAAACCCCGTAGTAGAGGTAGCCCGTGGTTCCTTCTTGCTTGAGATAAAATGCAATGTGAAGATTATCGTTACTGTCGATGGCCATGTCCGTTTCACGGCATCCATAGCAATCCATGATTTTCGTATGGCTCCATGACGAAGCACCAGCAACTAATTTTGAATGCCATAATTGGTCATCTTTCCAAATCACATGGACGATATGAACTGTGCCGTTCGAGTCGACGGCAATGCTCGGTGAGTTTCCGGACCCTGCTACATAGTTGACTGTATTGGTGGTCCAAGTGTATGGCTTACCGTCGCTTGTGACGTTCTTGAACGCCATGTCAAGAAAGCCGCTTCCGCTAATGGTGATCTCCTCACCACCGGTTGTCCAACCGTTCGCAGGAGAGATCGACACATTGTTTGTTCCAGCAAACGTGAATTTCTTTTCGAGAAGAATATCTGTCGAGGGACTCTCAAGAGGTGAGTTGAGAATAGGAGACGCAATCGATATGAGAAAAAGAGCGATGAGAAATGATTCTTTTGTTCGCATATTTTGCGCTAACTGAATGCAATTTATACAAATTCCTGTTATCATGTCCCATTAGATTACAGACGCAAAATTTCTTGAAATCCATGTCGTAAATTGGTGGACGCTGGGGGATTTGAACCCCCGGCCTTCTGGTTGCAAACCAGACGCTCTTCCAACTGAGCTAAGCGCCCTTGTAACCCCTGCGGTGAGCCTTCTCTTTTTGAGCCTTCACCTTGATTGCGACGATGTTCAAGCACAATCGATGGTCGCATCCCGGTCTGGACCGACACCGACGCTCGTACATTTCACACCAACAATTGCTTCGATTTGTTTAATGTAATGTTGAGCAGCAGACGGCAGGGCTTCGATACCTTTGCCACTCGAATTTGCTTCACGAGCAATGTCAAGCCATTCTGCTAAAGAATGTGCAGGGAAACCAGGAACGGTGATGTAGATAGGTTTGCAACGTTCAAGAGCGGTGGCTGTTGACGGCATTTCATGTATTTCTTTGCCGTCAAGTTCGTAGGCAACACAGATTTTGATTTCATCAAGCCCACCAAGAACGTCGAGTTTCGTTAAAGCAAGCCCAGTAAAACCGTTGATGCGTTGTGCATGTCGCATGACAACAGCATCGAACCAACCACATCGACGCTTCCTTCCAGTTGTGGTTCCGAATTCGTGACCTACTGTTCCAAGATGGTCGCCGACTTCATCCGAGAGTTCTGTTGGCATTGCCCCATTTCCTACCCTCGTGATGTAAGCCTTTGTGATGCCAGTGACTTCGTTGACATGGCCAGGGTGTATTCCAGCACCGTGGCTTGCATTCCCTCGACTTGTTACCGATGATGTGACATATGGATAGGTTCCTTGGTCGATATCAAGAAGGCACCCTTGTGCACCTTCGAGAATGACGTGCTCGCCAAGTTTGAGGGCATTGTCAAGCATGAGGCCAGTGTTCGCAATACAACCCTCGTATGTCTTCGCAATCCAATCAATGTCTGCTTTGAGTTGAGATGCAGAGTAGTTTTCAGTTGAACCCGCAGATTCGAGAGATGCGTTCATGCGATTTGCGGTGGCTTCGATCCAATCGTCCTGACCTTGAACTTCGGCAATGTCGCCGAAACGTAAACCGATGCGGTTGATTTTATCAGCATACGTAGGTCCAATTCCTCGTCCAGTCGTTCCGATTTTCTTGTCTAAACTGTCGAGGTATCGATGGTATGGCAGAATGATATGGGCTCGTTCACTGATGAAGAGACGCTGCCCACGAGGGTCTTCGCCTGAACTTTCATGCCAATCGTTGAGTTCCCTATCGAGAACCCATGGGTCAATGACCATGCCGTCTCCCAAGACAAGATGGCATTCTTTTCGAGTGATGCCAGATGGCAGAAGATGGAATTTGAGGGTCTGATCACCAAGTACGACCGTGTGGCCTGCGTTATTTCCTCCTTGGAAACGTGCGACCCATGTTGCAGATTCTGCTAATCGATCGACGAGTTTTCCTTTTCCTTCATCACCCCACTGGGCTCCTAAGATGACTGTTGCTGGCATGATTCCCGAACGAAAGGCATACGAGTCCGTCTTTGAACTCTATGGCTCGAATCAATGAATCCAAGTTTGAAAATGTATGAAAAACGTAATAAAAAATTGCTTAACTTTTTGATAGAATATTTTGGTTAAATAATCACAAATTGCCTTTCAAGGCGTTATTTTCGTATCAACAAAAAAACCAACAATTTATATAATCTGGTTACCAATTACTCAACAAGAGGTTGTAAAGATGTCAAAGATTGATAGAAACACCGGCTCACCAGAAAAACCAAACCGAAAAGACCGCCCTGGATTTGGAGCGGAACGCCCATCCAGACGAATGATTGACGGACATACTCGACCATGCAGCGAGTGTGGCGTATTCGATTGGAATCTCGACCAAGGTCGTGGCGAAGTCACATGTAACTCCTGTGGCTTTGTTGCAGAAGACAACATCATCGATCCAGGTGCAGAATGGACCAACAGAGACCGTGGTGAAGACCGTTCTCGCGTCGGACGTCCAATGACGTACACTCTTGCAGACAAAGGGTTGAACACCACTATCGATGTTCGAGATTTGAACAGCGGAGTGTCCGGAAGACACGGAATGTCTTCGAGGGCTCGCCGAGATTGGAGAAGGCGTAGAGTCATTGATGAGCGTTCCAAAACTCGAAAAAGCCGAGAACGAAACCTCGTGAAAGCAAATCAGTTTATTCGTGACCATTCAGGTCTTCCTCCTGCACTGCAGGAAGAAGCTGCACGATTGTATCGAATGCTCTCAAGTGAAGGCTTCGTCACGGGAAGATCAATTGCTGGTGTAACCGCAGCGTGTACCTATCTCGTTGCACGACAGGAAGAACTGCCAAGGCAAATACCAGACGTAGCAACTTCATTTGACATTCCAGAAAAGGACCTTTCAAGGCTTATTCGACAGGTGTCAAGAAAACTCAACATGCACAAAATTTCCTCACCAAACCAGTATTTCGATAAATTTGTCTCCGATCTCTCCCTTGAGCCGTCGGTGTTAATCACACTCGAACGCCTGTGGAACTCCATAGAACCTCACGAAGAATTCTGGCAAGGAAAGAAACCTACCGGCATTGCTGCTGCCCTCATCTACAAAGCCGCAGCAGCTTCAGGTAACTCAAGAACACAATCAGAGGTTTGCCATGTTGCCAATGTCTCAGAAGTCACTCTACGAGGATTACTTCGAACAATCGATGAATTGTTCGGCCTCCTAGGCATCGAAGTCGAGTAAAACTTGACTCCAATATCTTGATGAATCATCGTTGTTGAGGGTCATCCATGGGATTCAAGGCTAAAGCCCGTAAGCATCGCCAAGATTCTGGAGAAGATCCTGAAAAGAAGAAATCTAAAGACACAGAGGGTGAAATCGCCTGTGGCGTAAATTCGTGTGATAATTTCGCAGACAAAAAATTTGGAGGAAGGTCACTCTCAGTAGATAATGCCGCAGATATGTGGGGCGATGGTTCGTTCACAGAACGCAAAGGCCGTGTAAGAGTTTGTAAATCGTGCTACAGGAAATGGAAGAAAGAATCGAAGGAAGACGAAATGTACTGATGTTCACTTTCAGTTTCACTTTCCCCCTAACGAAAAGAATGTAGGTCCACTGCTCACCTTGCAACCATGACCCAACGAATACCAGTTCGAACACTTTTATCCACTACTGGAATATGCAGAGCATACAATGACCACACCATTGAATGGTTAACAACGAGTAACAATTTGTTTACACTACGAATCCAAGCATTACCGACTGTGTTGCTCGGCATAAAGGGACCACATCATGAGATAGAATCGATTTTTGTTGGATGCGAAAATGGTGAAGTTCTCCATCTTTCAATACCAAACCTTGTGCTCTTAGAATCATTTACTTTGGGAACATCGAGTATTCGCAGCATGGCAAGACTCAATAGTACATCTCGCAGTGTTGTCGTTGGAACACAATCAGGAGAAATTTGGCTAGCAGGGGTAAAAGTCCCAAATTCAATACTAAAATTATTTGAGATTTTTCAGCCAATCACCTCTCTTCAAGTCGAACGTGACCTCGTCCATGTCCAATCGGGATGGTATCAAAGCACACATCATCTTGATGGTGAACATCTGAGGCCAAAAATGGTGCTTGCTTGAATTCAGATAGATGATTGGACCTCTTCAATTTCAAGAAGTGGCCATGCCGAGGCAGGTGAATGCCATAGTGAGGTCCCACTTGGCCGTTGCCAATGGCTTGGAGCATGTCCATCTCTTTCTTTGCATTCGACGAAGAAATCGACATGACGCTGAAGAACCTCTTGAACATGTTCTTTTCCTTGAATTGATGGACCGTGGAACGGTATAATCCGAGAAGGCTGTTGTCCCTTCACAACCGATAAACTATCGATGACATCAATAAGAGAACCCCCTGGTAAATCCCATCGCGTTGGTCGGTCAGCCCGTGGCAATAACGTGCCGAGAATCCAAGTGTTATTCTCTAAAATATGAAATGAAATTCCATCAAGTGAGTGACCAGGCGTGTAGACGATTTCCACAGAACAATCACCAAGATCGAGTACTTCACCGTTGTCAATTGCGAAGGTTTGCGTTGGAGGCATATCTGAATCGTATCGGTTTGCCCATGTGGTAAAAAAATCACCAGTCTCAAGAGCAGATACACCTTCGGGATGCATGAAAATCTCAGCCGTATCACATTGCTCTTGAATGAATTTCGCCGCACCGCAACAAGGATATCTACGGGAAGAGAGGAGAATCATGTCCAATGTTTTTCGATCTAAATGAGACTTGAGCCGTTCAACCTGAAGAGATTGATACCATGCCGTGCCTGTGTCGATGAGAATGGACTTGTCATTGCCAGAGATGAAAACAGCGTTTGCATCGTGATGGATTGCTGGCAAGCGTACGACCTTCACACCTTTTCCAATAAGAAAAATCTCTTGAACATACCGTCGTACGAATTTGTGTCAGCCATTCCCTTTCGGTTGCGATTAAATAGGGGGAGGAGGTCGGAGGGCTATGGCACGTTTCCCAGAAGCTGAAGCTCGAATGCTTCACAGGAAAATCTGCATGCGATGCAATGCAAGGAACGCTGTTCGTGCATCACGATGTCGAAAATGCCTCTACAAAGGCCTTCGACCAAAGAACGTTGAGCGTAAAGGAACTTGATCATAGCAGTTCACTCAACAATAACCCTGTCGGGTCCCCAAGCAACATGAGAGGGACGAGTGCTGGAAACAAAAACACGAGGAGTGGAATCTTGAAACTTATCCAAACTCGGTCGACGCCCATTTCACGCAATTCTGCAACTTGTGATTTCACCTCATCGATACTGGGTGTAAATTTCGGAGCTCTAGATGCATGATGTATTTTCTTTTCACCGTCTCCACCGACAATGATTTTCGTCAGCATCCAGACATGTCGCTTCTCCACCTCGTCAATCGGAATCATGGTTGAGTGCCATGCAAGTCGAAGGTCAGAAATCGAAGTGATGTTCTTCTGGGAAAAATTTCGAATCAGCATGTACACTGGAATCAATAAAAACACCATTGCCCCCCACATAAGAAGAGAAAAGGATGGAGGAAGCGTCAGGGAAATCGATGATTCATCGATGATTTGAAACAATTCAATTGATGCCCATGTCGGGAACATCAACGATACCCACATCAATGCCTTTGCATCAGCACCTCCGTGAAGTAAACGGAATCGCCACGCAAGGTCAATAAGAATCATCACAAACAACAATCCCAATGTTTGCCACCACATTGCTGCTAATTCTTCTGCTTGGCCGGTAATGACATCAATGATGTTTGTACTTTGATAGAGGATTGCCCCCCAAACAACACCAACGAATGAAACGATGTACCAGAGAAAAACAAACGCATCGACTTTTAAACCGGCTTTCAAATCTTGAATTGTCGGACGACCAAACACTGAGCCGCTTGCGTAAGCCACCACAGCCGAAGCGGTCAGAAGAATCGCAATATTTCCATCGTTCAAGAGAATTTCAAAGGCCCAGATGAATATTGCTGGTTTCCCCCATCGAACCCAGTGGTCATTTGGCACCCGGCGTTCCTTATGGTCCATCCAAGCAGCAAGGCCTAGCCCGATAAAGACGAGGAAGGCCCGCGAAGTGGTGAGAACCAACTGTTCAGTCTCAGCCATGATGAGCAATTTGGGAACATGGATTTAAAGACGGTAGCCCTAGAGGCTCTTATGGTGGTAGTATGTCAATAGAAGAACGCCTCCTCCAAGTCGCAACTGTCATCAATGAAATTGATGACCCCAAAGTTCCTCGAAATATACGACGGCAAGCAAAGGAAACCTGCGAGCAGTGGTTGCTCAATAAATCCAAAAAACTCGATGTTAGGATTGCAATGTCACAGTCAAAATTAGAAGAATTGTATGAGGACCCAAATATACCTCCCGAGTTCGGAACGCTGATACTACAAATCAATACAGAACTTGAGCGATTGCTCACGGAACTTCTGTGAAGATTATTCTTCTTCGTCATCGCTTGCATGGTCAATAAATTCAGCGAGTTTCTCTTTCATAGCAGGGGACAATTTTCCTTCGCTTAATTTGTTCACAAATTCACCAAACCACTTTTCTTGAGAATATACTGACCTGCACGAGGATATGAGGTCAATTTGGTCCCCGGTTATTCGTCCACGACGTAGAGCAAATTGGGCCGAAATTCGTGCAGACATGAGTTTGACATAATCATCAGAAACGCCGAGTTTTTGTTTTAATTCAAGCAACATTTTCTCCTCATATTCGGTAATTCTGCCGTCTTTAATTGCATCTCGCCATGCTTCCTCAAGTGTTGGGGCCCGTTCAGAGAGAAGAATTGCAAGTGGCCGTGTTTCCTCGATGTTTTCCAGAACAATCTTCAAAATAACAACAAGAGGAATCGATAGAATCATGCCGATGATACCCCATAGCCAGAATGAAAATGCAGTGATAACGAGAAGGAGTACTGGAGATATGTCGAGGGCTCGACCAGCCCACTTTGTCTCAATGATATTTCCCCAAACTTGTTGATTCACGAGCAAGAGAATTGTAAGGAGAATAACCATTGACGGATCGAGCAACACAAACCCAAGGATAATCGGTGGAATCGTCGCAATAAGTGAACCAATATATGGGACGTAATTGAATAAAAATGTCAGCAGTGCCCAAGTAAACCACAAATCGATGCCAAAAATCATCATGATGATACCTGCAAAGAATGCAGTACCTAAGCCGACTCCGGTTTTTACAATAACATAGGTGTTGATACTGGCTTCTATTTGGTCACGGATTATTTGCACTTGTTCACTCACACCGCCTGGCCAAGCACGTTCGATTCGTCCTGGCAGGAGGCTTGCTTCAAAGATCACGAAAATGAGGAAAAACGAAACGGTCAATCCATCAACGAGGAACGAACCCGCATTTGATATCGTTTCAAGGAAAATTCCCGTTGAGGCTGAACTTGAGTCGAGGAGGCCCAAGTTCTCTAGGTCTTCAGTGAGTGTTGTGTTTTGTGCATCATCGTCTGATGAGATAAAATCTCCAATGAATGGATAGGATTTCAAATTCTGCCATCTATCATTGAGTTGGTCCGAATATTCATCCATCTTGTCTTCATCATCTAGAACTGATTGTGCCTGTTCGTAAGCGAAAAAGCCCGCAGCAGATACGACAAGAAATGCAAGAAGAAGCATGGTGAGATATGAAAGAAATATAGGAAATCCATTCTTTGACAAATATTCAGAACCAGGTTTGAGTACGAAATATATTGCTAGAGCTATGAAGAGTGGTTGGAAGACATCTTGCAAATAAATCAACCAAACCGTAATGACGGTCATGATGAGGAGAGCATGCGATAGCGTGGCAACTCGAGCACGAAAATCCCCCGTATCCCAAATGAGTTCTTCCTCTTCCATGGGAGATGGTTTATCTTGTGCTATATGAGTCATTTGACAAAATCATTCGTCCATCTCGTTATTCAAAGCCTTGGGTAATCGAAGAGTGAATATTGCGGAAAGGAGGAGGATGATTGCACACAAATGAAACGCTGTATGGTACGTAAATGGTGCTTTTCCATCGACTGTTGCCACCCAAACGATTCCCCCTGTTAGCGGACCAAATATTCGTGCAAATGCACCCATGGATTCAGAAGCACCCATAACTTGACCTAATGGAAATTGCTCAGCCTTTGCTAACTCGGTAAGGAAACTCGAAGAAGATGGTTGGAAAATTCCGCTGCCTAATGCCATGAGCAGTACAATAGGCAGCAGAACGAACCAAGTGTATTCATGTGGCGTGTAAGGAATGAGTGCAAGACCTGTGCCGGTCAATAATGCTGAGATTGGGATGAGGCGTCTTGACCCAAAACGTTTGGTGAGCGGACCGATAAGGAAACCTTGAGTGATGATACCAACGATGCCAATGAAAGCAAAAATTCGTCCATTTTGTGCTTCAGTGAACGATAAACCACCGTCATCTGTGCTCATTTCAGTAAACAAAATGAACACAGCGTGCATGATCGTAAAACCATATGTAAACAACATGGCGACAACAATCATTGCTCCAACAGTTGGATGTCGCAACATTTTCCACGCATTTTTCCCCATATCTGCAAATTGACCAACCCAGCTCCTATTTTCAACAGTTTGAGTTGATGCTGGTTTTGATTCTTCAAGATATTTCCAAGCGAGAAGGAATGCGAACGTTGACAAGGCACTTGCTATGACACAAGGTAAGAGATAAGGGTATGTTTCAAAAATTGTGTTCTCAAAAACTTCCCAACGTTCAGCAGGACTTGAAAATTCACCGCCAATAAATGGACCAAATGTAAATCCTAAACCAAATGCTGCTCCGATGAGACCCATCCTTGAGGCAAGTTGTTGCGGTGTACTCACATCGCCAATATACGCTCTTGCTACGGCAATATTTCCGTTAAACACACCGGCCATGAATCGAGCAAAAAAGGCCATCATGAGTGTGTTGGCAAATCCAAACATGGTGTAGAATACCGTGTTACCCACAAGTCCAATCATAAGAACTGGACGGCGTCCAATGCGGTCGGAGAGTGAGCCCCAAAACGGTGAAAACAGAAATTGAGCAGCTGAATATGAGGTCATCAACAAACCGACCCATAGACCGACTTCAACAATACCATCTTTCTGTGCTAAATCAATAACGAGGTATGTAAGAAATGGGATGATGATGCCGAACCCAATCATATCGATCATGGTCACGAGAAACAGTACCGTAAGAGCAGATTTTGAAGCATTCCGCTCAACAATTGTCTGCTCCATAACCGATGGGAGAAAATGTCACCTTTCAATTTGACCGAGGTTCAGCGGCGAATGTTTTCGATTAAGCCGATGTTATGTTGGACGAAACATCTGGGGTGAGGCGGTCAATTACCGCAGATAAGCGTTCGACAAGGCCTTCTTTTTGCTCGTGCTTTATCAGAGCATATTCCATCACTTCGTCAAGTGTATCCACGGCAACAACTTCAACCATGTTCTCGAATGCGTCGTCAAGGAGTACATCTTGCATATTCGCCCTTGGTACGACGATTGTCTTGACTCCTGAACGTGCGGCAGCTTCTATTTTGGCCGTTACACCTCCAATCGGTAAGACTTCTCCACGGACTGATAGTGATCCAGTCATAGCGAGATCTTGACGAATAGGAATGTTTTCAAGTGCAGAAATGACTGCAGTAGCAATGGTAATTGAAGCTGAATCACCATCTACCCCATGGGTATCAACGAATTGAATGTGAATGTCATAATCCGAGATATCTTTTCCAGTGAGTTTCTTGATAACTGCACTGACGTTGGTTACACTTTCTTTTGCAAGGTCGGACAAACCACCAGTTGCGTGAATTTTACCACCGCCACCTTGCGAAGGTGTGACGAGGGCTTCGACTGGCAACATGATACCGCTGAAGTCTGATAGCCCTGAGTTCGCACCCAAAACAGCAAGACCATTGACTCGGCCTACTCGTTCGCCTGAATTGACAAGAAGTGAATAATCGAGACGTCGTTCAATCATTCTATCAGCCACTTGTTGCTCGAGTGGCTTGGCGATATTTCGTGCACCAATTACATGAGCCGCAGTGGTGAATTGTGCACCTTCTTCAATGGCCAAATCTCCAGCAATTCGTACAAGTCCTCCCAGTTCTCTCAAGCGTAGAGAAAGTTTTCCTCGGCGACCAGCACGGCGTTGTGCCTCTCTGAGAATCATAGCGACTGCGGATTTGTCGAAATGAGGAATTTCTCGAACGGTGTCTAGGTCCCGTCGCACTTCTTGAGCGATAAATCGTATCAATCGTCGACGGTTTCGTGCAGTGTCTGGCATCTCCGAGTTCACATAAACTTCGTAACCATACCCTCGAATACGACTTCGTAGAGCCGGATGCATACCTTGAATCGCATCGAGATTTCCTGCTGCAATGAGAATGAAATCGCAAGGAACTGGTTCAGTCTTCGTCAGAGCTCCACTCGAGCGTTCAGAGCGACCGGATATTGGGAATGCACGCTCCTGCATTGCTGTGAGCAATGCTTGCTGCTCTTCGAGTCTCAAGAGATTGATTTCATCGATGTAGAGTACACCTTTGTGCGCTCTGTGTATTGCCCCTGGCTCAACACGATCATGTGCTGGCGTTTCCATGCCACCCGATTGAAACGGGTCGTGTCGAACATCACCCAACAAAGATCCTGAGAGTGTTGCTGTAGCATCAACAAATGGAGGCAAATCGTTTGGGTCGTGTTTCACGAGCACTTTTGGAATTCGACTCTCATCTGCAGCTCCTAATCGGCTGCGAATAAACATGTACCCGAAGGCAAGGAGGAACCCACCAAAGAGTAATGTGAAGAAATCACCACTCTGTAAAGCAGCGATGAGAAGGAGGAAACCGATAGCAGCAAAGGCTACGAGAAGGACTTTCTGGGATTTTTCTCTTTGAATACGAATGGCCTCTTTTTGTATTTTGACGATTCGTTCACCACGTCCTGCAGGAACTGTTCGAACACGAGGTTCGTTTTCGTCACCTTCATTCGGGTAAACGAGAACATCTTCCATGGCATCTCGAGGTAACAAATCTGTCATCGACCGAGCAAGCATGGACTTTCCTGTGCCTGGGTCTCCAATCATCAGCATGTGTCGTCGTTGTTCTGCTGCTTTCCGAATGACGACTGAACCTGCTTCTTGTCCAATGACTTGGTCGACGAGTCGTTCTGGTATTGGAACATCGGATGTTGACTCAAATTCGACGTTTGTGATCCATTCTTCAACGCTTTCAGAAAGAACCTCATCGCCATCCTGTTGATTGTCTGGCGACCACACGGTGACTGGTGTGTCATTGCTGACGTCAACGGATTCTTCTTCGGAAATCTCGATATCGAGATCTTCCTCGTGAGCAGTACTCACGTCCTCATTATCATCAGCCACGGTAATCCCTCGGTATTACTCCCATTTATTGCTATGGTTTCAACCATAGATAAATTTGGACTCAGTTTTAGTACTGATTCAAACTATCCAAGTATTGTTGACCATAGTATTGCCACTGTTCCATCGTCCATCCTGCGGGTAGACCGCCTGGTGGAAGTGGAGGGCCTGCTGCAGCTTGTTGAGGAGCAGGCGGCGATGGAGCTGCTGGCTGTGGGATTTGGACCAATGGTTTCTGGAAGATGTCTGCAGCACCTCCATACATCGAGTTCGCTGTTTGGTCGTAGGCTGGCAATGTAGCGTCATCCCAAACTTGAACTTCGGGTTGGTCGCCACCTCGTCGCATCATCATGACACCAAGAAGCGTTGCGATGACAAGAATACCAATCACGAGGAACACCATGTTCATGTCGAGAGAACTTGACGTATCATCGGCATCAGTTGTTCCTTGGACTTCATCTGCTGGGCAATCAGCCCGAGGGTCATCGCAAGCAACTGATAATTGTGATATAATCTCGGCAAGTTCATCCTCAAGCAGAGATGTATCGCCATCACTTTCAGCAATTTGTGCTTCATAGGAGACTTTCTTCTCATTGAGGTCTTCAAGATACTTTTCAAGCAAAACATCATCCATATCGGTTACTGGCGGAAGTTCTTCAGTGAATTGCCACTTTACAGGATTACCGAGAAGTTTGTATTCGTCGCCATTTGTATCAACAGCCATTGCTGATGCAGTGATGTAATCCATATATCGCACACCGTTCGGTCGGGCATATGTTTCTCCACCATCGTATGCCGATGGAACCATCATCTCTTGTGTCCATCCGAGATTGGATCTCGACATTTCAAGTTCTTGTGTCCAAAAACCGTCACATGTACCGCTGATGTCGTTACAAAGGCTCCAAGTTATTTCGATAAGAACAAATGTTGTTTCGTCATCAACGAGGAACATGTTCGCAGTTGGTGTTTGGGAAATGAATGTATCTTCAAGAGAAATGTAGAGGTGGCCGCTTCCATCATCTTCAGTCGAGATGTAGAATGGATATGCGTCAAAGACATTCACATTCATCGTGTATGTGTTTGTATCGTATTTATCTGAAGCACTGATGGTTACCGTCTGCATGCCTGAGGAGTCAAACAAGAGGGTCAAACTACCATCGAGTAAATTGTATCTTGCAGCACCTGGCTCGGATGGTGTGACTGTGATGAATGCTTCATTTGCAGGATCGTCGACATCTGTCAAACGATTGTTGAGATCAATCACCATTTGCTTACCTCGCTTGAGGTCGAAATTTTCGATATCTGTCATGTCAATTCTTGGAGCATCATTCATTGGTGTGACTTGTATTCGGACGGTTTGGTCAGCGTATTGTTCGCCATCACTGGCTCGAATGGTCACTGTTGTTTCTCCATTAATGTCATCATCAACGGTCTCAAAACCAAGGATGTTGTTTTTGAGTTCAACCTGGATGACTTCTGGGTTGCTATTATCCATAATTTGCAGGGATAGATCATCGACGCTTACTGGCTGGCCTTCATCGTCGGTGTCTGAGAGATAGTTGAGAATGGTAAGAATACCACTACCACCCTCATCAACGAGTTGTGTTGGTAGTCCTTGCCAACGTGGCTGTCCGTTTTCGATGACGTTGAAGAGGAGTGTGCCGTATGGGAGAAGGCCTGTGTCGGAGTAATCTCCGCCGTCATCGACGGTCACTTCTATGCCTTGTTGACCAATTGGGCAACCTTGAACTTCATCCCATTCAAACAAAACTTCGATTTCAGTGGTTGCAGGATACCAACCAAGGAAAGCATCATGTGACGATTCGACAATAAGTTCAGCCAAGGGTGTCTCTGGGTCCATGATGTGACCTGTCATGTCAAGTCGTGTTGGAATATCACACATGACTGAAGGGACTGGTTCGGGGATAATTGCAGGTCGTCCATTTGCAAGTTCAAAGCCGTTCGAACCTGAAGCAATACTCCAATCACTGGTTTGACCACGACTATCGACTGAACGGGAACGGACGTCATAGACACCTGATGCCATGTCAGCAGTAGGTCTGACATTGTATTCTCGTCCTTCGTTGATTGTTCCTTGATAGACGATTGTTTCGCCACCGGTTGTTAGAGAGCCATCCCATTGGTCAAGACCAGAAGGTGAGATTTCAACTTCGAAGGTCATTGTCTCGATTGTATCCACATTATCATTGGCATCACCGCGAGCGAGAACTGTGATCGATTCTCCTCTCTCAATGACGTTTGCACCAGTGACCGTTGGGGTCATTGATATTGGTGCACGGTCGTGATCATACTCAATTGTAGCAAAGTTGTTTGTTGCACGAATGTCTCCAACGAGATTCTTCATTCGAACACCGAATTGCGTAGTCCATGAGTTGAGTGGGAGGTTCGATGTATCGAAGGTCGTTGAGAATGTAGCAGGTGTACCACTCGAACCACTGATGAGTGATGGCACTGAATTTGAAGAATCGATTGCCACTTCGTTCACACCGTTTCTGTAGTAGAATTCAACGGTGCCACCGTCGGAGTAGTCGAGGTCACCAGTGTTGCTCAACTCTGCTTCGAGGGTGAGAATGTCGCCTGGTTTGTACGAACCGACTGCAGAAGGGTTGGTGATGCTGAAGTCGGTAACTGCAACATCCATCTTTGGACCCATGGTTGAATCAATGGCGTGATAGACGTGAGCACTTGAGCCTCCGACGGAGACTTGATTGCCAGCCATGAGCACTCCAACAACAACCGCTTTGTTAATGCCGCCAGGGACGACGCTTGTCGGTACAGAGGTCCAAGTTTCAAATTGTTCTGTGGCTGATACTGTCACACTGTGGAACGCAGTACCGCTTCCAGATGACTTTGATTTGTACGTGTCGCCAGATGTCAGCCATGCCATCCAACAGTTGTAGCCGTGTGGGATACCTGAAGAGTAGGAGTATCCTGTACAGTCTTTGTCGACAAGAGCTGCGTACAACTTCATGTTCGTAGCAGGAGTGCTTGAGCCGATATACCGGTAGCCGATGCTGATGTCGTAGTTGTTGCCGTTTTGACTGACTGCGGCTGACATCGAATAGTCGTTGACGGTTGTGTGCATACCGCCACCTGATGAGAAGAGTGAATCATAGGTGTCGTAATTTGCACTTGCACCTGACTGGCGCTTGTCGGTTCGGTCACCGAAGTATGCGTCTGGAGCACCACCAGTGGACCATGCCCAATTGTAAGGCGCAACATTTCCTGCACGAGCTGTGTCTGTATCACCGTAGGATTGAGACATGTATGTGACATACACATATTCATCTGGGAAGTTACCCTTCAGTAGATGATGGGTGTCAGACCCACCACCCTGCTTGGAACAGTGGCCACAATTATCGGATGAGATATATTGTGCAAAGACCACATGTCCTGGACTTGTTGCTGATGATGCTTGTTCAAGATGTTCTTGTTCATTTTCTAATTCTACCTGCGTTCCAGATGGTATGCTTGCGAATAAACTCACAAGAAATAGACTCACAAGGAGAACTGAGATATAGGCTGGGCTACTCTTCATATTTCCTCGAGACCATCCATAGTTTAAGAACAAAGCGATTCCAGGTTCATCTATTTTTTATGAGAATTCTCCTTAAACAATGATTTTTTCGCAAATTCATGGTGGACGAATTTGTCTTGCTTGAGGAGGAGTCAGGAAAGATATATTGCGTGCAATTGGTTGATGAATCAATGAAAATAAAGGGCCTTGGAATCCTCAATCCTTTCGTTGAATTCCAAGACCTTGCTTTCGGTCAATTCAAAGAGGTTAGCGGAAAACAACTTCGTCGAATACCACCTCGGCTACCAACGCTTGTACGATCCATGAAACGAAGAGCACAAACCATCTCTGACAAGGATGCCGGAGTCCTCATAGCAAAACTCGGCATAGGTGACGGTGATACCGTTGTTGAGGCAGGTCTAGGAAGTGGCGGCTTATCGCTTCACCTCGCAAAAGTTCTAGGCAGGCACGGAACATTGGTGACCATCGAAGCACGAGATGAACACGCTGAAGTTGGCCTAGAAAATCTTGAACGAGCCAAGCAACTTTGGCCTGGATTCCCATTGCACACCCACCATTCGGGAACAGTTGAAGATGTAGCACCACGTCTTGAACATGAAGAATTCAAGGCTGATGCAGTCATCCTCGACTTACCAAATCACACCCCTGCCATTCATGCATCTGCTCGTTTGCTCAAAACAGGTGGACGACTTGCTTGTTACTGTCCTGTATCGAATCAACTCGAACAGGCATGGATTGCTTGTGAAGAAAACAACCTCAACATCGAATGGGCTGGCGAAATTATCGAACGACAATGGGGGAGAACATCAAAGGGAGGTATGCGGCCAGTCAATGGCCCATTTGGCCATACTGCATTTCTCCTCGTTGCAATTAGGCGTTAGAACTTTTGAGAGGGTGGCCCTACAACTCGAATGAGTGAATCGCATTTTGGACATGTGAATTTGAACGGAGGCGTCGAATTACGTGGAACACCTAATTTGGTTTCGCAAGATGGACATCGGACTTTGTTGTCATCACCTATTCGACATTCATTGAAGCCAAGGACATCATCTTTCACATCATCATCAACATCGTCGATGATATCGTCATCATCACGTGCTTCAAGAATTGAATTCGACTTTCTTCGAAGCAAGAGGAAAAACAGGACTGCAATCATCCAACCGGCTGAGGAAAATACGATGGCTTGTGATTGTGTCACATCGATATCGAGTGGCAACGAAAGGCCGTTCGGTGGCAAATCAGGGCCTTGAATATCCACCTCTATGATGGATGACTCATCTTGGACCACAATACTCGAAATTTCACTTGTCGCTCGCAGTTGAAGGTTCGCCTTAGCTGAATTTGATACAAGAGAATTCAAGGTCACTTTGAACTCAATGGATTGTCCTTGTTGAAGAGCGTATTCGTTTGTTGCCGAATTGTCGGAAAGCCGCAGCCATGAGACCTCGAAGTTAGCCTCGCCCTCACCATACAACTCGACTGAGCCTACTGCCTCTGCGTTCGCATCATTCGTCAATCGAGCGATGAATGAAGAACCACCTTCAAACGGCATTGTAATAGTATCTTCTACGATTGAAATTGTCACAGCTTGATCGCTCGACCATGTCGGGAGGACAGTATAAATCGTAGATTGCTCCATGACAACATTACTTCTCGCTGCACTCGTGACGCGGAAGGTCAGTTCTTGGGAGCCTGCACTTGAAGATTGAGGGACATCGCAGGCCCATTGCAAAGGTGAAGAAGTCCCTCCAGGGCCCAGTTCTACTGTTTGTCCGATGGCACAATCGATGCCTACAGTCGTGATGTACAATGCATCCGTTGAGGTTCCAGTGTTTGTCAAAATGACACTTCCGTAAATGGAACCCCCCGGTGCAACAACATCATTATCGTTGTAGATGACAAGTTCACTCGACACACTTAGCGGTTGAATCAGAAGCGAATGTAGGTCTGTGATGGAAGTATCCGTCGTGGAAGTCGCATGAATTTCCAAATTTATGTTTGATGAGGGCGCTCCGTTATTTCCTTCTCGGACGCCGAGGGTTACGAGTTGAGTACCACCTGGGGATACAGTTACAGTTGTTCGCGAAAGCGTTGTTGAGTAGTAGGCAGAGGATGCTGATGTATCCAACTCGATGAGATATGTGTCTGAAATTGTGCCTATGTTTGTCACTTCAATGGTGATATTTGTCGTGTATAGTGGCGACGGTGAAACGCTGCTATCGAGGCTTGATACTTGTACGCCATAGCGCTGCTCGACAATCAGATCAAGGGATTGAGACACACTGTACTCCCCGTGAGAAAGGGTCATTGTCACTGAATACGTCCCTGGAGATGTCGACGCTGCTGCGACCAAATTCAAAGCGATTTCATCACTTGCATCCACGAGAAGTTCAAACGGATTTTCTCCAAACGAAAATGTTGAGCTAACACCTGATGGAAGTCCGGAAATTGAAGCATCGAGAGCCAAGTCTTGACTTCCAATATTTTCAAGTTCAAAAATAACCGAGGAGTTCGCCCCAGGAGAGATAAGGATTCGATTTTCAGCGGGGCCACTCATCGATAATAGAGGAACTTCGAGAACTTCGAGGTCGACAAGGGCTTGGGATGTTTGCCCACCATATGTAACCTCAAACATTTGTTGCACTTCGCCCGAAATTGAAACATCGGCAACAACTGACACTTCCCAAATTCCAAATGAACCGGGCTCTATCGAGAGTTGACGAAGTTGGGACGTTGACGATGTTGATGAAACCACTGTGTTTGTCACCCCATCAATGTCACTATAATCAAGGTAGTAGTCTGCTGAGTCGCTTCCGTTGTTGTATAATCGTAGATCAAATGTTTCGGATGTGCCTGGTAGAACTTCTATTGTTTGTGAGGGTGAGACGAGTTCAAAGTGTACGAACTCATCGATTTCGATATCGAAATAGACTGGTGAGAGGAAATAACCACCGCCTATTCTCGTCCCATAGAACATAAATTCACAAGAATCATCCATGGAAGCATCGTGGTCTACTGTGACGTTAACTGTAACATTGATGATATCGGATGCTGCAAATCCATTGGTCTGTTGATTTGGTAGACCTGCGTCACAGGGCCCATCACCAACATGGTCGAAATTCCAAGTCATGTTGAGTTGGACATTTCCAGTGTTTGTAACCTGAATCGATGTTGACGTGGTTTGGCCAGCAAAGAAATCATCGTCATGGCGAAGAAACTCTGGCACAACTTCTGGATTTTCTTCCACTTGAACAACAATCAAGGTGGATGTCGATATGTTACCATTCAACGAACCTGCATACATCCTAAATCCATAAAATTCGGGTACTGCATCTGACGGAACGGTTATGGTGAGATTCACTTCACGGGTTTCAAGACTTGACATGTTTGACAAAAAGTCGGTATCGAAATGAAGTGACCAACCTGCTGGTATTGGATAAGGTGGGCTGTTGTACGAGCGTCCTGAGGGTGAAGGCATCGTAATCGAAGAAGTGTTGCCGCTTCCGTTGCCAGAGGAATTACCGCTTGTGTTGGTCGAGAAATTCGCCCACCATCCCGACAAATCTGGTTCTTGACCGATATCGAGTAGGATAGAGTCTTCGACAGAACCCAAATTCAGCACATCCAGAGTGAACGTTTGTGAACTACCACTCGACATATTCTTGAGGGTTGTATCCGGTGATTGATGACGAATCTCTGGAAGATATGATGGTAGGACACTAACAAAAATTTCGATGGACGAAGAATCTCCCGTATCTGTTTCCTCGACGTTCAAAACAAAAGAAGAGGAATTCACTGAACTTGCAGTATTTGATAATCGAATCACAATTGTTGTTGATGTTGATGTTGTTGGCACAACGTTCGTCACATTGGACTGTGTCAAATTCACCTGCCACACATCGTCCAAGGAAGTTGAGTCGATACTCAGGTTGTAGTCGTCAATGACCGAGCCATTATTTTCGATGGTGAGAGTGATGTTGGTAGAATTTCCTGGCTCAAGTTGAACATGACTTTTATCAACAGACAGCAGAATCGCATCACTCGCTTGCACATTGAAGACAAATAACGGTGCTGCGAGGCTGAACATGAAACATAGGAGGAGCATGGTCGCTCCAAACTGTCTCCTCATCATGATTGCCTCAACCTCTATGTCTTCAAGATTCTTGTGTCAATATGGATAGGATGTAACCCTTTTCATGAATAAAATCATTGCAGGGCTGGGTCTCGAACCTAAAATACAGCATCTACTCAATCCAGCGGTATTCACACAACCCTTAGGATGCATCCGAATGCTTCATGTTCTTGACCACAGCCCGCAGGCCATGACCACATGGCATCCAACCGCTTACCGAACCCACACACTTGGTGAAATCCAATCCAAAGGTGAACACCTCCTTGGTACAACAGTGACTGTTGCAGGCTTCATGGAAGCGAATCGTGGGAAAGGTGCAATTTGCTTTGTCGACCTGCGAGATGGAACGGGTATGACTCAGATTTTTCTGAAAGATGAGCGAATTGGTACTGAACAACTTGACGCAGTTCAACGCTGTACACGTGAATCAACGCTTCAATTTACAGGAGAGGTTGCCCTTAAGCGCCCTCCAAAAGTCAAGGAAGGGGAGCCAACACCCCCTCCTGCATACGAAATTCTTGCAGACTCGGTCCAATTTATCGCAAAGGCAGAGGCCCCACTACCACTCGGTGTCACCGATACGGTTCACGTCGAACTTGACACTCGTCTCGACAACCGGTTTCTCGATTTGAGAAGGGCTCATGTGAACGCAATGTTCCGCCTTCGAGGCAAGGTTCTTGAATTCGGTCGAAGACATTTGATCGAGGAAGGATTTGTTGAAACGCACACGCCGAAAATTGTAGCCACTGCAACTGAAGGTGGTACAGACCTATTTCCAATGCAGTACTTTGAGACTCCCGCATACCTCAATCAATCACCACAATTGTTCAAGCAATTATGCATGAGTGGAGGTCTTGAGCGTGTCTTTGAAATCGGCCCTGCATTCCGAGCAGAAAAACACGACACATATCGACATTTGAATGAGTTCATTTCCTTTGATATCGAATGTTCATGGGCTAACGATGACGATGTTATGGGTGTTCTTGAGCGAATGTTGCACCATATTTGGAAATCGATTTCAGAGGATGCTGAAAGCCAAAAACACATAGACGCCATCAATGCATATCGGGCAGCACACGATGAAGCACCCATCGAAGTCATCGTTCCAGAATTACCATTTCCACGGGTCGAATATTGCGATGCAATTCGAATCATCAAAGAAAAAGGAGGGAAAATCGAATGGGGCGACGACATTGATGCTGAAAATTCAGATCTACTTGCAGAAGATTTGCCTCAATTCTACTTTATACCTCGATGGCCAATGTCGCTCAAACCATTCTACATCCACCATGTTGAAGGTGAAGATGGTTCTACAGGTCAGCAATTGAGCCGAGGATTCGACCTCAACTTCGGTCGCGATGAAATGACTTCAGGTGGTCAACGAGAACATCGAATTGAGACCTTGTGTACGAACCTCAAAGGCATGGGACTTGACCCAGAGGAGTTCGAATTTTATGTTGCAGGATTCCGCCATGGCGTCCCACCTCACGCTGGTTGGGGCCTTGGTGTTGAACGAATTTTGATGAAACTCACAGGTGCGAAAAACGTCCGAGAAACCGTGCTTTTCCCAAGGGACCGTCGCCGTGTTGTGCCCTAAGAAGCCTCATAGGATTCAATTCCGCCTCCTTAGTACAACGGAACAAAAAGTACAGTGTACAAATTCTGACCACCACCAAATATGGATGGAACTGGGAGGATTTAAATGATGAATCGACAGCAACAGGCTAGAAGGATGGTCTTCTGAAGCAATGGGTGGGATGCGATTGGCAAATTTGTGGAAGCACAATTTCTCAGCATCAATTTGTGCTTGGGTCGTCTTAGCAACTATTCTCCACCCAATACTTTCTGAGTATGGCTTAGAAGATGAAACTGAGAAAAAAGGAATGATTGTCACGCTCTCATATGAAACAGTAGAACTCGAAACAATTGAGCAATACGTCGATGGAACCGTTGAAATTGACCTTCAGTTACCTGACGAGACCGATGTATACATTCTATATTTGGAACTCTTTGCTTCCTATGATGAATCTGAAGTCACCGATTTCAATGAATGCGACAAATTTTTCATCGAATTGATTCCAAGATTTGATGTAAACACAACAATACAACCAGTACAATTTGAATTAGAGGATTGTGAAGATGGCGTAGCCCAACTTCAGTTGCGTCCATTTTTTAACTCCGAACCACAAGAATTGCAAAGTGAAGTTTTTGAAGAACAAATACAAAAAATATTCACCTTAAACAACGGGTATCTCACATTGAGAATCTCTGTTGATGTGGAGCGTGGCTCGATTGTATCCCAAGATGATGGAGAAAACATCAACATGATTCTTCAAGCAAGAACGGTCTTAATTGAGGACGGAAACGAGGGGGGAGAATAATCGAACCATTCACGTTTTTCGGGCTCATAGCCCATCTGTTACTCCTCACAGCGATGGTGAGTATGGTTAGAAGTCAATTGCTTCTTCAATACCAACTCCACAAATTTATCGTTCGACTCATCCCAATTTTTATTCTTAATTCCATCTCATTACTCATTTGGACAATTACAACCGATGGGACATTAGGACTTGTCCGAGATCTTGATTCGAATGTCGAATTGTTTGCACGAACGATTTCATATGCTGTTGCAGGCCTATGGTTCGAGTTGTTCCTCTATCTTGGCGTAATATTCAAACATCCTTACGTTTCAAAGTTACAAGAAGAACATTACCACAAATCTGCACTTGCTTGCGTCATCATATCGATTGCGTTAGCATTTCTAACAAAAACTGGTTCTTCATCATACTTTTTTGTCAACATACTTGCGTCAATTATCCTAATTGAAATCGTTATGAAAATTCAACAGGAGAGCGAAAACTTTGCCAATCTGCTTTTTTGCCTTCTTCTTCTCTTCGGTCTTCTTGCATCAGATTTCCGTTTGGAAATGATTTCAGTTGATTTAGGTCTATGGGAAAGATTGAGATTTAGTGTGGCATTTTTTGTGTTCATCACCATTACAGTTTTGGCAATCAAAAATTCTGGTCGTGACCGGAAAATTTTCCTTGGTTTCTTCATTAGCATTTTGTTCATGTATCTGCTCAATGCGATAAGCCCCGAGAGTGTGTTCGGTTGGGGTATTGCTCGACCATTGATTTTGATGATGATTTTACTCTCATCTATACCTTCTGCATCAGTGGAACAAATGCAATCACAGAAATTCATCCTAAAACTAGGGCTAGGTTCACTCATTACAACCCCTATCCTTGAACTTATTGAGATTGTTTTACCGTTTGTTTCTATAATTTCTGCGACATTGCTGGCCTTGGTTTTAGCCATCCTGTTAAGCCAAACAAAGTTGAAAATCGACCCCAAAAAATTCTCGATTGAGATGTCTATACTCAGTCAAAAGGTTCCACTCAAAGCACAAGGAAGTCGAGGAAAGAAGTTGGATTAGGGAATAAGTCTCATAGGTTTCAGCATTCACCATATAACATGGCCGTCGACCGAATGCAGTGGGGGGCTGAGGCCTGGCAGTTCGCAGACCTCTACATGCCAGACGAACCATCACCATTCCAACGCGATGAAGGCGTGCCATGCATCATGCTCATTCATGGTGGATTTTGGAAAGAGAAGTATACCCTCGACCTCATGAAACCGATTGCATTGGACTTGGCAGACGCTGGAATCGCATCGTGGAATATCGAATTCAAACGATGGAGCGACAACGAAGAGGGCGTCTGGATGGACACCTTGTCAGATGTGATGAGGGCATGGGGGCAACTTGCATTATTACCTTCTATCGACATTATGCGCTCGATGGTGATGGGTCACTCCGCAGGCGGACATTTAGCACTGATGCTCGCATCTGTTGCCGAACGCAAGCCTTGGCTTGCGATTGCACAAGCTCCAATCGCAGATATCTTAGCAGCAGACAATGCACAACTTTCGGATGAAGGCGATGCACTACGACGCTGGATTGGCTCGACCCCAGAAATGTCTGCAGAAATTTGGGCAAAACTCAATCCGGTCAACAACACGCCAGATTCGACGGTGATTCTTTTCCATGGCGAAGAAGACGTTGATGTTCCAAAATCTCAATCTGAAACGTATGCCCGTGTGATGAAGGCTCGTGGATGTGATATTCAAACGGTGTATTTACCCGGCGACCATTATTCAATAATCGACGCAGCAAGTGATGATTGGCTCGTTCAACTGAGCACAATCTGCGATTGGTTGTAAATGCGAAGACCTATGACCAACCTTTGCTTCGCTTTCACCATGGACATCCTTGGAAGCGACTTCCCATACTCCTCAACTGCACTCGCAGGAAAGCACGCCTTTGTATGCGGAGCAAGCAAAGGTATCGGTGCAGCAACAGCACAACTTCTAGCACGATGTGGTGCAAATGTCACGGTTGCTGCACGAGATGAGGCGGC
>JAYQSB010000020.1:37337-42683 GCA_038146705.1 Candidatus Poseidoniales archaeon
CCGAACATCGGACTCTCAAACACCCTTCGCGGAGCGATGGCTTCGTGGGCAAAGTCACTATCAAACGAATTGGCCCCTTGCATCACCATCAACAATGTCCTTCCGGGTTTTACTGATACGACACGACTACAATCGCTCTCAAACTCGATACAGGAGCGAACGGGAAAGAGTGCTGATGATGTGATGCAGCAATGGCTGAGTCAAGTACCCATTCAACGTCTCATCGACCCATTTGAAACGGCGAGTGCTATCGTTTTCCTCACCTTACCAGCGTCGGGGGGTATACGTGGCGTCAGTCTAGCTGTTGATGGCGGTCGCTTACGCTCCATTTGAGGTGAACACATGGACACTGAGATGAGCGTGGAGCAAGCGAATTCGTTTTTGACCATGCTTACCGAAGGCAAGGAAATCAAGGGCGTCAACACGTCGTTGGCCCTCAATCTCATACCACTTGCCAAAGAACTCGGGCGTACTGAATTGGTTCATCAGTTGCTAACGCTTGCAGAGCAAGAAGCAAGAACAACGTCGGAGGTTGCTTGGAGCAAATTTGAGCGACTCAAGGAGGACTCAACCGATCCTGAACACTATGTCGAATTGGCAGTTCCCTTTGAACAGGACGAGCAAATGTGGCCTTTTGTTGCTGCAGTATACCACCACATTGGACTCGTTCATCTATCAAACGCTCAGTTTGAAGATGCCCACAGCATTGCACTTCGTGCACTTCGATTCAGAGAAAAGAATGGTGATCCAACCGGTTTGAGATTTGGCTTGCAACTGCTTTGCACAACATGTAAACGACTTAACGATAGCCAGGGTGCCCTCGGGTACGCTACACGTATTCTCGAGGCTGCAATCCAAGAAGGAAACGAAGATCAGAAAATGCAAGCCTACGCAGATATAGGACACATTCAAGCAACGGTCGGCTCATTTGACGAGGCAAAAGATGCACTTCAGCATTCATTTGACATCGCTACAGAACTCGATGATGTCAGCGGTTTACTCGTGGCATCTTGGGGCCTTGCCGATATCGCTGAAATTCACGAACAATATGAACAGGCGATGATATTACTCTCAACTTGTGTTCAAGAGTTCATGTCGAGGCAACAACCAGCACCCCAAGCACTCCTTGCGAGAATAGAAGCATTGACTGCTCTCAATCAGGGCCCATCATCCTCATAAGCCACACTCATTATGAGCAAACAACGATTGGAAGAAGGTGGCGGGAGAAATGGAACACGACATTTTCTTTTCAATTTCCCAAACGCCCGATGCCGATGGCCACATGCCTACTGAGAGGCAAATGATGGCCAATTATTTTGATCAACTCGAGTGTGCAGACAAACTCGGTTTCGGTGTTGGATGGATTGCTCAAGCACATCTTTCGACGGAAACTCAAAAGCAAAACAGCAAACCTGTCGTTCCTTTTTGGGAGGGCGAAGTCGGGCTGTGCACGGATTTTCCACAACTCGCAAGCGAATCATTCCGAAGGACCACATCGATTGAAATTGGATGTGCAGTCATTTCTATCCTCGCTTCAGGCGGCCCAATTGCCCAGGCAGAACGGATTGCAAATGTCCTCGCACTCCATGGTTTTGACCAAAATGAACACAGAAAATTGAATATTGGATTTTCCGCTGGACGATTTGAATTCATGGCTCGCCCATATGGCATTGTGCCTCGTGATGCCATTGAAGAGGCAGCATGGCCTGCCCTTCGGGGACAAATTTTCCTTGAGGCTGGCGAAATTTTTCTTCGATTGCTTCGAGGCGAAGTGATCTCTTCAAATGATATTCGAGACACTGTCCTCACCCGTAGTCTCTTTCGAAGTGACGAAGACTGGCAACGAGTACAAGAAGCAGCAATGCATGTTCGCAATCTTGAAACGGCTCCAGAAGAAATACATATCGACCATCGTTACACCTTTGAAGATTTGAAAATCATTCCAAAAGATTTCCGTCGAGAATTGCTCGAAGTCATTGCCGGAACACACGACCCAAACGCCCAATTATTCTTCAATTCCATTCATCCAGTCAAGGTGTTCAACCTCTCGATCACCAACCCTGACGCCATTGAAGCAACGCATCAAAGAATGAGCGAACATCTTCATCCTGAAGGTCAACCATGGAAGCGACGAGATATGCCAAGAACCTCCTTTGTGTTCCTCAATGATGAAGACGGATTTACTGCACAAGAACAGTCACAGGCAGCAAAGCAGGAGGCTGAACAAGCATTGGGTGCGTATTGGAATGCACTCGAAGGAACGATTGACCCCAACAAAGTCAACAACGCAGCCAACAATGCACTTATTGGTAATGTCGAAGAAGTCGCTCAACAAATCGTCGAACGATTTCACCAAGATGATCGAATAATGGCTTGGTTTGATTTCTTCAATCACGACTCTGCGAGGGTATGCCGGAACATGACGGCGTACATGCAGAAGGTAGCACCACGTGTCGAAGAATTGCTCGGGAGGAACTGAGTTGTCATCCCATCAGCAACCGTCTGCAGTTAAACCAGGTAAACCTGGGTCTGCTCTCTACCCTTCTTCACCTGTCGGTGAGAAAATTGAAGGTATTCCAACTGGAAGAGATGTGGACTGGGAACCACTGGTGGATTATCGCCGAAATGGGGTGTCTGAAACCACAATCCATGGTGCAGTTGCTTGGGCTCATGGCGATGAAGTCATCCATTCTTTTGGAGGAAACGTGTTGTGCTATGGCAGGTCCATGATGAAACCGTTTATGCTCAAGGCGTTCACTGAAGAACTCGATGATTGTTCGTGGGAGCAAAAAGCCATCGCAGTAGCGTCTCACAATGGCGATACAGAGCATGTTGCTGCAGCCCAATCGCTCCTCACAGAATCCGAGTGGCCGCTCATGCTCACACCACTTGATGTTCCGCTGATTCAATTCGGTCGCCAAGTTCGGCGCCCTCGGCGATGGTACCACACATGCTCTGGAGAACATGCTGCTATCCTTCGGGGTTGTAGGAAAAAAGGTTGGAAGCGGGCTGGATACACTCTTCCCGGGCACGAAGTTTTTCAAGCCTACATGGAACAACTACGAACCTATCTTGGTGAGGAATGGAAACCACTTCGAACTGCGAAGGACGGTTGTGGCCTCCCTACAGTCTCCAACACCGTCAACGAACTCGCCAAAATTTACGCAGGCCTCGTTCGCGACAAAGACGATGATTGGATTTGGGAAGCAATGATTCGCCATCCTGACCTCGTCGGCGGATTTAATCGCCTCGATTCAACGATTCTCAAAGCCGGTGAAGGTAAAGTGATCGCAAAAGAAGGAGCAGACGGTCTTCTCGGTATGGCCATTGTTCATCCAGATTATCCCAAGGGCCTCGGTATCGTTGTCAAAATTGCTCATGGCTGGAATGCTCAAGCAACATGGTACATCGCTCGGGCACTCCTTGGAGTACTCGGTATCGAACTTCGAAACCCGTATCCACTCCACCGACAAAAAGCATTCATTGTCCCAGGAATTGTCCCTGACAAATACCTCGGCGTTCTAGAAACTGTTCCAACGTGGGACGAATGGGACCCCGACCGAGACAGATGGCATTACAACACTGAGGTGTGACCATGGCTGATGTTCTCAATTACATCAACGGTGAATTTGTTCCATCGAGGTCAGGAGCGACCATCGACAACATCAACCCGGCCACAGGTGCAAGGATTGGAACTGTACCTGCTTCGAATTCCGATGATGTTGATGCAGCAACCAAGGCAGCATTGAATGCCTTACCAGAGTGGAAAGCCACATCGTTTGAACAACGAATCAATTGGCTCCATGCTATTGCTGATGCACTTGAGGCTCAATCTGAAACGATTGTTGCTCTTGAAATGGAGGATACTGGAAAACCAATTACGCTTGCAACCAATGTCGATGCCTATCGCTCTGTAGCGAACTTCCGATTTTTTGCTGACCATGGAAAACAACTTCCAGAACTACGATATGACATGGAAAACGCAACAAATTTTGTCCATAGAAAACCGATTGGTGTTGTCGGACTCATCACTCCTTGGAACCTTCCTCTCTATCTTCTTTCATGGAAGGTCGCACCAGCTCTTTTGATGGGTAACACCATCGTAGCAAAACCATCGGAAATGACCCCTCAAACCGCCACGTTCCTTGCAAAAGTCATGGGTGAAATTGGACTTCCAAAAGGTGTTTTCAACGTCGTCCATGGGTTAGGTCCAGCCGCAGGTCAAGCGATTATAGAACACCCTCATATCCAAGGAATTTCTTTTACTGGCGGCACAGCCACCGGTAAAATTGTTGCCGCAACCGCTGCTCCGATGTTCAAGAAATTGTCTCTTGAGCTCGGTGGGAAAAATGCTACAATTATTCTCGATGACGCACCTCTCGATGAGATGATGAATGGCATTGTTCGGGCTTCGTTTGCAAATTCAGGTCAGATCTGCCTTTGCGGTTCTCGGATTTTCATTCCTGAGAGCAGGTATGATGAATTTGCAAGTTCGTTTACTTGGCACGTTGAGCAACTCAAGGTAGGTAATCCTCATGATGAAAACACCAACATGGGTTCACTAATTTCAGTTGAACATCGAGACAAAGTAGAATCTTACATCGAACTTGCTATCGAAGAAGGTGGTCAAATTCTCACCGGAGGAACATCAAGTCAACATCCGGTCCCAGATGTGCCAGAAGGTTCTGCGTTTTTGAGACCGACCGTCATAGGTGGACTTGAAGCGACATCAAGATGTGCTACAGAAGAAATATTCGGGCCAGTCGTCACCCTTCACACATACACAAACGAAAACGAGTTGCTCGGCATGGTCAATGGCACAGCATATGGTTTGGCTGGTTCAATTTGGACCGGTGACAAAGAGCGAGGTCATCAACTTGCCACCAGAGTTGAAACGGGGATATTGTGGGTCAACACATGGCTTCACAGGGACCTTCGAACACCATTTGGTGGCGTCAAAAACTCTGGAGTAGGAAGAGAGGGAGGCGACTGGTCGCTCAGCTTCTTCAGTGAGTTACTCAATGTTTGTGTTCACGATTAAGGTGAATTGTCATCCAAAAAATATTGTGCAAACAGTTAATGCTTGACAACATGGCATCATATTCATGAGCATTTTACAAAAATACCATGAAGCATTTGAAACCGGCAACCAAGACCTCATCGATGAAGTCATTCACGATGATTGTAAATTCTACCCCCATGTTGGTGATGCCGTGTACACAAAACAAGACATGAAAGGTATTGCTGGTTCAGGTATGGTTCGGACAGAATCAACACGAATTCTGTACGAAAACGATGAGGTCGGTGTAGATCATACAATAGCTCATTTCTCCAACGGCTCGACCT
>JAYQSB010000021.1:0-41028 GCA_038146705.1 Candidatus Poseidoniales archaeon
GGGGAGTTTGAGCCATTACATCATTTAATTCATCCATGTCCAATGTATCTGCATTTGGGATTGTGTCCTCAATCAATGAATCGGCTCTTGAAGACTCGCCACAATTGAGGCAGTCGACCATGAAATCGGTAAACTCTGCTACATGTCCACTTGCTTCAAGCACATTAAATGGCGTCACTGTGGGAGATGATATTTCAACAATATCTCCTTGTTTAAGCCAGTGATGTAGCCAAGTTTGCTGCACATTCCGCAGAATTTTTCCTCCGACAGGTCCAAAATCGTACAGTCCTTTACTTCCACCATGTATTTCAAAAGCGGGTTGAATGACGCCTCTTTGCTTAAGCATGCCTTGCAGCCGCTCAAGCCTTTGTTCTGTGAACATTGATTGGTCTGCCACAAATATACCAGTGGTCGATTGCCTATCAATTTGACCTCGTTTTAGCATTCACAGGGCCATTTACATAGAATTATATTCAATGCTGTCTAGGTGTCTTCATGGGTCAATCCATGGTCGCTATCACGATGGCCAACTGTACTGGATGTGATCTTTGCATCCCCCACTGTCCATTTGAAGCATTGCTCCCACTTCTGGAAAATCCATCGGGACGAGAGCATCCAAAACGACCAGTGGTTGTTGTGGAAAGTAATTGCGTTGGGTGTTTATCCTGCATTGGCTCTTGTCCGACGAATGCACTGTATGAAGTCAAAACGCCACCTGCTAGTTCCTCAAGCCCTCTTCTTCTTACTCAATCATTTCCTGAAGTCCAAATTGTGAATCGATGGAAAAAGAATGGAATTGGTCATGCATAGAATAGTACACAATTTGTATGCATAAAATAGCATCAAATTCATATATTCCGTTCAACCGCTGCGGAACATCGGATAAGAGGAAAAAAAATGTCGAAAGTCGAGTATCTTGACCAACCACTTGAAACCGCTCAACTTCTTGAGCAACTTTCCCAACCTGTTCGTCATTGGTTTAGAGATACATTTCCTGATTTTACCGCACCTCAAAAATTGGCAATTCCAACAATCATGAACGGTGACCACTTGCTTCTATGTTCTCCGACAGGTTCAGGTAAAACACTAACAGCTTTCCTTTCAATAATAGATAAATTGGTGCGACTTGCACTCGACAACAAATTGGAAAACCAAATTTATGCTGTCTACATTTCTCCAATTAAAGCATTAGCAAACGACATACAACGAAATTTAATTGGTCCATTAAAGGAAATTAGTGACAAATATTTGCCTGATCGGGCACAGGAGATTCGCGTTGGACTTCGTACCGGTGACACCCCACAATCCGAACGCCAAAAGATGCTTCGAAAACCACCACACATACTCATTACAACCCCCGAGAGTCTAGCAATTGCTATTTCAAGTTCAAGATTCCAGCCCATCATCTCCAATGTTGAATATATCATCCTGGATGAATTACATTCACTTGTTCCAACAAAACGAGGTGTGCATTTATCGTTAACATTATCACTCCTTGACACACTGTTGCATCAACCCGTTCAGCGTATAGGAATTTCTGCAACAATGGAGCCTTTAGAAACGGTAGCTGAATATTTGATTTCGAGTCAGGATGAAACAACAAGAGGAAAGCAAAACAATGTCAAAATTGCTAAAATATCCGGTTCAAGAGAACTCGATTTGGATATTTTAATCACGCATCAAAAATTTAGTGATTTGCCAGTTCTGAAAATTCTTGATTCAAATGTCGAAGCAATTGCAGATCTCATTTCTGCCCACACGACAACACTTGTGTTTGCAAATACTCGTAAGATGACTGAAACACTCGTTCAACGTCTCCGTCCTTTTTTGGGTGACCTCGTTGCAGGGCACCATGGTTCAATGGATAAAAAAATACGATTGGACGTTGAAAGGAAATTGAAATATGGACACTTAAGGGCTGTCGTAACATCTTCATCATTGGAAATGGGAATTGACATTGGATCTGTGGATTTGGTCGTTCAAGTAGGCTCGCCAGGCGATATTGCCACAGCACTGCAACGCATAGGTCGAGCAGGTCACCATGTGGGTGGCATTCCTCGAGCACGATTTTTACCAACCAGTGTTGATGATTTAATCGAATTAGCTGCTCTTCAAGCTGCGATTCAAACTGGAGATATGGACCATCTTGACTTCCCTGAAAATTGTCTTGATGTTGTTGCACAATTTATTCTTGGACTTGTCATCATCAATGATTTAGATATTGATGAGGCCTATGAAATCATAAGTAATTCTTGGTCATATCGTAATTTTGACTACGATGATTTTATCGAAGTTCTCGATATGCTTGAAGATGAACGTAGAATATGGATTGACTGGGAAGAAAACATCTACGGAAAACGTGGGTATTCTAGGATGATTTACTATACCAATGTGGGTACAATCGCTCCTGATAACTCGTACTTAGTGTTCAACGCAGAAGGGTCAATTCTTGGTCAGTTATCTGGGTCTTTCGTCGCAAATCTTCGGAATGGCGATGTGATCTTACTTGGAGGTTCAACATATAGAGTGACGAACATTCTCGGAACTCGTGTAAATGTAGCATCAGTCACAGGACATCGCCCAACAATTCCTTCATGGTCAGGCGAAGCACGTTCAAGAAGCAGGGAATTATCGAATTCTTTGCTCCAACTCATCCATCACTGTATTGTTGCTTTGCGACGGCAAAATGACCCACGACTTGTCCTACGAGACGCCTATGGTTTGTCAAATGATGTTGCTAACGCAATTGCACGTCATCTCGAGGAGCACAGTTTAGATTCATTTCAAGTTCCTGACACCGAAAGAATACTTGTCGAACAAGTGATTTCTGGGCCATATCCAACATATGTCATTACCACCTGTCGAGGTCGAGGATTCAACACAGCCCTCGGTTATTTCATGGCAGGACTGGCCGAATCTCAAAGCATCACTGTCATCGAAATGTCATTTGACGAAAATGGCTTGTTGGTCAAAACATCAGCAGATATCGACCCCAATTCAATGTACCATTCATTTACCTCCAATAACCATATTGAAGTGATCGAACGATATGTTCTCAACTCGCAAATTTTCAATAAGAGGTTCCGTGAAGTTGCTGGTCGCTCACTCATCGTTCCAAAAAGAATTGGAGCAGACGAACTCAGTCCACAGCAATTTCAACAACGCACTGATGCACTCCTGACCAAGCATAGAACAATTGAAGATAGTTTGCTCATCAAAGAAGCAAGAAACGAAATAATGTTTGCAGATATCGATATGAAGAGTTTAACAGAATTTCTTAACGCGTGTGATGAGGGAACAGCACGAATTGTTCACACACGTGTGACAATACCCTCAAGGCTCGGTATGTCATTGTACATGTCTGCGTTTGAAGATTTACTTGCAATGAAAACTAGAGCATTTCTCGTCAAGGATATTGATCCTGAAATTCTTCAACGCCTCTTAGGAACCAGGTCTTTGGCAACCCAATTGAATCAAGATGAATTGACTGAATTTTTCGTCGAGAAAACACCTGTCCCTACAGATGCAAAGGGGTTACTACATTTGATGAATCATGGTGGAGGTTTAGATCGTGAATTTCAAAATCCATTGTACAGAGAGAAATTGCAAGGTTTGGAAATCGAAACGATTCGCGGATGGGTCGAAGAATTGTGCCAACAAGGAAAAATCACAAAGTTAGATGGTACTGGTGCTAAAGAATTGGATGGAAAATGGTTCAGTAATTTTATGGCTGAAATTCACGGAACCCTTGGTTGCCTTGTAACAAATGGAGGAAAGGAAGTTGATGACTTAACGGAACTTCAAACCAGAGGCCTCACATACAAAATTGCAACCGCTTTTGACAAAACTACACCGACACAGTGGCAGAACGAATCATTGGGGGACCCCAAAGAAGCAATTCGCGTCAAAATCATTGAAATGCTAGGTTCAGAAGGTCCCAAGAAATTGGAAGAGATGATTGAAAGATTACCTTTCCCACAAACACTCGTCGAGAAACTTTTGTATGAATTAGAAATGAAAAATGTTCTATCTATTGGTTTTTACAGGCAAACCGATGATGCAGAATATATTTTGAAAATTGACGAACATCGATTAACAGGAGGCGAAGAGGAAGTTGTTGAATACAGATATGTTCAGAATATGATTCTTGATAAATCGTTCACGATACACAAAGATTCATCAATTTTTGAAAAACATGTCTTTTTTCAAAAACAACAAGAACTTCTCTACCGTATACAAGACTTTTCTTTTGCAGATTGGAATGACATGCAAATGGATAGTGACATCATAATGGGTCGAGTGCTCCATAACCGAATTGGTTACACAACAAAGGCGAACATTCCTATGCTTCTAGGCCTTAAACCTGAACCGTGGATAGGGCCAATGGAGAAAGAATTGCTTGACCGCTTACCTGAACATGAAAATATTACTCGGCAAGAATGGCTAGCAGATTTTCCAAAAGGAGAAGATTTCAAAAATCTACAAAGAGAATTAAAAAATGCTATTCTTAATTTGGAACGTCAAATGTTGGTTGTAAAACAGTTTGAAGAGGTACAAGGTCGGCGCAGGCGGTTATCATTATTTCACAAAGTCCACGGACTTTACAAAGAAATGTCATTTGGAGATGCTTTGGTCGACTTGATCGAACGAATGGGTCCAATTAAGGCCAATACGTTGCGATTCTATATTTCGAGAAGTTTTGAAGAGTTGGTGGTGGAACTCAAGCAACTAGAAGACAGTGGGCGGATTTCAAGAGTTATGGCTCTCGTCCCTGAACCAGAAGCATTTTTCTGCATCCCATCGGATCTTGATATTCTACATCAGCCAAGAAGAGAAGACAGATTAATGCGAATTTTGACACAGTCTGACCCCTATGTCTCAAGATTTATCTGGGACGTTCGGGCTACGCTGGATAAAGGTTGGTACTTGCCAGTTTTCAAAGGCGTTGACCCTGTTGGAAAAGTCCTTATGTTCAAAGTAAATGATTACCTCGAAATCAAAGATTTACACATTCCTACAGCATATATCGAGGAATTTTGTCATGTGTTTGAACAATTATTACAGAATTATTCATCTCAACTCATTGATGTTGCAGTCATTACAAATTTCAATGGTGAACCGATAACTGAAGCCGATGAAAACATTATACAATCTTTGAGCGACATTGGATTCAAAATCACTGGAGAACGAATGATTCGTGGTGCCATCGTCGACCCACAACCAAGAGAAATAGCTGAGCGTGCACTATTTCACAAACATAATCTTCACCAATCGACTCGACTTGAACACGAAATGGCCGCCCTCAAGAAAATTGAAGAAATTCGTGATGATTTTGGCCTCCGCGGGCGATGTGAAGTCTATCGAGTTGATTTGAAAAGCATGGCAAATGCGAATCGACTCCATCAAGGGATAAATCTTCGAGGCCATCAAGTTTGGGCATCATACCAGCATTTCCAAAAATTATTGATGATTCGTAATCAATCGGCTGAGGAAGATTTGTGGGATATCATTGAATTTTTCACATCAAACACAGACCCGAACATCTTCAAAGAACGTCATGCTTTAACACAATCTGAATTTAGAAAACTTGTTCAACCCCTGATTCGAAGTGGCCATTTAGTACAAGATTTCAGAGGAGGATTCCGCACAGTCCAACCTATTCCGAATATTGACCCGAGTGAATTGCGGAGAGAATACATCCGAGACTTGGTATCCGAGTATCCTGTAATTACCCTCAAGCAATTGACACGATTGGCCGGTACTCCATTCAAACCCGAAGAATTGAAAGCGGTATTGAATGAATTTGAAAACGATGACACACTCATCAAAGGATTCCTCATTGAAGGTGTTCATGAAGTCTGCTGGGGGCGAAGAGAAATGCTATCAGAAGCAAAAAGCATCCCTCCAATTCGTGATTTCGTATTACCTCCATCCGATCCTATTGCACCATACTTTTCTGACATTCTCAAAGAAAAATTTGGATTTGGTTCTGCTTATCTCGTGTTCAAAAATGCGGAACCAATTGCTGCGTTCAAAGCAAATACTCGAAATAAAATTATTGAAATCAAAGATTATGAAGGTTCAGAAAAGGCTTGGCGTATCGTAAAAGAATTCGCATGGGAACATCAAATGCCCCTACAGTCAGAGATTAGAATCGGTGGAAAACGATTGCAATGACGGATTTTTCCAAATCGAAGTCCTGCAAGGATATGGATTTTCGTTGTATAATGATTTTACCAACTGCTTAATATGACACATGGATGTTAGGCAATTCATGAGAAGAACCACATTCGCTAATTCGGGCGTTGTAAGATTACTTGCCGTTGTGTTTATTCTTTTGTCCACACCGCTATCCTCATTTATTTTTATTCCCGCACAGGCCTCAGAATTATCAGATATTGAAATTTTACATACCGCTGTACATCCAGATACCAACATTACCTATCATTTGCTCTCCGAAGCCTCTTGGGAAGATTCGGCTGATGTTGCAGTATCCTTAGGTGGATTTTTGGTCACAATAGACAATGAAACAGAAGAAAATTGGATTTTTGAAACATTCTCGTTTTTCAATAATCAAACACGACACTTATGGATTGGATTGAATGATGCAGCAAATGAAGGTGATTTTCGATGGCATGATGGAACGCCATTCGTTTATCGAAACTGGGGAGATGGCCAACCTAGTCAAGGAGGAGATGAAGATTATGTTCACATCACTGGTACAAACATGGGCAACATAGAGCCAGGTACCTGGAATGACCTGGAAAATGATCCACAATATTTTCCAGTGTACGGGGTCGTTGAAATTGGTCCTGCAGCAGACTATTCATTGCAGTTTGACGGCGATGATTACATAGAAGTGGAACCAATTTTAATTGAATCAATACAAAATGAGATGACAATCATGGCAGATGTCTATCCATACACATCAGAAGGTACACAATTCATCTTCATGAATGGAGACTATGGTTTTGGTATGTATTTGGCGAATGGATATCTAGCATATGCTGATGAATATTCGCTTTCAAAGCATCCTAAAGCGAATGAAAATCAATCAATGATGATACCTACAAATCAATGGTCGAACGTAGCAGTAACAATAACTCAAGGCGTTGGAGGAGGCTTTTATTTAAATGGTGAACTGATTCATAACATTTCTTCAAATGATGCCCAAATCCCACTTGGTGACTTTGGTTCAAACGAATGCTATGAACAAAACAGGTCTTGTGATGAATTTATTATCGGAAAAATGGGTGCAGCATGCGACTGTAACTATTTCAACGGAATCATCGATAATGTTGTCATAACATCGAAGGACTTTGGTATGGATAGTGGCAATCAACAAGAAAATTTATCCATAAATTATTCTCAATCATCTGTAGCCTCCTTTGGTTTCAATGAAGGGTCAGGTGCCTTCACGATATCCAGCGAAGAATACAACGGTACAATCAATGGGGCTTCTTGGGTATTACCGGATGGCACCATTGTCGCACAGGTCATTGAACTGAAATCAGATGAGTACATTGACCTCTATGATCTAAAAGAAGGAGATATTCATTTATTCTATATTGAAATTCCAGATTTTACAAAATATCTCTATTTCTTTGGCTATTCTGAATTTTCATGGGAATGGGAAGGGGAGTATGAAGAAAATTCCTTTGTTGTCTACACTTCTGAAAATCAAATGCCTACAAAGTGGTCTTACGATTACAAAATTGATGATGAGTGGGGGTACATGTCATTCGAATATGAGTGGCCAGAACCCGGACAAGCTTGGTTTATGCTCGAAGCGATGACAGATGTTGAATATATCACCTTAGGTGTAAGTCTTATTGAAGGGACGCCACCTCCTGCTCTAGAAGATATGACAGAACTTCAAGAGTCGATACCTATCACATCCCAATCTGTTCGATTATCTGATGATTGGAGTTCAAATTCGGCTGCGAAGTTGCACTATTACGTGAATGTCACAGAAGATCTTGCTGACCTTAGGGTTCAAACATATGGAGGTGAAGGAAATGTTGACTTGGCGATATCAAAATACACTGTGCCAGATCCATTTGATGAATGGTATTACTGGGATGAGGATATAGGAATTCCTGGATTTTATGGAGAAAATGGTCAACAAAACACAGAAGAGGATTGGTCATCATCGATGGGGAATGATGAGGAAGTGCATCTTTTTGATGTTGAACCGGGCATCTACTACATTACTGCTTACACATACAGAAGAGCCTCGGATTTTACGATTGTAGCTGACTTCACTTACACTCCGACAAATGTTGAACCCGAAACTGCAATTCAATTGACTCCAGGAGAAAAATATGGTCTAATAAGTGGATATGAAGGATTATATCAATACTTCAAAGTTGATGTTCCTGCCGGTACAGAACGACTTGTTGTTGACTTAAACGATGGTAAAGGAGAGGCTTCAATGTACATGCGACTCGACCTCCCTCCTACAGAATCAGAATTTGATTATCACGCGACTGCACCCGGGGCTAACGATAAAATCGCTTTCAATGACCCTACGCCTGGCACGTGGTTTATTCTCCTCTCAACATCTTCAATATTTTCAGGTGTCAACATCATAGCCGAATTTGAAGACCGTTTTGTTTGGGATTATGATGGCACACCAATTGAATTGTTTAATGGTGAACCAATTGACGGAATTGAAATACCTGAATCAAAATATCTCGACTTTATAGTGAAAATGGATTCAAATTCAAGAAATTTTGAATTAAACACATACGCAGGTAGTGGCGATGTGCTTCTATTAGCAGAAGGAGAACAACTGATTTTCGAACGTACTGGTCCGAATCGAGGGGATAATGGAATTGAAGAGGTTGAAATTACTCCGTTTACTATTCGATCTGAAAATGACGGGACAAATCACAACATATATGTCGAATTATTACCAAGCGGAGAAGTGTCCATACGAATGACGGCCAAATCTGATTTGACCGATGTCTCTATTGTAGCTCGATGGCAAGAAGTTGACTTACCAATAGACATAGTGCCAGATGAAGAAATATTCGGTAATTTCTCGAATTGCAAAGATATTGTGACAGAGAAGTTTTTAGCTCTTGACCAATCAAACGACGGATCAATATCCGGAGATGAATTGAAGAACCTTGACCTCAACGTGTATGATGAGAACGAGGATAAGGTGATTGACCAACAAGAGTACCTCCATATTGAATGTGCTTGTGCAAATGAAGTAGGATATGTCGTATCGTCGTATGATGGGACATACAATTCGAACCCTGGTATTCCAACATCTATTGTCAAGAATCATACATGGCTCAATGACTATTCATTTGATTATTATGATAACAATGATGATTACATGAACGATGAAGAATTTGAAATTGCAAAACTACTTTGCAAGAACACATTCAATGCATTTGATCGTGATGGAGATGGAGTTGATGATGTCGATGATGCCTTTCCATCCGACCCAACTGAGTCAAAAGATACTGATAACGATGGCGTAGGCGATAATGCTGACTTTGCTCCCAAAGTAGCAAATGACATGCTCTATTCTTTCGGTGGAGTCATAATTTTCGTTCTCTTTGGATTGTTACTTGTTGCAATGAGAAAGCGTTCAGGTCAAACTGAACAAGAAAAATGGAATGATTTTGACAGATTATCCGAGCAATTTATGGGCGAAGAAGAGGATGATTTTGAACAAGAGATTGTCGAACAGAACATCACATCACGAATCGATGCACCACCAAAGGATCTCATGGGGATGGTAAATCTAGGTATTGAGAGTCTTGAATACCCATCTTCAAGCGGAATCATATGGGTAAGGTCAGAATATGGCGAGGAATGGGTCCTCAAAGATTAATGTCGTCATCATTAAATAAATCTTAAAGAATAAGGCTCTATGCGACCTAGGTTACTCATCATTCTTTTCATCTTGCCATTATTTTCGGGCTTCCTTGGAGATATAAATTCAAGTGAAGAACTCGAAGAAAGTACGCAGAAGCATGTGATTGGTTCAGGCAACCCACTTGGCTGGGAGTGGGTCGAAAAAGACGATGAGGCAGGATATCTTTGGATTCGAGAAGTTGAATCGTTGGTAGATGGTACATCATATGTTTCTGGAATATTTCGAGGCGGAGGGGTCCATGTTGATTCTCACTATGTACTCAACTCAGGCGCTCATGATATTTTTATCGGCAAAAGAAATTTTGACAACAAATGGCTTTGGCTAACAGTTATAGGAGGCACTGGTGAAGAATTTGTCAATGATATGGAACTTGATCATAACGACGACATTCTTCTCGTAGGAACAACTGATTCAGCACAACTACAAGTAACCACATCATCAAGCACAGTTACCCATACCAACGCAGGTTCTCGTGATGGATTTTTAACTCACTTGAATGCTTCAACGGGAGCAATTTCATGGTTCAATACCATTGCTGACACCGGTATTGACAACATCACTGGAATCTCACAATCCTCAAGTGGTTCCATCAGCGTATGCGGTTGGTCGACGAGTTCAACGTTAACAATTGGTTCGACTGCATTTTCGAACGCAGGCTTAGAGGATATGTTTCTCGCTTGGTACTCATCAAGTGGCGTTCTACAAAATAGCATGATGTATGGAGGTACAGGCCAAGAATTGCTTCATGATTGCAAAGTGGATAACAATGGTAAAACGATAGCTGTTGGCGAATTTTCAACATCTACCCTATCTCTCAATCAGACCACCATATCCCACGGAGGAGGAACAGGAAGCGATAGCATTGTCATGAGAGTCTCGAATCAAAATGGCGTTGAATGGGTGCGAATGCCAATCGCTACAGCTCACGATCGAGCAACTTCAGTCGCCGTAGATTCCGCTGGAAATATATTCGTTGCAGGTGAGCACCATTACAATGGTAGTAATTCAAACTCGATCACATGGGGTTCAATACAGATATCAAATGGTGCAGATAAGAGCATGGTATATGTTGTCAAAATATCAAACGTAGGCGCAATAGGGTGGGCTTTACGGAACTACATATCAACAGGCTATAATCAAAACAGAATTTCGTTAGAGCCTAGTGTTGACATGGTAGGTTCACATTTAGGTTTGAGTTTCATAACGAGGGGAGGGGGTTGTATTTACTTTAGAACGGGAAGTACAACATATAATTGTTTTTACACAGGTAACTCATACTGGTCTGGGATGATTGTCGGAATCACAAACATCGGCACTATGTCTACATCAAATTATAGGTCATATAGTAACACGAATGTATTTGATTTCGATGCAGTTGAGAACACTTCGTCATCGAATGATTACATGACTGCTGGTTGGAATAATCTCCCAAGAACATCATCATCATACACAGATTCATCAGATGCCACAGGTGGATTTGTTGTAAGAAATGTGTGGGAAATGTCGACGAGTTCAATCGGACCAAAATCAAATGGACCTATGTTTTCCTACATTGGCATTAGTGGAAAAGAAGAAGTTATAGATATGGAAAAAATATCATCAACCCAAACCGCTATTCTTCTCTATTCGGAATCTCAAGGACTAAGATTTGGACAGCAGGTGACTGGAGGCACTGTTGATAAAAAAATAGTTCTCGTCATCATTGATTCAAATGGTCAATGGGTATCAGCAGATTCCATCACATTTGGAAGGACACGAAGTGAGTACAACAACTGGAATTCAAACAGCATGTACAATGGATTACGAATGGGAATAAATATGGATGCTGCATCCAATGGAACAGTTTGGATCAGCCTTTTTTGGGCCGACCACCTATATGTGCCAAATGTTGTTCAAAAAACCAGTGGATATGGCTTCGGTGTCATATCATGGACACAAACAAGTGGGTGGGATTCATACAGTTACATCAACTTTCGAAATGATTACTATGTGGCCAATGACATCGCAGTAGATGGGTTAGGGAATGTCTATGTCATGGGTGCGTGTAGCACAACTTTGTATGTTGACGGTATTCAGGTTGGTTCTGTGTCCTACCTACGAACATGTGTTGCGATGTGGAATGCGAGTAGTTCTGATTGGGACCATGAATTTAGGGCAAACGGGAGATATCAAGGCCCTAACGCCGATGTAATTCGAGGCGACCCTAATGGTGGAGCAATCCTTTACGACAGAGGGGGTTATTGGAACTCCTACTCAACTGGTTCAAACACGTACACAGACCAATACCGAGGCGGCATAGTCCGATTATATCACAATAACATTTCTGCTACACTATTGGGCCAACCATCTGGCTATCAAAACGATAACAAAGTAAAATCATTGGACATAAATTCAAACGGTGACGTCGTTATCGCTGGGTGGTTTCAAGGCTCAATTTCATATCCTAACTGTTGTTCAGTGAACACTGGTGGTGGAAGAGATGGTATGCTTGTTTTTTGGAACAATACAACTACAACTTTTGAATGGGCTATTTCGTTAGGAGGCTCGTCGACTGATGAAGTGAATTCTGTACGTTATGCGGGTAACGATAGCATTGTCGTTGTGGGTGAAAAAACTGGGGTTATCAGCGTTGGACTCACAACCTTATCTTCTTCAGGGACTGGTTTTGTTGCTGTTGCTTCGACTGCAGGTTCATGGGAATGGGCTCAACAACCTGAGGGTTTAAGCAGCATCAATGCTGTAACAACTTTGTCATCACAATCCATTCTCGTAGCTGGAGACCTTTATTATCAATCATCTGACCATACTTTCGGATTGGATTCTCTTACGACATCAGAAGGTACGGACATGTTCGTTGCACGAATGAGCCCCGATGCAGATTCTGATAGTATAACAAATTCAAGGGATAATTGCCCAGCGATGTACAATCCAAATCAGGAAGACTATGATGGCGACCAAACTGGTGATTTGTGCGACAGCGATGATGATAATGATGGGATTTTGGACATGGTTGACTTTTGTGAAATGGGTGAACTGAACTGGACGAGCAATAGCACTTCTGACCATGATACAGACGGCTGCCTTGATGCCTCGGAAGACCTCGATGATGACGACGATAGCGTAAGCGACAGTGTTGACCTCTGTCCAAGAGGCGATTTAAATTGGACGAGCATTCCGTCACCTGTAACAATTCGAACAGATTATGATTCAGATGGTTGCAAAGACACAACAGAAGACGCAGATGATGATAATGACCTCGTTAACGATACAAATGATTCATGCCCAACAGGCCAATTGGGATGGATATCGACTTCACTAACCGATATCGACGGCGATGGTTGTCTTGATTCTTCTGAAGACGAGGATGATGATGGGGACGGCGTTTTCGACGTTCAAGATACATGCCCAAGTGGTGCATTAGGATGGGCATCGAATAGTACAACAGACAACGATGGTGATGGGTGTCATGACAGTTTAGAAGACGATAATGATGACAACGATGATTTCTTGGATATTGATGACCTTTGTCCGAATGGAACGGTCGATTGGCGCTCTGGTCGTTACACTGATTATGATGGCGATGGCTGTCAAGACGCAGGCGAAGATACTGATGATGATGATGACGGTGTTCCTGATGTGAATGATAATTGTCCAACAAGTATTCCAGGTTGGAGAACAAATCCCACAGTCGACCTTGATGGAGATGGTTGTCATGATTGGAACGAAGATTGGGATGATGATGGCGACGGTGTAGGGGATTTGTATGACATCTGTGAGCGTACTGCCCTCGGAGAAGTAGTCGATGCTTCAGGTTGTGCTAGCGGTGAAACGCCTTCCAATACTGGCTCATCTAGTGTTCAAAACAACTACCAAAACACAACGTATGTGAACAACACATATCAAAATGATTCGTATTTCAATTCGACATATCTTAACGAGACAAATGAATACGAAAATAACACGTATGATTTTGATAATTATACATACGAATACGACAACACGACGTATCAAAACACAACGTTTGAAAATGAAACATTCCAAAACACAACAAATCTGGTCAATAATTCATCGGAAAACCAAGAATTGAATGGCACGAACACAGACTCAGATGATTCCCTTTCCTCAGAGAGTGATGATACATCAATAAATTTCATTGAAATAGCCGTTGTGCTCTTGCTAGTAGCAATATTGCTTGTTCAATTAATGGCTACGAAACCAAAATCGAATATGATCCAACATCCAATTGGAGGAGGATATGAAGAAATGGCACAGGATGAATTTGACCAGATTCAGCAAGATTTTGATACCAAAAGTTTTGACCAGTTCTCAGATGTTCAGCAACAAGAAATCAACCTCAATACCAAACAAGATGAAACTGTAGAACAACCAGAAGCGGAGGAGGGAATTGAAACCTCCGCTGAAGCCACAACTGAAGAAACACATGTCAAGGAAGTACCGGATGAAGGATTAGAAGGAAATCTTGACGAAAATGGCTACGAATGGCTCGAATATCCTGAACAATCAGGCATCAACTATTATCGAGTCAAAGGCGAGTCAAATCAATGGGTTGAATGGACTACTTCTGAGAATTCTTCCTAAATGGACTGGTCAATGTCATAATATTTCGATGCATCTGAGGCAAGAGGTCAAACATGACTAATGCAATAAGAAACATTGCAAAAAGTGAGACGAATCGAGCAACATATGTATGGCCAAATTCGAAGACCGACAAGCCATAAAATGTCCAATCGATGTACGTCATATGCATCCAAATTAAACCGGCATTACGAAAAACATTCATAATGTGGATAAATGGTATGATGAGAAAAAGAACTTGAATTCTTTTCTTCAGGGACAAATTGAGGACAGAAATCGCACCAACAAACAGAACCATTGACTGTATTGCTGTACAAGCGAGAACGAAATTGATCCCTATACCAGTTCCATCTGACAAAAGAAGTTCGGCTTGAAAGGGATAATCCCCCTCAAAATCTGTGAAAAAAAATCTATTTCCATCCCACTCAGACCACGTATATTGTCCAGATGACGTGTTTACATATGTTGTTCCGATTTCAATGTCGGTTCCTGTTGCATATCTCAGGAATAGTGCAGATTGGGATGCAACAAACCAAATGGCGAGAACACTTAGCCATGGGATATAAGCGATCAGCAGATAAGGTCCGCCCGCAAATGCAACAGTTCCTCTTGCCCAGTGTCGTGCAGTTTCCGATTCAGCGTCATTTTGCCTTTCCCAAAATATCATCCCTACAGCGAGTGGGAGACATAATGCAGACATTATTGTGAGAATATAATCTTGGATATCAAGATAGTGAAACGATTGAAAGAAAAATGAAAGTCCACTAGAAAACCACCCAAGATTAGCGACCAACTCTACATTTCGTTTTCTCAAAAACCACGACGCACCGAGGAAAGTCATACCTATGACTCCCAGCAATGCGGGAAGGTTTGAGTCTACTGACACAATACCTCCACGAGATTCGCATTAACAAATATTCCCAAAAAAATTTGAATCGTCATCGTTTCACGCTACTCATGAGTGAAGCTTTTTTCCAGTTTCACCCAAATTTCTCAGGTACCATAAACTCAAATGCTGCTATTGCTTTTCTCGATAGGGACGGTGTCATCAATGAAGGATACAGTACCTATGTCAATCATCCAGATGAACTTGTATTGTTGCATGGTGCTGCTGAAGCAATCTCAAAACTCAAACAGGCTGGCTTTTTTGTGTGCGTCGTAACGAATCAATCACCAATTGAACGCAATTTATGGGACCACCATGTTCTCGCATCAATTCATGAACAAATGTTTCTCGAACTGGAAAAAGTACAACCTCATGCTATTGTTGACCTTGTTCTCGCCTGTCCTCACAAATTTTCGTCATCATGCATCTGCAGAAAACCAGAATCAACTTTGTTGAGATTTGGAGAATCGATTTTACGCAACGGCGTTCCAAAAATTTCCAGTGGTTACGGGATGACAACACTTCATTCATCATTTTACAAAGAAACGAATTGGTATGATGGTAAACCAAGACCTCCGCATCCTGATGATGCCATGGTTGGGGACAGACGGACAGATGAAGGTGCAGGCTGGGGTTATGGTGCACGTACTTTTCGAATACGTCACAATAATTCTCTTTTGTCGTTGGTACCTAGAATCCTGAATATAGATGACCAAGGAGATGATTTTCATCCCTAAGTCAACAATTTGGATTGGTCTAGATGATACTGATTCACTCGCCGGAGGGTGTACGACGGCTACGTTCAATGAACTCCTACAAAGTATAGACATATTCGCTACAGTCATGGAAGTCCGACTCGTACGATTGTGGCCATTTGCACCACGTCGCACACGTGGAAATGCTGCTGTTTGTGCCAGAGTTGAAACAGAAAAAAAATCACAACTTATCGGTGCAATCAACAAATTCTGGGAACAGAAAATTGTACCATTACAAGGAAGAATTCAGGATTCACACCATTCGATAAGAATGCAATATCCTGCCGACCCTGGACTTGTGGTCTTTGAAGAGCAACCTTCGGAAGATCTGTACTTTAGAGGTGTTCGTCAAGAAGTAAAATTGGATGAACTACCAATTGGTGTTCTTTCCTTGGGAGGAAATGGGCGAATCGGTGCAACATGTGCAGTTGCTTGGAGGGCCAAGAGGTCAACCTGGGAGGCAATTGCATACAGAAAACATGATTCCAAAGGTCAACGGATGATTTGCCTAGATACACTCCGTTCAATCTCAAATAACGATGGCATTTTTCTCACTATTCATTCCAAAAATAAGCAACAACTTGTTGCACCTAAAGGCAAATCCCCTGTCCTTTTTGGAATCCGCGGAACCACCCATCAAGTTGTGGAAGATGCTTGTGTTCAACTCATCGGAGCTGAAAACACAGAAGAATCGCAAAGTCATCTTGTTTTTGAAACAAATCAAGCAACAAACGACCACATTCCACAATCGAAAAAATGTGTTATTCATTCAATTCATTTGGATAAGGGACATGTCAACATATTATCAGAATGTGAGAAAAAGTTGAGAATTCATCATGAAAGCGGAACAATGAATCGAATCGCTAAACAACTTATAGAAGGCGATGTCATCATCGTTCGTGGCCTAAATGATTTGTCAAGTGTTCTTCACGTTGAGAACATGAAAATTGAATTTTTGACTCCAAGAAGAAAAGGTCGACCAAAATGTAAAAATTGCAACCGGACAATGAAATCAATGGGTAAAGGTCAGGGAATTCGTTGCCCGATTTGTAAGCAAAAACACGCAGATGAATACACCTCTTTCACACCCTCGATCCCACTTCATGTGTGGATGGAACCTCCAGATGACCAGCGGAGGCATTTAACTAAGCCACTAAATCTATCAATAGACTAAATTTTATCGCGACCTCTAAATACAACTATTCTAAACACATTCTATGGACCAAGATACGCAGAAGAACATCATTTCTATTACACTCGTTGTTTTTTTAGCCATCATGGTTTGGTTTATTTCAAGAAAAGCATTGCAAAACAGGCAGCAAATCATTGAAAATTCCGGTCCAAAAATAGCAGGTGAAGACGAGCTTGCTGGTGGTGCAAGGAACCCTCAACTCTTCGATGAACCTGATGAGGAAGCTCTAGAAGAAATGGCAAAACTACTCGATGATGAAACCGACGACGAGGTTTCTGATGTTCACGATTCTTCACAAGAGATGAATCATAATTTTGAACCTACTTCGAACCATTGAGATTGAATCCCTCATCATTAATTCCGAGATGAATCTCAGATCCTTCATGAAGAAAAACACGTTTGTGTCCATCGATTGATTTCTTCAATACGGCGGATGAAAATCCAATGTCGTTCATTTTATTTTTTGCTCTCACATCGAATTCATCATCATTTCCGCCATTCTTCATTTGAATCCCTCCCTTAGAGATACACAATAATCCAATTTCTGATGGAATCTTTTTTGCTAAGTTGCTTATCTGTTCAATTCGATCTTTTTCGATATGCCCTTGCTGAGAGCACCAATCATCGAGAACAATGAGGCTGAGACCAGGTAAAGAATGACATGCTAGTAGAATCTCATTGATCGTTCGTTCGAATTTTACACCAAATGACATGGCATGAAACCTCGAAGATTCTGTCAAAGGTACATGTGAAAACAGTTGTGAGAATCGTTGAGGATGTGGCATATGTTCACCAGCCCAAAGAACACGGTTCTTGTTTAAAATTTCATCTGCAGCTAAATGCAATCCAAACGAAGTACCTCCACAACTTCCTTCCACACCCAAATGGATTCGAGCATTTGTAACATCGAACGAAAAACGGCTCACATATTCAGGTGCATGCCAGAGGGAAATGATTGTTTTGTCAACGACATTTCATCGAAACTTCTAATTGATGAGCCAGTCTCATACCTTCATGGCCAAAGGGAAGGAACCGTGGGCGGCAACTGAACGAATACCTCGTCGCCCTGCACCTCAGTATGAAGATGCAGACTCCCTTAGTCATGCAATTTCTCGAGATGGGTTTTTTGGAACAGCATTCGATGATAAGAATCAATATGGTCCAGTTGCCATGATGATTCTTCTTCTCATTATTGCGACCATCACAGGTGGTATCATGAATCTCATCATGCGATTGTAATTCCTCTGAAACAGACCTCTCGATCCCGACGAGTGAGTAAATATCATTATGCTTCCTAAAAAGTAAGGTAAGTATGAGTGAGGCGAGCAGCCAAGAAACTGGCTCTTCAACAGACCTTCGATGGTCAATAATGGCATCGTTACTAGGAACCAATTTGGCCATTATGCTGTTTCATGGTTTGGAGCAAGAACACTATCCCACAAAAACTAGAGAATTTGCACTCATCTTAATCGCTGCAAGCATGCCATTTCAAGCAGTTTATTTTATGGTTCACGCATTTGTGTTGGAATCGAAAGAGTCGATAGCGGATTCAAATTATTCACTGCTCATGCGCCTAAGTGCTCTATGTCAAACCATTTCATATGTTTCAATCGTAGGATTAGCAATCATTTGGTACAACATGTCCGAATTTATTGGTGGAGTGTTTATCTTGAGTGCACTGTGTGCAATTATCCTTGTTCGATTAGCGTTCTCTCAAGCGAACATTAAGAATTGAGTCAATCTTAAGTTCGATTCTCGTCTATAGGAAGGTTATTGTTTCGAGCCCAGTACCACTCATCATGGCATTCTGCCCACTCGATTATAGGTACGGTAGTCAAGATTTCAAACATATTTGGTCAGAAGACGGGCGGCATGAGCGACAAATAGAAGTCGAACGTGCACTTATTTGGGCCCATTGGCAACTTGGGAAAGTTTCAGAAGAAGATTACAAGGCAGTTGAATCTATTTCTAATCCAAATGATGTCCGTAAGGAAAGGGTTAACGAGATCGAAAGAGAAACGAAACACGATATTATGGCATTGACCAAAGCCATGGCAGAAGCTGCAGGAGATGCAGGGTGGTGCATACATCTAGGTGCGACATCAAATGATATCGTCGATACAGCAGTCGGTTTACAACTTCGTGATAGTATTGTTTTACTTCGAAAGGAATTATGCCAACTCGTCTCACAATGTGCTGATATTGCTGAAAGAGAGCGAGATACTGTGATGCTCGGAAGAACACATGGACAAGCAGCAACACCGATCACATTTGGATTAAAAGCATCAGTTTGGCTGGATGAATTACGACGTCAATTAATTCGGCTCGATGAGGCATCCCCTAGAATTGCAGTTGGTAAATTCCTTGGAGCAGTTGGTACAGGTGCTGCTCAGGGAGAGCATGCTCGAGAGTTGCAACATCTTGTTTTAACACACCTTGGTTTGACCGTCCCACTCGTTACAACTCAAGTCGTCGGACGTGACAGGTATGTTGAATATGTTTCATGGCTAGCAAACATTGCTACAACGTGTGAAAAGATTTGTCAGGAAATTCGAAACCTACAACGCTCGGAAATTGCTGAGGCTGGTGAAGGCTTTGATGTTGAAAAACAAGTGGGTTCATCAACAATGGCACACAAAAAGAATCCAATTATGTCGGAAAATGCAAGCGGCCTTGCAAGAATTGTTCGAGCGATGATTATTCCCACATATGAAAACGCCCTTTTGTGGCATGAAAGGGATTTAGCGAACTCAAGCAGTGAACGATTCACATTATCGCATGCCTCTGCATTGGCTGAGGACGTAATGCGAAAAACACGAACAGTATTGAAAAATATGTGGGTTGACCACGAAAGATGCCTAGCAAATATCCACGCTCAGAAAGGTCTTGTTATGGCAGAAAAAGTCATGATTGAACTTGTCAATCATGGTATTTCGAGGGATGATGCACATGAAATTTTGCGAACTGCATCATTCACCGCTATCAATAATGGCGAGGAGTTGTTCGATGTATGTTGCAGAACACCCGAAATAGCTGCCTCTTTTTCAGTTGAAGAATTGGAAACAATGTTTGACCCAATGAATCATATCGGTGTTGCCCAAGAATTAGTGGATGAATGCGTTGCACTTGCTAGATCGAGTATTCTAGAATCTTAATCGAACCGCGTCTCCCATCCCAATGTTGTTCATATGTAACATCAATTTTTCGAGGTAAATGGGGCCCATCTAAGACAATTGTTTCATATTCTCCACCCTCGCCGTCAATGTGAAATCTATATTTTTCTGATAGGCCTTTTAGTTGCTCAAAGTCATTCAACGTGAGAATACGCCCCAGCCACGAATCATCTAATCCATCGCAACTGACACTTGAAATCATAATGGAAAATGAATTCTCAATCATTTGTCGAACATGATGTTCTCCGCTTTGATGCCACAACGGCGTCCATAATCTGAGACCTAATTCTTCTGTCATTCTTTCCAGTCTCGATTTTTGATAATCTGAACGTAAAGCACCAACAACAAGGCCATCGATTTGTAGTTCTGCAAGTTGCTGTTTCAGTTCATTCACCTCAAGATTTTCTTTACCTGTAACGGTGACCTCATGATAAGGCACACCGGTTATGTTTGCTTGAACCTTAGAAATTTCTATACCTGGAATTTGAAACATGTGTGAGTCGTCTCCTCTGACTTTTACTGTGACAATGTGGGAAATTTCCCAACCGCGACAGGTAGCCCACCACCATGCAGAAGCAGAATCCTTACCACCAGAATTCATGATTGCTACTCGCACAATAGATGCTATGCTCAACGGTTTTTGATTTTTCAGCACAAATTCCATCACGGCATCTGCAAAAAGAATCAAGTTTTTCAACCCCCAATCATATAAAGTGTCGTCAGGAGGAACACTCATGCAGCCAAGCGGAAGAGGATATGACCATGGTATCACAACATTTAGCCCCGACGGCAGACTTTTTCAAGTCGAATATGCCAGAGAATCTGTAAAGCGAGGGACAACTACAGCGGGTCTAAAATTCCGTGACGGCGTCGTCCTCGTTTGTGATAAAAGAATTGTCAGTCGTCTTATCATACCAGAATCAATCGAAAAAATGTTCAAAATAGCAGACCACATTGGTATTGCCACTTCAGGATTGGTCGCAGATGCACGACAACTCGTCGCTCGAGCACGAGTTGAATCTCAAATCAATAGAATGACCTATGCAGCAGATGTGCCCGTTGATGTTTTAGTGAAAAAATTGTGTGACTTCAAGCAGTCATTCACACAATACGGAGGTTCCCGTCCATTTGGAACTGCGTTGTTGATAGGGGGCGTTGATGCGAACGGAATTCATTTGTACGAAACAGATCCATCCGGTGCATATCAGTCGTACCACGCAGGTGCAATTGGAAGCGGAAGGAATTCAGTCATCGAATACTTTGAACAAAATTGGAAGGAAGGATTGACGTTGAATGCAGCAATGAAGTTAGGTCTTGAGGCACTTCGAGATGCCAACGATTCAGAATTAAATAGAGATGCAGTGGAAGTTGTAGTTGTTGACCAAAATGGTTACTCAATTCTCAACCGGGAGGATGTCAACAAGCAAATTGACAGACTCAAGCCTCTCGATGATTGAAAAAAGAACGATGATTATGGTCAGCCTTGACGACGCAGTTTTAGCACGGTTTGAGCATTCAGGTCATCGATTCGAGATACTTGTAGACCCTGGCATGGTCGATACTTTCAAAGCATCTCCCCAAAGTGTCGATCTGGACGAGTTTTTAGTTCTGGATGAGGTTTTTGAAGATGCAAGGGCAGGTGAACGTCATACTGAAGTCGTTATTCAGGAGGTTTTTGGAACGCTAAACATCGATGTTATTGTCGATAGAATTTTGACAAAGGGGACGATTCAACTTACAACCCAACAACGAAAGGGAATGGTTGAACAAATGAGACAGAAAATCATTCACAGCATCCATACTCAAGCTGTCGATCCACGTTCTAAATCACCACATCCAAAAACAAGAATCGAACTCGCATTAGAAGAATCAAGATTTTCAGTTGACCCTTTCAAACGCCTTGAATCTCAAGTTAAAGATGCAATAACACGATTGAAACCTCTTATTCCGCTATCTTTCGAAAACACCCGTATGGCCATACGAGTTCCACACAATGCGTATGGGAGTGTACACCAAATGCTACGCGAATATCAACAAAAAGAAGAGTGGTTGGCAGATGGCAATTGGGCGTGCATCATCGAATGTCCTACTGCAATCAAAGGAGATATCATCAGCCAAATGATGAAAAAATCCAGTGAAATAGAAGTTAAAGAATTGTCTTCATGAAAATCATTCGGAAGGGTTTCCTTTATCATGGGGTCATTGGTGCCCGCAATTGGAGAGAAAAGAATGTCCAAAGGTCGGAGTGGCGCCGAGCAGCGCCTCGTGACCCCGGGAGAAGCACTAGGCTCATCTTCCGGGTTACGAAACGGAAGCGGAGTGATTGAAAAAGAAGGCCAATTCTATTCAACAAAACTCGGGTATCTACATTCACTCAATCAGACAATTTCTGTAACACCAACTTATTCCTCATACATGCCACAATCTGGTGATTTCATCATCGGCTATGTTGTTGAGGCAAGAAGTAACCTCTGGTTCCTTCAAATCAACGGACCTTTCCAAGGACTTTTGCCAATGTCACTTGCACCATGGAAAGTTGAATTTGGTGAATCTCGAAAGCACCTTGACATCGGCGATGCGGTCTTCGCACGAGTTCAGGAAGTTGACGAAAGTCATAATGTCGTCCTTACAATGAAAGGTGTCGGCCTAAGAAAAATTGGCGAAGGAGCCATCGAGACTTTACCCGCACATCTCATAGGGGCATTTCTCGGTAAGCAGAACGCAAACATCATCAAACTCCGTGACGCTACAAACGCAAGAATAATTGCTACGGACAATGGAAAAATATGGTTTGATGGTGATGTTGAATCTATGCGAAATGTTCGCAAATTGATTGCATCATTCAAACAATGCATTCATTCAGATGAATTACAATCGTTAATCGATCAATTATGAGGTGAAGAAATGGGAGGATATGGAGACGTACAATTATTACGCGATGATGGAAAGAGACTTGATGGGCGGGCTGTCGATGAAATGCGACCCGTTTCGATTGAAGTCGGTGTATTACCTGCAGCACAAGGTTCTGCAATGATTACACATGGCCTCAATGTTGCAGTTGCTGCAGTTTACGGGCCAATGGAAGCACATCCTCGTAAAATTCAACGTCAGGATAGAGCAGTCATTGATGTTCGATACAACATGGCTCCATTTTCTACATCTGACCGAATTCGACCCGGTTTCAACAGGCGTTCTCAAGAAATATCAAAAGTAACCGCAGAGGCTCTTGAATCTGTAGTTCTTGTTGAATTGTATCCACGATCGAAGATTCGAGTGGAAATCGAAATTTTGGCAGCCGAAGCCGGTACACGATGTGCCGGAATCACCGCGGCTACTGCGGCATTAGCAGACGCTGGAATTCCAATGCGAGATTTGATGATTGGTGTTGCATCAGGAAAAATCGAAGATACAGTCGTTCTCGATCTTGATAAAGCAGAAGACAATTATGGACAAGCAGATTTACCTGCAGGAATTCTACCAAACACAGGTGAAATTGCATTTTTACAAATGGATGGCGATTTGTCACCTGATGAATTCAACCTCGCAATGGACTACAATTTCAAAGCGGCTAAGGAAATTCATGATATCATGGCTGATGCGTTAAAGCAAAAGCAAACTCGAGGTGATGCTTGATGGCTGAACTTGTACCAAGCTTGCTTCGACAAGAGTTAACACGACTCGCCAATGAAGGCGAACGCCTTGATGGACGAAGTCAATGGGAAGGCCGAGACATCACGTTGGAAACCAATTGCCTTTACAACGCTGAAGGTTCTGCTAAAGTCACCATTGGTGGTACGATTGTATTTGCTGGAGTCAAATTTGAAATTCGTGCTCCATGGCCAGACCGCCCTACACAAGGTTCACTCATGTGTGGTGCAGAATTGCGCCCAGTCGCTCACGTAAAGTATGAACCGGGACCTCCATCTCCGCAGTCAATCGAACTTGGCCGTGTCGTTGATCGAGGAATCCGAGAATCTGGATGCATCGACATGGATGATTTATGCATCGTTCCCGGTGAGAAAGTGTGGGGAGTCATGATCGATATTCATGTTCTATCTGACCAAGGGAACATATTCGATGCGTGTGGCCTTGCAGCCATTGCAGCACTCCGCACGGCCATTGTCCCAGCAGAACGATTTGATGTTGGTGAAGATTACAGATTGAAGGTTAATGGAACACCAATTATGGCTTCATTTACCCGTGTTGGAGGACGATATATTTACGACCCTTCAGAGGAAGAAGAATTGGGAGGAGATGAACGGATTCACATCACACTGGGGGATGAAGGTCATGTCCACTCGTTACAGAAGGGGCTAAAAGGGGTTTTCACCCCCGCTGAATTTGCCGAGATATTTGAGGTGGCACAACAACGATGCAATGAACTTCGAAAACTCGTCGCAGAAAAGGAGGGTAACTGATGGCAAAGAGAACTCAGAAAGCAGGAGCAACAGCTCGATTTGGAGCACGATACGGTGTATCGGTTCGTCGAAATGCAGGCTCAGCCATGCGTAAGCGGTCAAAGAAATACACCTGCCCGGTTTGTCAATACCCAAAGGTAACTCGCCAATCTGTCGGCATTTGGTCATGCGGAAAATGTGACCATACTTTTGCTGGTGGTGCTTGGGAACCATTTACACGTGCCTCCGATTTCAACAATCGAATTCTAAGAAGAGCAGTTGAAGGTGCAACGACCGCAGATATGGCATACATCGCTCAACAAAAAGCAATAGAATACGAGCGTTCACTGGAAGAATCCTCAGAAGAAGAGTGATGGGGATTCCCCATGTGGCATTTGGTCGCTACAATATCATCAAGGGACAACTTGTACTCAACAGCATTGTCCGATGGCTTGGCAACTGATTCGGAAATAGACCGAATATCTGAGACAAAATTTCAATTCGCACTCAATGAGAAGTCTGCAAAAGACCTTCGGGCTATGTGGAACACTCGAATGAGAGGAATCATTGCATGCGACAACGTGCTTAAAGAACTCGAGGAGTTACGGGGAAATAGGTGATGGTATGGATACCATGGAAGCAATACAAAGAGTTGTGTCCGAAGTGCAAGCAGCACGTCAGCAAGTTGCAAATCTAAAATCACAAGTACAAGAATTCGAAAACACCGTCATTGCTGTTCAAGAGCAGCCAAATGACATGGCTATTTTACGACAGATTGGTGGCGTTATGATTCAAGTACATGACCGAGATAAACTCGTGGAAGATCTAGAACATACCATACAATTGTTGTCGACATCTCTTGAGCGAATCGTCGAACGGGAAAAGCAATTGATTGAGAACTACGAAGAACTCAAGAAATCGTTGCAAGAGGAAAAACAATGAGCAATCAATACAATGCTGCATTAACAGCATTGGACTCATGGATTCAAACCCATGTCGACAGAGGTGCAATTGCAGTTGTTTGTGGTAAAAATGGCGATATGGATACCATCGGTTCATCAATATCGCTGGCGTCAATCCATCCAAATCTCATGGCGTGCGGATTACACATGAATCGATTATCAAAACGGCTCGTTGGTGATTTATCTGCACCCTTCCGAACACTATCCGAAAAAAATACGTCCTGGCCAACGTCACTCGCCGCCATTATCGTCGTCGATGCAGCCGCTGAAAATCAAACAGGATTGGAATTGCCTAATGTTCCAAAATGCATTATTGACCATCATTCAACAAACGATTGGAGTCTCGGTGAAGGTGACCTCATGTGCCAATTAGATGCTCGTTCGACAACTCAAATTATCTTTGAATATTTAGAAAAATTTCACGCAAATGCCCTGACCGAGCCAGTCATGAAATTCCTCCTTGCGGGTTTAATTACAGATACTGGACGATTCAAATATGCGGATGGACATGTGTTTTCGGTGACCCAACGTATACTACATCGGTCAAACATTGATTTCCAAGAATTCATCGAGAACATTGAGCAAGATGATCTTACGCCCAGTGAACAAGGAGTTCTTCTCAGAGGAATGCAGCGAGCAAAAATAGAGCAGGCTGGACAGTGGTCGCTCGCAATGACGAGGGCGAGCACACAAGAGTCCAAAATGGCAAATCTATTGCGGGGTTTACAAACCGACGTTGTCCTCATAACTCGGCATCGAAATGGAGAAACACGCTTAACCGGTCGTGCACAGCGAGAGGCTGTTTTGCAAGGGGTCAAATTAGGTTCGATGATGGAAAATGTTGCACAACGATTGGGAGGCGAAGGAGGTGGACATGATGGCGCAGCAGGCTGGTCGGGCCAATGCGACGCCATTGCAGCAGAAACAGCATTCCTCGACATATTAGCAAGAACTGACAGGGGCTGAGATATTGACGTCAACAATTCATCTTATTGAGCAATGGGAAAACAATGAATTTACTTCGTTCGATGAACTGCTTGAAATCATATCCTCATCTGACGCCATCACTTTTCTATCATTTGCCGAAGCCTGCGTCCACCTTGAAAATACTGATTTATTGGATGAAATAATGGTCAACTTACAACCTCAAGAGATCGCAGTTTTAGAGGTCGTACAACATCGTTACGAGGGCAATTCCAATCTTCAAGATTCTATAGAGAAAGCGATAGATATTTGTTGTTCTAAAGAACATAGAGATGTCCATCTCGAAGGAAGGCTCAGAATGGAACGAGGATTGGTGCGCTTTGAAGAAGGTGATTTTGATGGTGCAGAATCTGACTTAACTTGGGCAGAAACTCGATTAAAATCAGTGAGTAAAGCAAGTCGAGACCATGATTTATCATTGCTTAACAAAGCAGCATTTCACATGGCGAGAGGAGAACAGCTCATGGCCTTACAAGTATACGGCGACATATCTCGACATGGGGGGCATGCTCACGAAACAATCGCAATTTCGAGAATAGGAGCTTCAAGAATTCATTATGAATTGGGTCATGGCTTTGATGCAGCTCGGCATGCTTGGAATGCACATTATCATAGCATGATTTCTAATCAAATATTGATGGCCATAGAAGCAGGTACCCTTTTTATCGAAATTTCGTTACATCATCAAGATGTAGACGCGGTACCTATGCAGATTCAAGTTGAAGAAAGTGCTCCTCGAGACCTCAAAGACGAATTACCACAACTACGGGTTCAACCGGATGATCTTAAAAAGGTCTATTCTTGGTGTTTGGAGCACATTGATAGAAATGTATCTGGCACACATCGGCCTGATTTACAGGCATTGGTGCGTATATCGCTTCACCTCGACGAATTAGATAGCATGTCATTTCTTCTTCATCATCCAGAGAATGTCGAGGACACATTTCTGGCGTCACTCTGCATGAGCATTGTTTCTAGTGCTGAAGATGTCACAAAATGGAATGCACGATTAACTCAATTATCTCACATTTAATCGCATGATGCAAAAAATTGATCCAAGTCGCTGAATTCTTTGGTGGTCCACTGTTTGACAGGGGGAATGTCACTCCACCATTTCGTGCCTTTTACCGAAGGGTCATCAACGCTCCAGAACTCTCCATCTGGCCCATCTTCCATGATGACATGAGCCACCCAACCATCAGCATAATACTCTTTATTCCAACAATGAATTGTTCCACGGCAACCAGTTTCTTCAAGTAATTCTCGATGAAGTGCCTGTTCTGGAGATTCCCCTTGTTCAATGTGGCCTCCGGGTATTTCCCAACCTCTTGTTGGGTGCTCGACAAACAATGTTGGTAATCTCAATTGACCTTTTCGTGAAGCTTCTTTCGGCGTCACCCAAGCCAAAACAAACACTGGACAATTCATCACATCAGCCCAAATTTTCTTGTATTTCGCGAAGATATTCGTTTGCCCAATCTTCGCCTTGTGCTACAAGTCGTCGTGCATAAAAGAAAGCCTCTTCCATGTTGTTGTTTACCATGAGTTCGTGTAATTTCAGTTTATCCATGGAGTCAGAATGTTCATCATTTACTTCTACTTTAGGCGGGATGAGGACTTCGGTTCGTAAGTGACTCGTGAGATGTTCCATTTTTTCTAAGAAGGCATGACGATCTTCAACCGTAGGTGCTGACCAAGGTTGTTGCTTTTTGCCATCCATTTCAGTTGTTAATCGTTCCAAGAATTCATCCCTGACATGGAGATGAGGTCTCAGCTGTTGCACATGGTCATAGCATAACCATGCCTGGTCGAACTCGTTTCGTCGCTCATGTGAGCGACCTATTTGCATCCACAATTCGTGATTTTGCGGTCGATGAGCGAGGAGGTGGTGAGCGATTTCCAGAAATTCATTTTCAAATCCGTGTACCTGTAAATGCTCCAATCGACGTGCAAATACAATGTTTGCTCTTTGGTCTCGAAAGTCTAGCCTTTTGCACCGTTCTACGAATTCTCGAACAAGAGATTTGGGGTCAGAAGATACAATGTCTTTCCACCAATCTTGTGGATTTAATGGGTCTTTGAGTAAAGCCGCATGAACGAGTTCTTTTCCATGCTCGATAAAATCGACATCATTGAGTTGAATCAACTGCTCAGGGTCTCGTCCAAGGACTGAGAATAAATCTTTGATCACGGCATGGAGTCCTTTGGTATCATTGGTTTTAACTTTCAATTCCACCAAGCAAATCCAATTCCTCGTATCAGTATAATCATGGAGCAATGCTTGTCTTGCGTTCTGCTCTGCCCAATTCATATGCTCCTCGGAACGTTCAGAGTCAGATTCAGCGAGACGAAGAAATTTCAATGCATTACTTCTGTACCTATTCCCGAGATTCCTTCGTGGGTGAAGAGAAGAATCACTCTCATTCATGCCATCACGCTCAGAACTGGACAGACATGAATCCGCTCTTGTCTTTAGATGCATCTATCGTTGCATCATATCCAATTTTTGAGGTGTTTCCATCATCATATCTGGATGGGTCGAGCGAACTTCCTTTTTGATTTTCGAGGATCACCGTGTCTTTATCAGGTTGCCATCTAGTCATCAACGCCCATTCAACTCGAACAGGATTGGTGATGTCAATATCTTCATCAACGACTGTAACCATTTTCATACTTTTGTGTCCATTAAATGCTGCATGGATAGCTTTTATTCCATCATCATCGTTTTGTTTTCGAATCTTGATGACAGCAGCAAGCCATCCACAGCCACCTTCTGACATGTGTACATCAATGCAATTAACAACTTTTGATACTGCAGATTTAATTGTTGGTGACCTTGGAAGGCCCATCAATGTCTTGTGTTCAGCCTCTCCTGGAATGAGCGCATGAAAAATTGGATCTGAACGATGTGAAACGCCATCGACGCGTATGACTGGTTCATGTCGAACATCGTCAACTGTTCCAGTAATGTCAACGTAAGGTCCTTCTTCATCGTCTTCGAGGGTTATTTCACCCCACAACACATATTCAGCATCAGCAGGTACAGTAACACCATTTGGTGCTTTTGTGACTTCGAGCGGGCGATTGTAGAGTTTTTTGTGTAATGCAGCGGCAACGGTTAATTCATCGAGGTTTTCATTAAATGACATCGCTGCAGCAAGCAAGACCACTGGGTCTGGTGCATTCACAATTGCAATCTTCACATGTCGACCTTCTTCTCGAGCATTCATGACCATGGTTCGCAAATGACGGGGCACGAGACGAACAACAAGGTGAGATTTATCTCGAAGAAACTGACGATGAAAAGAAACATTACGAATGCCGTTGTCTTCAGCAATGATGATACTCGCAGACGAGTATCGGCCACGGTCTGCTTCCCAGTGATGTGGGATTGGTAAGGCTGTCAAATTCACATCATCTTGTGTCTGCTCAAAACATGGTGCAAGAGTTGCTTCAATATGTACAGGATCTTCGGGGTGAACCATTCCCCATCCGAGCGTATCGATATATTCTGACGGCGATATTCCAATGGCTTCACACAGACGGTCTCGCGTAAGCAAATTAATGACTGCTTTGTGCCCTTGAGCCTCTAAAATATTGTCAAAAACAAGCATACTGTGTTGATGTTCTTCCGAGACTCGCCTCATTTCATGTAGAAGGCTCACAGACTCTGAATGATATTGTGCTGCACCAAGATGGTCACGGAAGGCCATGGTTCAACGAGAAGGCGAAGATGCTTGAATGTTATTCACAATTCAAAATCAATCATCTGTAGGGCAAGGGATTTGGTTATATATGGGCGCAAAGTGGACGACGCTGCACGAATGAGGTTCAACCATGGGACGAGGATTATTTGCAGGTGCAAAAATGGCAAAAGACCGCCAAAAATTTCGATGGTCTGACCGACGATACAAGAAAAGAATGCTCAAAAGCCGTGAAAAGCACGACCCTTTGGCAGGTTCTACCCAAGCAAAAGGTATCGTCATTGAAAAGGTCGGTATTGAAGCGAAGCAACCCAATTCTGGAATTCGAAAAGCTGTAAAAATTTCGCTAATTAAAAACGGAAACAAACTCACAGCATTCGCACCCGGAGATGGTGCAATCAATTTCATAGACGAGCACGACGAAGTCATGGTCGAAGGTATCGGAGGCCGAATGGGGCGTTCATACGGAGATATCCCTGGAGTTCGTTACAAAGTCATTCAAGTCAACGGTGTTTCACTTGATGAAATGGTTCGAGGACGAAAAGAGAAGCCAGTTCGATGAGGTGATGGTATGGAAGAACAAGAAGTTGATACACGACCTATTGCAGGAATTGGGACAAAGGTATTTGGAAAATGGGATGCTAGTGAAGTTACTTGTAGCGACCCAGGCTTAGCACCATATGTCAACCTCACAACAGTTGGTGTTCCACACACAGGTGGACGACATGCGAACTCTTGGTTTGGAAAATCAAAACTCTCAGTTGTCGAACGATACATCAACAAGCTCATGCGAACAGGTGCTTACACCGGTAAAAAACAGAGCGCAATGAAAGCATTTGAGCAAGCACTCGACAAGATCGCTGAACAATCTGGAGATAACCCGCTTCAAACATTCGTGGACGCAATTATTCATGCAGCACCTCGTGAAGAAATCACGTACATCAAGTTCGGTGCAGTTGCACAGCCTAAAGCGGTTGATTCATCTCCTTCAAGGCGACTTGATGTTGCATTAGGAAATCTCGCCAAGGGCGCTCAACAAGGCACACACAAATCGAAGAGAACATTGACATCTTGTATTGTCAATGAGTTGACAAAGGCATCGAAAGGTGATGTCACTTCATTCGCAGTCAACAAGAAGGAAGACAAAGAACGTGTTGCAGCCTCTGCACGATGAAGCACCGTTCAACTTCGCTGTTGTGCGTTTGACTTAAGAACCCAATTCGGGTCGGCAAGAACAATCAGGTTAGGTGAAAACCATGGGAAGAAAAGAAGACAACATCAAGAAAGCAACGGAAGTTATGAACGAATTGCCACAAATTCGAAATTTGTGCATTGCTGCTCACATTGACCACGGAAAAACGACCTTGTCTGACAACCTCATAGCCGGTGCTGGCATGATGTCAAATGAACTTGCAGGTGCTGCACGTGTTCTTGATTTTGATGAACAAGAATCTGCACGTGGAATCACCATTAACGCAGCTTCGGCATCAATGGTTCACTCTGTTGAGGGCACTGATTACCTCATCAACCTCATCGATACACCTGGTCACGTCGACTTTGGTGGAGACGTAACTCGTGCTATGCGTGCCGTCGATGGTTGCTTTATCCTCGCCTGTGCTGTCGAAGGCCCTATGCCACAAACAGAAACTGTTGTGCGACAAGCACTCAAGGAGAAAGTGAAGCCTGTACTTTTCATCAACAAAGTCGATCGACTCATCAATGAATTGCAAGTCACACCCGAAGATATGATGGAGCGCTTCAAAGGCACTATTCAAAAGGTCAACAAACTCATCAAGCAATTCGCTCCTGAAGAATTCAAGAAGGAATGGCAAGTTGATGTTGGTGCAGGTACTGTTGCATTCGGTTCAGCGTACCACAACTGGGGCATTACTGTACCCTACATGCAAAAATCTGGAATTTCGTTCAAAGATATCTTTGAGTACTGTCACAACGAGAATCAAAAAGAACTCGCTCAGAAAGCTCCAGTGCATGAAGTCTTGCTCGACATGGCTGTTAGCAAACTGCCAAGTCCAGTGAATGCACAGCCATATAGAATTCCAAACATTTGGACTGGCGACATTGACTCCGATGTTGGTAAAGCAATGGTCAATTGCGATCCAGAAGCAGAACTTGCCATGATGGTCACAAAAATTTGGATGGACCCTCACGCAGGAGAAGTTGCAGTAGGACGAATTTATTCTGGTGCAATTAATCAAGGTGAGCAAGTGTTCGCCATTGGTGCAGCGAAACCAGAACGTGTTCAACAAGTTTCAATGATGGTAGGAGGAGATCGAATTGCTGTGCCAAGAGTTGTTGCAGGAAATATTGCTGCAATCACAGGCATTCGTTCTGCGGCAGCCGGTGTCACGTTATCACGAGATAAAGAGTTCACACCATTCGAAGCTATTCGACATTATTCAGATCCCGTTGTTACGGTCGCTGTAGAGCCTAAGAGTATGAAAGACCTGCCAAAATTCATTGATGCCTTGCGATCACTAGCAAAAGCAGATGCATCTCTTCAGGTCACTACAAATCAAGAAACTGGCGAAGCACTTCTCGCTGGAATGGGTGAATTGCACTTGGAAATCACCGTGTACAGAATTGAAGAAGAACAAAATATCAAGGTCAAAGTTAGTCCACCAATCGTCGTTTATCGAGAAGGTATTCAATCCAACAATCACGGAAATCCATTTGAAGGAAAATCACCAAACCGACACAACAGATTTTACTTTGAGGTCGAAGCACTATCCGAAGAGGTCGTTCAAGGTCTCCGAAGTGGTGAATTGGGCGATGGACCAGTCCGAACCTCTGATGCGAAAGAAGTCGGCTCACGCTTTGGTGAATATGGAATGGACAAAGACCTCATGAGGAAAATCTATGCCATCAACGGAACAAATGTTTTGGTTAACGATACAAAAGGTATCCAAAACCTCCATGAAACTCGTGAATTGATTATCGAAGCATTCAACGAAGTATGTGCAAAAGGACCAATTGCTGACGAACCTGTTCAGGGTATGTTTGTACGGCTCGTTGATGCAAAACTCCACGAAGACGCTATTCACCGTGGACCAGCACAAACAATTCCTGCAGTTCGTAACGGAATAAAGGGTGCGATGATGCGTGCTCGAACAATCATTCTCGAGCCGATGCAAAAAGCGTTTGTCTCCGTACCAAATGACTGGCTGGGCCAAGTCACTCGTGAAGTCACAACTCGAAGAGGTATCATCGAAGATATGCCTTCAGAAGGTGCAGTCACAACTGTGGTTGCAACCATACCAATCGCTGAAACATTCGGATTCTCAAATGACATACGAGCTGCATCCCAAGGCCGTGCTGTTTGGAACACTGAAAATCTCGGTTTTGAAATGCTTCCACCACAACTCTTTGACAAAGTCGTCGGAGAAATTCGTCAACGAAAAGGACTCAAGCCAGAACCTAACCCAGAATCCTACTACGCTGATTGAAATCGATTTCATACAGGAATCGATTTGATGTATGACATCGTGGTGGAACAAACATGACCGGAGAGGGCGATGCACCAGCCAACCCTTTTGCTCAAATAGCCACAGAACTTGATGAGAGAAAGGCAATTGCTGAAATGGAAGTTCAGCGAAATAAAGATGAGGAAGTTTCTATTCTTCAGCAACGATTTGCCGATGCAATCCGAGAAATGAGCGATAGAGACGGTGCCGTCTCAGTTCGAATACCTCTCAATGTGATGTCAATGGACCATCACAAAGATGCTGTCGTCTCGGTTGGATTTTCCTCCGACGATTCTGAGCTTGCTTCATCTTCCCATGACGGCACCATTCGAATTTGGAATCCATTGACTGGGGAACATATTCGAGCACTTTCGGGACATACTGGCCATGTGAATTCAATATGCTACGCACCAGATGCCAAAGTGCTAGCGTCTGCATCGAGTGATGGACAAGTACGAATTTGGGATACAACAACTGGCATCTCAAGTCAAGTCCTCACACACCACAAAGAAAGAGTCAACAAAGTCGTCTTTTCACCATTGGGTAAAATGCTTCTCTCAACATCACATGATCGTACGGCACGATTGTGGAATCCTGCCACGGGAGAACATATGATGGCACTGTCGAAACACAAAGGTGCAGTCCTTGATGCAGATTTCTCTCCTGATGGTAACACAATAATGACTGCTTGTGAAGATGGATTGCTGCGATTCTGGACCAATGATGGTGCATTAATTGATGAACGAACAATCCAAGTGAATGATGTACCACAGAAAGCAATCTATTCACCAAATGGCGATGTTATAGCAGTAGTTGTAAGTCGTGGTCTTCTACGTATGTACAACACCTTCTCAGGTATGGAGTTAAGAACAATACAATCAAATGCAAAAAATATCGGGTCAGTACAATTTTCTCCTTATAGTGACGTCGTTGCATTTGGTACATCCAATGACGATATCCAACTCTGGAATTATGCAATGGGTACAGTAATTCATTCTCTCCGAAATCACAAAGGACCAGTAAGTGGCCTAAATTTTTCCAACAATGGAACCATGATCGTTTCGGGTTCACACGATACATCTGTAAAAGTCTGGCCAGCACATGTAGCACCAGGTACTGAAAAACCAATTTTGGATGCAGTCTTAAAGATGATGAAAGATGCAGGATTTAAGGTAAAAAAAGACGACATCAGTATCACAATCTCGCGATGATTAGATTTGAAATTCGAGTTTTTCAAGAACAATATTGAGTTCAAGCTTGCACTCGTATTCAGTACCTTTCAACACGACATCCTGTTCGAAAAATTCTGTATGAATTGAGAATTGACCGTCAATAAAGAGGTCATCATCACGAACATCGTGCTCTGTTACTTTGACATTGAAAGTTATATTTTCCTCAGTTTCAATCGTACCAGTAAGTAAAGTTGGCATTGGTTTTGGTGAGAATGTCTCATTGTTCCCTAAGGCAATAAAACCTTCATTTGGATAGCGATGTGGCCCCTCGTGGTCGGTCACCTCAAGACTAAATTCTCCTTTACCAAGTAGGTCTCCAGATGAAGAAGTGTAAAAGGATCTGAGTCGAACAATGAAGAGATATTTACTCATGTCATCACCTATTGGATTCTTGAAAGTTGGAAATCAGTTAGTTCCCTAAGTGCACGGAGGCCAGGTCCATCTGGAATACGGTCCAAGCAGTTATGAGCGAGTTGATGATAATGTTCTGCTTTTGCTTTTGCATAATCAATTGAGCCCAACTCTGACAAGGCTTCTAATGAAGCTTGTAACGTCGCATCGTCAACTTGTTCACCTTTACCGAGTGATAACAGGAGACGGTTTTTTGCATCACTGTCCGGTTGACTTAGTGCGTGTATCACCATCAATGTTCTTTTTCCTTGTGCAATATCTGAACCAGCTGGTTTTCCTAATGTCGTTGAATCAGAAAGCACGTCGATTAAATCATCCATCAACTGGAAACATAATCCAAGTGAAAGTCCCCATTCCGCCATGCATTGTATCGTTTCATCATCAGCACCTGAAAGTCGGGCACCAATTTCAGCACAGGTTTCAAACATCACAGCAGTTTTACCTTCAATCATTTCAAAATAATCATCTTCTGATACTGCAATACGGTCTTCAAATTCGATGTCAAGTTGTTGACCTTCACTGACTTTTCGAACCATTCCTGCAATTCGATCTACCAAAGCCACAATGTCATCGTTTGATACTGATTCAGCCATCACAATTCGTTCAAAAGCGATTGCGAGCATGGCATCACCCGCATTGATTGCAGTTGGCGAATCAAATTCAATGTGAACAGCATTTCTTCCCCTTCTTACCTCATCGTTATCCATGATGTCATCATGTACGAGAGTGAAATTATGCACCGTCTCTATTGCTGCTCCAACATCAAGAATCCCAGAATGAGAATCACCAACAGCCTTGGCAACAAGCCAAGGCAAGGTCGCCCGAAGTCGTTTTCCACCACCAAGAATGAGGTGCATCATCGCATCCGAAAGTCGTTCGTGACGACATGCACGTAGGCTTGATTCTATACGTGCCTCGACGAGAGGTTTGACCTCCTGAATGGATGTCATTAAACCCGCTCCTTTGGCATTTGGAAGCATGTGGGACACATCACCCATGTCATGAATCAAATCATCAACCAAATGATTTGGGTTTGATAAATTCTCAGCACATGACCACCAATGTTCATTCATAATTCGAGCTGCAATGCAGCGAAACCAAGGTGCAATGATTTCATCAGTTTCAGAGATGAGCATGTCTTCCAGTTGATTCATTGAGACCCACATTGTTTCTTCAACTTCATTTTCATTCGGTTGTAGGACAACATCAGCTTGTAAATAGAGAATATGATCAATTTCTCGCTCTATCCATTGCTCATCCATGCGACAAGAATAACGCATTTTGGTGATAAAGTGAATATCATCTATGTTAATGCTTGAAGAATTAATACCTAATTCTTGTTCCATTTTTCGTATTGCAGCGATTTTTGCACCATTTTCTACATCCATTTCATCCTCAACATGGAGTGGATGAGAACAACATGAATTTGCCCATACACTCGGAAATGTTACCTTCGAAGATGCTCTTTTTTGTAACAAAAGTTCTCCGTTTGTATTGAAAAGGAGAACACTAAATGCTCTATGGAATGATCCAGATCCAAAATGAGATTCGTGTTTTGATATTGGTCCAATAATCATGTCACGCTCATCAACTTCGATGACTGCTTCGGCCATCATCTCGATTTGATCTACATCATGAGATGAATACACTGACAATTGTGCTTCATCGAGAACAATCTTTGGATTCGACACGATTTATCCCCAATTCCAACGATGAGCATTCGATACATGAAGAGTTCTCTTGTATTTACTGAGCAAATAATGCAAATTTGGTTCCAATTACAGGGTCATTCTTCGATGCATCAGTTAATCTTCCGGGTACCTCGCCGTTGACGAAGATGACTTCAATACCAACTTTCGCAAGTTCAAAACTTCTCGAAACCTTCAGAGCAATGCCTCCCGTAACATCGATTTCATGTTGATGTTGAGAAGAATAATCTCGATTTGGGTTCATGAGTGGAATGAGAAGTTGCTCCTTGCCTTGTTCGGGTGGTTGCTCTAAGACACCATCGACTCCACCTAGTCCAAAGACGACACGTTTTACATCAGAAATTTCTGTTGCCAATCTATAAACGACATCATCACCAGATAAAATGCCAAATTCAACATCACCATCACAATCAACCACATCTCCATAACAAATCGAGACTTGATTTGACTGCGGAGATGAAAACTGAGTTAATTGTCCATCAAAATGAGGCCCTGTATTTCTTGCCCAAGTATGAGTTGGAAAAGTATGACATTCTACATTCAAGGCATCGAATGCAGAAACAATGTGTTGATTTAATTCTAGCATATCTTTACGAATTTGATCTATGGCTTCATCTTGGGATGAACAATGAGAAAATTGGTGTGAAAAATTGGGTATTCTGCCTTCTGCAATCCTAAATTCCTTTGCCATGATGTGGCCAAAAGAACCTGCTCCATGAACTAAAATCACATTGTAGCCATCCAACATTATTTGTTTGATTTCCTCGGCACATTGCTGGATGATATCGTGGCGAGGTGACCGGAATTCACCCTTTTCTGTGATTAATCCACCACCTAGTTTAATGACAATCCGTTCGCCCATGATGTGTGGAACAAATTCTCTTTCATATTGATGACCCCAGACATGATTGGAAGCATTGATGAACATCGAACATTTGAGTAGCATTATGCAAGATGGTCCATCAGTGGATGAATTCATTCGACACCTTCAACATTTATTGGAGGAAACAGAATCTATTCCAGATAAAACAGAACGTGAAAACAGGCAATGGCAAATAGAATCTGCCCTCCAAGAATCTTTAATTTTCAAAAATAGATACAACGAACTCGTTCAAAGTGGAGTGGACCCACTTCTCATCGTACAACCAAAAGAGAAAGAGCACACTAGTCCAATGCCTTCCAAAGTTGAAGCTCTCATGGCCGGGTCGAACCATTGCAAGAAATGCAATGCACACCTTGAGCCTGACATCGATTTCTGTCCAGCATGCGGAACAAAATCTTGATTATTCTTCTTCTTGTTCCCATTGAGCAACGATTTCTTGAATAATATCATCATTATCATCAACTTTATACAAAAACTCGCCAGGCACACTTTCCATCAAGTAAACAGTTGTTCCAGCACGGTAAATGGTGTGGCCATCTGCAATAGCACGGACTGTATCGACCTCAAGAATCGCAGGTCGATCGATTCGAACATGTCCTGCTTCCATTGCATTTGCTATTGTCTTTGAGAGGTGAACATGCTTTCGGTCTCCTGCAGTGATTCCAAACTGAATCATTGATTCAACTTGTGAAACCTCGCATGGATAATACAATTCTTCTGGAATATCATCAGTGGGTAGGTCAAGGTCCAAGTCGATCGTGTGACCGTACGTTGCACGAATCATTCCACCTTCAACTTGGTATCGTCCTTTTCTGTCAGCGTTGGCGATTGCCTCAAAATGCCATCCTCGGAGCCAGTGGTATCGATTTCTCTCCCTTTGAATTGCCTCGGATAATTCACGTGTGCTGACCCATCCGTTGATATCCATTTCAACGCCGAATTTTTCAGGGTCGTGTCGGAGAACAAGTGCAAGCATTCGTCCAAGCGAGTTTGATTCTCTATCACTCATGATGAATTTTCCTTCGTCATTACAATCAGGGCAATTTGTACCTGAAAAATGCCCATGTGTCGAACATTGTCGTAGCATAAAGTGCATCGGCGGGTGGCTTGTTCATAGAACCTACGCAAAAAGATATCACTTCTTTCAGCAAAATATAGCGTTGGTATCAAATGCTGTATGCACTTAGCGATGTCATGGTAGATGTAGCCGTCATAGGGGCTGGTCAAACCAAATACGGAAACCATGAACTGGGTCTCAAGGGCATGTGGTCGGAAGCCTGCGAATCAGCATTCTCAAGTATAGACGGTGACTTCACTCCAAAACAAGTCGATGAATGCATCATCGGCAGTGTTGCCTTTGGGGGCGCTCAATTGGGTAACACAGCAGCGATACTCACAGAACACACTGGTATGAGGGGTGTTTCAACACGGAGGGTCGAAAATGCATGCGCATCTTCTGGCTTTGCCTTACGTGATGGCATCATGGCGATTAAAAGCGGCCAAGCAGATGTTGTTGTCGTTGGTGGCATTGAAAAAATGAATGATTTGACACAAGAAAGGAAACGATTTTGGCTTGGCGTTTCGGGTGATACCGAATGGGAACGATTAGCGGGCCTGACATTTCCTGGAACGTATGCACTGATGGCACGCAGGCATTTTCATGAATATGGATCAGAACACGATGATTTGGTCCACATTTCAGTGAAAAACCATGAACATGGTTCAAAAAATCCAAAAGCACATATCCAAAAAATCGTCGACTTTGAAAAAGCAAAAAATGGATTCATGGTAGCCGACCCTCTCACATTGTATGATTGCTGTCCAACATCTGACGGTGCTTCTTGTGTTGTGCTTGCACGAGATGATATCGCCCACACGTTTACGGACACACCAATATGGGTTCAGGGTTCAGGTGGTGCTTCGGATTATTTAGCACTTCATGACCGACCATCATTAACAGAATTGCAGGCTACAAAAATGGCCTCAAAGAATGCATATGAAGCAGCAAAATGTACTCCTCAAGATATTGATTTTGCAGAGGTACATGACTGTTTTACCATCGCAGAATTAATGGCGACTGAAGATTTAGGATTCACAAAAAAAGGCGATGGAGGCTTATTCGCTCGAGAAGGACGTGGACGCCTCAATGAAGGCGAGGTAACCATCAACCCGAGTGGTGGACTAAAGTCGAAGGGGCACCCTCTCGGAGCAACTGGAACTGGACAAGTCGTTGAAGTCTTTCATCAACTTCGACATCAAGTCGAAGCATCAAGACAAGTCATCGACGCAGAAAGAGCGTTGACACACAATGTTGGTGGTTCAGGTGCAACATGTGCAGTCCACATTTTTGGGAGGGATCGGCCTGTCAACTGAACAATGGCAAGGATACCTCCATGAATCGTTCGACGGAGGAGTCGTTGTTCAATCACCCTTCGGCCTCAACGGCCATCGAGTTTTTGGGCCCGATAGCGATTACACCACCTTGGCTATCTCTGCACTTGAATTGCTACAAACAAATGGAGAAACAATAACCTCGTGTCGTTGTACAGAAGAAATGGATTCTTTTGCAATTTTAGCGGCTACTGGTGTTTCATGTGATGATGATGCTGAATGGTATTTTCTCGTGGCCGACGAAGCACTCGTTGTATGTACCAACCAAGAAATCGATGAAATTTCTGATATTCCTCCTCTTGTTGAAGTTGATGAAGAATTTCATAATGCCATATCGGAAGCATGGGATGCTGAATGTTCACCCGCAAATAAT
>JAYQSB010000022.1:0-39979 GCA_038146705.1 Candidatus Poseidoniales archaeon
TTGGTTCCGTCCTTGGCTCGGAAATAGAGGGTGCTACCAACGGCTGTGAGGTGGGAGGGATAACTGCTGCCACTTCCGCTGTTGATATCCTTGACCATCACCGTGCCTGCGGAGGTTCCATCGCTCTTCCACAATTCATATCCGTTGGTTCCGTCGTAGGCTCGGAAATAGAGAGTGCTACCAACGGCTGTGAGGTAATCGGGAAAACTGGTGCTACTTCCGCTGTTGATATCCTTGACCATCACCGTGCCTGAGGCGGTTCCATCGCTCTTCCACAATTCCTCTCCGTTGGTACCGTCGTTGGCTTGGAAATAGAGGGTGCTACCAACGGCTGTGAGGTAATCGGGAGAACTGCTGCTACTTCCGCTGTAGATATCCTTGACCATGTGGAAGTGGGCATCATCTGCAAAAAATCGAGAACAGTAGGTCGTCGTCGAATCCACCTCACCTGATTCCAGTTGGCCGTTGGCTGAGGTGCCACCACCGTCACCGTTGTCCAGGCCTTGAGCGATGATCCGCCCACCTGCATCACAGCCCATGCTTGTCGGCGGCGTTGAGGTGGTGGTCAACAGGGTCGAACTTGATGAGCCACCATCACAGACGTATTGTGTTTGGTCGATTTCACTTGAGGCCAGCACCCCGTCGTCGTCGTCATCCACGCCAACGTCAATGCGAATACCTCCATTGGCACAGTTTGACCCTGCTGCCTCAGTCGTTGTGGACACCAGTGTGTTCAATCCGTCAGCACCATCGGCACCGGCTGGCCCTTGAGGACCAGTAGCCCCTGTTGCACCGTCTTGACCGTCAGTTCCATTCGTCCCATTAACACCGTCTTGCCCATCTGCACCATCTGCACCTGCTGGCCCTTGTGGGCCCTGTGCACCATCTGCACCGTCTTGTCCATCCACACCATCTTGACCGTCAGTTCCGTTTGCTCCATCGGCACCTGCTGGCCCTTGGGGACCTTCAGGCCCCTGTGCACCGTTGCAGATGTCCACTGTCACTTTGACTTCAGCCACGCTAAGAACACCGTCGGCGTTGTCGTCGCTGCCGATCTCGAAGGTGGTTCCCCCGTTGAGGCAGGACGTTGAATTTACGGCATTGATGAGGGTAGAGACGCCATCTGTTCCATCGGCTCCGTCTTGACCATCCGCACCGTTTGTACCGTCCGCCCCATCATCCCCAGAAGGACCAGTGACATCGATCAATTCCCAACCAAAGGACATGCAACCTCGGAAATTCTGGTCTTCACTCACATAGTAGAGCCAGCCGATTCGGTTCTCGGTGCACTCTGGAAGGTCAGATGCGGCATTCGCAAAATGGACCTGCCAGTCGTCCAGTGTCTCGACCGGAGTTTCGTTTCCATCATTTTGTTCGTTCCCATCGCCACCAAAACATCCAGCAAGGGACATGGTCAGCATCATCAGGGCAAAAAAAGCCGCATTGGCTTGGTTGTTCATGCACGGTTCTTGAACCATTGATGACTTAATGATTCCTTTGTCAATGAATGGATGAAAGATGATGCTATTTGCCCTGTTCGAACTATATCCTCATGTGAATGCGTACAGACGAAACAATTGGGTGTCGCAGAATGCGAACTAAATACCATGGTATTTGCAGATTGTATCCCGGTACTTGAAAAAACTCCCAAGGTGACAACCCCCCCTTTTTAAAAAATACAACTGATAACCAAAGGTGTGAGCGACCCAGTTTTTAGCCCGGATGGGAAATGGATGTGGACTGGTTCAGAATGGATTCCAGCACCTCCATCCACAGGATCCGCTCAAGAAAAGCCAATATTCTCATATTCAAATTGGGAGAAGAAAAATATTTCGAAGGAAGAAAAATATCTTGATATTGAGCTCAAATACTTACAAAACAAAGAGGGAGAACCTATCTCAAAAGAGGAAATTCAAGAATGGATGGATACTCAATACCAACAATGGAACGATGAAATGGGATGGTTTGCGCGGAAAAATGCTGAACTTGACGGAAGATTTTGGAAAGCATCCAGACTGAATAAAACGACTATTCTTTGGAATGATTTCATCAGTGAAATCAAAATTCAAGTTGTTGATTCGGATTACGAATCGTATTCTAACTTAATCATCTCTTTTTACAGGGCAACCAGTGTAATGGGGGTGTTCAAAGATGTTTTAGGACACCAAGAAAAAATTCGAGCTTTTAACAAGAAAAATAAGAATTCAAAGGAAAGGCGTGCTCATGGTCGTTCTTTGAGGGGCAACAATAATTGGGACGGTAGAGAGGCAACATCCAAGAGATATCCTAATGATGCAAATAAGTCTTGGTTCTTCAAAAACATCACGAACTACTGGCGGAACCTTGCGCCGCCGGCTAAAAGCAAAGACTCTGAAGGAGATACGTCTGTTGCACATAGCACTAATTCAGCCCTAATTGTTCACAATGAGTCACCTGGAAAACCCTCATGGTTTAAAAGACAGATGATGATTGCAAACATGCACGCAAACGGAATTCGTGTTTGTAAAAAATGTGGTTTCAGAGACGACAATGCAATGATTTGTCCAGTTTGCCATGGCAGAATGATCCCCTGATAGGTTACAATACTAGCATGGTTCAAGTCAGACCTGTCTTTTTGTTACTGAATCTCGCCAAACCAAATAAAACAATGCTGAGCCCGTAAAAACCGAGACTTATCGAGAGGAGAAAACCTATTGCAACTAATCCCAAGATGATAACGGTCCCCCAACCTGCACCTAGGGTATCTGATGATGGAGAGTCGGTGATTGTGCCCCATAGGCTAGCGCTTATGCTTATTCCTGCGATGCCGACGATGACCATGACGATTCCAGCGAGGAAAAACGAGCCGAACATACCCCTGGAAATCATCTTACGAATGGTGCTAGCAGCGTTGCTATAACCACCATAATCTTGGGAATCAATCTGTTCAGCCTCATTCTTTGATTCAACGACCCATTCAAATTCACCATCACAATAAGGACATGCAAATTCCCCCGCCGCATCGTTATCAAGAGCAATTTCTTTATCACAATGCGGACATAGAATCTCGACCATACTTCACGATACATTTGAAAATTAGATATAATTTTCTCCTACAATAACGACAAATAAACCAGTTATACATCGACAATGGATATTGAACTGAAATACCATGGTATTTGCAGATTGTATCCCGGTACGAGCACCATTCTATAGAAAATTTAGATAGATGGAATATCATAATCTCAATTTCATTTTAATTTGAACATGATGGATTTGGTTGGACTGAATCTGGAACTGCCGCTAAAAATCCTAACCCAACTAAAGAAACGAAACAGCGAGAAGAGACCAATGACACTTCAATTGATGGCATTGATATGATAGTAAAATCAATTACAACCGAAATTGAAAAGATGGGTAAAGCTGCTAAGAAAAGGGTTGGAAAGGTCAAAAAACAATTCAAGAAGAAATTCGGATTATGATGAATTGAATGTTTCTGTTAATGATAGGCTTACAATGTTATTTTGTACTACGTAAGTCTGAGTGAAGCTTGAGGGATAAAATGCCGTTTTGTCGAGAGTGTGCATTCGAAGTTCAAGCGACCTGGAAATTCTGTCCGAATTGCAATACAACTCAGCCACAAACTGATTCATCGCCATCAATTCAAGAAGCTAGTGTCAACCTCAATGATAGCATTGTTGCAGGAGATGTCAATATTACTCAAAATAACGTAGAAGATATTACAAACGCAATGGTTCAAGCACTTGAAAGGCTCGGTTTCTCGGCTCAATCTTCACCAGCAGAACTCACACCCGCACAAGAAAAAGAAGTTGAACAAGTCTTGAATCTGTCTGAAGAACTAACAGGTCACGGCATTGAGATTGACCCATGGACTGAAATTACCCTTGGAAATGCAGCGGAACTTGCAGGACGAACGAATTCGGCTCAGCAACATTTCCTACGGGCTTTGGAAACATTCAGGAAAAATGGCGACCGAAAAGGCGAGGCGAATTCAATTAGATTTCTCGGAAACATTGCATATACACGAGGCGACCTTGCGGAGGCTGAACGGTTGTATCGAGAGAGTCTGGCCATCATGAGAGAGATTGGCGACCGACGAGGAGAAGCAATGTCACTATCCAACCTTGGAATCATCGCAGACAAACGAGGCGACTTTGCAGAGGCGAAACGCTTGTATCAAGAGAGTCTAGCCATCATTAGAAGGATTGACTACCGACAATTTGAAGCAAATCCGCTAAACAATCTCGGAAATGTCGCAAGAAATCAAGGCGACTATACGGAGGCAGAACGGTTGTATAGTGAGAGTTTGGCCATCTATATAGAGATCGGCGACCGACGAGGAGAGGCGATTTCATTAGCCAACCTCGGCACCATAGCTGAAACACGAGATGACGTTGCGGAGGCGGAACAGTTGCATCGTGATAGTTTGGCTGTCAGAAGGGAGATTGGCCACCGATCCGGTGAGGCCGATTCACTTTATGACCTAGGAAATATCGCCATTAAACGAGGCAACCTTGCAGAAGCAGAACGATTGCATCACGAGAGCCTGACTATCCAAAGAGAGATTAGTGACCGACAAGGTCAGGCGGATTCACTGAACAGACTTGGTAGCATAGCCGAAGCAAGAGGCGACCTTGCCAATGCAGAACGGTTGCATAATGAGTGCCTAGCTATCAATAGAGAGATAGGCGGCCGGCTAGGAGAGTTCAAAGCCTTGCACAATCTAGGAGCTATCGCACAAATACAAAAGGACCATACAAGTGCCGAAAAGTTCTATCAGGAGAGTTTGGCTATCAGTAGAGAGATTGGCTATAGAAAGGGAGAGGCAAGTTCATTGCACAACCTTGGAGTCATAATGAGATCGAAAGGGAAATACGATGAAGAACATGTATTGTATACTGAAGCAGTTCGAATTCGAAGGGAAATTGGGATTCCAATCGACAAATGGTTCATTGATAATGGATATTAAGGTTAAAACACCATGGTAATTGCAAATAGTATCCCGGTAGTAGTGAATCAGTTGTAAATAATATTATTTTATATTTAATGAGTACGCGGTAATATCATGATGAGTGGTCTCGGCCCAATGGAGCTAATTTGTTTATTTGCGATTCTTCCAATATTTTATTGGATATTTACAGCAATGGGGCAAAATAACAAACAAAATAACCCGGTCATCACAAGAGTTAATCACGATTCACATAATAAGAATATTGAGAACAAAACCTCGTCAGTAAATCAAAATAAAAAATACAGTAAGGTTTCTGGAAATGACGCCTCTGATGATATAAAGCCGACAACAATAGTTCAAAACATCACATATAACATCCAAGATAGCGCAATTTCAGGTGATATCAATAATGAAATAAAAAACAATTAAATCTACAAAATGCTTTACTAATTTTTACCATGGTAAATGCAGATAGTATCCCGGTACGAGAACCTAGAACTTATCACTTGACTTGGCGATCATTCTAGGAATTTGTTGTTGAGTTTGGTTCTTGTCTTGTCCCATCAGCCATCTGAGCAAATCGACCTTGTTGACGAGGATGAACAACATCGGAAGCACCCCAAGGCCAACCACCGAATTCTGTTCTTTGGAAATCTGAAAACGCTTGATAAATTTCTTCACGACTGTTCATGACAAATGGCCCATGTTGAACAACAGGTTCACCGATTGGCTTACCTTGGAGGACAAGCACTCGTAGAGGTTCATCATGTGCTGATAATATGGTAGGTTTGGTTGGGTCAAGTTCCATGCCGTAACGTGGTTTGAGTTGATGACCTTCGACCTCTCCAACGCCGCCATCGATGTGATACATCATGCGATTTACACCATCTGAGGATATCGGTAATGTCACCGAAGAGCCTTGATGCACGGTGAGAATATACAATGCAACCTCGTGTTCTGGATTGTTTGCCCATGAGGCAGATGGGGCAGGAGGAGCTGAGGTGTCGCCCCAAGTTCCACTAATCACACGAACTTCCGCTCCATCCAACTGGAGATGGGGAACTTGGTCTGCCCATATCATTTCATATCCTGGTGTCGCCATTTTATCTTTTGCAGGAAGATTGATCCAGATTTGAAACAAATCCAATCGATTTGGTTTGTCGTGTTGAACCAAAGGAAACATTTCGGAATGCATCAAGCCTGACCCGGCCGTCATCCACTGCACGTCGCCAAAGCCATAACGGCCGGTTGCACCACCGGAATCAAAGTGGTCAACAAGTCCGTCCAAGACGACTGTGATGGTTTCAAACCCTCGGTGTGGGTGAGCGGGAAAACCAGGGACGGTTCGGCCGTGATACATTTTCCAATCGTTATTCTCATCAAAATCAGAGCCAATATGCCTGCCAATTAATGGCTCATCTGGCCCCATACTTTCGTTCCCTTGAGGATACAGGTCAAGATGATGAACACAAAAGAGGAAGGGGTCGAGCGTGGTTCGAACGAAACCCATCGCCTGATTGCTGATGACGCTGCCTGCCATACATCCTACTCGACAAGGTTGTTCAAAAGGACTTGCTCAAGAGCATGATGGTTTTCATGCACATCAGTCCCCTTAGCATAACGAAGATTAAATTATTGATTTGATTGGAATTTCTTATGGGGTCATCGATTCTGCGGGTGACCCTTGTCATTTTTCTGACCTCAATTTGTGTGATTGGAGCTTCACTTCCCACCATCCTGTCGAGTGGTCCAATGTCTGATGACACATCGCCACCACCTGATGAGATGACACAATTATCAAACCATGTTCTTCTTATCGTTCTTGATGGTGTACCGCAATCTGTATTCGATGACAAAGACATGATGCCATTCGTTTCTGCATTCGATTCGTATGGCGTCAAACTACCGGTTGAAACGTCTGAACTCACGCTTACGGGGGCATGTGTGAAAGAATTGGCGACAGGCCGGGAAGCAACGCCGATGGACGCCATTCGAAATTGGGAAGTGAAAAATGAGGTCAAGAACGACCCGTTTTATCATACAGCATTCCGAGGGGATTCAGTCGCATTTTCTGGATTTTATGTCTGGAAAAACTTGTATCCTGATGAAATGTTCACCCACAACACTTCTGCAGATTATGGGTTTGAAGATATTTCACAGGCCGATGATGAAGCACTCAATGTTGTGAACGGCTGGTTGACATCGAGTGAACACACACTGATGGTAAGCCATCTTGGGGGTACAGATCATGCAGCACATATTCACGGGCTCGATTCCCCCGTCTACAAAAAGCGAATGCAGTCACTCGATAAGCAACTCGAAGATGTATTTACTAGTGCACCAGAGGACTGGACGGTCATCCTTACTTCAGACCACGGTGTTACAAATTATGGAGGTCACGCTTTAGGCACAGGTGCTGCTGCTGAGGAAGTCTATCTGTTTGCCCATGGCAAAGGTATCGCACCAGCCACATCAATCACTTCACCGATTGAACAACGTGACATCTCAATGCTTTTGTCTGCTTTGCTCAAACTGCCACTTCCAGTACCCAGTGATGCAAGAATACCACTTGATGCACTTGAACTTACAGTCGAAGAGCGAGAAATGTATGAACAATGGAATTGGGATAATGTACGACTGCATCACGAACTCAAACAGGAGAACGATGGTGATGGAATACAAAATTTACCAGATGAGCCGACCTGGTCGTTGGTGGATGTTGATCAAACCAGTTTTCCAATCTTTGCAATGGCTGTGACTTTACTTGGGTTTGGGTTATTGTTTTTCATTTACCGTGAACATTTTCATATCGATGGCATAACCATCAATTCAACACGCCCTCAAGTCGCATCCATTGGCCTTTTCACAATCGCCTTCACATTCATTGTTTTTTTAGGCCGTGATTCTGAAGAACTCATCTCTGGAAGGTGGTTAAGAAAATTGCTTGGGATGATTCCTGTATTAGCCATCGTGCTCTATCTTGTTCTCAACAAACGATTGAAATTTCAAAACTCGATAAGTTTGTTTATTCTTACATGTGGCGCCATGCTGCTTCTCTACCCCGAAATACGATTTTCCATCATCTGTATTGCACTTGCACCAATTGGCCTGTATATGATATATCGAAACGAAGGAAGCACATTCACGATGAAGGAACGTTGGGGGCTTGGCATTCTGTTTGCCCTCCTTTCGTACCAACTGCTTGATTATCTTCCACGATTCTTCACAGGCGTCTCATTGCAGGCACTTCTGAATATCGACCTTCTGTACAAACCAATGCAACGAATCGTCATGAGTTCACTTCCTTCTGAACCAATAACCGCAGGAATCATCGCCATCTTAGGATGCTTGATAGTGATCGACCAGAAAGAAAAGTCAACAACATCAGTAGCAATCCAAGTTTCAGTCGTGCTTGGCATTTTTATCCTGTCAATTGCAGAATTCATGCCTGCAGATTGGATACTCATCTGCGTCATCATCAGTTGTGCAATTTATGCAATCATTTCAAACTCTTCAGAATCGTTCCAAAACTTCTGTGGTTTTACTCCCGTCGAGGTGATTCTTCTCTCATGGGTTGGTCCTACATGGGGATTTTTTCCCGCATTTACGACAATTTTCCTCGCAAGAATTGCCCCTAAACTCTTCACATTATCACTTTTGATGTACGAAGGTCAACATCAAGGTCGAACAACTCATCCATTCCTCGTTCAAACAACAAAGTGTTTGATTGCAGTTTCCTTACTCTACACGGTATGGTTCAATTTTTCTTTGCTCACACCTCTCGGTATTCTTGAATTCAATCCAAGCAAAGTCATTGTTACTGGTGGATTTTTTGGTTCTCGAACTGACCCTTCGATTCCCTGGATGGGACTCATGATTCTAGGGCCGCCACTATTTTCGCTAAGCGTTGTATTCTATAGAATATCATCAAGTGTTCGGCTCGACACCTTGTTGCTTTTTATTTCCATTCTTCTGCTTAGCCATGCCTCTGCATATTGGACGAGTTCGATGTTCACAGAATATTTTGTAATGCTGAGCACTGCATCTATCTTTTACATCACCCTTCTCATTGTTGGTTGCACGACATATGGCATTCTTTACCTTGAATCAAGGAAGGTTGTTGTACATGAAACATGATTGAAAAAGAGAAACCGAGAAACGCAGATTCTGATTTGAGAACCTTGCAGCAATCCGGTTTATTCACCGATACCAATCTCTTCAAGGGCTTCCCAAAGGTCTTCGTTTGAAATATATCCAACGAATTCTTTGCTTTCATCGTGAAGAAGAACTGCTTTTGGTTTGTATTTGTTGATTTTCGCCCAAGCTTGTGAGATGTTTTCATCCCATTGGATTGAAATCACTCTTGTATTTGCACATTGGCCAATCGTTGCTTTGTGTATCGATTCTACATGTCGTGGCGGAGCACCATACAGCGTCAACAAGTCGTAGAGATACATGACGCCAACAAACTTGTTCTTTTTCGGATTCAAAACGAGTACGGCTTGATTCGGATCTTTTGCAAACAATTTCGCAATTTCAGGCATTGGAACATCCGGCTCAACGATTGCATACGAATCTGCATGACGCAAATCCTTCAGCATGGGTTCGTTCTTTGCCATGGTTGAAATGTTGAGAGGTTAGATAAAGTGTTTTTCATGTGCCGCTGTCAATTGATTTTGAAAATTTAAGTGAATAAAGTATTTGAGTTATACGAGGTATGGTCCGAATGTTGATTCCATGGTCTCGACTCTCGGCGAATTGAACCTTCGTGATGAGTATGCCATCCTCGAATACAACGCTGTGCTTGCAGATGCTGCAAAAGCCCTTTCACCCGTGCAACATTCTGCAGTACTCGTTCGCGGAAAAAAGGGGAAGGGAATCGTTGGTATCTTGAAAATGCAAATCTTGCTTCACAACCTCGCAGAAGGTGTTGACCCAGTTGCAACCCCAGTAACATCAATCATGCAAACCGAAGTTCTTCGATTGAGAAGCAATACACCACTGGACAAGGCGATTGAAATCATTCAGGAGAGGCAACCTCATGCCGTTCTTGTCATTAATGACCAAGACACGTTCGAAGGATACATTAGTGCTGCTGACTTTCGAGAAATGAAATCAAAAATGCTGATTTCAACACAAAAGGAGAACAGTGCTCCTGAAACCGTTGGGGAGGCTGTGGACTTACGAGATGAATTTCGAATTGTAAGTGTGAACGATACTCTCGATTCGGCGTCATTGCTCTTGCGACGTCCATCGGTTCAATTTGTTCTTGCACAGGGGTCAAAGAAAGGCATTCAAGGTGTGCTCTCAGTGCAACATGTTCTTCGAATTATTGCTGGAGGGAAACTTGGTCGAAAAGAAAAAATCAAGAAGCACATGAAAACTAATCTCCTCAGATTGAGAGAAAACACTCCTCTTGATATTGCGTTGGATACCATACGAGAAAGGGAACCAGATGGCGTTATTGTTCTCGACCAGGAAAATGTGTTCGTTGGATTTCTAAGTCCGTCCGATTTCCGTGAATTAAGCGGTCATATCGTCGAGGAAATTGAGCATGATGGCACATTTAATTCACTCGGACCTCACCTCATTCGTCGATTCACCAATGGCCAAGAAACATCTGTTGTTTGGAAGCATTTGGGGTCCGAGGTTGTACTTCATACCAACGAGTTGATTGTCGAGCAGGATGGCGAGGTTCTTTTTATTGAGTTCCCTGTAGAAACAGATCAAAGCGGAAAACAACTTGTAACCATTGAATTTGATTTGGGTGATTCCGAGTCGAATTCGAATAGGCGTGCTACAGTTCAACGAAATTTGGAGACCCACGAAATCATCCAAGAAGTTTGGGGCAAACTCATCATCGAAAAAACATGGGAACATGTTTTGGAATGGATTGATGCCTCAACACCACGTAGAACATTTGCGAGTGAGTTCTCCGTTAACCAAAAAGGACTTCTTGTGACGAAACCGACATCAACGGCAAAAAAGGAGGTGAATGCTGTTGTCTAATCCATCGGTACAAATTGGACTTACGGACTTTGCTGAAGATATTGCAGAACCAATCCTTCCCATCTTGGAAGCGTTGGGTCTCCTCGACCCAACAGGTCAGCACCTCGATTTGAACGGTTGGAATTTCTCAAAAGCAATGGATTTTGCAAAGAGCTACGAGCGTACGACTGCTATCCTCTCAATTCTTGATTTGCTCGATTCAACCATTCAATCGTTTCCGATGTACCGAAATACAGATGGCCATGTAACAGCAGAATTTTCTCCAAATTCGATTGAAGAAACATGGTACAAAATTATGGAAACACCAATCGGCTCCAGTGGTTCTGTTGTCGAAACATGCATCACCCTTCACAGAACAGAACTTGATGATACATTATCAGATGGGCATCATTGTCAGTCCCTCGTCATAGGTGCAGGTTTGAGGGTTCTTGACTTTAGAATTGGTGAAACAATCGTCAACCTCAACCTAGCAATAAGTATTCCACTTTTCGCTGCAATTTCGGAAAGCAACGGAAATGTAACCACCATGGTTTTGCTCAAAAAAGATGACACAAGCGGACTTGATGCTGCCGATGCACAACAACTTTGCTCAGTCTCAATTCAAGCATCATTCTCCCATCATGAAGGAGATTTTCTTTCGGTGAATGCACAAGTAGGAAATGCACAGTGTAAGTCTATTGATATCGCATGTGCAATTTCCCCAGTCGGTTCCGATGTTGACCTCACTCTCGTTGATTTTAGCGGCTCAATGAATGCCGAACCCATGAATCTCGATATCGATCTTGTTACACCATCAGGGGGGTTCATGCCCGATTGGAATCAACTGTTTCAAACATTTTCAGCATCCATAGGAAATGACTTGCTTCGACAACATCTCTTTCCTGCCCTCGGATTGCTAGAAGCGAGTTTCGAACATTTAGAACTTCCAACATTGCCGGTGTTTGATATCATCATGAATTTGGACAGCCCTCAATTTGCTTTGAATGCCATTCGAGATTGGATTTTTGAAATTGTTACAGATTCAGAAAACTTGTACCGATGGCTCGGCCACATTCGACAATTTTTTATTGGTTCGGCAACGGAATTCGATTTCCCCGGGTTTGACAGATATCAACTTGACATGACAAGAGACAACCCTTGGCGAATTGAATGGATGTCGTCGACAAACTTCACTCTATATCTCGACATGTGGAACGATACTTCTACCGATGGGATTCCGTGTTTTAATTTTGGAATCTTTTGTGAACTTACCAAACCCATCAACTCCATTGAATTAGATTTAGGACTGCGATTCCACCTTATTCGATTCAAATCAGAAGGCTCGAATTTATTTGACTTCGCTCCCGAGATTTCGCTCGAGTTCTCAATCAATCCAATCGGCTCAGAGTTTTTGTTCAACGTCGATGCATCCAACTTGTTTCAGCCAGCCATTGATGGTTTAAACGGTCAATGCTCGGTAGGTGCTTTTCTGATGGGTCTCGATTTCATCAAAGGTACGGGACTTCATCCGTATTGTTTGCTTGTCGATCTTAACCTTGGAAACCAATCGTTTCCAGAATTTGACCTTCTAAATGATTCGTTAGCAGATGCTGCACTCGAGGAAGCACTCATTCAACTTCGAGTCATCATATCTCAAACATTCAGTAGTGACCCGATTCTCCAACGATTAGGTGCCATCCTTGGATTATGTTCACCACGTGGAGGGACGTTCCAATCGAATGTTTGGGAAGGAGGGGCTCTCGATTTACGTATTGGAGGAACCAATCAAGGCGGAAACCTCGTGAGCATGCCAACTCTTCTGCAATATGTAACACAGCCTTTGGAGAGTATTGGAAGATATCATCGAGAACTGTTTAGAATCTCTTCGATACCCGGGACTGAAGGAACAGATGTTGAAGGAATTCATGCTTGGAGCTTTATCGCTGAAGCAATCCAAGACATCATTCATTCATGCTTCCAATTATCACAGGGCGAATCCATCATTCCCATACGTGAATGGGAAGAACTCGCAGATGGCATATCACACGAGGTTGACTCCACAGTCCATCATCACACGCTTCAAATTACCCCAATTGGCTCACGAGTACCGCTAAATTTAGAATTTGAATACAACAGTGATGACGACAAATTGACAATTCTTCCGTTCATCGGTTTTGATGACCTTCTGATTGGACAACGTCTAGAAATGGATATTGGCATCTATTTCGTTTTATTTTCTTGCTACCTTCCTCCAGTGAGTGAAGCGAATTCCGCTTGGGCACTTCGAGCCAACCTTGATGCATCCATGCGTCGAAGTATGGTCGATGAATCACGCCCGCCTATGAATATCATTTCATACTCGGCAATTTCCTTAACTCTGCAAGAACTCTCTTTAGGGTTTGAGTGGGAGCGAACGCCTTCAACAGAATATGGATATTATATCACCCTTGAAGATTTGAAATGCACTGGTCAATTACCCGATTTGAACCAATTCTTTTTGCAGTTACCAAGTGTGGTTGGGCCCGATTTCGACTTTTCACAACTAAGTGGACTTTCATGGGATGGATTCTCCTTACATCTTCCCGATATGTCGTTCATCACATTTTCAGGTATCGACATGGGGTGGCATCGACGACCTGATGGCAATGGAGGATGGCTTCCAAAATTGTCGTTTGACTCTATTCAGTGGCCATTTGACCTTGGAGGCTACCTAAATTTGCCACAACTCCCATCGATTAATTTGAAGTCTGGTTCATCGACGACGCTTTTCAACATACCAAACCTTACCATTCGTTCAATAGATTTCGATGGCTCATGGTTTGATTTCTCTAGCATCTTTCAGCAATTATTCCCGAGCATGGGAGGTCAGTTTGCTTCATGGAATATTGGTAATTTCCTAAAACTCCCTCAAATCAAGAATTTATTCGGACAGTTCCTCACAAGCAGAGGTGGTCGGATTGGTTTCTTCCTCGGAGGGTTCTTCAAAATTGACCCAAATTTTCCTTACCTCAATTTGGAACATTTCGTTTCGAAGGGAGGATTCTCTTTGCCAAGTTTCGACCTCCCGCCTTGGCCTGACCTATGGAAACTGTACCATGGAATGTCAGAGAATAACTTTGGTTTAGGGCCATTTTCATTGCCGTTTGACTGGCCAGAGCTTGATTTTGAAATCTTTGTCGACAATCCATTTGAAGGGCTCCGATTATTTTTCAGAGATTTATTTTCGACTTCATCAAAGAGTGGAGAACCTTTCGCATTCCCTGCACTTCGATGGCTCCATGGATTATTTTCAGGTAGTTTGCCTGACCTTCGATTACCTGATTTGGGTTGGGGCGGCCATCGTCAACAAACAAATCGAGATAGAACTTGGTTTGATTTCGACTTCAATTTCGATTTCGATTTTGATCTCGACTTCGACCACAATATTCGAAATGACCCAAACTCACCATTTAATATAAAACTTCCAAAAATTCCTTGGGTCATCGATGGCTCTGGCACATATGAAGACCCATGGGCACTCGGGCTGCAACCAAAAGGATGGCCTAAATTCGAGTTCATCTTCTGGCTTGACCCAGATGGTCTTCCAAGAGAAACTATCCTTGAAGTCTTTGAACAAGTTAGTGAAGATATATCTCAACTCCTTGAGTCTGTATTCAATCAATCATTTGACGTTGAATCGGTTGAAAGTTTACCAATCGATTGGCAAAGTTCTCTCGCAACAATGTTGTATCAATTAAAAAATCTGAATCCACGAGCAAGGCATTCAATTGGACATATGAGTATTGAACAACTCACATCATTAATTTCGATATTCGATGATTTCCTCAACAATTCAGATGGAATTCTTCCATCAACGAGTCAATCAAATGCAACAGAGGACTGGAAAAATGTCCCTCAAAAATACACGCATCGTGCAAGCAGGTTGAACACACTGAACACGAACTCTGTCGCCACTGAAATTTCTGAATTTATCGCGTCGATTCTCGATGCTCAACCATCTAATTTCTCCGTTCTCTTTGTCCTTCCATCTTGGCTAGGTGAATCTGGAGTTGAATTTACAAGTTCATTGATTTCAAATTCGTTAAATATTCAACATTCAGTACAACATATTTTTGATTTTGGTGAACTGCAAAACTGTTCGGTCACGAATATACTCAATTGTGAAAGTGAATTTGGGTCCCCCGCAGCATTTAATACGCTCAACCCGTCAATAAATCAAAATCTTCTCGGGGAAATGAAAGAAAACTTGGCACTCCAGGTAAAAACTGCGGTTGACCATATTTGTAGTACAAACAATGGGAAGGTCTTCCTCATCGGAGTTGGAGTCGGAGGTCTCGCTGTACGATATTACACAGAGGGTTGGGCAAATATTGCACTCAATCCATCAACAGATTCCAACCAACTGATGCCACCAGACAATGAAGTGTTAGGGGCAGTCACATTAGGTACACCTCACGCGAAGAACCCCATCTCGTACGATTCAATTGGAAATCCAGCGTTGATTTTCCTTCACGTATTAAGACTCATTGGAGCAATTCAAATTGACGATGAAAAAACAATAGTTGAATCTTTGACCACTCCATTCCAAGATATCGCTGTAGGAGAAATTTCCAACATGAACAATGAATTCATCGAGAAAGTATCCAATATTATTTTGCAGTGGAAACTTATGAACAGAAATTTGGGAGGTCAACTTGAATGAGTGACTTTACAGAAATTCCTGTCGAATCATGGGAATATTACAAATCTCCTCTTGAGGGAAACACCGATGATCGACCATTCGAAATATTGCACATTGATGGCCAACATCATGTTATTAGCGAAACAGAAAAATTTGAAGGCAGCGGATACAATTGTCAATCCTATTCTCAACTCGCATTGTATGACGTTTGGGACTTTGGCTCGTACAAAAGTGGTTACATTAAGGGAAGAATCCGTGGTGGATATAAAGTACGCATGTGTTTCAAGATCATATCTAGAAGCCCGACATCAATGAGTTATTTTAGTCGAAATTTTACTCCTGAGGGGTCATCATTTGGAACTTTTAATCAGGAATGTATCACTAAAATCTACAGAGGGATTCCAAAGGTAACTCATAAACAAAATGTCTTCGGGATGTACAGTTGTCGACAATTCGACTTTGTCGGAGGCGATGAATTTGAATTTGATATCGATTCAAACTTTCAAGGTGAGGGATCTTCATTCAAACTTTTTTCAATTAGTTTGAACGGCAATATCATCGCTCAGTCCAGAACAGAAGCACTTGATGAAACCCTTATCATTTCAATTCATAATGTCTACCGCACAACTGAAGAAAGTTCTGTTGGTGCATTAAGTGCAGCAGTCGTTGAAAATGCTGAAGCGGCAATTTTTCGAAATCAAGAATTGGAATTAAGGCATCAAGTTGTGAATCTTGCCAAATCATATCTAAATGATCCGTTCTACTGGGGAGGCAACACCCCTGAACTAGAAGGAGGGAATGGAACCGACTGCTCAGGATTTGTTATTTATGTCATGAACAAACAGTTCCCATCTTTGAATTGGGAAGACCGTACATCAGCGGGGTTATCGAGAATTCTTAGGCGGTCTATTTCACCATCACCCGGAGATCTAGTCTTTTTCGAAAATTCATCAGGAAAGGTTGTCCATGTCGATATTTTTGCTGGGGTCGAAAACGGAAGCGAGATGGTCGTTGGTTCATATGGGGGCTCCAATCAGACTCGAGGAAATGACGCATCAGCCTGTGTCAAATTGCGAAATTTAGCAACTGACACGAGAACGAAATTTTATTGCTCAATATCTGAAATTTGTGCTGGAGAAATTCAAAATGTACCTCTTACGAATATTTCAAATATTGATATGGGGAATCATAAAACTGTTACTGCGGTACAAGCTTATCTCAAGTCTCAAGGCCTGTTTTCCGGACAACTTACCGGTGAAGAATGTGAAAAGACTCGACGCGGAGTACGTATTCTTCAAAAGTTATTCATACAATATGCAGGGATTTCAGTAGATGCTTATGAGGAGTTAGGTCAGTTTGATGATACTCTTTTTTTACACATCAAAACAATCGATTTGAACCTAGAAGTAAATGAAATGACGAACATTCAACAATTACTTGAAAATCACTCCATGTTATCATTAACCACTTCAGAATCACTATCCGAAGAGGACCACATACTATCATACAACGATCCATTTGAAGTCTTCATGATTGGTGGACCGCATAGTTACCAAGCCCAAAAACTCCAATTTCAAAATGAACCTTTTGTATTCAAGATGATTCCTTGCAATGGCTGGAGAGTTCGATTAAAGATATGGGGACCTGAGGATTATTTCCTTACGAACATCCCAAATGGAAAATATTTGCCAAACATCGGAAGTTGGTGCAATAAAAATGGCACATCGTATGTAGAAATCGAATTAAACGGTGGAGATGAATTGTTCCTTCGAAATAACGGTAGAGGATTTTCAAATTGTAGAAAATGTAACGCCTCACCATGTGCTTGCTCTCCATCGACTCTAGATTATGCTGAAGTTGTTTTTCCGACGAATTTACCACCAGCAGAAAGTGATTATGTACCCGGAAACTTGCACCTCACCCTCAACCAAGAAATAGCAACTGAACACATGGCTCCAGCACCACATGGGAATATTACAATCGAAATTTTTGAAATTTTTTCACCCCATTCAACTGAATGGCAGGATTATTCCATCGCGAAACAGGTCGATTGGGGAGGTGTAGTTCACGATAAAAACTGGAAAGAACTCCTCATGGACAAGATGGGGATTACTGAAGGCGTAAATCGATTAAACTCGAACAATGATAGCCTGGAGGCAGAAGTCAAAGTAGAAGGTCAAGCTGGTTTCCGAGTTCTATCCGCAGCAGGCTACAAAGTACAACGACTTAATGAGTTTGATTATTCACTCGATTCGAAAACAACATTGGGTGCTGGACTTGAGTTTGGAATGAGAACATGTGCATGGAATAAAGATCTGGAACATATTAGCAAGAGGAAAACAGAAACCGCTGCGGGAGCGTATTTTGCGATCAACTTGAGTATTTCTGCGACATACACGTGGACAAGAACCTACAAATTTTACGGAGACGAGAGGCTCGGGGGCCGGGATTCGAAAGACGACCTACTGAAGGTTCTCCCTTATGGAATGATGTCTGCGGCAGCCCCACTTTTACCACTGTCGTATTTTGAATCAAGTGAGGTGCAGAATATCATTAATCGCTCATACGCAAGCGAAACTCTGCTCATTTCATTAAATGGTTCAGCACAAGCTTTAGGTGGTTTCAATTTTGATTTACCTAACTTCCTCGAATTAAATCTGTTTAATATTGGCTACAATTATAGTTTTTCAGGAAAACTTGGTGGATTTATTACATTTGATTATCATGAAAATAAAAATAAAACAGGTCTGATTTTTGAAGTGAATCTTGCAGTAAATGTATTTGTATCTCTAGGGCTTTTAGGGGGACACACAACTGAGAATAAATGGAAAACTCGGGGTGCAGCGGAAGCTGGAGCAACAGATGTCCATCAGGACCTGTTCTCTTCGTCAGCCTCCAAAACAATTTTCGCTGAAATCATGTTGTATGAAGACCCGATGGAATACAGCCAACTTGCATCAGAAAACAGTAAATTTATGGATAAAATTTCGGATGATGAAAACAAAGAGAGCCTCGACAAAGTAAGAGAACTCTTGGGCAACAAACCACAGATGAATAGCAATACAAATGCTCAATATACCAAATTGATTATTCCACTAGAGTTCAAGCGCGAAAAAATCTCACTTGAAGTTGAAATTAAATTTAAATCTACAGTTTGGTCATCTGTTCGTGCGATTGTAGCAATGAGTACATCTGAAAGCAAATCCGTTATTGAAGTGCTACGTGACTTGTCTGAAGACCATAAATTTGAAGACCTTGAATATCAAATTTACAAAATCGATTCTTCTAAATTTTCAAAATCAGGCACGTATCAATTCACAAATTTCGGGCTATATTTTGGTATCGACGTTGAATCAAAGGATTACCAAGGCATGCACACCGATCATTCCGGACCAACAATCAAACCCACAACATACAAAGCATCACAAGAAGGATACGACATGAATAATCCAGCGGATCGTCAAGCACAATTGGAAGATGTGCGAAGCAGGTTCATACAAGACATTCGTCGATGGTTGGTGATGCGATGACTTCTACAAATGACACCCCATTTGCACCTGTGATTCTACATCATTTAAGCAGTTTCGACTCATCGAGTAAAAAATTATCAAATAATGGAGGATTAAATACATGATACCAACAATGGCAATATCATCAGAAATCACATCCGTAACTGCGGGTCCAGCATTAGTACAAATCATTGGGGAGTTGGCTGAGTCAATAGAAACCTCATTGCATCCAGATATTGCTCCGGAATCGATACCAACTCACGCAGGCTTTGGTGTGAGATTTGAGATGAATTCAATTGGAGGAAATGATGATGAAGAAGGGCATGTCATGGATCTCTCATGTCGTCTTGACTTACTCACAGTCAATCTCACAAGCGACCCTGATATTGAAATCGTTCATCCAACACCAGCAGTTCATGTTCAGGCTGAGTTATGGAAACAAGATGAGAACAACTTCCAATCATATCTATTTGGCCACCCTGAAGAAGACAATAGGCTGCGCTCTATAGAGGTTGAAGCGTCATGGAATCAAGAGGAATGGAATGCATCTGTAATCTTGAATGATGCCTCGTACTTGGGACACATGGATTGGGATGCCCCTATTCCTGGGCGAATCGTTCTGAATCAAGAAACAATACTCGAGGGTGCAGTTGAATGCCTCGACGCATTTCTGGCAAAGTATTCGCTTGAAATAGACAACCCAGCAGTCGAAGCCTTCTTTGAAGGCATGCATATTTTAGGCCTCATGTATAAGACAACAATGAGCGAAATCATTCCTCAATCACAAGATGAAAAGCTTCGTTGGTGGGTCGACGGCCCTGCTCTTTTGACCTTTGTACAAGACCCTCAGGCATACATTTTGGACTTGATTACCAATGCGAATGGCGATGTGGACTTTGGTAAATTATTGCCCAGAACCAATCGTGCAATGTTTGACCATTTAGCCGAAGCTTCACCATGGATGACGTGGGTTGATGACCCGGATGACCCCTTTGATGGTCACCTCAATTTCAAGTTACCAGGATTATTCAAAGGTTATCAGATTAATGTCAATCTTGGACGATACGGCGACTTATCTATTGGAATGGTTGGAATACCACTCGGGCCACTTGATTTGAGTGCATTTATCCAAATTCCACTTTTTGAACCCGAAGTATGGGATGAGCATTTCAATGTTGAACTTACGCTAACCGCTGACGTTGCTAGTTTAGGGATGTTTCAAGGCACATCTCTTACGATGGGTATCCAACCTACATTCACACTTGACCTTGAGTTGCCTTCACTGCCCACATTACCGTGGATCGATTCAGGTGGACTTCAATGGAATACAAATCCCCCAACATCGATAAATCTCCTTGATTCTTCGGATATTCAAAGCAACCTTTTCCCAATGATACCTGGACTTTTGCTAGACAACATCATGCAGATCTTGGTCGAACGACTGTTTTTACGAAAGTTCTCACCAGATTCTCCACTTGCAACCATATGCGTTGAACTCAACCTTGCACAACGAACATCAGACGGTGCCCTAGTTGCAAGGTCAATCTTCGGAATCTTTGTTGACGCTAGGGCTCATTTCAGAGAAGCATTGTATGATGGGGCTGTGTTCCACATAGAATCAATGATGAATCTATCACACGCAATTTTGACTCTATTCCCAGTAGAATTGGAAGTCGAGTATGAAGTGCCGGGTGATGAGACGTCGATGATTACATCCGTCACCATGCGACTTGGCGTTGGAGAAGCCCTTGCTTTTGAAGTTGAAATTTGTGAATCGCCAGTTGCTCCAGGTTCAATCTCCCTCATCATTCGAACGCCGGATTCTCTCTTTGGGGTTCCATCTCTCAATGCAGCAATTGAGGTTATTTTGACAATGCACCCTGCAGCAACATTTGATTTGAATGGAAGTCAGTGTATACTCACATACGATATTGGTTCAGTCTTACCGACAAATGTTGCAAATCAAGCACTTGCAGACTTCATTGGAATGTTTTCAACAACAACGCTTACCATTCGGTTTGGCATGAGGAACAATCAGGTTCATCTATCGTTTGAAGTCGATTTCAATCCTGCTGACGCAACACCCCCGTCTGTGATTCAACTCCTACCATCCCTATCGGGTGTAAATGCATTCCTTCAACACATACTTGCCGACTTTGTCGATAATGTATTGCCGATCTTTATCACACAAGTCATTTTGTCGCTCAACGACATAGTCTACACAGAAAATGGAACTCAGCATACGGTGTCATCAATTTTAATTGACCTCTTCACAAGCATTGACTTTTGGGATGCAAATCAAATTCAAATGGACAACATCAAACTTTGTGCAGGTGACGCACACTCATATTTCACTCAGCAACGACTCGTCAGTTTGGTCCTAACCATAGGAGGCCACTTGCGACATGCTGTTCCCGAAACAGTGAACAATTTCTTCACCATCACGTACGATGCTGGACACCAACGATATGAAGTTCGACTTGCTAATCCAACAGGTCAATGGTATGACCCAGCCGTCCTATGCCTTGGCCACACAAATTCGGGTTGTTTAGCTATATGGATGGTCTACGAAAAAGACATTATTCTTGATTCTGATGCTGGGCTTTCACTTGTTCTCGAGACTGAAGTTGGTGCATGTTTGCCTTTTGCGGGTCATGGTTTTGATCCATTTGTATCTCTTGCAGCACACACCAACAATCCCATCGTACAATCTCCGTTACAAATTCAACCAGCATTAAAGTTCACGATAAGTGGAGGAAATGTCGTTTTGGACATAAGTACGGGCCTCGATGGAAACGCCCCTATGACAGGGCAAGGATGCAATGCATTTTGGGCAAAGATTCTTCCAAACTCAACCCCGTTTATCCAAGATGTTCGATGGGGCATCCCTAACCTGAGTGCCTTAGCCCTTGGTGCAGCAAACTCTGCCCTTGATTTCCTTTCGAATTTAGACGCGGTGCAAGACGTGCTCAACACTCCATTGTACAATGGAACCATTCAAATCTTGCGCGAATTAACGACATTAGGTTATTGGCTTGTTCATCTTAAAGCATATGTTTGGGGCTCTGACCCAACAACTAATGGTAGTCCACCTGCTGTAGATGGAACCATAGAGTACACGATTCGTTCGATTCAAGACATCGTTTCAGATTATAGTCCTGCCAACCACCTCAAAGCAACTGATGTGTTACTTGAGGGTGCCATCGATATGGTCAATTTCTGCATTCAAAGGGCATCTGCAAACACAAACAAAATCAAGCTCTTCACCTACAAACGAAAATCATCTCAGTCTGATTCTTCTACTGACGAAGAGGGCCTCTTTGAAGTTTCAATCACCACTGAAGTACAAGATGGCTATACTTTAGTAGGCATTTGTATTGATGTGCTTCAAGACACTGAACTTCAAATCGGAGGGTTGTTGTTAACCATCGGAACTTCTGACGATGTCACGACACCAATTGTGCCTAGTGATGCTGGGAAAACATATGTCCCTGGCCTCAATATCCAATTCCTGAAATATAAAATCAACGGATCGAATCTAGATATTGCTCCGTTCCTCAGCATTGAAATTGGTTATCTCTCGATGTTGCTTACAAAAATAGACCGTAAGCCACTCCTGGACGCATTCCTTCTTCTCAATGCGGTTCGAATCACGACCGTCATCGACATGACCTTTACCGAACCTGATCCCGCAAAACGATTCGTTGCAGGTGGCCGACTTGACCTCGACGACTTTGGAATTTCACTCGGAGGGGATGGGAAAGAAGATGGAGGGAATGGACTCGCTGCAGGTGTACTCGCAGGAAATGGTGATGGCAGTGGAAATGTCAAACCATTGTTCGACTTTGCAGTCATGAAATATAATGGATATCCCGTTGACTTTGATGTCTCAGGGTCAATTGAAACGTGGTTTGTCATCAATAAGCAGTTTGGGCCAATCAAGATTGCACAAATTGGTGTCAAAATTACTGCAGATGGAGACAATTCATCGCTGAAAATTCTTGTCGATGGAGAGGCAGAAATTGCAGGCTTTTTAGCACAAGTCGATGATTTGTCCGTAACGATTCCAATTCTCCGGCCCCTCAACTTCAGTGAATGGGAATATGATATGGCAGGTTGTGCTCTTGCATACAGCGGACCTGCATTCAAGATTGCAGGGGCACTTCGAAAGGAAGAACTCGATGTTCCAGGCGGCGGAAACAATGAGAAGTATATCGAATATCAAGGACTCTGTACGATTAGTACCTCAACTATTTCCATTTCTGCAATTGGTGCATTTGGCCGAATCCCCAGCAACGATGGTTCATATGTAACTTGTTTCGTTATCGCTGCAATCGACTATCCACTCGGTGGCATTCCTGAATTTTTCGTCACAGGCCTTGCTGGAGGTCTCGGACTCAATCGCGACCTTGTCGTTCCTAAAGTCGCAGATGTACCAAACAGTATTTTCATGCGAACACTTTCAGGATTTGCAGACGATCCGATGGGAGCACTTGAACAAATACGCACAGATTTACCAGCGAAGCGAGACAGTCTTTGGTTTGCAATCGGAGTGAAATTCACCACATATCAAGTGCTCGAAACAAAAGGTGTTCTCTTCGTCAAGTTATCAGATGGTTTCACCATCGGTATCCTTGGTTTGTCCTCAATGTCGCTTCCAACAAAAGAACTCGGCATTGGCTATGTTGAACTCGCATTCCTAGCATACTTTGATTCTGAAGAACAGGTGCTATGGGTTGAAGCTCAACTCACAGATGCATCATATCTATTCCACAAGAGTTGTCGACTTACAGGTGGTTTTGCACTTGTGAGTTGGTTCAAACGTGGTGAGTTCCTCCTGTCGCTTGGAGGATATCATCCAAAATTCAAGGCACCGAGTTACTATCCAGTTGTCCCTCGCCTTGGTTTTAGTTGGAAACCAATGTCAAAATTGACGATTAAAGGCGGTGCATACTTCACAGTTTGTACGTCAGCAGTGATGCTAGGCGGTGGATTTGAAGCAACGTTCAAAGCAGGCTCTCTAACGGCTTCTTTCAAAGCTGGTGTCGACGTTCTCGTTGTGTTCGATCCATTTTACTACAACTTCCGAGTGTACATCGGACTTTCAGTTCGATACAAGACCTGGCTCGGAACAGTCAAAGCCTCTTTGGGTGCTGATTTGCGAATTGAAGGACCAAAGATGCGTGGAAAAGCACGAATTGAATGGTACATCATTTCGTTTACAGTTAAGTTTGGTGCAAATAGTTCAAGAGCATTCAAGGCCATTGGAATGCCTGAGTTCATTAATAAACACGTATTACAATTACCAGAATCCGAACACAGCACAACACTTTCGCAAAAATTCACCGAACGTCAATTTACATCACAAATCCCAAGTGGAATTGTTCGACCAGATGACGGTGAGGAAGTGGATGGTTCGAGCAGCAAGCCATTTGTTGTTGAACCAGAGTTTGAACTTACGCACCAACACCTTTTCCCTGCGAAATACCACGTCATGCTTGCAGGAGATAACCCCCATACGTTATCCAATGTCGATGCTGCATGGAGGGAAAATAATCCAGGGCCCCTTGACACCATTCAACTTGCCCCGTGCGGAATCGAAGATGATGTTGAACCAACATTTTCTATTCATATCATCGGCATGGAAGGATCTTCTGTACAACTTACTGACGGCATCTCATTTATTAGCCATTCATCATTCTTCCCAGAGACGCTTTGGCGTTGTGAGTTAGATGCGAATGGTCGGCCAAAAGCAAAGAAATCACCAAGTCCAAAACAACCTAGATTCCTCTCTGGTAGTTCATCTCTTTTCAGAGCAGTGGCCCAACCTCAAGGATGGTTGAACACGATGGCGATTGACCAAATCGAAAAATCACAATTTGTCCACAATCTTCCATTCAGAAGATTCATTGAACAATCCACCGGTTCGAAACCTCAAAAAGAAAACAAACGAGAACTTGAACTAAAGAAGGATGTACGAATTGACGAAATTGAAAGAAAGCATTCCAAAATTATGACCCCCGAAGACTATATGCGAATGACAGAATTGGAAGCAGTTCAGCAATTCAACACAATTCAAATTGAGCGGAGTGCGCGTCGCACAACAGCATCTGCAACAACCCGAACTTACCCGAGGACAACAACGGCAACAACCCAAGTCTCAACTGGTACGAATTCAAAATTCACCACAACAGCACCGGCAAACTTGAACCCTCAATCGAGAGGTGTCGACATGAGGGGTATCAGTCAAGTTTCTGATGGTGCGGGGGTGATGCGATGAGACCATCAAATAATCAACGCAGATTGCTCCGAAGGAGGTCACCTCCAAGAATTATGTCCATGTATGCGGGAATCGGTGTCGAACACGCTATGGAAAAACAAAGTGTGGTCGAAAAAGCTCAACCTAAACCGAATCTACCTGGCCTTGCATCACTAACACCTAAGTTGGTAAACACCCTCAGCACTGGTGAAACAAAGAATGTCGATGCGGTGGAACAACGTACGACATCAGTTCAGCAAATTCCAGATGCTGAACAACTCCCACGGGTGCAAGTCTCATCTCATCATCATGATTCTCTTGTCTTTGTTGGTGAGGTACCCGTCAAAGAGCGTAAAAAATCGCCTGAAACAAAACCAAGTCCGTCCATGATGGGCCATTCTATAGAGAATCAACGGTATCGAAAACAACAAACTGCAGCAATGCAAGCCGATGGTGCCGAACTTATTCCAGGAATGCGACAAATATGGGCACTTCAAGAAGAGTATTCTAACGAGAAATTCGAACACCCTCCTGTTCTTTCAATTCAAAGCGACCAAGCACTTCGAATTACATTCCACCGCGGTGCAGGAGGCATTCTGCAAGATCTAGAAATTCCTCCACAGGAGAATGTCGTGGAGATAGAAGTGCCTCTCGGTACAAAATCCTTCACCGCTGAAGGACTCGGAGGTAAACATCTCGATTACGAGAACATCAACATAGGTAGCAGTTCAATTAGTTCAAAATTTTCTTCGCAAACCTTCCCCTCAGTTGGTTTTCAACGATTGAGTACAATTCATCAGATTGGACTCTACCGATACCTAGGCCGTGGATGTTTTATTCAGGCACAAGAATCTGCATCGAAACGAACAATGGAAGAAACTTCATCATTCTGTGCGGGAGAAGTTCTTGCAAAAATTGACAATATTCGATTTTATTGTGGTTCATCATTCCAAACGCTCGTAGCAATTGTTCGAACATTACCAGAAGAAGTCCCAAACATCAAAATTGCTATGGAAGGCGTGACCCCAATCAAAGACCCTCTTGCAATCAAACGAAAGGATGCGGTAGCTTACATTTGGCAAGTTCAAGCCATTGAAGGATTTGAGGGCCCTGCAATCATCGACATTCTTACCGATGAAACAACCGATGTTAATTCACTCATGGCCTATGCAGCACACCCACAGCATGTGTTAGATCTCCTCCAAGAACAAAAATGGATTTCTCTCGTTCATGAAGGACCACTCTCTTTTGAAGGTAGATCAATACTCAATTGGAAGCATCCACCAAATGAATTCAATCAAGATACAAAGGTACAAGAAATGAAATTAAATTTAACCATGAGCAAAACTTCAGGACTAAGTTCAACAACAAAACAGGCAAAAGAGTTTGTTCAACCTGTGCTGGTACCGATACAACCTGAACCGATGATTCCAAAACCTGAACCGATCATCGAAGTTAAGACTCATCAACCTCAGGTTGAAATTCCTGCTGAATTACCTCGATTACCACCGACTGTTGCAACGACTGGTGATGCATTTCAATTTGACCTTTCGATTTTCGTAGGGGATGATGATGAGGGCGACTCACACGCCTTCACCTTTGTTTCAGCACCGGACTGGCTTTTGATGACTGAAGCTGGCTTGATTGCTGGTACACCTTCGATTGAGGATGTAGGTCGCCATCAATGCGTGCTAAGGGTCACAGACAGTGGTGGCCTTTCTTCAGATGCTGTACTTGAAATCGAAGTTAAAGAGAAAATTTTGAATCGAGCACCATACTGGAAGCCTAACCTCAAGATTGGAGGAGAATCGCCTCAAACAGAAAAGAAATCTGGTACATCTGGTCTTCAAAACACAAATGTGAACATTCATTTGCCTTCAACTTCAGAAAAGTTACGAAAAGACAACCACGTATCAAGTCATCAACCTTCATCATCAAAGAAAACCTCCAATGAGAACCGCCAACAAACAAAGGCAAGAAGAAAGAGGCGATGAAATGACAATACAACCAATACCAACGAGTCCAGATACCGGTACAATTCGATACTTTGATTCTATTAAACCACCTTTGACGCAAGGAAAATTCAAAGTGCAAACCAAACAAACATTTCCTGAAACTGTCAAAGGCGTCAATACAAATTTACCAGAACAGGTCATAAAAAATGAGTATATTCAAGTCGAAGGTTCGCCATACCAAATTGACCCTCTAACAATACATTCTCGGACTCCGCCAAAAAATGAACAAGGTGTGAAGGTCGACCTTTCAATTCCAAAGATTGTCTTTCAAAGTAAAACGCTTCCTTGGGAGCGAAAAGCACATGATTCCGAGCATTATGATGACTGTCCATGGATGAGTTTGCTTTTGATTCGGGATGACGAATTCGAGGAGTGCTGTGAAATTCTTGAAGGTCAAAAACAGTATACTATTCCTGGTAAAGGAAACTCCTCTACCCCCTTCGAAATTCGAGTTCTTTCAATCAAAGAGGGTTTGTTGAAGAATATTGGACCAACAGCCCATGATCTCCCATATCTAGCTCATTCTCTCCAAGTTAATCCGAAAGACAAAGAATTGTGTGGCAATGATGAAGATGGTATCTTTTCTGTTATTATCTCCAATCGCTTACCAAGTAAAATTAACACAAAGTACCATGTTTGTTTAGTATCTATAGAAGGACACGCATCGAACCTTCCTGTAGAAGACACTGTACAAGTTCTAACTCAAGACATTGTTGAATCACCTCAGATGATTCAAAAGCAAAATCAAGCAAGCAATCTTAATGTCGAAGTTTACAATGGCGTCCCGCGTGTTACATCGCATCCGGTACAACTGCCGGTTGACATTCCTGAAACATTTCAATCCATTCATGGAATGAAATCAACCTCTGATGTCAAACTCATCCTTCTCGATTATTGGACCTTCAAAACTGGAGACGGTGGTGATTTTGAATCGAAAATTAAATCAATAAAATTCCGTCAATCCTTATCCGACAAAGACAAAGTAGGCGACCTCGATTCCTTAGCAGGCTTTAGTTCAGAAGAAGACGAACATCGCACCTACGAACCTGCACTTTTGGGCTCAGATATGGACCCAGATGTCACGGTGAACTCCTTCCTCTACACCGATATCGTTGAGCATGACGGTATCACACGGCCTTGCTTGTACAGGGGACCATGCATCGCAGTCCCTACATATCACGACATAAAGGAGAAGCCTTACGCAAACTCCGACGATGCAAGAGGGCTTGAACCATCAACAGGATTAGATGTTATACATCACTCTTCAGCATTTGAGCTCGGTAGGTTACTTGCATTAAGTGACCCTAAATTTATTGAAACACTTAGTCGTTGGAGACGAATTCGTTTGAAGAAAAAATCGCTCCAGTTGTATAAGAAAAGCTTCCTGGATAAGTCATACCTTTCCCAAAAGCTTGATATCAACAACGTTGAAAAATTACCTATTCAGTCTTTACTACAAAAAGCAATTGTCAAGGAGGCAGCCTTACCTCTCGAGAAATTTCCGCCGGATGAGAAATTTAGGAATGAAGTAACTCTTCCATCTGCAGGAACAACTGAAGAATTCTTGGAGGAACTTTCTACGGAACATTTGACACTCGATGAAAACATGATGCTAAGAGAAAATCTTGTTGCACAAGAACAATACACACGAGGTGGCCAATTTTGAAGGATGAGAATTTGACATTGATTGCCTCTGACACCCGCCTTGGTGTTCAAAAATTAATGACGATGATGGCAAAAATCACGACAGATGATGCAGAGGAGGCAGCCTGGAATTCTATCATCACATGGCTAGGCAGGCTTCGTACGCTCGAAGGTGTTCCCTTTCCTTACATTGTACCTCATGAAGAAATGCTGCCAAATGATTCCATCAGATTTTTCCATATTGACCGTAATTGGATAGACGCCATGATCGATGGTGCATTGAGTACTGGAGTGTTGGATTCTCGAGGAGCATTAGCTGATGTTGACCCCGAGAAACGTGGTGAGCTTTACCTCGAACTCATGGAGGCACTCAACGAACAAGAATTGATTGTGAATCCATTCAGAACTGCATTAGCAGCCCATGATAAGGCTAGAGCATTGAATAAGAGTGTTTTTGAAAATGCTGTTTCACAAGCAAACCAAAATTATACACAACGAATACAACAAGAATTTGCTAAAATTCCTGAACAGCAACGTTCGATGAGCGATGCGGTGATGGGAGTGGCCAAAGGCGATGCTTCGGCAACCACAAAAACCTCACAAAAAGGAGAAATTGCTAGCAAACAAATATCGAAATCAACAACCTACATCGCCGGAGGCGAATCTGAGAACAAAGCATCATCCACTCAAAGGGCACCATTGATTTCAGAAAGTGATCTCGAATTTATGAAGAAAAAAATTGACATTTCACGAGATGTACAACATGATTTAGCAGCACAGATTGGCGGTATTTTATCACAAATGACAATGATTCGAGGTGGATTACTCACTGGATTTTTGATGCGCTCAACAATCGTTCGAGATTACCCCGGACTTGAAATTCAAGCCTTCGACGCACCCGAGTGTGTTGGAGAAAAACGTGAAGAAGGTTTTGATGAAGGTAGGGCAGTACCACTCATGCGCGTAGCACGACTTTCAGAGACAATTCTTCTTTGCATTTTCAACGGTGTACCCACACATTTGCGCATGAAAGAACCCTCCGAGGGCCTCCGATTGGGACTTGAAAAACAAGACAAAGGAGGTGGAAAAATCGATCCTAAACTCTTTGTGAAGTACAAAAATAGGGACGGCGTCATTCAAGATGATAAAATAATTCAAGTCGGTGTAAGGGCAGGAACGGGGGATGTCTCAGTTCTTCGAATGCGAGATTTCATGTTTGGAAATGATTGGGATGAGGAACGAATTGAACAGAATTTGAATTTAGAGTCCAACCCTAGCCTCGAGAAAGGAGGCTTCGTGGCAACACAACTTATGCAATTCCCATATCAGCAAGACTTCGTTTATGATTCAATTCGACAGCAACCAATTATTGATAGTCAAGATGAGGCAATCGTTAATGTTGATTCGATAAGGGTGGAGAATTCTTCTGTCGTCAATCGACCGAGCAGCGGTGGTGAGCAACATGGCTAAACGAAAGAAAAACCCTGTTGTGAATAAAACAACAGAGAGTGTCAAAAACATCAGTGGTCAAACGAGCAAGACAAACAAAAACGACATTCCAGTAAAATCAATGGTTACAACCAACAAATCCACCAAATCAGACGTCAAATCGAACACTGCGTCAACGAAAGTCGATGCAACCACGACAAAGAAGACCAATGTCGATGGTGTTTGGAAAACAGACGCAGTCCAATCTGATGAAAAACTCTTGTCCGGTAAAGATACAACACCGATTGCTAAGGAAGTTAAAGCTGGAAAAATCATTGAACAACCTGAAATCAGTATGAAATATGACACGAAATTTGACAAGGAACTTCTCGACGAAGCATTTCAAACACAACTTGAGAGGCGACGTCATTTACTTGTTCCAATTGATGTTCAAGCTCTCGTCGTTCCATACACCACTCCTGTAAAGATTGAACCAAGCAAAGAACAATTGAAAACGCTCATGCAATACGATAAAAGGGCACCACTGAAGACTCAATTTATTCAACGCGAAGGTGAAGAAGGTAAGACTGAATCTGATTGGAGGTTACAAGATGCCTTCACGTACACACCAAACACTCCAGCAACCGGTGGATTGGAGCCAGGGATTCACCTGTATTGGAAGCCTCCACGATCACTACTTGAGGGCCAATTACTTGAAGACGAAGATGTGATGAACGAATTTGAGTACAAGCAAACCGATGGCAATGTTCCATTGGAATATATATCCACAGAAGAGAAGTTTCAACATCCAATTTCATTTGAAGAGGCGATTCGAAACAGAGTGGAATTTACGACTGAACCATCGAATATTAAACCACTGAATGAGACCTTAAAGTTTCCATACCTACCTGATTTGTGGGTAGTTATTCGAAGGAAAAAATTCAGTGGCCTTCAGGTACCTGGAAATCCAAATAAAGCATTGAAAAATGAACCACAAGTTAAAGCTTGGGTGATTGATTCTGTCACACTAGAAGTTTCAGCACTCAATAATTTCACGCCATCGAAAAGAAACCCATCGGTACCTGAAATGACTGCTATCGGACCCGAAACTGGTGACATGCACTGGACTGCGACGTATGATAATGCCAAAGGCCGGTTTGGATTTCATGACCAACTACCTGATGATACGAGTGCAACCTTTGATTATATGGTGTGCGGCTGGTTTACCGAGGAATCCTCTGACCCTGCATACATGGAAGCACATGCATCTGAGGAAGTTTGGTTTTCAAAAATGAGAGATGATTTACGATGGGATGTTAACCGCATGGATATTGACGATGATCCAAGCGCCTGGGCTGCATTGTATGCATATGCAATAAGCCAAGAAGAAGGTGGTGAAGAGAAGTGAAGAAGGACAAATCAAGATCCCCTGACAAAAACAAAATCCAACCTGGAAAGAATTCAATTCCATCTCGAAAAGAGGGAATGCAGAAAGATATGGTTGGAAAAAACACATCCCCTAAATCTGAAAAGTATTCAAGCGATGCCATCAAAAAAGGTGCTGGAGCGATAGCCAAAGACCCCAGCCTCATCATGCGAGCTGCAATTGACACCATCGGTGACCATTGGCCAAGGCATTCACTGTACCATGGTGCCGTATGTAATGTTCAATGGGGTCAACCCCTCGAAAACAATGATTCATATGAATTGGATGCGGCTATTGGAGTAAATCAGGAAGAAGCATTAGCCGCCCTTATTTCAACTGAATTAGCTGAAAATAATGCACAGATTTCGGAAAGTGAACGACAAGAATTTGAGAAATTTTTTGTTGGTTTCACCCATGATTTACTCGGCGAACTTGATACAGCTGATGGCGAATATCGATTCGAACATGAAGTTCACAAAGAATCATTTCACGCCATTGATGGAGGAATACTCTTCGATTATGTCAAAGAAGAAGAGAGGCGATTTGAACCAACAAATAATCGTCGAGGTACTGGAACATATGCAAATAACCATATCGCACAACATCAGGTTGGTATTGGGCAGCAGATGGAAAACTTTGGCTACCAAGGATTGAACAAAGATCCAATGTCATTAGTTAAGAACCGTCAATTATCGTTTGAGTCTGAAGAAAAACCAACACCGAAAGTTACAGCATATCCTGCTCCAAGATATTTTGAACCTCGGGACCCAGTTCTCCTGCTTTCAGACCAATTGCGCTCAACAAAGGCGTTGGAGGAAGGATATTACCATCCCGAAGGTCTCACAAAAGTTCGTACATTGGCCGATATTACTCGACTCGTGGGTGAGCCAAATCGGACAATGACATTTGCACAAAACCGCTTTTGGATGCCCATAGAAATTGATGCGTTATACGATGAATTACGATACATGGAAGGACGTGAGGGTGGATATTACACAACAATGAAATTATACACTTTGGGCGGATATACTGTCAAGAAATTACGAAACAGTTTACCTTCACCAATCGCTTATCGACAATGGAAACAAGCATGGCTTCCACTCTTTGCAGATATAAAATTCAAATATTATCCAGACAAGGAAAACTGGGAGTTGAAGGGAGTCGACTACAAGCGAACAAGTGGCCATGAATCCATTCAAGCAAATGAGAATGAAGCGATCATCATTACTGAACGATTACCAATCACCCGTAGTGCCCCAAACGTTGTAGTCTCACAAATCAATAAATTTCTCCAAGATGAAGATGAACTCGATGAAATAAATGATGGCGTTCTTGAAGATGAAGAGGAAGACATGCTTGACCAACTTATCTTTGACTTTAAACAACGTGACCTCTTATCCATCACCCTGAGTGGACTCGACAATAAATTAAACCAGTTATCCGAAACTCATCCTATTCGAGCAGGCCTTGTTGAAATTCTTGAATTGAAAATCGTTGATGCATTTGGAAATCTTCGTGAAATTCGACCAGAAGGCCTTCTTAAATTTGACAGTGGTCAACCTCCAAAAGTCAGTATAGGTTTGAGTTTGCAAAATTATAGAGACGAATCTGGAAAAATTGTTATCCGACCACGAATTCCAAAACCATCCAGATTGGATTTCAGATTACTCGCCCATAATGATGACACGTTACCGGCCACAGGTGGCACTGCAGCCCTGCTCAATACTGATTTAGTTGCATCACCGATATGTGGCTATCTCCTGCCTGATCATATCGAATGGGCGATGGAAGTCTTTGATAACGAAGGAAATGCAAGAGGGCAACTTCGTGTTGCTGACCGTGACTGGACACTCGGAGGTATCCAAAAAGGACAACTTGCTTGGGACAATAATCCAGGCAACTTTTCTGCTGCAGGAACCGCACCAGATTGCGGAAATAAGCACCTTGATCGCATCATAAATTCTCTTATGGAAGTTGGAAGAATCGATGAACAGGAAAGAAATTTAGAAAACTCTGGTGAAGGTGTTTTGTCAGCCTTACTACGTGCCATTGATACGACATATTGGCATTCTGACCCATATGGAAAAGGAGGTATTAATCATCCTTCATTTTACATGGGTCGACCAGTTGCTGTTGTAAGAGCACTTCTTCGTCTTCAGGTTGAAGGTGGATGGACTCAATTAAGTGAAGCACAACGAAAACATGCATTCCAAGTAAAACTGGGAAGTATTGAAAGAGAAATCGATGGATTGTTAGGATATTTCATCGACGATGATTACACAAGGTTCTACACCGTATTCCCTATAGACGAATCTGGTGCTCCAATTCCAGAATCTGACCAGTCGATTGATCATGAATTCCTTTCATTCGACAACACATTGGATGTGCTGCCTGAAACAGATATTTTCTTGACACTCTTGCTGCATCCACAATCAGCACTTCATTTAACAAGTGGATTCTTACCACAAAAAGAGATTATCCTCCTAAGAGAACATTGGGAGGAAGCGATGGCAAAGATTGCACCCACATTTAAAGTTGGACCAGTTCTTGTGGACCCTACATCAATACGTATGCCAATTGACGACGGTAAACCACAGATGCAGTGGAAATGGCTTCATAGAGAGTCACCATCAAACGTTCTTCAGAGTGATGTTAAGGCGAGTGATGATTTGGCAGGATTGCCGAATGGGAAAATGCTTGCGTATGAAGGCTGGTTGAAATTAAACCAAATTGATCAAGGTGAATAAAAGATGACATCTCAATTACATATCAAGAAAACAACAACAAAGAAACTGAATAGATTGCTTATTAGCGGATATTCAACCGATACGGGAGAGGAAAAAGTATGAAAAATGTAAAGATTCTTGTTTTGTTGATTCTATGTTCATTCATGTCGATGCCTTGGACTGTGAACATTCAGTTTGATGATGGAGAACACAACCCTGCATATTCACATGCAGAGCCGTATGGTCAATTGGACACTACTGCAAATGAGGTCATGCAACTTGTTACTGCAAGTGGTACGCCTGGTTCATTTAACTCCGATTTTAAGGTCACATCTTCTGTGATCGACAGCCAAGGTTCCACATACATGGTTGGTGTATTGACAAATAACAAACTCATCGTTGGTTCAGAATGGATTGACCACCATAACGGACTCGGCCGTATGAGCGGATATCCATCACTTGTGCTTGCTAAGATGGACGCTGAAGGAAATTGGGATTGGGTTTTTGCCCCAACACCGAAAAGTGGAAGTTATTGTTCGGCAGTCGACTACAACAACATTAACGCATCAAGAATTCGAATGAATGATATTTCTCTTTCTAGCGATGAAAGCAAAATTGTTATTGCTGGTTCATTCACTGGTTGTTTTGATTTTGGCGCAGGATATCGACTTCACAATCCATACCAAAATGCCGATGCAGGTCTTGTTGTCATGATGCATGCAAGCAATGGAACAAGAATTTGGGTCAAAGAAGTCATGACATCGGATGTTGACCCCTCGTATGGCCACATCAAGTTCAACAGTGTAGCGTTTAGTGATGTCGGAACAGAACGTAAGATTTTCTTAGCAGGGCATATCTCAGAACTTGCAGTTACTGAAAATTCAAAGATTGTTCGTGGTGATTATGATGGCGACGCTTACTTCATGGTGCTATCAAAAACGGGTGAAGTTCTACATCACGAAGACAGTTGTCCGCAAAATGATGTTTCAACAAATTCCCCATGCAATAATTATGGCTTCGAAGAAGGCGTCATTGTATATCCATTTGGCGAGGAGGTGTTTTTTGGCATTCACGCATCAAACGGAAATAGCCAAACCAAACTCTTCAATTCGAGTATCGGCATCGTCAAATCAGGCTACACCGAGCATCCAACAGGTTGGTTCTTTAGGCAAGATAATTACAGTTATGTTTCAACAGAACCAGAAAATTTCACATTAGACCCCACCCGAGTTCACAATATTTTTGATGTGCATGCAAATGAAGAAGATGAATTGACATTTACATTTAACAGCCAAGGTGGGACAGGAGATCCTGGCGTGACAATCCTAGACCACCAACTTGGGGAAATGCTTCAATTTGTTCCACGTCAATCGGGTTCGGCATGGGCACTAGAGGCTGATGGTTTCATCGAAGGAAAATACTTATCTCGTCAACTGGTACTCAACTGGGACAGTACCTACAACGAAACAATTGATGTGTACGATGAAAGTGATGCTCTTGTTGGCGTTCTTGAACTCGACCCACGAATCAGTATTATTGATACAACAACATTGAACATTCTAGGCGTGCTTCCAGACATTTCTGAAGAGAAACCTCTCATCATTTCAAACAATAAATATCATACGAGTATGATTGGCGTCGGAGTTTCAAATTATCAGTACACGATGTTTACCTTTCAACACGATACTGATGAAGACGGCATTCCTGATTGGAATGACCCATTTGCGTTCTTGCCAGCATCAGCTGATACAGATGGAGATGGAATTGAGAACCCGAACGACAATTGCCCAAACAATTGGAATGAGAACCAACTCGATTATAACGACGATGGCGAAGGTGATGTTTGCGATTCGGATATCGATGGAGACAATGTAACAAACAACGTTCCCTACGACGGACAAGGCAACGACCAATGTCCATTTGAGAACGCATCACTATCCGATAGCGACATGGACGGGTGTCTGGATGATAGCGATGGTGATGGAATTCCTGATCTCCTCGACGCATACCCCTTCATGCACACAGATAATGATACAGATGGCGATTCTATAGAAGATGTGTTTGACAATTGCATGTACATACCAAACACAAACCAACTCGATTTTAACGGCGATGGTGAAGGTGATGCTTGCGATTCGGATATCGATGGCGATTTCGTTAACAATTCAAATCCATTCAACGGAACTGGTGATGATCAGTGTCCCTACGAAAATGCGTCTTCTTTTGACCTCAATTTCGATGGATGTTTAGATGAGATCGTCGCAGATAATGACTTGGACGATGATGGCGTCATCAACAGTCTCGACAGGTGTCCTGGATTTGATGACACGATTGATGAAGATGAGGACGGCCTCATCGATGGATGCGAACTCCATCCAAACGATACAGACAACGACGGCGTCATCAATAGACTTGACAATTGTGAATTCATTTCAAACCCTTTACAAACAAATATTGATGCTGACACCAATGACACACTCGGTGATGCATGTGATTTCGACATTGATGGCGACGGTGTGAACAACACGATTCCACTCGATACAAGGAACCAATCAAATCAAGATGAGTGCCCCTACACTTTTGCTGCTGAAGAAAATGATGAAGACAGAGATGGATGCAACGACGATGTTGTCGTAGAAGTTGAGGTTGAGGTTCCAGTTGAAGTTGAAGTTCCAGTAAAGGATAATTCAACGTCAATTATAGACATCGACCTTGACAAGGAAGAAGTTCAAACGGCAGCTGCCGTAGGTGGAACTGGTCTTCTTGGTGGTGGTCTTATCGCATTCGGTGCAAGAAAACTGTCACAAGGCGGTAAGTATCTTGGCATCGATGATGGCATTGAATTAATAAAATTCCTTCCAAAGACGAAAAAGAAAGACGAGAACGCCGATCACTACTTCAAGCGAGGACTGATACGCCAGCGTGAAATGACAAAATCTGCGGATGCTCGATTCGATGAGTATGTTGAATTTGATGAAGAAGAGATTGAGGAGGTAGAAAACTTCCTTGAAGAAGAGACGAAAGAGGAGAACAAAGAGGGGGCATCAGAATGAGTAGCGAATACATTTTGGATGACGTCATTGAAACATTTTCTGAAGAAGACTCGTTGATGAGCGATATTCGAAACAATCCAGTTAAATGGCTTCTATCTCTTGCCATTATCGTTCCAGGAATGGCTTACACGATGACGGAACAATCATCCTATGCCTCTGCCATGGAAAACTGGGGCCTCCCCGTTGACCTTGAATGGATTCTTGCAGTCTTCGTCACTGGACAATTGTTCATTGCCCCTCTCTCGTGTTATTTCTTAGCTCGAACTGGAAATGTGGCATCGGGCTTGTTTATTGCCATGGGGGGCTCGGCTATTCTCCTCGCAAACCCGGATGAGATTGCACAATTTTCTGAAGTATTTGGCTGGCCGTTCTTCTTGTTCTGTGTCGCCCTCTCTTTTCCGATGCTTCTCGTTTTGAAGAACAAAAAGAAGTTGCTCGACCCTGGCAAAGAGCGATTGACATGGTGTACACTCCTCTCGACTGCAATCATGGTATACACTATTGCGGCCATTGTCCCTTCGGCTGGTGTTGCACTCATCGACGTTTCCTGTGAGGACGATGCAGGTGCTTTGCTAAGTCAAGTGGACATGTTTGCGGGTACGACAGATGCTTGTGAAGCATTGCAATACAGATACGCACCTCTGCTTGGTATGGTTGCTGCAATTGGGTGGGCGTGGCCTCGCGGGAAGAAAATTATTGATGATTTAACCGATGATTTCCTCGATGGCCTCAAAGATTAACGATATGAACTGTTTTTATTTGTTACGGCGAGAAGAAAATACTTTCACCTTTGAGCCACAACACCACAATACGATAGGAGCGAAAGCTCACTGATGGGGAACCAAAATGATAGACCAAGCCATCCTCGCCATCGGCGTTTTTTTCATCGCATTCACCTTTGCTCCTGTGGGCATGGGTGGAGGGTTGCTTTTCGTTCCATTGCTTCACTATGTTGGCGGCTGGGAAATCGATGGTGCGCTGATCGCTGTTTCACTGACACTCACGTGTGTTGTGAGTTACGGCAGCGGACTTGCACATCGAAAGGAAGGTCATGTCAGCGATGAGGCAGTAAAATCGGGCTTATTCGGGGCAGTGCCTGGTGCATTGCTCGGCGTTGGTATCGTGCTATTGCTCGGAAGTAATTTTGACCTCATCTTCAAAATCTTGAGTGCCTTGATGCTCATATGGTCTTTTCGAAAGACGATGAAGAAATTGGGTTCCTCAAGGAAAAAAGAGGACTCTAAGGACGATTCCGCGAGTGCGCCTCTCGACATTATGCATCTTCCACTTCGAATCGGTTCTGGCATTGGTGGCATGCTTTCATCAATTCTCGCCATCGGTGCCGGTGTGATCTATGTTCCAGTTTTACAACAGTATGCACAGTTAACAACTCGGAAATCAATAGGTTCGAGTTTACACCTCATGATGGTGGTTGTTCCAGTGGCTATTATCACGCATTTATTCTTCATTGATCCTAGTGATTGGAAGACGCTCAACGACAATATACTCTTCCTTGCTATGCTTCCGATTCTCACCTATGTTGGTGCAAAATTAGGTGCTCTTTTCGGAATGAAATACATTTCTTCAGAAAACATACTCAGAGTCTTTTTAGTTCTCGTTGGCATTGTCCTCATTAAATACATTCTCGACATCTACTCAAAGCTATCTTAAATTGGATGAACACGGCATATTAAGATATTAAGATAAGTTAATATGTTGTGTTTTCTTGTTTGGTATGTGAAGGAACAACTTGCACCACCAGAATCCACCCTCGATGCTGAATTTGTCCAAGATGTATCAAAAGTCATCAAGACACTTGGTCACCCAGATCGCCTACGAATCGTCGAACTCTTGAAAATTGAGGATTTGAAGGTGAAGGATATTCAAGAACGCCTCGGTCTCTCGCAAGCTGTAACTTCGCAACATTTGAGACAGATGTACCACTTAGGAATCTTACGTTCAACACGAGAAGGACAAAATGTCATTTACAGCATTGGAAGCCCCCTCGTCACGAAAATGCTTCATTGTCTTGAAGAAACACAAAACATGCTTATGGAGGATAAAGCATGAGTTTTTTTTGGCCATTAAATGCTGAAAAGATTGATGATTCTACGATCAAGTTGGACGTGATATCATGGTAAATTATGGATTTGCAATTGATAACCGAAAGTGCATTGGTTGCCATGCGTGTACCGTTGCATGCAAGTCTGAACACGATGTCCCCGTTGGCGTCAATAGAACACATGTAAAATACATTGAAACAGGGCAATATCCAAACTCGAACAGAGAATTTAGCGTC
>JAYQSB010000023.1:0-39316 GCA_038146705.1 Candidatus Poseidoniales archaeon
TGGCGCGGCAGGGGAGATTCGAACTCCCGAGGTGAGACACCACCGGATTAGCAATCCGGCGCAATGGCCAGGCTATGCGACTGCCGCAATGTAAACCGCCGACCTACGAATGAGTCATGAAGATAGCGGTAAAGAAGTGTCATTTCTATTTACAATATACCAAGGGGACCAAGCCACTCTGGTGGAATAAATGATACGATTACTATGCTGATGAACATCCATCCGAGATAAAATAAGCTTCGGAAAAAGGATTTTGCTGCTTTTGGCATTCTTCCGTTGTCGTCTAATGGTTCATTGATATCGATGTTCCAAACCGATATGGCATACCAAAGCGTTAGACCGCCCGACATAAAAGCCCAGAGGAGTGGGATGCCTGAATTTGGCCAAAAGCATGGTAGAGAACCCAAAAGAAAGAGGAAAATCACGTACATTTTTGATTGTCGGACGGTCGATTCTGGCCCTTTGACTTCATTCATCATTGGAATGTTGACCTTACCATATTCTCCGGACCTATACAAGGCAAGGGCCCAAAAATGAGGAGGAGTCCACAGGAAAATAAGAAGGAAGAGAATCCATGGAATGGGAGATCCTAGGTCAAATGGATTCACATTTGAAGGGATGGTTGATGATGATGCAACGACCCAACCAATGAGTGGAGGTGTTGACCCTGCAATTCCTCCGATGACGATATTTTGTGGTGTTCTTCTCTTAAGCCATATCGAGTAAATAAACACGTAAAAGAAGACTGAAAAGAAGGACCAAAATGCAGCCTTCCAATGTGCAAAGAAAAACAAACTCGACCCGGCAAGACTGATGAAAATTCCGAAGTATAAAGCAGTCCTTGGTTGAACATCACCTCTTGGAATTGGCCTATTCATCGTTCGCTTCATGTGTGGGTCAATATCTGCATCATACCACATATTAATTGCATTTGAGCCACCTGCAGACAATGTTCCTCCGAGCAATGTCAAACTGATTGCAAACAGTGTATCAAGCCATGTTCGAGAACCATCAATGACTTCATTTCGAACGAGAGCATCATGGATGAGGATAGCACAAATCGCTGTGATTTGTAACAACACGATAACACGAAGTTTCATCAATTCAATCGCTATGGAGAACATTGACTTTTTTTCGGTCAAAGATATCACTCCTGTTCTTGCTGTTCTTGTGGAGTTAATTCATTCGTGGCAATGTAAATCATGAAATATGTTGAGATAGAAATGAGGAAAACAGTAACACCGACGATCAGATGGAGAAGAGACAGAAGTTCTGGGAACTCATCTGCCTTTGCAAATACAATGTACATTGCACCGACAATAACGTTGAGTAACCAAAAACCAGTTGTTGTCTCCACCATGGTTGACATTGGTTGAGCTGTTGGATGGCTTCGAACATATTCTCGCAGTTTTGCCGAAACCAAAAATAGCACTACACCAACAACAACAGCACCAAGCCGGTGAATCATTTGAATGAGAACACCTGGGACCAACTCACCGTTTTCAGAAAATTGTGGTAAAAATTCACCTTGGCACTGTGGCCATCCGTCAGGAAACCCGACGGAACATGCTTTGTTATACTCACCACCACTTGTTGAAGAAACCCAAGCCCCCAAAACAAGAAGTACACCCACAGCTATGACGATGCGAATAACATCGTTTTGAACACTAGAGACATCTTCTTCTGTGAGTGACAAGAATTTCCACGTTTTCCCTTCCTTGACGCCCATGATGAGGTACTGAAAAATGAACAGAGCAGTGAAAATTGATGCTAGAGTGAGGTGCATGGCGACTGTCCAATCCTCGTTATCAAATTCAACAGTAATCATGCCTGCTATCGCTTGAATAATGAGAAGCACGCCAGAAAGGATGGCGATGTTCTTCGCTGTCTTCCCATATTTTTCCTCCATCCGATGCATCATAATCGCATTGACAAGTATTGGTATTGCGATAACGCCGACAAGAGCTCGATGAACCCATTCAGTGAAAATTTCGAAAACTGTGTATCGATGGTCAATACCTCGGCTATCGATTTCATCGGGGTTTTCGTCCCAGTAGGCTTCTTGTTCATCCTCAGAAATATCGAAACCCCATGTTCCAAAGCACTGTGGCCAGTCTGGGCAAGATTCACCAGCATCGTGGATTCGTATTGTCCCTCCTGCAACGACAATTAACATTGCCATAAGGCATATCGCAAATGGTAAGCTGGAGGGACGCTTGTAAAATGGAAGGCTTCCACCATCCTCCATGTGTAAGTGGGGGAAGAGACCCCTTTTGAACAAATGCCTCTACCCATGTTCATGCATGTGCGAGTTTTCATGGTCTTAGGATGCCTATGTTTACTCCATACATCAGTTTCATTTCACGGCCTTGCAAACGAAGAACCTCAAGCGACAATGGTTTCGTCCATCCAGGTCGATATCGCTTGCCTTGTGGATGAAAATGATTCATGTACAACAGATTCAAAGAGCCACATGATTGAATATTTTAGCGCAGATTGGTGCATCCCGTGTACTGATGTTGATGTGGTTTTGTCAACGCTTGTAGAAAACGATACGAATATTATCCTTCATCAATCATCAAACTTTGATGACGATTACACGTCTGCATCTTTCATTCATTTTGAAGGTGAATATCGATTGTTATATTTCCCGTCTGTCGTCTACAATGGTGAATATTTATTCACAGGTAATCGCCAAGTACTCGACCTCGAGGCATTGACAAACACAACCTCACTTCAGTCGATGGATACCGACGATATACTTGTAAATTCAACACTTTTTTTCACTGGTTCATCGTCGGAATATTGGGAAGTTTGGTACACAATTCCTGTGATGAAAGAACGGTCGGGGGTCACTTTTGATCGTGTAGAATCCGTTGCTTATGTCACCTCTGAAACGCCTCATTTGGATGTGAATGAAACCTTTGACCTCAGTCATGGAGGAAAATTATTCATTAATTCGTGGACCTATGGCGAACGAAGTCAATTTTTACAAGGTTCGAATGCTACTGCAAGTGGTTTTGATTTCTTGAATACTCCCGGGGACCAAGACCTGAAACATTCAACATCAACGCAGACGAATCTACCGTACATTGTTGGCGGAGTTCTTTTTCTTCTCCTTTACCCTGCACTTGTGAGTCATTATAATTTGATGAGAAAACCATCAAATCGAGGCGATGGAGACAGTGACGAGTAAGAAGGCCAACGGGGTTAAGTTCAAAAAGATGACACAGGTCGCCCAAATACGAGCATTGCTCGTAGGTGTCTTGAATGGTTAAACCAATCCGTAATCATACTCGTTTTGAACGTGCAAGAATCATTGGTGCAAGAGCACTTCAAATTGGTATGGGGGCACCACTATATGCAACTGAAGACTCCCTTCGACAAGAATTTCAAGATGAATTAATCTCACTTTACGGCCTTGAGGAAGCTTCGATTCGATATGTACTCGACCCACTCAAAATCGCTCTCTATGAATATGACAATCACCTCATCCCAATCGATATCGACCCTCACCTTGACGAATGAATTCGCTCACTTTCGACTTCGATGAAAATCGTAGTAATCTTGCTGGTGTAAGTCAGGAGTTGCACTTTGTTTCACAAGGAGTGTACGAATGCTCCATAAATCCTTGAAAATTCTGTACGAAGATGTTGCATCGAGATAATCAACACCAGATGAACCTCCTGTACCCAACCGTCTGCCTATCATTCTCTCCACCATTCGAGCATGATGGGCACGAAACAGCAACATTGATTCCTCCAGATCAATAAAACAGTCGAGCAATCGTTGTGGCCATGATAGTAAAGGTAGGTGTCGATACGATTCGATAAATAAAAGCCCTGCTCGGTCTCGTCGAACGTTTTGACTTGAATCGAAGAAAAATTCACGTGCTGCAGTAATGTTTGCCTCCAACCTAGGACGTATTTGTTCCTCTGTCATGTGACCGATTGAAATTGCATGTTGGATATACACCTCAACTTGTTCTTGCATTGAAGATAGATGTTCTTCGATATACTTGGTTACGATTTGGGAATCTGTTGCATCCTGTGGTTGAGAGCCATGGATAGGGGTTCTTGATAACCACTTGTGAAGGACATCGTTGAGCGATGGCGATGTTGCAATTCGTTCAACATCATCAAAAATTTCGCCACTAATTTTCCCTTCATCCCTTAATTTTCTCATATGGTCAAGTGGGTCCATATTTCCCACTCGATCTTCATTGGACAATCCCATGACAAATTCTATCTGTCGAAGTTGCCAAGATTCAAAACCGGATGATGTTCCAAGTCGATCTCTAAAAGAGAGAAAATCGATTGGTGACATCGTTTCCATAACCTTCCATTGCTGAGCAAGAAGTCGGAAAATTTCAGACACCCTCTCGAGATGTTGAACGATGAGTTGAATTTGAGCCTCGTCGATAATTTCTTGGGACATCTTCTGCCTTGCTTCCTCTAACTCTCTCAAAATAAGTTTAAACCAAAGTTCGAAGGCTTGATGCACGACAATGAAATGCATTTCATGATTTGAAGGTGGTGGAGTGTAATTCTTCGGGCCAGATTGCAAAGAGAGTAAATCGGGTAACCTGAGATAATTTCCGTACGTCAAACGAGTTGCCGATGTCTCATTGCTCATGTGTTAAGGTTCAACACACAGACTTTGAACCTTTTCCGAATCAATTGAATCAAGGTTTGAGTTAAGAATGTTCGAACCGCCTCAAAGTATGACACAAGACTCATAGAGTGCATACAAAACCGGTCGATATGGGCGTAGATGCTGGTACCCTCCGAGGTTGGTTAGAAAACTACGACCAAGACAACATTACGATTGGTGTTGTGGCATCACATTCATCGCTTCAGATTCTACATGGTGCGAAGATGGAAGGTTTTCGAACCCTTGGCATCGCTGTCGGAGAAAACCGCCGCCGTTTTTACAAAGCATTCCCCGGGGCTGAACCTGACGAGTGGTTGATGCTCGATGATTATAGAGAAATGCTCGAACATGCTGAGTGGTTTCGACAACGAAATGTGATTATCATCCCTCATGGTTCGCTGGTAGAATACCTAGGAGCGAGCAATTACAGGACGCTCCAAGTACCAACCTACGGAAACAGAGGAATCCTCAGGTGGGAAAGTAGTCGTGCTATGCAGAGGGAATGGCTTGAAAAAGGTGGTTGCACAATGCCAAAAATTGTTGAAGACCCACATAATATCGACGGACCAGTTATTGTAAAATACGCCGGTGCTAAAGGTGGAAGAGGGTATTTTATCGCAAGAGATTACCGGGATTTTCGACGAAATGTCGATATTGAAGAGGAGTTTACCATCCAAGAATATGTGCTCGGATGTCGATATTATCTTCACTTCTTTTTCGACCCAATCAGCACTGATGGGTATCAAGTTCGTGGCACAGGTCAACGAGCAGGACAAAATCTTGGCCGATTAGAACTCATGTCTATGGACCGGAGGGATGAGAGCAATGTCGATGAATTTTACAAGCTGGGTTCACTTCGAGACTTAAGAGAAATGAATCTCGAGCCCTCATTTGTTGTGACTGGAAATCAACCTGTCGTCATCCGTGAATCCTTACTACCAAGAGCGTTTGAAATGGCTGAAGGAACCGTCGCTGCTTCATTTAATCTGGAGGAAGATGGACGAGGAATGCTCGGTCCATTTTGTCTCGAAACAATCGTCACAGACAAACTTGAATTCAAGGTGTTTGAAATCAGTGCACGCATTGTCGCGGGCTCCAATCCATTCGTCGGTGGTTCACCTTACTCCGACATCAACGAAGAATTCATGTCAACTGGCCGAAGAATTGCTCGTTCAATCAAGAAAGCCTCACGAGAGAATCGATTAGAGGATTTACTTTCGTAATTATTCATCCAAATCTGGTGCCGACGGAACATCGTCATCATCCTCTGCATGCTCTTCATCTAAATCAGGTGCAGGTGGTAATTCAATCGATGTGTTATCCTCTTGATCGTCTTCCACCGCATCGTCGGATGCATCTTCTTCAGCAGCATCTAAATCAGGTGCAGAAGGAACACTTGCATCAACATCTGCTTCATCTTCGACGTGTTCTTCGCTAGCAGATTCTTGTCCGTCCATTGATTCTATCTCGTTTTGAATGTGATTGATTTTTTGTTGTCGTTCCTCATCAGAATCGAGAATGAATTCACAAACTTTCAAAATGGGGTCGCCATATGTTAATTCACCACTATACTCGTAAGATTCACCTGCAAATTGAGCGATGATTTGGAAGGCTGTTGGGTCCTTGCTTCGGCGTTTCTTATGTTTCTTGTAATAATGAACAAACACTTGGTATTTACCTGGAGGTGCTCGACCCTCTGGCCAGAAGATGTTTTCAACTGGCTTTCTAGATTCTGCATTTTCATTTGCATCAACATCCAACTGGCCTCCACAGCTTGAGTTTCGGTTACCGTTGTGGATTCGCTCTCCTGAAGGAGACAGCACATGCAAATCAAGATCGTTGTAATTGTTCCACATCAGAGAAATTTGAACATCAGACGATTTCGCCCCTTCTCGCTTGAGGCGTTGCTCAAGTTCTGCCTTAACCTTTTGATTTGCAACATGGTCAGACAATTCTTGTTCCTGACGCATCATATGTTCATCCATTCGCTGTTGGTGAAGTGCAGCAACTTCTTGACCCTCTCTCTCAGCTTGCTCGTCAAGAGACTCTCGTTCTTGGTTAGCAGTTTCAGCCAAATCAACGACTTCTGGTTGTTGCGGCTCAAGAATTGAGGTATCTACATCATCGTCAAGTGGTTCAAGGCCCTGTGCTCTTCTTAATTCGGCCTCCAAAGCTTTTCTTCGTTGTTCTCTGATCTCCGGGGCTTCTAGTTCAAATTCTGCTACCAATAAAATTGGTTCTCCAGAGGATAATTCACCATTGAATTCTTGCAAATCTCCGCCACCGTTCACAATCACTTGGAATTTCGTTGGGTCTTTGCTCCGACGCTTGTCATGCTTTTTGTAATGATGGACATAGACTTGATACTTGCCAGCAGGTGCTTTTCCTTCAGGCCATACGACATTCTCCACAGGTTTGCGGGTCTCACCTCGTACATTTGCATCGACGTCCAGTTCACCCTCGCACTGTGAAATCTTGTTTCCACCGTGAATGCGTTCGCCAGATGGACAAACAACATGCAGGTCGAGATCGTTGTAATTATTCCACATCAACGATATTTGCACATCTGATGACCTCGCACCTTCACGGGCTAGTCTTGCTTGCAATTCGGACATGGCTTTCTCAGCAGCACGCCGAGATTCCAAAGCTGCAGCTTCACGGGCTGCTTCGATTTCGGCGAGACGTTCTGCTTCTGCAGCGGCAAGTGCTTCCTGTCGCTCACGTTCTTTTTCTTCAGCGAGTCGTGCTTCTTCTTCTAGGCGAAGACGTTCTGCTTCTTCGAGACGACGTTGCTCTTCGAGACGTTGCTCCTCAAGGAGTCGTTCTTCTTCAGCTCGTCGTTCTTCAGCAAGCCGCTCTTCTTCTGCTCGTCGTTCTTCTTCAAGCCGAGCCTCTTCTTCTTCTCGCTCAATTCGCCTTCGTTCAGCCTCTTCTAATTCTTCACGCCGTCGGCGTTCAGCTTCTTCCTCTGCGATTCGTTCTTCTTCCTCTTTCTTTCGAAGATCGGCTCGCTGCTCTGCTAAATCTTGCTTCCGTTTTATCTCATATTCCTCTTCTGAAAAGAGTTGGTCAATACGGCTTCTTCGGCGCCGAATGTCTTCCAAGGCTGCAATTTTATTGTCAAAATTGGTTTTTGCCTTCCCAAAGCCGACGGATTGCGATTCTGTGAGGATACCTTCCGCAGACATACCGCTTTGCGGGTTAACGTATTTCGATGAGCCACTGCGAGCCATTGTGAACAAAGCACCTGTAGCAAATCCGCCTGCGAGTGCGATGGTGAGGGCAATTGAAGAAATCGCCATGGTTCATCTGTGTACGAACTAGTAGTTGAATGAATTGATGGATTTCAATGGATTTTTTACTCCATTCGAATACATAATCTTTTGATGAACAAGATGTCGGAAAAGAACATGAAGGCGGATGGTATTGAGGCCGAAATGGAACAACTTCTTCCAAATGGAAAGGGTGTATGGGTGCCAATTGACCACGGGGCGTCGGAATACCCACAAGATGGATTGGTCAATCTCAAAGAAACAATTCAAGCACTCATCAACGCTGGGGTGAACGCAATCGTAGCGCAAAAAGGCGTTGTGAGTGCTTTTTCATCGTTATGCGAAGGTACGGCGACATCAATGGTTGCCCATCTATCGGTCTCAACAGTGCATGGAGGAATTGACGCAGCAAGAAAAGTGACGGTTGGAAGTGTTAAAGAATCGATTGCACGAGGTGCAAAAGCAGTTTCATGCCAAATCAATATGGGTTCAGCGGGCGAAGGCGACATGATTGAAGCCATGGGGAAAATAACAAACAAGGCATTCAAACACAATGTCCCCGTACTGGGTATGGTCTACGCTCGGGGCGAACATCTGCAAGCAATAAACAACGACTTGACAAATGGACAAGCTCATGCTGTTCGATTAGCATTTGAACTCGGATGTCATGTTGCTAAATCCCCCTGGTTTTCAGAGAGAAAAACGTTTGAAGAAATCATTGGTGCTGCACCGATACCTGTTCTCATCGCAGGAGGAGAACGAGGTCAGTCAGACAAAGATGTTCTCGATATGGTTGAACTTGCGATGTCATGGGGTGCAGCAGGTGTTTGTATGGGAAGGCAAATATTTGGACATCCGTATCCTGAAAAAATGGCTGCTGCAATTGTTGCCATCGTTCACAAAGGTCTTTCTGCAGACGATGCGTTAGATCTACTCTCGTAAGGTGTTCACATGGAACTGTGGTTGGACATTCGTGAAAACCAACCTTTTGAATTGCCATTAGGAGTTGACCGTGTGGTTTGTAATGACCCACAACCATCAACTGAACACATCGTTCTACACAACCATAAGCCCTCATTTTCAAACGATGAAAAAGGTGTATGCATTCACATCGATTCAAGCGAATCTCAAACGACTGCCCTATCGTATGTTGGAATTGTTGATTGGATCTTAATATCTGGTGGAGAATGGAAAATGATTCCATTTGAAAATTTAGTCGCTGCTTGCCAACATTCACACACAAAAATAGCATCATTCATCACCATCCCAGAACAGGCAATTGGGGCTGCTTTTGCACTGGACACTGGTGTAGACGCCCTCATTGTCACCCCAGATGAATCTCTTGTTCAGTCTGCACAAGCAGCAAAATCTTCTCGCCTCGAACGAGTTCCGTTTTCTAAAGAAATCGTCGAGATGCGTTCTACTGAACACCTCGATTTGATGACGATTACTTCCGTTGAATCTGGAGGCACAGGCGACCGATATTGTCTTGATTTTACATCATTATTTGAGAATGACGAAGGCGTCCTCATCGGCTCCAGCGCAAAAACTCTCATCTTTGTCAAGGCTGAAACAACGTCGTCTGAATTTGTTCCACCTCGCCCGTTCCGTGTTAATTCGGGCTCACCCCATTCCTATATTCAAATGCTAGATGGCTCACTCAAGTACATTTCAGAGTTACAAACGGGCGATTCTATCGCTGCTTACTCAGTGGATGGGGCAATCAGAGGGTCAACACTCGGTCGTCGAAAAATCGAGCATCGGCCTTTTCTTCTCATCAAAGTTAAGGATAAAAACAATAATCACGGTCAGATATTCCTTCAACAAGCAGAAACTGTCCGGCTCGTATCCAACAAAGGTGAACCAATATCAATAACACAACTCAAAAAAGGTGATTCAATCTTAGGGAAATCTTCAAACCACGGCACCCACATTGGTAATACAGTACTGGGCACTGTCGAGGAGAATTAAAGCATGGCAATTTTAGGTGAAGGACGAGCTCATGGTGCTTGCAGCCTTCTTCATGCTGCTGCTTTCGGGTATGGAGCAAGCCTTGGTCTTACCTTACCGATAGCGGTTCGAGTTTTAGATCGGCCCAAGAAAAAAAAGCCTGATGATGAAAGTAAATTGCTTGACTTCATACTCGAAGTATGGACGGAAGCAAATCACCCATTACCAACAGATAATGTCGGTGATATTCATTGGTCCGTTGCATCAAAAATTCCGGTTTCTCAAGGCCTTAAGTCGTCATCTGCTTTGTGTGTTGCAGCTTTTCGAGCACTAGCGAATTCAACATCGACTTCATTGAATGATGAAGAGGTTGTGCGTTTGACAGTTCAGGCTCACCTCAAGTCTGGAATTTCACTCACAGGTTCGGTTGATGATGCTTGGGCGTGTGCAACTTCGGGTTGGAAACTTATTGATTCACAAGCGGACATCAAAGATGGCGTTCTCATGGACCAAAGCGACTTAAATCCAGATGAATGGATTATCTTGCTTTTGTTGAGAGGGCCAAGGAAAACACGTCCAAAAATTGAGGATTTTCAAGCATCTCAACAACCCTTTGAACAAGCGTTGAATGCACTCCAAACAAACAACCCATGGGTGTCTCTGACATGGAATGGTCGTGGAGTTGCTGCTGCAACACGTGATGTCGAAGGGAGAAAAATGGCGAATGATGCCTTTGTTAACGGGGCCAGGGCTTCGGGCTTAACAGGCTCGGGGAGTGCGATTGTGGTTATCATACCAAAAGCAAATGAAGTCATGAAAAATCGTTTAGAACAATGGTACACTCAAAAATACCCAGATATTCAAATCCTAGAATCCTCTATTGCAGGACAAAAAGTGTCCGAAGAGGAATGACATACATTCTTGAATGAACAAGAATTAGCAAACCTTGACCACCATGATGACAATAGGTGAGGTTTTCCGCGTCACTTTGTTCGGTTCAAGTCATGGCCCTCATGTTGGAGCGACAATCGAAGGCATTCCCGTTGGAACAAAGATTGATTTGAAAAAAATTCAATCGGCTATGGATGAGAGAAAACCTGGTGGAAAATTTGCAAGCAAAAGAAGAGAAACCGACGAAGTGATTTGGGAGCAAGGAATTGAAAATGAAATCGTTGTTGGCAATGAAATCCGATGCCTCATTCCCAATAAGGATGTAAAGAGTACAGATTACAGTTTTCTCCCGAATCATCCTAGGCCTGGACACCAAGACATGGTCATGCAGATCAAATCAAAAGGAGAAGCCGACCTTCGAGGTGGAGGCACATCAAGTGCAAGAATGACTGCTCCTCTTGTTGCTGCTGCCGCACTTGTTTCACCACTTTTAGAACGTAAAGGCATCCACATCGAAGCACATGTCAGCCAAATAGGCGATGTAAAAGCAGAGGGCATGAATCGATGTCCTCCTCGATGGGCAAGTGAAGAATGTGAACAATTGAGGTGCCGTGACCCGAAAGCCGCTGGCAAGATGGCACACCTCATCGAATCGACACGTGCACAACGAGATTCAATTGGTTCATGTGTTTCTGCATCAATTCAAGGACTTCCAATAGGCGTAGGTGAGCCATGGTTTGACGGAATTGAGCCTTCTCTATCGAGGGCCTTATTCGCCATTCCTGCAGTACGCGGCGTGGAGTTTGGATATGGTTTTGGAGTTGTCAAAATGAATGGATCTACGCATAACTCTCCTTGGGGCGGAACCAGTGAGCATCCGATTCAACTCGGTGAACAACCAGACGGCGGTCTCGCAGGACTCTCAACCGGTTCGGATGTTCGAATTTCTATTGCGTTTAAGCCACCCTCAAGTATAGCAAAGCCTCAGCCAACCCTCAACATAGAATCCAATCAAATTGAAGACTTGGTTGTCAAGGGGCGCCATGATCCAGTTCTTGCCCCTCGTGCTGCACCAGTTGTCGAGGCAATGTGTAACATCATCATCTATGATTTGTGCAAACGAGGAGGGTTTTTATGACGAATCTACAAACTGTTGTCCATAAATTTGGAGGCTCATGCCTGCGGGACGCTTCGGATGTAAAGCAAATTGCCTATGTCTTATCTCAAGAGAATCAATCACGAAACATCATCGTCGTTTCTGCTCTTTGGGGGACCACCGACCGTTTGATTCGTGCAGCCAATGAGCCAAGATATGCTGGAAGGCTTGTCAGCGATTTACATTCACAACACAAACGATTTTCTCCAACCATACAAAGATCAGACCTTGGAGAAAAGTACGACCAAGTCTTACGTGGGATGGAAAAATCATTGACAGCATTGTCCGAAAAACCCGATGATCAAGTTGCATACAATCGTCTTTTAGCCGCTGGAGAACGACTTTCCGCATTGGTTGTAGCAAATGAATTGAGGCTCCTCGGCTTCGACGCTCACCCACTTGGATCGGAAGATATCGGCATTTGTCTTTCAGTAAAAAATGGCCAGTCTGAAGTTGACATTGCAAAAACAAAACAATCCTTGCAACACGATGCATTGTTTGGGCTTCCTGTCGTTACTGGTTGGTTTGGTAAAGGTCCCAATGATGACATTGCTCTCCTCAGCCGTGGAGGTTCAGACCATACTGCTGCGGCTTTATCTGTTGTACTCGATGCTGAAAGGGTCATTCTTTGGAAAGATGTTGAAGGATTGTTCCCAGTTAATCCAAGGTGGAATATACCCACAAAACCGCTTCGTTACATTGGCTATGGTGAAGCATTAGAATTCGCTCATAGAGATGCTCCAATCCTTCATGTTGGTTCTATAGAACCACTTATGCGAAGCGGTATTCCGCTTGAAATTCGAAACATTTCGACATTCAGAGAAACACAGTTTTCAACGACCATTGGACCTGATATTCAATCGTACAATGGACTCAAAGGAATAGCTTGTGTACAACATGTTTCACTGATTTCGCTCCACACCAATGACCTTCATTCGCACACGATGGTTAACCTTGTAAAAGAAATTCAAGATGAGAATGTAGTTCTCTTTGGATTGGAAATAAAAAATTCAACTGCACAATTCATCATATCATCCTCATGTTTACAACAGGTGAGAAATATTGCCAAATCATACCATTGTGTTGTCGAGGAAAAGACGTTCACTGGAATGATTTCGTGTATAGGAAACGGTGTATCTAACATCATTGAAAACCATCATTACTTCATCAATAATCCAAACGAACACCAATTTACATCAGAACACGGCTTTCACTTCTTAACAAAAAGAAAACAACTTCGAGAAGTTATCTTAGAAGTGAAAGAGATTATTGACGCTCGAGTGAAAAATTAGTCCGCCCGGTTTTCTCTCATTCGTTGAATGTGCGTTGGAAGGTTCAATCCAAACATAATTCCGACGACAATAAAGACGAATAGTGTGCCCAAGGCTACGCCGTAAACTGAAGTAAGTTCGACAGACTCCCGCATTCTTGTAGCGGTATCATTCGAGAAAATTCCAACAAAGAAGGGTAAAATTTTGTTTGCTGACAACACAAACCAGGCCAGCAATGTACCGATAATTGGATTGATGATGAGTGATCTGTGATACTTTCCGACAATCTTTTTCGGATTCATCACATAGACTTCATTTGTTCGAATGCTCGTGTCGAGCATCGAGTAACGAAACACTCCGTTGCTTAGTTCGAAGTACATGATGAGTAAAACAGAGTAGACAACAACGAGAACTGCAAGCATAGTTGGACTATCAGCCAAATTGAAGAAATCACTTGAAAGTGAAGTCTTTGAGGAAGCAAACCTCAGGATTGCCAGAATAAAAAGCAAGTAACTAACAAGCGAAAAACGTGCATCTCTCTTGAGCGTCCCCATAAATCCGAACACAGTTCCTGAAGCGATAATGGTGATTTGCATGATATTTGCGAACACAAGTGAACCACTTATGACATACCACATCGTTCCCTCAGGTGGTGAAATCATGTATGTGAGGAAGGCGAGAGCCACGAGTACCCCATACACTGCGATCTGCAAATTTTGTACCATTTTATCTGGAGGAAGGAATTTCATTTTTGGAACAAGTGGACCACCGAGAAGTGATTCGACAAACGATGGTATCTCTACCTTTGGAATCGCATCATCAGGAATTTCTGTTCCAATTCCAGCCTGACCTGCCAACTTCTTTCTTGAAGGTGCAGATGAACGAACTGTTTTTCCATCATACAAATGAGATGTATCGCCTGATTGTTTACTCATTGTCATCTACATCACCCTCTAGAATCCTCTTGCTCCTGCAAGTGCAGTTGACAACAACATATCCGGCTCCCAGTCCATGATGTTGACGCCAAGTCCTCGTAATTCACCAATCAAAACGTCTCGCTCTGTTTTCATGACCTCGTAGCCAGTACGGTCAATCCGCTTAGCATCGAATTCAAATTCAAGTGACGAAGGAGAAAGGACGGTGACATCGAAGTTTCTTGCTCTGAAATCTCTCAGAGCATTCACAATGGTCGGATCATCTTCAAGATTTGAAAGGAAGATGATTGGACTTCCTTTGTTGATGTGTGGCAAAATTCTGTTCACCACGACTTGCAACGGAATGTTACCACGAGCAACCGCACCTGCTAATTTCGTTAGAATGACATAGAGTTGCTTCTTTCCTGTATCTCTATCGACGCTTACAACCTCATCGCCATACACGATAATACCAACTGAGTCTCTCCGACCGAGGAAGTACTTCGCTAGCGAAGCTGCCGCTCTCGTTGAGTAAACAAGTGCATTGCGGCTAACAGGTCCAGTTTCTGCTACTGCTCTCGAATCAATAATAATGATGATATCGGATACAGCATCTCGCTCACGTTCATTCACCATGAGTTTTCCAGAACGGGCATAAGCTGACCAATTGATTGCTCGGAATGAGTCCCCTTCGAAATACTCACGCAGTGAATAAAATTCTGAACCGGGACCCGGTTGACGAATATTTACTGCACCAGTGAAGATTTTTGGAACTCTCGATTTAACGAATGTTTCCTTCAAGTCTTCCATCTTCGGGAACACGAGGAAATCATTGTAGACGTGAAGTTCTTTTTCCTTGTGGAACAATCCAAATGGATCTTGCATTCGAACCGTTACAGGTCCAAGGCTGTAGAATCCTCGGAGAGGACATTCAATCGTGTATTCGATGTAGGTTTCTCGACGAGGTCCAAGTTCCATCAAAATGTAGTTGGCACCTTCTTTGATGCGCATAACTTCTGGAACACGGTCTCGTACCTCTAAGATTTTGGCAAGTGATGATGTATTTTGCATCCGAAGAGTAACACTAAGTTCACCGTCTTCAAATAGACGAGCAGAGGAAATTTTTCTCATCGCAATGACGTTTCCTAATGCTACACCTTCTTCGCCTGTCCACTCATCAGCTCGTCGACCAGATGATGCTACATCTGCGTGTCCTCCAAAAATTGCAGCCCATGTGAGGAACACGAAAATGACTACTGCAATGGTGACGAGTTGAGAGTTTCGGAGTGTAAGACCAAGAAGATACATAGCAACTGCTAGGCTTCCAAGCATGGCTGACTTACGACTCCACATCACAATGCCTCCAATCTATTCTCAACGAATTGCTCAAACAGTAGGTACTGGGACCTCGCGAAGGATTGCTTGAACCACTTCGCCAGCTTCGAGACCTTTGATTTGATGTTCTGGTTTGAGGATGATTCTGTGAGCAATTGCGAGTTCTGCAACCGCTTTCACATCATCGGGTGTAACGAAATCTCGGCCTCGCATTGCTGCTGCAGCTCTTGAAGTCTTGAGAAGTGCTTGTGAACCACGAGGGGATGAACCGACGAGTACACGTGGGTCTTCTCTTGTTCGAGCAACAATCTCGACCATGTACATTCGAATCGCTGGATCAACATAGATGTCTTCACACGCTTGCTGCATTGCAATGACTCTCTGTGGGTCGGTGATGACATCCACATCGACTGCGTCTTTTCCACGGTTGATACGTCGAGCGAGAATTTCGTCTTCATCAGCACGGTCTGGATATCCAACGGACATCTTGAACATGAATCGGTCCAATTGTGCTTCAGGTAGCGGATATGTACCCTCTTGTTCAACTGGGTTCTGGGTTGCCATAACAATAAATGGTGCAGGCAACTTGTGTGTAACAGTACCAATAGTCACTTGCTTTTCTTGCATTGCTTCAAGCAAAGCAGCTTGTGTCTTTGGCGGTGCACGGTTGATCTCGTCAGCGAGAAGTAGGTTACAGAACAATGGACCTGGTTTGAAGGTAAATTCTCCCTTCTTTGCGTCGTAGATGTTCGTACCGGTGATATCTGCTGGTAACAAGTCAGGCGTGAATTGTACACGCTTGAAGTCACAACCAAGTGCATCGGCAAACGTGTTTGTCATCAACGTCTTAGCGAGACCTGGATAATCCTCGAAGAGAAGATTTCCGTTCGATAAGATATTGATGAGCACATTGTCAATGACGTGTGACTTACCAATAATCACCTTCTGAACTTCAGCGGAAATCGCTTGTGCGATTGCGCCGACGGCTTTCAGGCGTTCTTGTACTTCTGGGCTGCTCTGGTGTTTTGGCTGAGCCGGCGCTGCCGGTGCTGCTGGTGCTGCTGGTGCTGCTGGCATTGGAGCCGCAGGTGCTGCTGGTGCTGCTGGTGCCGCAGGTGCCGCAGGTGCTGCTGGTGCTGCTGGCATTGGAGCCGCAGGTGGTGCAGGTGCTGCTGGTGCTGCAGGCGCTGGTGGCGCTGGCGGGGCTGCTGGGTTAGGTTGCATATTTTTTTCCTCCTTAATTCATTATTTTCCCCAACGACGTATTTGCGGGATAAGTTCCCTTAATTCATCATTGGAGTATGCTCTGTTTGAACTTACGAGTTCAATCAGTCGTGGATCTCGCACAAGTTGCATCACTTCTGCGGGTGTTTTTCGGGCAAATTCTTCCCGTGTGAGGTCATTAAATTGCCTCACTTTGGATAAAAACGCATTTCGAACACGCTGTTGATACATTGAAGCATCAACCTTGTTCGGGCGTTCTCTAAATCGTGTTAAATCAAAGACATGTCGCCAATTTTCTTTTTCAGGAACAACCATGATGGCGATGGCGAGGAGAGCGAACAAATTGAGAATGATGAGCCATTTCAAGACCGCGTCACTCGTGAGCAGGACAATGGCTCCCATGGCTTCTGTGAACGGCATCGATAGAGCGGATGAGACGTGTCGGCTTTCATCAAAGACGACATTGAAATTTTCGTAGTAGCTTGTTACCGTTGTCGACATCTGGGTGTTGTCCAATTCCATCATATCGAGGATTAATGCGGTGAAAAACAGAGAATTTCCGTTCCATGTTGTATCACCATAGGAATTGTCCAGTCCTTCTGAATCTGAATTCCAGCATGTGTGGCTGTGGTCAATGTACAATTGTGAGTCACATTGTTGCTTACCAGTCGCTTCTGCAATGTCTTGACTCCAGAGGTGGTTTGCAAGAACTGAATGGTCTGAAACAAACACAATTGACCCTGTTACATCAATTTCTCCGTAATCATTGTTCGGCTTTTCATCAAGAACACCTGAAACCGGATAGTCGATTCTAATGATGAGGCCGGTTTCACCTTCACCGAGCGTCGGATTGTCAAGACTTTGTTCGCTCATTAAAATTTCAGCTGATGTTGATGCGTGAGCGAGAACCATCACATTCCTGTTGGTATCTTCTTGGTCATCGAGCACTTGAATAGCGGTCGGTCGGTGGAAGAGAACAGGCATTCTACACTGGTTTACTTCACGACTTTGAACATCTGTTACCTCACAAGGATTGTTGAATCCGTTACCCATGCTACGAACGTCTTGATTGACTGATGCGACAGACCAAACTTTACGTGTATCTGGTGAAATTCGCACATCATCCTTGTCTGTGACTTCATAGTACCTTCCCGTTGTTTCGTCTTCTTTCACAGGGGCATCGAAGTATTTCACACCGAATTCTTCTGCAACGAGTTGAGCATTGGTGGAGTTTGAAGCGAGAATCACTTTACCGCCTTTTTCAGTCACAAAACTGTGAATCGCTGCGGCTTCAGCAGCATCAAATGGTTTTTCTGGGGCTGCAATAATGAGAAGGGTACGGTGAGGATCTTTCCAATCGTTAACAAGCATAGGGGTTGACATGGTGTTTGCAATTGAGAACCCAAGTCCGTTAAGTGGGTCTTTTGAGTTGGTTTCACCTTCACCAAGATCCGAACGCATTTCTGTGAGTTGTTGATTTGAGTAATCTTTTTCAGTGTCATACGGTGAGAAAACCGTGTTCTTTCCAGAGGAAACAATGGCTATGATTGTGGTAGACAGGAGAAGGGATACGACGAAACCAATCATGAGCCAAGCCTCAAGGCTCAGTTTAGATTTTTGTTCATCTACCATTGCATTCCCCTCTTATCAACCTTCGGAACATCGCTCCACTCATAATGATTACCTTACTGTGTTCACAGTTTGAAGTCGATTTTCGCACAGTTTTCACTTACATTCTGTTGGACGAAATATCGACGAAAACCGACAAATCCGAAAAAAATAACAAATTTCAGGGTTTTCTCGTAAGAATTGCCGCGATAAGAATCGCTAAAATTCCCTGGACTGCTGTCACAGAAGATAATGCTGAAGTGTCATCAGAGTTTGTTGAAGATTCATCTTCTTCAAAAATTGGTTCATCGTTGTTTGCAGTCGGTGCTTTGACCGATACGGTCATCGATGTCGAATGTGAGGTTGAAGCACCCTCGGAGAACACGGTGAGAGTGATATCGCACATGCGTTCTTGATGACTTGATGAGGCTTCAACACGAAGTTCGAAGATTTTGCCCTCGGCGCTATTGACACCGGTAGGTTCGATGACTTGATTTTCTAATGATTCCAATTGAGATACTGAGAGATGGGGGCAATTACGAATTGATACCTCTGCGGAAGAAATAGCATCGTTAGCATTACCTTGATTTTCGACCAGTAAATCCACAGGTACACTTGATCCTGCAAATAATTCATCAGTCGGTTCAGACAATGTTGGTTCTAGTTTAAGAATTCGTGGGAATTTCATTTTTCCATCAATCTCCTCAGTCCTCACGTCTGCAGAACCGGCTGTTTGCTTTGCCCGAACAAGTAGTTCAATTGAGGTGTCTGCACCAAATTGTCGAATGTCATCTTCGGTGGTTCCTGTAATTGTAATTTCAAATGATTCGTTTGAATTTGCACCAACTGAAACACTCTCTGGCCCGTCAAAGTCGATGGGTAGATCATCTTCAAACTCGTATTCAATATCAAGATTCAACGTCGTACTCTGTGTATTGTCAACATAAAATTTGATGACATCTTCTAGGTCCCAATCGTCTTCTAAGTCCAACACATAAGTTGTATCCATATCTGTATCCCAACCAAATTCCCATGAACCCCCAGGAAGTTGTGCTTGTACTGGTACGGCAAGAGGGAGCATCAAGATGACAACAAAGAAATGGATTTTCATTTTGACTCCCCTAAGGTCGATGTGAGTGATCTTTTCGTGAGCGTTCGAATCATGGAGCGGCGATATCGAGGAGGGAGGGCTGTGTTGTTCACCGGTTTGATATCTTTATACATCTCATCTGAAAAGAGAGCCACGTCGATCGCCCCATTGTTTGCATCGATATGCCCCTTAACGAGTTCTGAATGCAAGCGTGGAATCGATTCTAGTGCCGTACTTGCTACTTTAACAGAGGTTACATCACCAGGAATCCACGCGGAAGCAATGCCTGCTTCGGGAAAATCCCATGAATCACGGACTCTCAACTTTTGATATTCGCCGACCATTTTCGTTGATGTTTCAGGCAAAAGAACTTGCCACAACAATTCTCCTTCCTCGAGGACATTTTTCTTCATACCATCGAGCATGAAAAATTCGGAAAGAGGAATTGTTCGCTCACCATTTGGCCCGATCAAATGGACTTGAGCACCAAGCACCATGAAGTTAGGAGCTAAATCTCCTTGATAGGTTGCAACACAGAGCGTGTTTTGATTTGGAATCACTCGACAATCGGCACCAGTGCCACAATCTGCTTTGTGACACCAATCAATTGAACGTCGCCAATCCTCGCCTTGATTGTACCAAAAACATCGAGTGTCTAAACATAAGTTACCTCCCACAGTTGCACTTTTACGAATAAGAGAGGAAGCGATTTTTGCGGCAGCCTGACGTAAGAGTGGGTGAGCATCCTTTGCTTCTTCAATCTCCGAAATTCTCACCATACAACCAATACTTGTCGGACTCAGCGAGGTTGCACCATCAATTTGGGCGAGTGAAATGACATGTGGTTTTGGGTTTATCCTCCATTTGTAATTTGGAATGATGTCTGTTCCACCTGCCACCCAATCAAATGATTGCCCGCTGTCAACCAATTGCTTTGCTAAGGCCATTGCCTCTTCAATTGTAGTTGGATGATGCAACTCAAAGGGTGGCATGAGCATTACTTTTCGCCCTCCATCTGTCGTTGTTCTTTCTTGAGCCATGCTTTGCCTGCAAGCCCAAGAGCTGCCAATTGTTCAGGTTCTGGCTCTGTGGCCTCTCTCCAACCTTCTGCTTGGTCTGCAAGAGGGATATTTGGGTCAAAACCAAAGAGCACCCCATTCACGTAAGCACCTGTTTCTTCAGAAGTTTGTCGCTTTTTGTCTCGAATTGAATGTTCCTCTGCACGCTTTTCGAGAACTTGTTGCATTGCAGAGTGTTGAAGTCGAGGCGATGGTAGATCTGTCGGACTATTGACTTCATTCTCCTTCATTGATTTCTCTATTCCTTGATACACAACATCCGGAGTGAGTGGGAGATCTCTGTATCGTACACCAATTGCATCGTATACAGCGTTGACGACCGCTGGAAGAATTGGGAGAAGTGGGCCTTCACCGGCTTCTTTTGCACCAAATGGACCCTCTGGGTCGCTTGATTCGATGATAATTGGTTCAACATGTGGCATTTCATGCACTGATGGAATCTTGTATTCGAGAAGATTTGCATTCTGCAGATGACCTGTTCTACCGTAAACCATCTTTTCTGAAAGTACTTGACCAAGCCCCATATGGCATGACCCGATGATTTGGCCTTTGACAGCAAGTGGATTCAAAGCCTTACCACAATCGTGTGCTGCCCATACATTCGTGCATCGAATCAGGCCCGTTTCAAGGTCAACATCAACCTCTGCGACATATGCAGAGAATGAATACGCTGGAGCCAAACCTGCTGCGGCCCCTTTGTGTACACCGCCCATCGGAGGAGAACGATATGACCCTGACGCAATGAGGGCTCCTTTGTCTTCCTGTGCTTTATGCAGGGCTTGGAGGTACGAGATACCGATCGATGGGTCGTGTGTATAGTAGATTCGTCGGTCATTGATGACCAGGACATTTGGATGGTATCCAAGGATATCCCAAGCGGCCTTGAGCAACTGGTCACGTATCTCCATAGCAGCTCGAATCGCTGCGTTTGCGTTCATGAATGTGACACGGCTTGAGTATGAACCAAGGTCCACCGGACTTGTATCGCTTTCATGACTGCGAACATGAATCATTGAAAGTGGTAGGCCAAGAACTTCCGAAACGACTTGGGCAACTGCAGTGGTTGAACCTTGACCAATGTCTGCAGCACCTGTGTGAACTGTCACTCCACCATCCATGTCGACTTGGATGTGGACTGTAGCATGAGGGAATTTGTTTGGGTCCCAGTGAATTGGTAGGCCCGAACCTGAAATGAAGAATCCACAACCTACACCGATGCCTTTTCCAAGAGGTAATTGTCGAAATTTGGAATCCCAATCGGATTGCTTGCGCACCTGCTCAAGTGCTTGCCGCATACCGTTTGAAGTAATTCGGAAACCTGTGATTGTACGACTATGTGGTGGAAGTAAATTCGCGCAACGCAGCGAGATAGGGTCGACTTGCATTTGTTCAGCCATCTCATCGAGGCCAACTTCAACTGCACATCTTGTGTTGACGGCTCCATGACCACGCATGGCACCAGAGGCAGGTTTGTTCGTCCACACCCTCGCTCCAGTGTAATGAAATGAACCCAGTTCGTAGGGAGCGGTAGCAAGAACACCGTTGTAATAGGACGTCACGTGACCAAAGGAAGCGAAACCGCCGCCATCGATGAGTGCGTCGATATCAAAACCTGTGATTCTCCCTTCATCATCTGAAGTCATATCAACTTCGATATGGCTAGGGTGTCGACCTCGATTAATCCAGTAGACTTCTTCACGGTCAAATGTAATCCTGACCGGCCTTCCAGATTTACGGGCCAAAATTGCTGCACACATTTCGTGAGGGAACGGATCTGATTTGCCACCAAATCCACCACCGACAAATGTTCGTATCACATTGATTTGATGCATGGGCACATCGAGAACTGTAGCCAATGCTCTATGGGTATAATGTGGAACCTGTTGTGGCGTGTACAGTTGTAATCGGCCGTTGGGGTCCCAATGAGCAACGACTGCATGTGGTTCAGTAAAACCGTGATGAACGCCTTCCATCCGCCATTTTCCATGCGAAGATGCATGTGGTTTTTCCACGAGACTTCGGTCACCAAATTCTTGAAACACCCGCTTCTGAACATTGGTCGACTCAAGGTGGTACTTTCCTCGCCAATGGATTGGTTCATCGTGGTCTTCTAGTCCTTTTCTGGGGTCAAAAATAGGTTCAAGTTCCTCCCATTCGATTTCGAATAAGGAAAGTGCTTGGATGGCTGTTGCTTCATCGACAGCGGCGACGCAGGCAACGAGGTCGCCCATATGCCGTACCTTGTCCTGAGCCATGGCATGCTCATCTTTGGTTACGGGCAGCACACCAAAGGATTGTGGTGAATCTTGTCCAGTTGCAACTGCGAGAACGCCGGGTAATGCCTCCACTTTTGATGTATCAATTGACTTGATTCGAGCATAGTGGTAAGGTGAACGCAATATTTTGCCAATGCATTCATTTGGCAATCGAACATCGTCGCCGTACCAAGCTTGGCCGGTAACTTTTGCATTTGAATCGACGAGCGCGGTTGGTTTACCAACGGTGGTACCCGTTCTTGCTCGGTCGTGAATGTGTGAGCCTGCTGGTTGCGGCTCTCTTCCACCAACGGATTCTGGGATGAAATCGAGGTCTCGTTCCTTCATGACGGGGTCGCTTCCACCGCTACCAGGAGGAGGGAAAACAATTTTTCCGGCCTTTCTTTTACCATCGGTACGAACGCCTGATGGCTGTTGTTTGTACCCTCCACTCATCAACCATCACCTTGCGTTTCCAGGAGGCATAGAAGGTTCATCGGGACCTTGAGGATGTGGATCTGGGTGTGGGTCGCTTGCTTTCGGTGATTGCTCTGCTTCGCCTCGTTGCATTGCAGCAGCTGCTTCGATAGAATCGATGATTTGTTGGTAGCCCGTGCAGCGACAAAGGTTTCCTTCGATGGCACACGCTATTTCTTCCCTCGTCGGTTGGTCATTTTCATTGAGAAGAGCTTGTGACGATATGAGAAAACCAGGTGTACAAAATCCGCATTGAGAGCCTCCGTATGTGGCAAAGCATTCCTGAATAGGGGCGAGATGGCCGTGATTTGCCAAGCCTTCAACCGTTGTGATTTCTTTTCCATTGCATTGCCCCGCAAGCGTCAGGCAAGAAAGTTGGGGCGTTCCATCGACCATGACAGTACAGCAGCCACACGTTCCAAGGTCACAGCCACGCTTGACACCGAGCATTCCAACCTTATCACGAAGCACATCGAGGAGGACAGCATTAGACGAAATTAGGGTTTCAACAGGCTGGCCGTTAACCATACCCTTCCAGATTTGACTGTTTGGTTGTGGAAGCATATCCACATGTTCTGCACCAACCATACCTTCCGCCTATCCTTTTGGGGTTGATTGTACTCTTTGATTGTTCGGTGTCGATACGATTGAATTTTTCTAACATTCTGAGTCATTCTTCTTCGCCACGAACAAATGGCTCTACTTTTCCGAGAAGGGTTTCTCGTTCTTCGATGGCGTTTCTTAACACAAGACCGTGGTACACCTTGATGTTTCTTTTCTTCACATCTCTGTTGATTTCTTGTTCAAACACTGCTAATTTATCGAGGTCAAAACATTCCTCGATGCCTCGCAAAATACGTTTGTAATTCTGGGAACGACTCCAATAGAGTGACAAATAAATTGGAATTAACAAAAGCGGTATGACCAATTCTTCAAAAACGATTTCAGACACGCCTGAGACTGAAAATTCGGGTTCGTCAACTTGGTACTCTGTTGAAAAACCAAGCCCACCGAGATAGAAAAATCCTGTATTCATGCCCATGTACATATTGAAAGGTGTTTCTGAACCATCGAGGTAATCTGAGCCACGGTCTTGTTCAACATCATCCGGCCAGCCATCGTTATCATTGTCGTTATCGAGAACATCAGGAATTGTGTCCATGTCAACATCTGGTGGCACTGAATTTGGATTGTATGGGTCGTAGAGAATTGTCCCCGAAGATGCAGCGCGTTCAAGTTCGTTTCGAATCCCATCGCCATCTGCATCATCATCGTATATATCTGGAATAAAGTCGTTATCGATATCGCTACAACCTCTCAATTTTACTTTACTTTTGCCGTATATACTAGGGCAGTGATCACCAAAAGTATCTCCAAGTTGGTCAGAATGTCCATCGCCGTCCGCATCGGACCATCGAAGCGAATCGTTAGGCCATACATCTGCTCCCTGTGCCATGGTCCAGTTTCCATCTGGGTCCGACCATCCATCTCCGTCGGTATCAAGGCAACCAATTCGGTCCTTTGTGGAATTTCCCTCCCCTTGTTCACACTCGACATTTGAATCTTGGGCCGAGACTGGAGTGGTAAGAACAAGAACCGAGAGAAGAATGACAATAGTCAGCAAAAACGGAAGTCTCATGATTCGACATCGAGAAGAACATGATAAGATTATGTGTGAATCATCAATAGATTGAATAATGACCTTTACTAACCTATTTTTCATGCGATACAACATTTTTCTCACCGTCCTCCTCCTTCTATCGACGAGTTTAGCAGGGTGCACAAGCGAAGATTCAGAAGAAAATTCGATGCAGGCGTTCCCCAGTTTCTCTTCGGTAGGAGATGATAATGAAACGTACGACAATGCACGAATGTCGGGTTCGCCATTCATTGTGATGTTCTCAGCAGAATGGTGCAACAATCCATGTTACACAACGATGTTCGCAATTTGGGATGCTGTACCCGAACTACCGGTTCTTGTTATGTCAACCGACCCTGCAGAAAATGCTGGCGGACTGACACTTCAAGATTGGCATGAATCTGCAAACGCACATGATGATGATGACGAGACAGGAGCAACAAACATCAATCTCACGACCTATGTGTTCATGAAAGGGTCTGAAGTTGCAGAAGCATTGGACATTAAATCACCAGGCTCGCTTGCCTTTGTCACATCGGATGGAGACATCCTAGAAATTCACGTTGGTCGACTCGATGATACTGCTGAAATCCAAAAGAAATGGGATGCAGTGAGTGCTGCTTAGGCGTGTTCAAGCATCGTTCTCTTGGTCGAAGAGGACATCACTGTCTTTACCCGCAAAAATGCCTTCCTCTTTGTCGGTCGCATAACCGACGCCAAGCAAAGCCACGAGCAAGACGACGACAAATATCCCAATCGCTGTGAACATTTCCGATGATGAAAACATGCCATCGTCGCTGCTCTTTACTCCATTTTTATCGACATCGATGAGCATGACATTGACCGTCATAATTGGGGTTGAAGCGGTCGATGTTCCGTTTTCAATAATACCTCGAATCGAAAGGGTGTGGTTTCCCTGAAGGTCGATTCCCGGCAGGTGCTCGAGTTGATGAGCGATATCGATAGCAGACAACTCAGCGTCGGTCGTGTGCTCGTAGGAGTGAATGTTTGACCAATCGTCCCTCAAGTGATTGCTTCGCCACTGAATTGATTCGACACCTTCGCTGATCTCAAAGGAAATGACATCCATTGTTCGAAGTTCAACTCGCTCACTTTCTGTCGTCTCAGATGTTAGCGTGATTTGAACGGAATTGTCAAACATGTACATTTGTTGGGCAGCTTCCATGACTGCATCGAGTGCTCTTACTTCGCCGTGTCCATAGACATTGTTTTGTCTGTTCTTTGGAATCAAATCTTCCGCACATGGCTCATTTGCTGCCATGTAGTGACATTGTCTGTACATCGACGTCTCCTGCATGATGTTTCGGATATCAAACGGTGAGAGGTCTGGATTGGCCTGATACATGAGAGCGGCAACGCCTGCGGCTCCTGGTGTAGCCATTGATGTGCCTGAGAATGCAACATAGCCATCACCTGTGTTGGCAGCAGCGGACATCACATTCGAACCGACATAGGCTATGTTTGGTTTAATTCGACCTTCTTCCGTTGGTCCTTGACTTGAGTAAATAGCGATTGAGGAATCCTTGTCAAGTGCTCCTACTGTAATGACATCTTCAGCAGATCCGGGCGTTCCGATTTGAGCGGAGACAGCATTGTTCCCTGCTGCGATAAACATGGCAATTCCTGCCCTAACCATTTCGTTTGCGTACCTGTTCACGCTGTCTTCTTCGGACGAAGTCCATTCAATTGCTCCTGGACCCCCAAGGCTCATTGAAGCAACTCGTATGTTGTACTCATACCTGTGGTCGACCGTCCATTGCATGCCCGCCATCACGGTTGCGAAGGAACCTGAACCGCCACCATCAAGCACTTTGACACCAACAAGATTTGCTTTTGGAGCCATGCCCATGTGCTCAAAGTCAGGAGCTCCGGTCCCTGCGGTTGTTCCAGCACAGTGCGTGCCGTGACCGTGGTCGTCATATGGGAATACTTCAGTGCCATTTGTTGCACTTGCATTGTTCACTGCATCGTAAAAAGCAACGATTTTCGGGTCGTACGTAAGCGGGTCATCATCTTGGTCGTCGAGTGACACATGTAAGCCATCGATACCTGTATCAATGATGGCGACGGTTGTTCCCGAACCATCGTATCCAGTTTGCTGCCATGCTTGGTCAACACCGTGCAAGACAGCAGCGTCACCATTGGCAACCTCAAGGATTCCATCAAGTTCGAGCAAGACGACACCAGGCAGTTCGAGGGTGTCCCAAATTTTGTCAACATGGATTCGTCCTGCGAGGGCATCGATGTGCTTGAGAATGAACTGATGCTGATAATCCACTTCTCGCTCGAGCAGCCTCACATCTTCTACTGTTGGTGTTCGGTCGAAATCAATGATGAGCGGCAACGTGCCTTCTTCGTCGAGGAAGTACGGGCTGTTTTTATGAACTTCAATCATATCTCCAATTCTATTCTTGTTCTTGTCAACGGTGGTGTGCTCCCACCACATTGCTTCATGTTCAACTGATTGCGCCCCTACCGGCATCAAAAAACCGACCAAAGGTAAAACGAACAATAAGAGGCAAAAATTTGTGAGAATTTTATGGAACATTGAACTCCCTCGCACTATGCGAACACGGTGGAGATTTTCAACCCATTGAATCTAAGTTTGCCAAATATGCATTGAGGAAAAGATATACACCTTCAAATCCTAGCATATTACATGATTCAGTATTCATGTTCATCATGCGGTATGGGAGTAATTGGAATGAAGTGTGCTTCGTGCGAGAGTGACCTCGTACCAGACACGATCGAAAAAGCAGATGGAACGAAAGTTTCCATCGCAAAATGCCCTAGTGGTTGCGGGAAAATTAAGTCACCATTGTGCTGTGGAACCGATATGGTTTGTAGCATCTAAGCGGTGACAGAACATGGATGAACCCCATCCACCGCTTGTTTGGATTGACCTCGAAATGACGGGTTTGGATATCGAGAGGGAATCAATTATTGAGATTGCAACCGTCATCACCGACGGTGAACTCAACATCATAGCACAAGGTCCAAACCTTGCCATTAAGGTCGATAACACATTGATTTCGGGTATGGATGAATGGAATACACTCCATCACCATCGAAGTGGCCTTGTCGACAGAATTCGAAACGAAGGCGTAACCTGCGAGGAAGCCGAACAACAAACCATCGATTTTCTCAAACAATGGACAAAAGAAGGCGTAAGCCCGTTGTGTGGAAATAGCGTCTGGAATGACCGCCAATTTCTGCAAAAAGAAATGCCTCGTCTCGTTGAATATTTACACTATAGAATGATAGATGTCTCCACAATTAAAGAATTGTCTCGGCGCTGGTATCCAAGCGAAAAGAAATTCTCAAAGAAGGCTGCCCATCTCGCTCTCGACGATATTCTCGAATCAATTGAAGAATTGAAATTCTACCGTAGCCTTCTCTTCAAGTAGAACGATAGGAATCTCTCCACGATGCTGAGGAGGGTTCAACTTTTTTGTATCGTGAAAGGACATCTGCCAACACTGCAATAGCAATTTCTTCTGGCGATTCAGCACCAACAGTCAGGCCGATAGGACATTGAACACGGTCGATGATCGACTGTGGAATGCCTTTAGCCTGACACTTCTTTTCAAACGCAGTCCACTTGGAACGGCTGCCGATGACACCGATATGAGGTCGTGTAAACACTGCATCTGTTTCTTGTTCAAATCGCTGAAGGGTTGTGAGCAAGGCTATGAGTCTCGATTCGTCTTCTTGCCAATCGTGACCCAAAAGAAGAATGTCGGAATATCTCGAGATATGTGCTCCACTCAATGTTGAAAAATAGTCCTCAACCGAGGAACAGTGAACCTCCCGAGCATCTCCAAACAATTCTTTGTTTGCGTATTCATGTCGAGAATCATGAACTGAATATTCCCATCCGAGCAGGGTAATGTGTGGGGCCAAAGCTTGTGCACAGTGTCCTCCGCCGAGCAGCAAAATGTGAGGGGAGGGTACAAGCATTTCAAATGAAATTGTGACTTGTCCACCACACAATGAATCGAGTGGAGTCACCTCAAACCCTTTTGCTCCTTTGTTGAGCCCATAGGTGTGAAGTTCTCCATATGCTGAATGCTCTTCTTCCAACAATTCCCGACATCGCTTAATGACGTTCATCTCAAGTCCTGCTCCACCAACTGTTCCGAACGGTTCAGTTTCGCCTTGCGACAAAGCAAGTCTGGCACCGACTTTTCCGGGAACGCTTCCTTTGACTTGAAGAACAGATGCGACGACGACGCAATGACCCTCCTGGAGTTGTTGCAAACCCCACGACAGTACCTTTGCGGTCATATCCGCTCCTCATGCCGTCCTTTCATATGGATTTGCTTGGTTGATTTTGAAGTTCATTGTAGAAACGTTCGAGGGCTTCGATATCGTTTAGTGTATCGATGTTGAGGTGCAAAAAAGGTGCATCGACCTCATGTGAAGAAAACACCACACAGTCACGAAGTGGGATCGTGTCATTTGCTTGCAATAGTTTGTCAATATCAGAAGGGTGTATGTATACCGGATGGCCACCACGGTTATTCCATCGAAGTGAGGATGAAGTGTTGGATTGTATCAACTGAGCAAGGGCATCGTTCGGCCAACCAGGTCGGTCAACCGGTGCGATGACAAGGCCATTAGACAATGGATGGCCTGATTCAACAAGATGTTTCAGCCCTTCTTTGATGCTGCTCATTCGCCCTCGTTCAGGGTCTGGGTTGACAATGACAATGCCTTGACTTCTGTTGGCTTGGATTGTTGGTAGTAATTCTTCACGTGTGACTATGATGTGCTGAAACCCTTCACTATCGAGACGCGTACAAATCCACTCGATGAGGGTTGATTGACCGAGTGGAAGAAGTGCTTTTGGTTGGCCCAGTCGTTTTGACGCACCTGCAGCGAGCACCAAAACTGGAACGTCTTTGGATTGACGGGGAACCTGCATAGCAGTCTCTTCCCTCTCATTCAAGCGATTTCGTCATCTCTCGTCCAATAATCATTCGTTGAACTTGAGAAGAACCTTCGTAGATTTGCATAACTTTTGCACCCCTCATCAGCCTCGCCACAGGATATTCTTCTGAATATCCATAGCCACCGTAGACTTGTACTGCATCGGTGGTGACCTCCATTGCAATATCGGCGGCAAATCGCTTCGCATGGGCAGCAGATTCAGTATTACGGATTCCTTGGTCGAATTCCTGTGCTGATTTCCATGTGAGCAATCGTGCAGCTTCGATTTTAGTCTTCATGTCCGCAAGCATGAATTGAACAGCTTGATGTTGATGGAGAGGCTTGCCAAATGTTTTGCGTTCATTGGAATATTGTAGTGCGTGTTCAAACGCCGCTCTTGCGAGACCCGTCGCATGTGCTGCAATGTTTGGACGGCTCATATCGAATGCCTTCATAGCATTCATCCATCCACCCGATTCTGATTCGCCAATCAAATGATTTGCCGGCACACGAACATCATCAAAGGTGATTGAACGTGTGTCTGAACATCGTTGACCCATATTACCTTCCTTTTTTCCAAGTGAAAATCCTTCAGCATCTTTCTCGACGATAAACCCCGACATGCCTCGGTAACCGGCATCCGGGTCTGTTTTTGCAAGAACGAAAAAGAAGTCGGCATAGCCTGCACCGGTGATCCACATCTTTGAGCCATTGATGACATACTCATCACCGTCTTTGATTGCCGTTGTCTTGATGGCTGCTACATCTGAACCTGCTTCCGGTTCTGTGACGGCATAGGAGGCGAGTGCCCCCTCCTCTGCAATCTTTCGGAGCCAGATTTCTTTTTGCTCTTCTGTTGCACCGGTGATAATGGGAGCACTTGCAAGAGCTGTCGCATATGCTGCGGTAGCAAACCCTGGGTCACCCCATGCGAGTTCTTCGTTCACAAGGACTTCTTCCATTGACCCGAAGCCTGGACCACCATACTGCTCAGGAATGTGAAGATTGAGTAAACCCATCTCATGAGCGGCTTTGATAGCCTCGAGTGGATATGTCGATTCTTGGTCCCAGTGTTCTGCATGAGGCCGAACCTCATCGATGACGAATTCATTGGCCAGTTCCTTAAGCATGGCTTGGGTTTCATCCAATTGAAAGTCGACCATGACCTTGCTAAACGACTCTCATTTATGAGGAATTTTCTTTCTTCCTTGGCCTAAACACAAGATGAAAGGTCAAAATTGATATTTACATTTCTTCTGATTTGAAAGTGACAATTTTTGAAAAACCTTTGAACCAACCAAACAAAAGCAAAGGGAGTCCAGAAATAAACCAAATGAGCGACATATCAAAATTTGCAGAATCTAAAGAATTGGAAGGATTTTGGCTCATCAAAAACACATCAATCCATAACACTACTGCAAATCCTATACACAATACACCCAAAACAATGCTAAGAATATTCAAGGCGTTCACAATATCTTCTTGAGTGATAGGTTTTGTTGGCTTGGATGAATATTGATGGTTTGTCATTTCATCGACTCTTCGCTCAAGTTCGACGATTCGTTCCTCCATGTCTCGAAGTTGTTGTTGGCTTATACCTGAAACGGGTTGAAAACTGCTTGATTCATTTTCGGTCATACCATCACATCACACGTTGATGATGCCTGTGTGTTCAGCATAAAGGAGGCCGAGGAAAATCAAATACACAAAAATAAGTGCAAAGCCTTCGTTCTTTCTGAGTTCATATTTCGAACGCATGAAAAATAGAGCGAACAAGGTGCACACAAACGTCATTGGCATAATGATGAACATTGTCAAACCATAACTTGCCTCTGTTAGTGGTAATTCATGAACCATGGAGGCGATTCCAATGGAGAAGAGGGGGTCGGTAATGTTTGAACCAATGAGTGTCCCAATGGCCACACCTTCACTTTTCTTGGCGGCCATCAGGGCGATTGTTAATTCTGGAAGTGAGGTGCCCAAGCCAGATACGGTTGTTCCAACAACTGCGTGTGGTACATTGAGTTTGATAGCGATATCGCTTGCTATTGTGACAAGGTAATGGGCAGCAAATAATGCAAGAACAAGCCCGACGACAACCATAACCGAGTAGGATGCCGTTGACCACTTTGAACCCGATACTTCGCCGTCGAAATCAAGTCCTTCTTCCTCCAAAATTTCATCCCGGTGATTGAGCAACCAGGCGACGTACACACAATACAGGAAGGCGAGAATAAAACCTTCAATTCGTGTTAAGGTTGACCCTGTAAAGAGAAAAATTGTGAGCAAGCCGATGGAAGCGAGCATGATCATACCATCTCGCTTGAGCCATGAAGGACGAATTTTAACACCTTGAATGGCAACGACTACGCCGAGAATGAGAGAAATTTGAACGAGAATTGAGCCATAAATTCCCCCGATGGCAAGGTCAGCGATCTGTGGATTTTTTGGTATGTCCACGGCTGCTGCAGATGTGACGAGTATTTCTGGAAGTGATGTTCCAATTGAAACGATGGTGAGGCCAATAACAACCTCCGGTAATCCTGCTCGAAGAGCAAGACCTTTGGCACCTTCGATAAAGAAATCAGCCGACTTGATGAGTAACATAAGGGAGAGGGCAAGGAAAATCAACGAGAGAACCAAATGGTCCTTTGCAGTTTGTTCCATGATAAATAAAGCAACAAAGAGTGTACCATTGATGAAAATCACTTTGTTGAGGAGAAGTTGGGGGATACCCATTGCAGGTGTCTCATTCTCCATAGCCATTCTATCTTCACTTCCTTATTGATTGTTATCTCGATGGAATTTGAATCACTCCGTTTCAAGCAATGCTTGTAAAACATTGCTTACATGCTCTACAGAGGGTATGGTATGATTCTCTAATGGAGGTGAAAATGGAACAGGTGTATCGAGGGCTCCAATCACAACTGGTTTGGATTCTAAGTTGAAGAAGCACTCCTCAAGAATTCTGCTTTGAATCGTGTGACCAAGCCCACCGGTCCACTGGGCTTCATGGAGTACTGCAAGCCTTCCGGTTTTGTGAACCGAGGCGACACATGTACCTGCATCAAACGGAAGTAATGTGCGAAGGTCGATGATTTCGATTGAATGGCCTTTTTCACCAAGTTGCTCTGCCACCTCTTTTGCGATGTGAACCATTGCCCCCCAAGTAACAAGCGTGAGGTCATTGCCTTGACGGATACAAGCCGCATTACCGATTTTGTATGCTTCTGACGTTGAGAGTGCAGTTTTGACGGATTCTGTGTCTACGACCTGGTTGATGTTCATGCCCCAACCAGTTTTTCCACCTCGAAGTCCGTACAATCCGATATGCTCGAGGAAGAGCACTGGGTCGTTGAGATGAGCACCTTCAACAAGCAAATCATAGGCATCTTGGGGTGTACCAGGGGCCAATACAATGAGGCCAGGATCGTTTGAGAACCACGATTCAATCATGTTGGCATGAAACGGACCTGAGCGTGTTCGTGCCCCAAGTGGAATCCGGACCGTCATTGGACAATCTGCACCCCATCGCCAACGAAGCATCGCTGCATTGTTAACAAGTGCATTGAATCCGAGAGCTGCAAAACCACCAAATTGGATTTCAACCATCGAACGCATGCCACTCAGGGCTGCACCCGTGCCGGTGTGAACGATTGCTGCCTCACAGAGCGGCATATCGACGAGGAGGTGTTGGAATCCAGCATTTTTCAGTGCCATGTTCATACCAAAAGCCCCAGCAACTTCCATGTCCTCTCCGATGAAGACACAATCATTACCAAAATACGTGGCAACATCGACCATTGCCTGTTGTATGGCTCTTGCATAGGTCCAACCGCCTTTTTCAGCGTACTTGAGTTCGTCAATTGAAGGCTCAGTCAGTGTCATTGGAACATCAGATTGAATTCGCTGCAGATGCATCGAATGAGTGTCGGCATCGTGTATTGTGGTTACACCTTTTGTCACTGTCTCAGGATTTGGCCAAGCCATGTCGTGCAATTGTTGGTAGGCATGTTGAACGGCTTGATGTTCTTCAGATTCCATCGCGAGAAGGGTTTCTTCACCAACGCCAAGATGCAAAAGAAGGGAACGATGTGTTGGAATTGGGTCTTTGGCTTCCCAATAAGCAAGGAGTTCTCTATCGACATAACCGGGTGGTGTACCCGATTCGTTTCCGAGGTACAAATCATCGTGATGATGAGCATGCCCACAACCCCGCATTGTTTCAACGTGAATGAGGGTCGGTCCACCTCCACCAAGGCCATACTCTCTTGCAACTGCTGTTGATGCATACCAAGCCGCTGGGTCAGAGCCATCAATGGTCCACGATGGGAAACCCATAGCTTTGGCCTTATCAGCCCAAATCTCGACACCGGATTGATTGTAGGATGGTGTGTCAAGTGCGATTTGGTTGTTTTGAAGGATGTAGGTAATTGGCAAACCACGCGTCCCTGCGAAGTTCATGGCTTCCCAAAATTCTCCACTTGAAGAAGCACCTTCGCCAATACAGGCGACATGAAATCGTTGCTGACCTTTCCGCCAAGCCGCAAAAGCAAGACCTGTCATCGTTGAACTAGCGATAGGAAGCGGTGCTGTCGGAGGTAGAACACCAACGTGCCATGCGCCGATGTGGAGATCTCGACCACCGCCATCTGCCCAGCCTCCATTTTGATTTGAGTCGACTTTGCCGAGGTTGGCTGCCATGACATCGAGCGGTGTATCACCCATGGCGAGTCCAAGACCAATATCTCGAATCATTGGTGCAACGAGGTCTCCATCATATCCTTGCACCGGGGTTGCATCTCTAGGATTGTCAATAGCACGATGGAGTGCTGTGCCAACGGCGACAACACCTTCTTGCCATGTGGAACGGAAGCCCTTTCCACCAAACATCGACCCATCGGGTGCCTCAACACCCTCTGTGAATATCGTTTTGAGACTCGTGTCGAGTTCTCGTGTTCGAACCATTAGACGTTGCCATTCCATGCGTTGTTCGAGTGTCACGCTCATGTAATGGGCGAGGCGTCGACACATCAAACGGACATCGAGCAAGAAGTATGAAAGACGACGTTCGATATGGGATTGTAAACTTCGTCGTGGAATGACCTCAACTTCGAGCATCGATTCAACTTGGGATGACATCTGAAGTTTAGCCTCACGGCCAAGAGCCTCAACGAATCGGGTTGAAAATTCGTGCCAAGAATCGCCTTCAAACTGGTCCGGCTCATTTTCATCGAGATGGTTCCAGACTGTAGCAACAAGGTGAATGTAGGAAGGGTATTGTTGGGAGACAAATGCGATACACTCTTCTTTTGCACCTTTTTTATGCAATGGTCTATAGAATTGCAAGGGCTGTTCTGGTTGCCAATCTTTTCCGAACATCGGTGGCATTCGTCCAGATTCCATGTTCCCACCCAACCACAGCCAAGTGGAAACCTGTTTCAAATCTACCCTTCGAAGATATTGTGTGTATATTGTCTATTCCAACTCACTCACTCGTTCTTCCATCACAGAAGCATAACATTCATGCAACATCTCTTTGTTTCGAAGGGTCATGATGAGAGCGAATGTCGCAGGAACGGCCAACAATCCTAAGGCGAGGGGCCATGAATTTGAGATATCGTACACTGGGCCAACGAGCAGCGGTCCAAGAATGGTGCCAGCAGCCCATGCCGTGCCAAAGGCACCAAACGCAAGGCCAGGATTTCCCTCTCCACATGCCTGAGTTGCAGCGGTGTCGATCATCGGAAGCATTGGTATCTGTGCGGCAGCAATCGAGTATTGGAAGAGACCGAGAAGAAGAATCATGCTCGCAATAGCCGCCAAGCCTTCGAGTTGCCAACCAAACACACCCACGCCTGCAAGAGATGCAACGACAAGCGACCATCCGATAACCATGTACCGCGTTGGTCCTCGTTTGTCGACCAATTTGCCCCAAACCAGAGAACCAATGCCCTGCATGAGAACCATGACAAGAAGAACCGCTCCTATCATCGCCGAACCCAATTGAAGTTCATCGCTCAAGAAAAGTGGCACTCCGGCTTCAAGGGCACCAGTAGCAATGGTCGTCACCATCAACAAAATACCAACACGCAATAGCACAGGATTGGTCACGAAGACTTTGATCGATACATTGCCCTGAGTTGGCGTTTGAGACTTACCTATCGCTGGACTTGCATACCACACAAGCGGAATGACTGCTGCTGTGGCCACGGCCAAAAAGATGAACGCACCTGAATCAACGTATTCAAACAACACACCACCGACGACAGGACCGAGCAGTCCACCTATCGTTGCAATTGCGAGAAGTTTTCCTGCTTGTTCGCCAAAATTTGTTGGCCATAATTGCGAGGCTGATGCAAGACCTGCGGTCATGATGGCCGCCCCAGATGCACCGTGAATCAATCTCGCAGCAGCGAGGACTGCAAAGGCTTGTGGCACCAGTTCTTCGGTAGCAATAAGATACAATGCACTTGAACCAGATAGAAAGACCATGGAAAAAAAGACGGTTCTACCCGCACCAATTTTGTCGGTCAATCGGCCGGTTAGTGGACCAAACAAAAACATTGGAACTGCCCATAGCGAGACGAGCAATGTTGCCTGTGTGGCATTGAAACCAAATTGAACCTGCCAAGAAGGCAAGATTGGAACAATAAACGCGTAACCAAGGAAGTTGACGAAAAATGCCCAAACAAGTGCGGTGTAGGCTAATTTTCGACGACGCTCGAGGTTCTTGTTCACTCTTCTTCACCTCGAGGAAGGGAGGATAACACATCACGAATCATCGTCGCACCGTCTTCAATTTGAGTCAGGAGACTAATATCCGATACAGCACCTTTCCGAAGCAGTTGCTCAAACAGTGTTTCTAGGTAATCATACGTCAATCTGCTCAAATTGAGCACCTCTGGGTCAACAGGCACCCGTTCATCGTCTTCAAGAATGGCAACAAATTCGGGTTGTTCTTCGAGAATCTTATCCATGGTCTGCTCCACATCACGAGCGATATCATCGGCTTGTTTTTGCAGGATGTTCTCCATGCTATCGCCCGCCTCAGCCAACGTTGGACCTGTGGAAGGTGATTCGCCAAGTTTCTTTTTTCGAGTGAGTGAATCGATTGTGGGCTGATTTGAGGATTGCTGAGAAGTCTGTTCATCATCTGATTGTTGGGTTTTTCCGGTAGGTTCAGTTTGGGCAGGCGAAGCACCAACAAGGTTATTCAAGGCAAACCGAAGTGCGTTTTGAAGAACATACACGTTCAGTTGAGGTGCTTCTTCTTCATCGGAAGAGATGATACCGTCTTCTTCGAGGCTTGCGTAAATATCAGCGATCATTTCATCGTTCACCTTGCCACCCTCGACCAGTTGTTTGAGCATTGGCATAGCCCATTCAGTATCCTGAATTTGTGCTGCTTGTGACATGGGCATCGGGGCACCAAACATACCACCACTTGCAGGTTGCCCTTGTGGCATGACCTGAGCTGGTGGCGGAACGAATTGCTTTTGCATATGGCGTTGCAATTGAGAGATCAAAAAATTCATGTCAATTGGTTTTGCAATGACCTCAGCAATCCCCGCCATTGCCGCTTGTTGAAGATAGTCAGGGTTGGTTGTTCTTGAAAGGACGACGATACGGGTTTGGGTTTTGAATTGCGGATTTGAATTCAATTGTTGACACACATCAAAAATGTCTTGACCGGCCCACTCCGCTTCCAAAAGAACGACTTCGGGCATCACACTCAGTGCGGTACCCTGCATTTGTTGAAGGGTTGATGTCCTCGTGACTTGCATCCCGCTTCGTTCAAATGTGTTGGCAAGGAGATTGCGCCGCCCTTCGTTTTCGTCGGCGACGATTATTCGGGACACAGCAGACCTCCAGTCATCGAGGAGGGTGAACCTCACCTTCAACTTCTCGCACGAGTTGATTGTTATTGTTCAATATCTTGAGGGAAAGCGTTGGCCCATGCCATGAGGCCGCCTGTGAGGTTGTAGAGTTTAGACCCATCAAATCCTTCTTTCATAAGAGCGTAAATAGCAATCTCGGAACGCATGCCGCCTTGGCAGTGAAGCACGATGTCTTTGTCTTGTGGAATCTCATCAAGGTGATTAAGAATTGAATCATGAGGGATATTGCCGTTGTTTCCTATGATTCTCGCTTGGTCATGTTCGCCATGAGAGCGGACATCAATAAGGAAAAAATCCCATCCAGCATCCCTTTTTTCTCGTACTTCTGCTGCAGTAATTTGATTGAACATGGACGGGGCTTCCGCTTCTTGTACTAAATCTCTATCATTTGCGGTTCTGGTTGAGCCACATGCTTGGTTAAACAATTGACGTGCTTCATCCATGTCCGAAACATCAGGTCGCTCGTCTGAAGGCTCAAACTTGAGGTGACGGAAAGTCGTATCTAGGCCGTTGTACACGAGCAGAGAACCTCGCAAAACCTCACCTAGTCCGATGATGATTTTGATGACCTCTGTTGCTTGAAGAGAACCGATGACGCCCGGCAAGACACCAAACACGCCAGCCTCTGCACACGATGGGATGGCCTCGGGTGGAGGAGGAACTGGAAACAAATCACGGTACACTGGACCATTCTGATGGTTAAACACGCTCACTTGGCCTTCAAACTGGAAAATGGAGCCATACACCCACGGTTTGCCGTACAGTCGACAGACATCATCGATGAAGTACCGTGTCGGAATGTTGTCTGTACCATCGACAACCACGTCCCACGATTCGAAATTGATGGATTCGAAGGTATCTGGGTCAAAACGAACAGCGAATGTTTCAACTTTGAGTGCTGGATGAAGGCCGAGCAGTCGCTCCTTCGCCGATTCAACTTTGAGCACGCCTTTTGTTGACTCGGAGTGCATGATTTGGCGTTGTAAATTGCTCACATCGACCACATCATCGTCCACAAGACCGATGCACCCTACACCTGCTGCTGCAAGATACATGGCTACGGGAGAACCAAGTCCACCCGCTCCTATGAGGAGAACACGACTATTGAGCAACCTTTGTTGGCCTTCGATGCCGACCTCGGGAAGCGAGATATGTCGGGCGAAGCGAACAACATCGACCATGGGCGAGCCTCGGGGCTCGCTTTCTTGAACACACCGATACCGATTCAGTGCCCGATGTCTTGTTCTTCGAGCCATTTTTCGACATCAATCGCTGCTTGACAGCCCATACCTGCAGCGGTGATGGCTTGCCTGTAGCGAGTATCGACGACGTCACCTGCAGCAAACACGCCCGGTACGGAGGTCATGGTGTGTGATTTGTGAAGAATGTAGCCGTTTTCATCGGTTTCAACCTGACCTTCAAGGAACGAGGTGATCGGTTTGTGGCCAATGGCGATAAACGCACCAGTTGCCGAAATTTCTTCAGTTTCGCCAGTTCTCGGGTCTTCGAGAATGGCTCCTGAAAGTCCTTTGTCATCGGATAGCCATTCTTTGACTTGGCGGAAAGTTTTGATCTCAATCTTTTCATGGTTCGCTGCCCTATCGTACATAATGGTGGAAGCACGGAAGGTTTCACTTCGGTGGACGAG
>JAYQSB010000024.1:0-39110 GCA_038146705.1 Candidatus Poseidoniales archaeon
ATTCCACAATCCCTCCAACATCGATTACGAATTCATGCAAATGATTTGGATCAATTTGCATTAGAAAGGGCCCAGCAAACCCATGAGGCATTCCCTCCTCCTTCGTCTTGGACATTTGACGAGGTCTTGTTCAACGACCAAGAACGTGTGCATGGTCAACTCATCAATGGAATCTTCTACATGAATGAAGATGCACGAATCGCACTCAATCGAGGAGCTTACCAGTGGATTGATGTCGACCCTTTCGGTTCCCCAATCGCATTTCTCGATGCAGCGATTCAAGGTATTGGAAGAAGGGGAGTTCTCGAAGTAACCGCAACAGATACCGCAGCCTTGACCGGTTCAAGTCCATCTTCTCAACGGAGAAGATATGGTGCAAGTGGAATTGTTGACGCCTATGCTCATGACGATGCCGTACGAACATTATTGGGCGTTGTTGCGACAACAGCCGCGAAACATGACCGTTACATCGAACCTATATTGGCTCTTTTTGATGGCCACCATGTTCGGCTAACAGTCCTTGTCATCAGGGGCAAAGAAAAAGCATCATTGATTCAAAACTCAATTGGTTGGAGAACTCGATTGGCCGGCGGTGGCTACACCTTCGTGAATCATCCGGCACCTGATGAACTTGAAATTTCAAGTGGTCCGCTCTGGGTTGGACCGATTTGGAATCGTGAAATAACGTCAAGAATTGATGAAGAAAGAGCGCTTGAAATATGCTATCCGAGCGAACTTGAGCGACTGGAACTCGACAAATTGAGCGAAGATTGGACTGAACAAGACTGGGAATATTGGAGAAGAGAAATTTGTCGAAGTGTTCGATTTATTCAAGGCGCTTCAACTCTTTTGAGTTCGGACCATCTGCTTATCGACATTGATGATTTTGCAAAAAAGTTACATCTCAACCAAATCCCAAAAATGGAGACTATTTTGAATGCATTTACAGATGCTGGGTATGAGACTGCACGCGTGCCGGATGTCAACCCAATGTTTGCGACATTTGCACCTTTAGAGAAAGCAAAACAAATCTTGTTGGCTCTTGATTCTTCACATGAATGAAGGGTCAGCATCCGGCTCAGCATCAGATGAAAAGTCATCTGGTGCAGATAAACGTGGTTGGACATTTGCCAAAGATTGTTGAACACTTTCCTCTATCACTCGAGCGTATTCGAGTAAATCATTGAGCGGTATTTCGATACCTGTGATATCACTCAACGCTTCAACTGCGACCGCTGCAGCACGGGCATCGGGATACAAAGGACTGGCCTCAGCAAGTAACGCCGTAACATCAAGTCCCAAACGGTCCCCTTCGCTCAGCAAGAAACCTGTTATGCCTGTGACAATCCCTTCCTGGATGGTTTTAATCCCAAGTTCTTTGAGTTGCTCTCTAGAAGATGCTTTGGTTGAAACGCCAAAGAGTTCGCCATCGTCGATTTCTTTCGATAATTTTGGGACGCCATCGATGATAATAAGGCGGTCAAAATTTCCTTTTGTGTACCATTCGAGGACCGTGGAACCAAACATGACATCCATCTCATTTTTGAATTGCAATTGAGAAATGAATACTCCGAGACCATCTGATTGATAGATTCTCACCGGATGTTTTGGTATTTCGTCATGGACGAGGGCGACTGCTGGAAAGTCTGCATGCATCACTGTACCGAGTTGCCTCATGTTCAGACTTGTGATGAGGTGGGCTGTCGCTATTGCGCCGACTTTCCCGTCTGTGGTAAAACCACAAATTGCGACCCCTCCTGTTGTCGTTGGATCTGCATCTTTCTGCAACATCAATGAATATCCCGGCATTAACGTATCCATTGTTCCACCCGTGTCGTTGTCAAAGCGGCTTATTCAAAAGTTTGACCATTTACTCTTGCCATTCAGCCCAGTCATCCCAGCCTTGTTCCCTATACCACCAAACGCCAAGTTCGTCTTCATACCATTCTGTACCATCTTCATCAACAGAGATGCCATCATCAGAATCTGACCCCTCCTCAACATCCGCTTCATGAGTTTCAAGAGTCGGTTCTTCGTCAACCGAATGCACATCAATTTCATTCTTCGTTGCTCCACCCAAACTGAAGTCGATTCCACGTTCTTCGGGTGCATCTTCTCCGATTGTTTTTCCTTCAGATTTGAGGTCATCGAGTGATTTTGTTTCGATTGGCACCTCTTCTTTAGGCTCCTCATTCTCCTTAGGTTCGACCATGTCCATTGCTTCCTCATACCAATCGTCTTCTTCATCATCGTCTTCTTTTGGCGAACGAGATGTAACAATTTTTGAAACAACAAAAATGACAACCACCAAGGAGAGAAGCCCTCCACCAACTGGAACCAGGAGGCCTTGTAGGCCAGATGTTGATTCTGGTTGCTCTGATGGTTCGTCAGTGATTTCTACTGGGTTTCCTATTGACCAGGAGATGAGGGATGCGGTTGAAGTCATGAGGTCTGGTGACTCAGACCAAGAAGTATAAATCGACACTGTTGAATCATATGTCCCTCCTGATGTCAGCACAACATTCGCATCTCTGTTTGCTGTGATTGAAACGACCTGCGTCTCATTTTCATCCATCACCACGTTTTCGATGCTGAATGAAACGCCGACAACATCAACACTCTCGATGTCCAATGAAACGTTCACTGAAAATGGATTAGGATTGACAAGGGTACAATCATATGACACTGGCGAAGTCTCAACGACAAATGACAATTCGATATTTGAACAGGAAATGCTTACATCGCTGATTTGTGTTGGCGTCCAATCAGTTGTTGTGTTGTTTTCTATTGTGGTTGATGCAGAAACCAATGAAACTTCACCTGTCGTTTGAGAGAAGAACAGGTATTCTGGAACTTGACTGAAAACGAGTTCAAGGTGCTGTCCATCAACAGCTGTACCAGATAATGTCATGAGGGAACTTGCTTGGATTGTTCCTTCATCATGAAGGGAACCGTCCGAGGACTTTCGTTTCCATTCAAGCGTCGTGGTTGACAAGACAGAATCGGGGACTGTTGGTATCGTCGTAAGTTCAACTTGAATCGAATATTGGCCGTCAGTTAATTCGGCATCTTCAGGGACCTCAACCTCCACGAGAGCACCAGCGAGCACCGTTTGATTGGTTTGTGCACTGTTTAAGGGCTGTGACATTGGATGATCTTCACCTAAAAACGATGCTGTGATTGTCAAATCGTCAAAGATTCCTGCAACATCGAGAAGCGTTGTGAAATCGCCCAATGTTGCAACAGCGATACCTTGGTCATTTGTCATGAGTTGAGCACTGTGCGTTTCTGTTGCGCTAGCCAGTTCAATTGTCACCGATTTTGATGGTTCTGGACCATGCTGAGATTCAAGGAGAGCCTGAATCTCGAACGATTCATCAAGAACGACTGTGTGAAGGGTTTCATGGTGTGATGTGTTTGCGACAATGAGACTCAATGCAGTGTCAAGAATTGTATCATTTCGAGGATAAACTGGCCCATCTGCTAGTACTGAAGTGGTGTAATTTTCATGCTCATCAGCACCAACCACAGCCACGAAATAGCCCACACCATCAACGAGAGCGTTGCCAAAACTATCGACGGTGATTTCAGTTGATGTGGATTGGCTTGTCACGGTTTTCGAACTGTTCATGGCTGAAACATCGGTAAATGTTGACGTATTGACGAAGATGTGGTATTGTTCAACGCTAGAATTTCCAGCATCCCAGGTGACCAGAAGGGTTGATCCTTCGTCACTTGATTTGTCAGAAGCACTCACATTGAGAATCTGGCCGGGTGCAGGAGGGAATGGAACTGTTACATTGAGCGGGTCAGATAAGTTACTCACAATACCATTGTCATGGATTGAACGAACATAGTATGTGTAGGTTGAGTTTGCTTGCACATTCATATCAATCGATAAATTAGAATTTGGTGCATCATAGGGTTGCTGTGTGATATCAACAGATTCTCCTTGTGTTGTCCTGTACACCGCAAAATTCAGCAAATCATTGCCGAATAAAGATTGATTTTGCCATGATATCTGAACCATTGTTGAAGTTAGCGTATCAACTTTCAACACTGGCGTTGGAGGGATGACTAAATTTGGCGCCCCATCGACGTACAACACATTCAAGTCACGAACTTGAATTGAGCCCTGCTTTGAACTGTTGAATGGAAGATGGATGGTCAATGAGCCGGTACCTGGTTCCATTTTCTGGTTGAAAATGTTGGTCAAATTTCCTTTGATGTGAGGATTGTAATCCACAATAAATGTAGCCGTGTATCGGATAGAAAGACTGCTCAACACAAACGATCCATTTCCTGATGATGCGTAACTCATATTGAAGGATGACATCTTGACACCATATCCATCTGTTGTTGAAGGCCATCCAGCCGAAGCAATCGGCAAGAGATTGAGAATTTCATTCGTTACATCTGGGACATCAAGTGTCGATGTACCATACATTCCACTTCCTGCATAACCTTCAGCAGAGACATCAAAATCTCCATTCTTATCAATGTCATACATTGCTTGATGCCAAGAACCGATAAAGACGCCGAGTTGAGTTGACTCACCTGCACCGACAACCTGATCTGTAATGCCATCTCCATCAAAGTCTAATGTGTGGATCTTGTCAGGATTTGTCCATGGTTCGAGTTCAAAGGAGGTTGTGTTAATTGAACCAATGTTGACATGGTGACCGACCAACTCGCCCTCCATCGTTTGTGGATTGTTGTCTGTAACGCCCGTATCAGGAACAAAAATTGATTTCTGTCCATCTCCATTGTGGTCAAAAACGGCGGCATTATCAAGATTCATTGTTGATTGAATCGTGCTCGTGACCCATCCTGAACCCGTATTATTTGCAAATACGATGCCTTGTTGACCGGACATGACAAAGTCAATATCGCCGTCGTCATCAATATCGCTCATTGATGCACCTGCAGGTAACGTATCAAAGACAACTGAAGTACTTGCGAGCGATGAGGTTGAACTTTGGTAGATAATTTCTGTGCTGTGAAGATTCATTGAATTGTCTGTTACAACTGCGGTGATATCGGAGTTTGGCCCATCAAATTTTTCGACATATAATTCAATCAGTGTGGCTTGAATCGCTGAATTATTTTCGCTGATTGTAACGCTATGTCCTTGGGCAACCTGGGAATACACGATATTTCGGTCATCGAATTCTTGCAATGCAACTTCGCCATTCGTTCGAATCGTAATCAAGTCTGCAGCTCCATCCCCTGTCATATCGCCAACCCCAACATCGATGATACTGTTTGAAATTGTATTGTTGACCTGCTGATTGAATTGGCTCGACGTTGAGTTATACATATGGATGCACATCCTAAACGACGAGAGATTCACTGAAGCAACATCTGCATAGCCATCTCCATCAAAATCATCGACGATTAACCTGTTGGTCGCACAAGTCGTTGAACTGAGAATTGACGCAACTCCCCCGGTCGTCATCGAATACACGTGAATTTCACTTGCCGTCCCGTTTTGAGATAAGACCACTGCATCATTCAAAGCATCACCATCCACATCGTTTGACTGGATGTCAATCACATTTCCAATCGCAAAAAATCCACCGCCTATCGCTGCTTGGTATGATGTGTCTAAGTTGACGGAACTAATCGAAAGACCATGTGGAACAAGGATATTGGTCGAATTTGAAGTCGTACCGCTCGAGGTTTGAACGATGTCAGATGAACTGCCTCCTCCAAACACATTTTGGTCCCCGAAATCACCGTACGAAGGATTGGTAAAATTCCATTCGTGTTGTCCATCATTATCGATGTCCAACCAAACTTGTCCTGGGGATTGGGAAGATGGAAGTGTTGCTACGGCGAAGGTTGCATTTGTTATCGTTGTGTTGCGAAGAAGGTCGACCGTAGTATTGGTGGATGTAGCACCATCAAAATTCATTTCCAACGTGCCAGAACCGTCGCCAAATACTTCGATACTCCCTCCCCCGTCGGCATGAACTGTTTGAATGGGAAGAAGGAATGCTGAGAGCATCAAGAATGTTAAAATTGAAACTTTCCTTTGGGATGACATAGGCTTGCCCTGTATCGCTGAGTATATTTCTGTTCAATATGCTTACGGTATCCTCAAAAATTTCAAAATTTAGGCGAATTTGTTTAGAAAAATTTTACACAATGTTATCAATGAGATGGTGTAGTTCTATACAATGGCCATTCACCATCGCAATCGTATTCACATTTCCGTTGGAGATGTCGTTGTCGATTTAGAAGGTGCTACAATCCAAGTCGATGAGGAATTTGACCTCCTCAAAGGTGACGATTCGTGGTCAAACATGATTGACAAATTACGTGACGCAAGAGAACATGCGATTCATGCAGCTGTGAAAGCAGTCAAGGATGTCGGTTTGCCCGAACGTGGCTCAGCGTTTCTAGCACTCGTCAACAAATCGGCTCTACAACGCAAACCCGACCAAGTTCTCGGTGCTATTCATTATCTCAGAGATGTTGAAGGCAAGGACGATTGCCCACCCAGAGTCATCGAGGAGTTATTTGAAGACGCTGGCTTAGAGAAGCCCGGTAACCTCTCTCTCTATCTTAACCGACTTCGAGAAAAACAATTCCTTCAAATTCCCGATGGTGAAGAAGACAAGAACAGGTACGCAATCCTTACACCCGAAGGCCGCGCCCATCTCGACAAGCGTTCGCTTGAATGAGGTGTAGGTTTGGTAATGTCGGGTGGAGGTCAAGGCGACCCACGCGATGACCCTGACACTCGTGATGAAGCAGTTGTACTCGATGCTTCTTTTCAAAACCACACGAACGGGATTTTTCGGGGAGGACGGCATGCTGGCTCAAATTTCAAACGAGCAATCCTTGATGGAGCTGACCTCACTGGAGCTGATTTCACATCGTGTGATTTTCGCAAGGCATCCATGATCGGTGCTGATCTGATGAAATCTGCATTCGATGGTTCGGACTTCCGAGGTGCGGATTTGAAAAAGGCGAGGTTGAATTTATCCAATTTCCGGAATTGTCAACTCAAAGGTGCGGATTTGCGTGGTATACGTGGTAAATATGCCATATGGCAAGGGAGTGATTGGTGGAACGCCACACTTGATGATGATTTGAAAAAATCACTCGCAAAAAAATGGCCTAAACCTCATGATTCTTCATCTTGACCTGCAAGACGAACATCAGGATTCATCGCTAAGCGAGCCCTCACGTTGAGCAAAGGTAAAACTGAGATTGCAAAACATAATCCTAGGAAAGTAGACCATAGGTAGACCGTTGTAAGATATGTCAACTGAAGTGATTGATTCAAACCATCTCTTGATTGATTGTAGATATCATAACTTGTGATGAACACAATACAGGTTCCCAAACCTACACCAATACCCGCAACTTTGGAACCCATCGGATTTAGTGACCTTAACATTGAACCCCCAATGATGCTTGTTAATCCAGCTAATCCCAAACCTATGGCTTTGAAGAGAAAAGAAGATTCTTCTTGACTCGATTGTTCAAATTCTCGATAATCTTCAACTGTTGTGTTTTCATCTGATTGGCGATTCGAATTCTTGAGCAGGATCTCCACATCATTCTCACTCATATCCGATGTGTGATATGTGAAATTCGCATAGGCATATGCGAGAAGTACAAGACCACCAATCATCATAAATGTGCCAATATTCTTTGGCCCTTTTGTATCTGGCCTCACTTCAAACATGCTCTGCCTCCTCCAACAAATGTTCAATCATTGCCATGCGAATTTCTTGTGGGATTGGTACCGGTTCAAGACTCTGCATATCGACACAAACCGTTGTTTGTAAAGAAGACCAAACGTTGACTCCTTTTTGATTGGTCATTCTAAACGACCAAATGCATGATGTCGTTCCAATTTTAGTGATCGAAATTTCAACCGTAATGATATCTCCATAGCGAATTGGGGCATGAAATTCTGATTCGATGTGTTTCAAGGGAAAGCCCACGCCCACTTCTGTAAGGATGTGGTTATAGTGGTGCGGAGTGATTTTCTCCCAACAGTCTTCAAATGCTCGATGGCAAAAATCATAGATTCGGGGATAATAGGCAATACCTGCTAAATCAATCATCGGAAAATCGACTTTACGGACACAAGTTACTGCCATATTCTTCGGTTCAAGCGATAGTGTATCAATGCTAGGGTTGTTCAGAAAATCTCCTCAACCTGTGTGCTTATATTTGTCAGTCAATTCGGCGAAGCGAGGCCTGTTAGGGTAGTCTGGATATCCTTCATCCCTGCGGAGGATGAGACCCGTGTTCGAATCGCGGACGGGCCGCTTAGAATTTCTCTTCAAAACCACCTATGATTTTGATTTGTTCTTTGAGTTCTTCGAGTTCCTCGTAAACAATGGGTGACGGTTCTTCTCCCCATCGGTCGGTATAGTCTGCTTCATAGTACGGATTATTCGAAAATTCTCGACAGATTCTTTTCGCTAGCGGTGGATAATCCACAGCTATTCGGAATGTAAAGAGGCGATGATACCAAGTTGGTTGTGCCTTGAGAACTCGTGGACAATTCGAGAGGAGTTCGACTGCGTAGAAAATTTCACAGAATTCATCAGAGTGGTCAAAGTCATCCTGAGCATTTAGAGCAAGAGTGTTCCACCACGATTGTCGAGGCTTTTGATACTCAACTTTGAATCCTTGAATACATGGGTTTTGAAAATCAATTCTCCATTTCCAATTGTTTGTGCCTTGAATCAGAATTTTACTCTGCGTAAATTGAATACTTGCATCACAGTGTTCTGCAAAATATTCCTCAAGGGCATCCGAAATTGGGCTCTTCGCATAACCATATGTTCGGATGAGAGCACTTCGGAGCGGCCTTAATTCTTCCATATCGAAATACGACTCATCATTTAACAGCCCCATGATGTACGAACAAATAGAATCAATACCTGGTTGCTCAGATGAAAAACTCACTTGGACGCAGGCTTTGCAAGGGTCACTTACGAACCCGTGGAGGGGGTGGACTTGAACCGGATCGAACGATGTTGGAGCAAATGGGTTACGCAATGCATTAATCCATGACTGGACATCGATTCGATAGATTGCCATTCTACCTTTTATGACCATTTTCATATCTTCTTCGAAAAATATTCGGTCCTGATTTCGTTCAACGATGTCCATGAACAACTCAAATGACCTTTGATAACTCGTCACCACCATTTCAAATTCTTCAAACACGTTGTCTTTTGCAGACTTCTTTTTTCTCGGGCTTGATTGGTAGCCAAACAACGCATTGAGAACCTCGGACATGTTTAAATCCGGTCTCTAGAGTATTTAATTCTCTATTTTCCAATGTAAGATTTCCCAACTTTGAGCGGTAGCATATTTTCGTAATGCTGATTCAGGATTGACGGCGATCGGGTGCCCACATTCACGCATGAACCAGGAATCCGCCATTGTGTTTCCGTACGCATAACACTCGTTGAGGTTTGAATTCGAATGCAATGCATCGTCTTTCATAATCGGGACTTTTCCTTTCCGACGAGGCACGGACCAACCCCGTTCGGAACCTGATAATTTCCCTTTACGTACTTCAGGCCCACATCCATAAACGGCATCAATGCCAAGCACTCGGCCCATAGCTTCTGCCATTGGGGCTACGGTAGCAGTAAGAAGAACGATTCGATGACCTTGAGATTTATGCCAATCGATTCGTTCATGTGCTTGTATTGGAATGTATGTTGAAAGTGTATTCTTGGCAAGATCGTCTGACATCGTCTCAAGAACATCCCAAGAAGCAAGGCAAAAATGACCTCTGTTTCGTGCAGCATCATACAACGATCGCCCACGTAATAGATTTCCAACACATCCAAGTGTCCACATCACGACACCGAGAGGAATTCGCCAAGGTCGCTTTTTTGCTAAGTGAGCAGTGAGCGTTTTTTCACTCGATGCGTCGAGGAGTGTTCCGTCAAGGTCAAAATACGCAGTGATGGCCTCGCCCATTAATTTGTCTCATTCAACACAAGTACATGAGTGAAGTGGGTCAATCGAGATTTCATCGATTGTTTGAAGGAACATCTGAGTCATCAGCCACGCCATATACCCTTCGACCTGCTCGATGGTCCTGCCACCATGTCAACCACTCTCCTAGGTTTCGAGTGATAAAAAAGCCTACTTTTCTCGGTGTTAAACCGTGATTTCTCATTTGTTGCTCGTGGTTTAGATTCGCCACAATCGCTTGTGCTGTGCATCCTGGATTTGCAGAGACAAATCGTATTATTTCATCCTTCAATCGTTGGAATCTGGCACGTTTTTGCCCGCCTTTGCCGCTTGGTTTTTGCATGATGCTGAAAACTCAGTGAACCATTATCAAAGAATCGGGGGGATTCCCTACTCGAAACGAACTGGTTGAGTAGTTTTCCAATTCGCTGTTGCGAGTTTCTTCGCTTTGCCGTCTGCAATGATGGGGTGGATGTCATTCAGGCGCCCGTGCATACCTTGGACTTGGAATTTCACACGTAATTCAGCAACTCTGTCCCTCATTAAAACTTCAACATGTTCGGCTTCTAATTCCACTTCTGCAAGAAGAGTCTCTTTTAGGGAACATAGAATCTTGAGATGTTGGTCTTTGTACACCATTTTCGGTCGAAAATCCCAATCATCGGGGTGAAGCATCCACACGGATAAATCGAGTGAAAGTGAATCTCGAATGTTAACTCGACTGATTTCGACTGTCTCGACCATACCGCTCACCTGCTGCCAATTGTCCTTGATTGATACACCTTTCTCTTCACATCGATGACTCGTTGACTGCCACTTCAGTGAGGGAGGGGCGTCCTATGAGTACTTGCACAATCAATTCCCATTCGTTTCCGGGGTCGGGGTCTGGCACTCCTGGGATGAATGAGTCGGGGTCCGATTGGTCGGCAGATACAATCCAAATCCATTCACCAAGGCCACGTAATGTTGTATTTCCCGATAGGAGTTGATCGAGGAGTTGCTCCTCCGAATCTGCGGAGTACAATGCATTTTCTGGCTGAACATTCAAATCCAATAGTTCTATTTCTGCTTTTGCTGACTCTTGATTTGTGTAATTTCCATCTGCTGTTTGCTCCGACACACGCATGCCATCATCAAGAATTCGTAGGACTAAGGTAAAGTTATCATACGGTGGTGCAACATCTTGATCTAATTCAAGAATCGCATGAATTTCCATGACTCTCCCTTCATCAGACGGGGTGATATTGGATTCCCAGGATTCTCCTTGTTCGAGATAATCTTGCCAAGAATATTCGATGGTTTCGTAAATCCATACAACTTCAAACATTCGGGGTTGGATTGTAATTTCAAATGTGGCTTGAGAACTAGCACCTTGTCCGTCACTTACAGCTACGCTTCCCTTGAGAATACCTGAGGTTGTTGTTGGTACCATGACTTTCTCCTCTGCAGCATCAACATCGTTTCTAGGGTCTGTGTCTCCATCGGTATCAACCGTCCAATCAAGGTCCCACGCAAACATGAGTTGGGCCCCTTCGGGGTCATAGGTTGCAGAAGCGTCGAGAAGGATAGAGTCACCGGAACGAACGTTTTCGGGATAGGTCAAATTAAGAATTGGGGCACCGTTCACCGTGACCAATTGTGTCGATTCATCCGTCCCGCCTTGGTCATTTGTTACTTTGACAGTGACGGTATATTGGCCATAACTGAGATAACTATGTGATGTAAATGCTGAAACAGTTTCTGCTGTTTGTCCGTCGCCAAAATCCCACTCATACGATACCAATACACCTTCGACTGCGCTTGATTCTCGAGCATCGAGGGTGACCATTTCGCCGACTTGAATAAGTTGAGGGTACGCTACAAGTTCTGCTCTGGGGTTCACTGTTGTATCCAGTATTCCTGTGCAACCTGCTGTGATCTGTGTTAATATCAACGCACCGAAAAGAAGAGCATATGTCTTCAATCGAGGGAATATGCGTTGCATGAAATACCGTATGGCTTCTCCTTTCTAATTGTTCGTCTCGTTCAAGTCGCCGTGGTGTTCATTTCATCAAAGTCAATCGATTGAGGAAGATCACCATCGATTGTTGCATGTTCATATGGGTCATCTAATTCAGAGACATCAAGGATTTCAATTTCATTTGTTTGGGAAAAATCTTCAAGCTCCTCTGAAAGCAAAGCCTCCTCAATCCTCACTTCGCCCACATCGTATTCTGGAGTGGCAACCTCGATATTGTCCTCACTCGATGGTTCATCATCAGCTTCAAACAATTCTTCAGCCGATTGTTCAAAGATTTCAATCCGTTCGTGGAACTGTTCGACCAGTTCCTTGTCTTGTTCCTCTTCGATACCATTCTCTTCGATGGTTGGTTGACGTGAAAAGAAATGACGCAACCTGTCTCTCAAGGCCATGGTCGTCCTACACTCAAGTTCTGTATGAGATTTTTGTCTTACCCTTCAAATTCAAAATGCGAGATGTTCAAATGCCTGCAACCAATCAAGGATGTATGGGTGTCGATTTCTTTGAGGGTGAGCGCGTTCTTGCCTTCGATTTAGAAACGACTGGTATCTCCACCTCGAGAGACCGAATTGTTCAGTATGCATTGATAGGTTCAGATTCTGATGGTACTGCAATTCATCTCGATCATCTCGTTGACCCACAGCGGAAAATTCCGGCCGACTCAAGTCGAATTCATGGCATTTATGACAACGATGTCAAAGATGCTGATTCATTTTCCGGTCATGCTAACCAGTTGGCTGACATGATGAATGGAGCGATCATCATTGGTCATAATGTCCGACGATTCGACTTAGCAATGCTTGAGCAAGAATTCCTTCGTATTGGTCAACTTCCTCCAAAACCCAAAGCAGTCTTTGACACACTTGAAATCGTGCGAAGACTCAAACTTCCAAGACCTCACAATCTCGGTAGTTTATGCAAGCGACACCAGATTGACCTGTCCAATGCTCACACGGCAGGAGCAGATGCTGCGGCAACCCTTCTTCTTTTTTGGCAATTATCGCTTGATTATGCTCCAATGTTTCGAAAATCCATCGAAGAACTCGAACGCTGGTTCGCCCATGGAGATGCCTCAAATCAAGATGCGTCAGAATTGGGAAGAAGCCTTGATGATTTGCCACTTGTTGATGCTGGTGGGAAAATTCGAAAAGATGGTGATCACCTTATTCTCGCATTTGGTCGACACCGAGGCGTCGATGTTCGTGTCGTTGCTGCAGAAGACCCGTCTTATTTTCACTGGATGATGTCACCAAAATGTATCGATGAGGATGAGGTGCGAGAGATTTTACGCGATTACATTAGCGATTGACCAGAATCTGAAATAGGATTCCAAGGTAATACATCACACCAATGACCGACTTTGATGACGTTGTTTCGAATCATGGCTGACGCTATGAATACTGCACCTTTGTGTTCGTCCCACATTTCCTCGAAGGCCTCTTTTCCACGTCCGTCGAATTTTGCACTCATTCTATCACCTGTTGGCAATGGTTGGCCTTCGGTGCCTGACGGGTGACAAAGTTCAACCGATGCTGCACCACTCTGGTTATCGTATGTGTGCACAAGCACAACCATGTCGCTAAAATCACCTGAATGCAGCGTTCCCGATTCTTGACGCCAATTCCACCAATGTGGGCACCATGCCTTGAAATCACAAAATCCACCACAGGTATCTGGACCTGCGATTGCAGGTAAGGGTTCATCGGTAATTTGTGTGGCTTCCCAGGCTGCGTACGCATCTTCTAGCACACTTGGCCCTGATGCTGGCCACTTTGAGGAGGTCTTCGTGTACCACCCTTCTGTTCGAACTTGAGGCGCGTTTGGATTGTTTGCAAGAAGGATATCGCGATACATGCGTAATTGTCGATTGACTTCTTCCTTAAGTTTCGTTTCTGGGGCGTTGCCAGTTTTCAAATCGGCTACAAGCCATCCTGTCATTTTCCCGCTTTCATCAACATCCGCAAGGAGTAAATCCAAACGTCCCATGAGGCGCCCATCACGTGTTTTCAGTTCACCCTCAACAGCAATGATGTGTTGTTGTAACTTTTTCCATAACCCATATGAAATTCGCTCGGGGGCTAAACCTTTGATGCCGATATGGTCAAGCAACATGATGACTCCTCCGCGTTGTTGTCGTTTCGCTTCGCTGAATTTCTCCTCTTTCCACATTGGCCGACGGGGTGTTGCAAGAAAGATTTCTTTTTCCTCGTCCCATCGATTTTGAAGCATCTGAAGTGCCGTATCTGGAAACCACCCCATCTCCATATCTTCTTTTTCGGTGATATCCATGTTGAGTAAGTCTTCAATTGAAGCATGTACAGCAGTACCCAAAGATGCCGCCATACCTGCTTTACGTGGAAATCCTTGGCGGCTCAGCCAATACATTCTCGGGCATGTCTCGTACCTATTCCAAGCAGATGGTGAGAGTTGATGCTGACGCTTCTTTTTCTGCTCGGTCATGGCCTTTGGTTCCCCTCAAGAATGATGAAGGCTTTGATTCTATTTCAAGGAAAGATTTGATACCTAAGGCAAACAAGGTAGTGATATGGAAGGCCCCACAATTCGATTAAGCAAGTCTATCGAAGAAAAAACACTGGTTATCACGTGTTTCCCAAGCATTGGGATGGTTTCGAGTATTGTTGCACATTACCTCATCGATAATCTTGAACTCGAATTTATCGGCGGTATTGTCGATGACCGGCTCCCTCCGATTGCTATTCTTCAGAAGGGTGAGCCCCTACCACCTATCCGAGCATACAGCGGCAAGCACAAATGCTCCATCCGAGGATGCAGTGAAGTCATCCTGCTTATGAGTGAACTTGTGGTTCCAGACCCACTGGTCCACAAAATTGTGTGGACATTGTTTGAGTGGTCCAAAGAAAACAATATTCAAGCTGGCGTCCTTATCGATGCATTTGCAAAAAATGGAATGTCTGCATCGCTCGACGGTACTGAACCCGTCATCAATTATGACGATACAGATGCGATTGATGTCATCGGCATTGGTGCGAATGAGGCAACGAGAGAGTTGCTTTCAAGCATGGGTATTCAACTCGCTGAAGGCGGCGTTGTTCGAGGAATGAATGGTGGCTTGCTCGCCGAAGCCATGCGACGAGGTATCGACACCATGTCCCTAATGGTTGAAGCAAACCCAACATTCCCAGATGCTCGTGCTGCTGCTGCACTCATTGAGCAACTCAACCATCTCCTGCCAACCATCGACCTCGATCATGCTCCACTTATCGAAGAAGCTGAAGAAATCGAACACAGTATCAAAGCGATGATGGAGGGCATGGACATGAATCTTGAACACACCGGTGGACCAAATTCAATGCTCTATGGCTGAACTGCGACGAATATACAAGGCTATATTCGCCAACCCTATCACCAAGAGGAATGCCGAAAACCAACCTGGTGCAAGGAAAAGGGTGTCATATGGCAAATGAGCAAAATCTAACAACGATTCACCTCTCGAAAAGCGACCCCCCAAGGAAGCGGTAAGCAACATCATCCCAACGGCCGTCATTCCAAACAATGCATGAGCTACAGATGCAAACGTTTGATTCCAAAGTTCAGAGCCTTGTTTCATCCGAACAACCAGCACCGCAAGAGCAAGCCCAACACCGCTCATGGCAAGAAACATTTTGGTTGCTAATATTGTCGATTGAATCTCATCGCCAGGACTGGATTGAATGCCAGAAAGAATGGCAAGCGGTGTTGCTAGAAGTCCAAACATTAGAGCCCCATGTGCAATTATGTCAACCTTCTTTTGAAGCATATGAAATTTCCAAATTCCAAAAGAGCCAAGCAGTGCGAGCAAGAAACATACACCCGATAATGCAAATGAGCCCACCACCATTTCGGTACCCACAACGTGCAATGTTGGAGGTGAAGGAATCACGAATCTTCACCTCCATCGTATTCATCCGTTTCATCAAGAGGAGCGAATTGCTTGTCTTGATTCATCGGTTTTGAAGGAAGAAGGATGGTGAGGCCAAGATAAAATCCACATGAAAAAACCAACAAAGCAAACGATTGCAAGTACAACATCGAATTGTCAATGTCGGTGCTATCGGATAGACTTGAAATTTGGAGCCATGGGGAGGTTTGAACAATATCATTGCCTTCGAGCGTCACCCTCCATTCGACAATACCAGGGGTCAATGTGGCAGGAATGGTCACTTCCCATTGTTGTTCGCCGAGGTTGGTGGCGTTGAAAACATGCGTCTCACCATCTTGTAATCGCCATTCTACCAGAACCGTATCGGCCTCAAGTGTTGACAAAGTAAAGGTTGTTTGTTCGCCGTTGTTTCGCTGACTTGGAAGAACGATTCCAGGGTCTATACGAGGTAGATTCTCTGGGACTGGAAGGACTTCAATCGTTAGTGGTTCATTTGAAATTCCGAAGTATGGTGTTCCACTTTGGTCCGTTGAACCATGATGAATCGATGCGAAAAATGTGAATGTGCCCGGCTCAGATGGTGGTTTTAGCACCCACCCAATATCGACCGATGGGCTCGTTGGTTGTGCTTCAACATAATTTTCGTCGCCTCCTTGTGAATTGCTCACAATTGCCCAGCCATCGTCTTCTGGTGTGTCTTCAAATCCTGTCGTATCGGTGAGAAGGAAGACGCCCAAGACGTCGATTTGTATCTGATCGAGATTTGATACTTCGACATTCAACGACATTGGTAATCCTGCATAAGCAGTTGAGGTTTGTTGAATTTGGATTGTGAAGGGCGAGGTCGCATTCAAATCAGCATCGCCATGGCATGCACCTCCACACTGCATGTCTTGTGTTGAGGGCCCTACACCACCTGGGTTTGCTTGAGAAAATGAAGAAATACACAATAAACTCACGAAAAGGACGAGTGTTTTGAGCGATGAATTCATTGCATTACCTCCTTACGAATAACCATCAGCATGAGCAGTGTACCCAAACTCAAAATGAGTATTGAAATCCCTAATGCCAAGAATGATGAAGGTTCTTGGTCCAATTCGACGTTGCTGAAATCAACCAACTCAGATTGCGCTTGACCTGCTTGTAACTCTTGTCCGTCAACGATTGGTACGATAGAGAACGATTGTTCAACAGCTAAACTACTACGACCTTCGAATGTTAATGCAGTTGTTTCACCAATGGCACGACCATCCTCATAAATTCTAAACATCGTTTCAGGACCATCCCATTGCCATGTTAGTGTGAATTTTTCTTGTTGATGCACAAGATTGACTTGTGAAATACTCGGACCTTGACTTGAAGTGAATGATTCAACGACACCTGAAGTCGCACCTGAGCTATCGGTAACTACCAACATCAAATCAAAAGAGTCTGAGGCAAGAAATGTTACCGTCGTCTCGGAACCAACAAGGATTTGTTCACCTTCACCTGAATCAAGATACCATCGGTAACCAACGATTGTACCATCACTATCCATCGAAGTAGAGCCGTCAAACGTGATGAATTCACCGAGCCAAATCATGTTGGATTCAAGGATAATCTCTGCTTGTGGAGGTGCATTTTGAATGATCACCGATGCTTCGGTGGTGACTGATTCTCCGTCAATGTCCGTGGCTTGAACTATAACTTTCCATTCCTGTGCAGGACCAATCTTCTGGGCAGGTACGCTTGTTTGATTGTCAAGCGACCCATCTCTAAACCCATTCTTGTACCATACAATCGTCACATCAATCGCATCACCATCTTCATCAAAAATATCGATTGCTGGAGCCAATGCCTGTTTTGCAATATGTTCAGCGTCGAATTGGATGTTGACCGATGGTTCACTGTTGACAATGGTAACTGGTGCTGAAGAAAATGAAGGCGCCACATCTACACCATCGGTCAGTTGAATCATTGCATACCATGATTCTCCCTTTGATGTGAATTCATGCGAGAGGGTTTGTTGTGTGCCTGAATCAACAACGTCCTCACCATTTGTCCAACGAATAGATGAAATTTCAATGGGGTCGCCATCAGCATCGGTCGCTGTATAGGTCAACGAGACTTCGCTGTCAGATGATACTTCAACAGAATCGAAATCAATTGTTGTTACTGTTGGTAACGAGTTTTGAATTGTAAACGTCTCCGATGTCGACCAGTTTGACCAGCCAAAACCATCGAAAACCCGAACCATGACTTCCCAGGTTTCACCCTTCAAGGTCAACGATGAGGGCAAAATTGCGGTTGTTTGGGCGGCGACAATTTCACCGTTTTTGAGCCACGCTAATTCTACATCTTCTTCCTCGTCACCCTCTTCATCATCAATGGACCATACAACTTCAATATCTTGGGAAGATGTGGGCGCTGCTGGGATGATGTCCAATGAAGTGATTGTTGGGGCAGAATTATCGGAAGTAATGAACATGCTTGAACTGATAACGAGGTTGGAATCGAATCCATCGTTGAGAAGCACGTGTGCCTCCCAAGTATCACCCACTCTGGTTGCGATACTCGGGACGGTAGAGAGATTGTCGAGACTGCTAATCCTTTGGTCATTGACCTTCCAAACGATCGAAGACGTCACGATGTCCTCATCTTCATCGAGTATCGAATAGGTAAGGGTAAGGTCATCATCTGATGTCGGTTGTTGAGGCGTAATTGTGATGTCATTCGAATATGGCAACGAGTTTGCGATTGTCGTCGCACTCGATGTCACCATCTGACCGCTCGCAGTCCCGTCGGATGGTGTGACCGCAACAGTCCATTCTTCTCCTCGACTTGTTGCTGAAGATGGAACAACGGATGAGGAAAGACTTGATTCAAGAATGTCATTTTTGAACCATTGAATTACAGTTCCTGATTCTGTGTCACCGTCATCATCGTTGAATGTATAACTGACTGAAAGGTCGTCAGTTGTTGAAGGGTTTGAAGGGAAGATCTGAACATCGGTTACTGTGGGTGGTGTATTTGAATCCACAAATTCGGTGATTTGCACCGATAACGTACCCTTGACATCATTTTTGTTCGTGCCAAGCCCATCCGCATTGACAACCGCTACACTCAGGGTTACAGAACCACTTCCTTCTGGAGGGGCAGTCCAATCAACTTGCCATGAATTGCGTTGAAAATCATTGTGTGTTGCTGAGAGTTTGTTCGATTTGATGTCGACCATTGTGCCTGGGTTGGTCAATTCACCCTTGTTGACTTGAAGCGAAAAACCGCCTGTTGAATAGATTGGGTTCAAAGAACTGATGTTGATGGTGTAGGTCGAGCCTGGAGTGTATTCGGATGGGTAGCCATCAAGCGTTGGGGTTAACGAGCCAGCGGGATTGTGGCAAGAGCAACCATGAGCACTATCGAAAATCCCGTCGTCTCTACTTTGCGTGAGTGGACTGAAGAGAAGTGAGATAATCAACAAACTTGTTAATGAGAGTACTCGGACCTTCATGCATTACATTCCGATAGTTTAGTTTTTTATTCTTCGTTTGATTTAGATGCAAAATCAAACAATGTTGTTGCATTTGATGTTCCATCGGTTTTCCCTTTGTGCTCCAAAGATGGTTTGCTCACATCGGACGAAATTGACAAGTTGAATTTCTCTTCATTCCAAATTTCAACACCTAAGGATTCGGCTTTTGCACGCTTCGAGCCCGCATTTTCCCCCGCAAGCAACACAGAAAGTTTGCCCGAGACGCTCCCTACGACTTTGCCGCCGTGTTTTCGAATCAATTCTTCAAATTCTTTTCGACCTTGACTAAGCGTACCTGTAATACAAAAAGTCATGCCGTCAAACACTGCACCCGCTGTTGAAATGACAACTTCATCCTCGACAACAATGTGTTCAATAAGTTCGAGAATCATCTCCATTCGGACGTGAAGGCCATCACGAATGTGAAGGGCTACAACATCACCTACACCTTCAATCGACTGCATTTCTCGAAGGGCTTGATTTTCTGTGTGTTGCTTTCCTTGCTCATCAACTTGTGGGCCAAAGTGTTCTCCACCCACTTCAGCGAAAGCCAATCTTACCCAATTAAGCAGGGCCTCGAGAGAGATTAGGTGCTTTGCAACAGCCATGCCAAGTTCAGGTCCGATCCCAGGAAGGCCAAGAGCATGAAGGAATTTTGAAAGCGTCATTGTCTTCGATTTTTCAAGTTCTGAAAGGACATTGAGTGATGACTTTTCGCCCATTCGTTCAAGACTTTGCAAATCATGACGTGTAAGTGTGTAAAGGTCAGCAATCGAGTTGATTTTCCCTTCTTCGAGCAATTGGTCGACTAATTTCTCTCCAACGCCATCCATCTCCAAAGCACGACACCAGTACAAAATTGCACGGCCTGTTCGTGCTGAGCAAGCCAAATTAATGCATTTGAGAAATGCACCTTCCAACTCCACATCACCCGAGCAAGCGGGGCATGATGTGGGAACATGAATCGGTGAGTGAACCGGCAAGGCCGAAGAAAATGATGTGCCGTCAGCATGAAATCGATGTTGAAGATCGTGAATAACAGCTCGACCAAGACTTGATTCAATTTTTGGAATCACGTCTCCTCGTCGTACAATTTTTACTTTATCCCCAATCGCCAACCCAAGTCTTTCAATCTCACCGACGTTGTGCAAAGTCGTGTTTTCGACCGTTACGCCACCAACACGCTGAGGAGCAATTTTTGCGACGGGTGTGATGTTTCCAGTTCGACCAGTCTGCCAAACGACATCAAGGAGGACGGATGTGGCTTCTTCAGGTGGAAATTTCCATGCAAGAGCCCATCTTGGATGATGTGCTGTTTTCCCCAACCGGTCTCTCAGGGAGATTGAATCAACTTTCAATACAACACCATCGATTTCATACGCATATGTCGCCCTTCGTTCAGTCCAGTCGAAAGTCGATGTTTCCAATAACCCAACAACTTCTTCCACATTTTCAGCATGATGGATGCTCCATTCTGCTGGCTCGATTGTGGAGTGCTTGACCAGCCATTCGAGGACTTCGGAATCAAATTGTGCAATTGGTGGCTCGTCGCTTTCAGGATGCCTATCTGCATCGGATGGGAATTTCGCATCGTAGGCGTGAAAACGAAGGTCTGCAGCATCTGCTTTCCCAACTTCCAATTTTTGTCGTAGTGCTCCAGCTGCTAAATTGCGAGGATTGGGTGAGATATCTTTGTATTTTAATTCAAAAATTTCGAGAGGCATTACAACTTCTCCTCGTACATGAACATCAACATTAGCACTCAAGCGAGTTGGTATATTGGGAATTTTCATTGCATTTCGTGTAACATCTTCACCACGTTCACCACTTCCTCGGGTAGCTGCACGAACAAGTCGTCCTTTCCGGTATTCAATAGATAGGGCGGAACCGTCGAGTTTTGGTTGAGCAAGAAATTGTAAAGTACCACTGGTTGTGGTTTGAACAAAATGAGCAATCTCTTCACGTGTTGTTGCTTTGTCCAAACTCTGCATGGGAAACAAGTGGTCTACTTTCTGAGTACCTGGGTCGATATCTGCACCAACTCGGTTGAGTTGTGGATGGTCTGGAGCCAATTGTTTCAACTCGTCCCAAAGTTGGTCAAATTCTGCATCTGAAATCTCAGTTTTTGCTTGATTGTAATACAAGTCCGAGTGGTGGGCAATCTGATCGGCAAGCCAAGAAATTCGCTCATGAACGTGGGGCTGAGCGTCATCATGGGCCATAGTTTTCCACCTCAACAAGAGTTATTGAACTATGTGTTAAGCCTTAAAGAAACTCGACACCACCAGTAAAAAAATCATACATTGCAGGAACGACTTGGAGGTTGCCCTCAGCGATAGCCTCCTGAATCATTGATGATGTTTGGATGATTTGGTGGCATGTTTCCATGGCCGTTTTCTTTGCTGCTTCATTGACCCCGAGATGCTGATGGTCCAAACACGAAGAGATGTGCTCGACAAGTGTTTGGAGATGTGGTGATGCGACATCTTGGCCTTGGAGATACCCCAAAGTTGCTGATATTGCCCCACATCCTGAGTGTCCCATGACAACAATGAGGGGGCAATTCAATTGTCCAACTGCGAATTCAAGACTTGACATCTGGGATGAGCGCGCTATTGCTCCTGCAGTTCGGACAACAAACAATGAACCAATGCCTTCATCGAAAATAATCTCTGGCGTCACTCTTGAATCTGCGCATGTGAGAATGGTTGCATAGGGTGATTGACCAGAAATTGTTTGTTCATTGGTTGCATGAACAACTGTCGGTTTGGAAATTGCTGCGTTTGAAGTAAAACGAAGATTGCCTGCTTGTAATCGGTCTCGTGCATCACGGGCATTCATTGTCATCCTTCCTTACATGCCCTTATCAACGGTAGTTGAAGATAGTTGAGGCTGATTCATTCGGCTTCAACATCAATTTGTGCGTCCTTGAAGATTCGAATTCGTTGCTTTGCAATTTCCAAATCATGATATTGCCCTCCAAGAGGTAAAGGGGCAAAAGGACCCCACCCTAATCTCAAGAGCATGATGCGTGATTTTGGTTGCTTCGTTGGCATTTTTAATCGACTCCATTCATAGCGTTGACCGTCGGCGAAAAGGTGTGTTGGTGTGACAGCATATCTTTTGGGCACGAGCAAAGAAATCAAATGGAGCCCAAGGAACACATCCCATAATATTGCATACAGAATGGGAGTATTTGAAGCACTCAACAGTGCCCAAGGCAAAGCCATCATCGCTGCCATAGAGAATAAATTGCCCCATTGCCGAGCAACTTCATGGACGCCTTCACTTGCCCAAGCAAAACTCAAATTTGGTAGTTCACCAAGTGTAGGCACATCGTTTCTCTGTTTTGTTAACCAAAATGCGTCCCAAATGACGATGAGTGCTAATACGAAGACACAGACGAAAGCAACGATTTCCGACGTCAATATCGATATTGGACTCACGTTTTCGCCCCTATAGATTGTCGTCAAATACATCGCGTTTTGCAAGAGAGGTAAGGTCGAGATTTTCGACCGATGAGCCTCCGCCTCGGCGTGACCGAACAAGCAAGAACACAACGAGAACAATCATCAAGACAACGGCAAGAAGTGTCAAATTCAAATCATCATCATTTGAATCTCCATCTTCACCTTCAAGAACATCTGGTACACCATCACCGTCATCATCGTCATCTTCATTGAGCCATGTGGTTACACCCTCAGGGCAATCGATCGTATCCGGTTGGCCATCATTATCGGTGTCAAAGGCTGCACAAGCATCGAGCGGGAACACATCTTTCTCGTCGGAAACGCCATCATCGTCATCATCACCATCGTAGACATCTGGACCGCATGAACGACCGTTGGAGGCATCAAACCATGTCTCAGTATCACAGGTTGACAACCAATCTCCGTCGGTGTCAAGAAGCGTTACTTCGAAATCCACGCTCTTTGATGAAGAGCTTCCCAATGTATCTGTGGCTTCGACAAGAAGCAGATAAAACCCTGCGGATAGGTCGGTGATGTTGTATGATGTATCGCCTGTGTGGCTGTAGACTTCATTGCCCTGAGAATCTTGAATCATCCAATGAATCGCCACATCATCGACCGAATCGAGGTCATCGGATACTGTTATTTCCGAGGTGATGTATTCTGTTTCCATAATTCGTTGACCAGGGTAGGGTGAATTGATGCTGAGTATCGGTGCTTGATTTGGCGTGAGTGAAAGAATGATGACCTCCTCCACTACTTCATTCGGATTGAACTCAATCGATTCGACAGGATATCCTTGTGCATTTGCCGTCATTACAATGGATTGTACATCTTGACTTCCACCGTCGGTATACTCCTGAACGAGCAATTCGATAGATAAGCCTACACCATCTGCTCGATTCTCCTCGTCATTTGAACCGTCAACAGTCCATGTCAGCACCGAAGGAATTGGTGCACCATCGAGTTGTGCTTCTACCATGAAACGCCTAAACATATCAATTTTCGAGCCCTCAGATAGTGACGCTGAATCAATCTCGCTATCAAGAATGGACAGAGATGAACCAAAGGCTTGAATTTCGCCATTAATATTCGAATCTTCTATTCTCAAATTGTATCGATCAGCAGCAATTGACGTTGGGGAGTCAATATCCACATCACGTAGTAAAGCAGGGGCAGAATTGCCTTGTTCATCTTCATGGAACGACATTCCAATCGCAAAATTGGTCAATTCAATATCAACGAACGAAAGCGAGGAAGAAAATTTGCCATGCTCAACATCGATGCCCGTTCCTACACCCGAGCCCTCGGCTGTAACCGAATGCAGATTTCCTGATGATTCGATGATCTCGATACCCGCGGTTCCAGATACATGGACATCAGCGACATCGAACAATACACTTTCTTCAATCTTCATGGCTAAACCTCCGGAAGTGTTGACGTTGACATTGGCGACTTGCATGTGTTCATCGACACCATACATACTCAGGAAAGGAGATGAACCCGTGAATTCATCAGATGATACATCCATGAGTACTCCGTGAGTGGCGAGAAGATTGATGCCTGAGGACATTGTTCCATCGAGGGAAAGGCCAGAAATCGAGATCTCATTTTGTTGAATCGATACGCCAACATCACCACAATCGCTCATTGATACATCGTTTAGCGTTATTTTTGCATTCGATGGATACGCCATAAAACATGATAATCCAGCATTGGAAAATGTTGAATTGGTGATCTCAATAATTGCAGAGCTTCCGGATTCAACAACGAGCAACGAGTCTGCACCAGAGCGTGCAAATGTGGCATCGTTTGCAATCAGAGTTCCCGAGCCCTGAGCTACATAGACGGCGGGTGAGGTCTCAACAATGGACGACCCACTCAGTTCAATGAGGGAGCCTGCAGCAGTCCCTGTCTCTAATCCTGCCCACGGTGTGCCTCCACCTGTGGATGAAAGAATGGCATTTCCCGCATCGAGTTGTCCATTCACAGTAATTTTTGTGTCGGCTGCAATCCTCAACTCAACGCCATCATTGATGGTCAACACACCGGACATTCCGACTATGAGGTCATCAGTGAGAACATATGGGCTCCACCGCTTTTCGAGAACAAACCAATCATTGAGTGTGCCAATAGGGACGGTTGATACCATGAATGTGTGGTCTAAAGATGCGTTGGTTTCCCATGAAATGAAATCATTAAACGTGCCATATTGGAGTGTTATAACCTTCCTACCTCCCCAAATTTCGCCTGATTCGTCGACGACTCGTGCATTTGAGTAGGCCGTTATCTGGCCCGATGAATCGGTTTGTGAAATAGCACCGTCAATTGAAATAACCGCCCCAGAAATTGCTTCACCTTTATCGAGTACCGTAACTGCAAGGGAGGATTTCAACGTCATTTTTGCTCCAGTCCAGGCAATGATATTCCCGTCAACATAACCATCGTACAAATCAACTTCACAGTTCGGTTGTAACGTGACATCACCCTCGACCAACAATAATTCTGTCTCCTTCTTGGTTAAACATGACCATGAAACATCGCCTGTTACCTCAAAGATTCCTTCAAACCCTGACAAAAATGATGAGGCTCCGAGGCTGAGCATTTCAGTTGTGAGATGGGCATCTCTACCGTACAGTGCACCACTTCCCTCAAGTTGAACACTTGACCCTGATGGAACAATGACTGCGGTATCGACAAGGGTGAGTTGTGCATTCGTTTGAATGGTTAAATCCCCGCCGAGAAGATGTGCTTGTCCATCAGGGCGGGGCCCAAGCACAACAGATTGCCCACTCGATATTGTCCAATCGCCAGCTGGTATCACTGGGACTTGGACGCTTTGACCATTTTGGCCTCCATACAGCGTTGTTTGAACCCCTGCACCTAAGTATGTCACTTCAGCAACTGAGCCTGAACTCACCAGAGGGATATTTGCGGCGCCGTTGGCATTGCTCATCATCTCAAAACCATGAACAACAATCGTTGCTTCGATGGGATTGCCTATCAAATCTGTGAATGTAACAGGTGTTTCAATCAATTCGTGTGAAGCCGTTGTTGCAATTGTTGGGTTTAGGTTTGAACCATAGTACAGCGTACCATCCCCCATGGCATCAGCTGCATTCGGGGCTGTGTTGATTGGACGGAATGAACGAATATTTGCAAGAGCATTATTCTCTAAGAGAAGAGGTGTTTGGTGAACTTCGGCTGTCCAATTCACAATTTGCAACGGGCCGTGTCCATCAAATTCAATACCAGTATCAGCGGATTGGGTCGCTAAATCTTGAATGATAATTTTAGAATTTTCAGCATCGAGAGCCACATCGACGCCTTGTGTAATCGAAACGTCGATGAGGTCCATGTCTGTTGATTGAGCCGAAATACCGTTGCTCCAACCACTGAGCGTCAACATTGATGACTCCATGATACTGTACCAAATGTAGAGGCCTGTGGAAGTGTGGTCTTGGGAAGAATATTGTTTCTCTATCGTAGCCCCATCCCAATCGTGTGTGCCTTGTACAAGTGAAACGGCTCTACTGTTTGAAAGGAGTTCGAATTGACTATTTTCAATCGATGTTGAGGCACCTTGTGAATCCAATGCTGATTCTTCAGCCTCAATGTTGGAATCTGTCAATGAGAGGATAGAATTTCCGACCACATCGATGCCTCGACCTGAATTTGTGATCTCTAATCGATCGAAGTCGTATGGCCCAGCGCCTGTTAGTTGAATTGCCTTGGAAGCATTGGAGATTGTCACATCAGTAAACGAGCAGGTAAGACTACATTTTACATCCACAGCATACCTTTGCTCATCGCCTGAGCCTGAGAATGTAACGTCATTCAGCATCAACGATTGTGAGCCAGAAGAAAACAAAAAGCGATGGCCTTCGAACACACCATGGTGAGCTTCAAAATCATCGCCGTCACCGACATCAAGTGATAAGATTGTATCAAAACTCAAGGAGTTGTTCACTCGCATTTGAACGCCTTGTTGGCTGACATAGCCTATGGTGGAGTTGTATACTCCAGATTGGTCGATCAGAAGTTGGCCCGACACACCTTTGAATCCAATACCTGCTCTGTGAATAGCGAGATTTGAAACATCGGCAAATCCATCCGATTGAATACCAATACTCACATTTGAGAACGAACCTTGGTCGAGGGAAAGCATGCCCGAGGATTCGAGGCGAACGCCGTCGAAATCCATTGACTCAATGTCAATCGAAGTTGCTGACACCGTACCTCCATCAATGCGAATACCAATATAGGAATTGTTGAGATAGAGGTTGTTGAGTTGGGCGCTGCCTTCTATGTACAAAGCAGATTCTGCGTTTGAGATTTGAACATCATCAAGATACACAGAACCTCCCGGTGCAACATGAATACCAGGCCACATACCTTGACCTTGCGACCCACCTGTTAGCGGAGGTTCAGAAGAGAAAAATGTCGTGTTGGACGCTCTCAACACGCCTTCTACAATAATGGCATATGTTTTGGCATCAACCGTTGATAAGTCATCAATGGTCAACGTTGTTCCCGAAGAAATCGTTACGTTTCCTTGCAAAATGTAATCATCAGACGACCACGTTGTTGATGTTGAAATGGTGGTGTCTGCACCTTGAATCGTCATCATGAAGAGTGCTGACAACATCAGGGTGGTAAGAAAAATTGCATGTCTTCTCATAACATGATGTAAGGCGTTGACCTTATCAAACTGAGGGGCTGGTGTCATCAATTGATGTCGTTCATGTTACAAACACAAGTTAAGTGGGCCCGCCCGGATTTGAACCGGGGTCTGACGGCCCCCAGCCGCCAAGTATAGGCCAAGCTAACCCACGGGCCCGGGTGAAATTCAGTTCAAAGGCGGGCTGCACTAAATGGTGCGACTTCGGTGATCAAGTCGATGTGGCCAACGTACATTCGTCGGCAGCAATATCGCTTAAGACCGATTCCGTCAAGAGCTTCTGCAACCTCTTTTCCTGCTGCAACAAGTTCGTTGAATTCTTCCCATTTGTGTGCAATAACACCGCCACAACTGAAGCATCGTACTGGTATAATCATCAAAACACCTCATCGGTAGGACTTTTGTTTCTTTCGTCGAGCACCACGTCCAAGTTGATGCTTCGGTTCTTTTCTTCGTGGATCGTTGACCAAAAGACTTCGGTCATATCGGAGATATTCATCTCGAAGGTCTTCATCAACGCCTTCTGCACCACCGTTGTAATGCACAAGGCCTCGTGCAATCGCTGTTCGGATTGCATCGGTTTGACCCATGATTCCTCCACCTGAGGTGACGACATTGATGTCAACTTTTGAAAGCCGGTTCATCGCATCTGCGATGATAAGTGGTTCCATTGTCTTGCGTCGTGCAAGATCTGGTTGCATGATTTCGACCGGCTCAGAGTTGATTCGAACTCTGCCTTGTCCAGGCTTGACTGTTGCACGAGCAACTGCAGTCTTTCGCTTGCCGGACATTTCAACGGATTTCTTTTTCTTAGCCATCATGCTTCACCTCCGTTCCATCGATGTGAAGGTGCACCAAGGTGCTGGCTAACTTCACCAAGTAGGACGAATCGGTCTGGAGTTTTTCCTCGAATCGCAGAATCATCACCGCTTGTGTGGCCTTCTGGAAGGTCACCAGTCAAGTGACTTGGGCATCCAATTTCAACTCGTAGGTTGCGGAGTGCTCGTCGACCACTGCTCTTTTTTTGGTAAGGCAACATTCCTCGGACCGCACGCTTGAAAATCATATCAGGCATTCGGGGGAAGAAAGGTCCCTTACGGGCATGGTTGAGTTCATACTTTTCTTGATAACGGGAAAATACAGCAGTGGAGCGGCCAGAAATCATCGCTTTCTCGGCGTTGATGACGACGACCTTGTCATCTCTGTCCTCTCGTGCTGCTTTTAGGAGGATTTCAGCCACGGTCGAAGCTAATCGACCCATGATGACACCTTCGGCATTGAACACATAGGTTGTTTCAGCCAAGGATAACCACCCCCGATCCAGTTGGGTTTTCGTTCATTAGTTCACTATAGGTTAAACATCGACCACCAGCGGCCTCAATCTTTTCACGTGCACCTGAACTGACACTGTAGGCGGCGATGGTATGGCTCTTGGTAACCTCACCGGACCCAAGGAGTTTGCCTGGAACGACGACGACTGAGCCGTCGGATGCGTGTCTGCTCACTCTACTTAGGTTTGGTTGCGCCCAATTCTTTCGACTCTTTTGAAGTCGAACTGCCACATCTCGCCAAACAGCAGAACCGGTTTCACGAGACTGTGCCTTTAACTGATCGATAACCTCAATCAATTGCGCATTTGTCTTTCGTTCTGGGTTGCTCATTTGACTCCCTCGATGCTAGAAGCATGCTGCCGACCCCCCTACCCATTAAGAAGTCACCGACGCGAGTCAGCGTCTCGTTTTGATAGAAATCGCTCACTCAGGGTAATATGGTTCCCCTTTTGCATCGAGAATTTCAACAGCCAAGTCGGACTTATTCGCTTCTTTGAGAATTTCGTCATGGACTTGGTCTGAAAAGTCGTCGAGTGCTTCAAGTGATGTGATGCCGCCAAATTCTTTGAGTTCGTCAATGAGGTGGTTGAGGACGCAACTAACTCCGTATGCATGCCCAACTCTGAACGTGTGATCCACTTCCCCTGGGCTCATATCTTCAACCTTCATTTGCAGCAATATCGAATTCGAATAGGAGAAAACGGCTCCATAAATCGCTTCGATGATTTGAGCAGCTTCGAGATCGCCAAGCAAGGACTGTGCCTCTGCAAGAGCATGCCGACTAGCCTCCTGGTATTTGCTGTATGCTTGTACAACATCTTGTGTCTCAAGTTCCATTGCTGCGCCGACCATAGATTTCCAGTCATCCATGAGCGACGGACATAGGTCCAACTCTTTGAATGTTCGGCAGAGAGAATCACAAAGGATTCTCATTGGCTTACAGTAGGCCCTAGATTGAGAAATCTGAGCCTTCGCCTTCTTGTTCGCCAGCGAATCGTGTTGTGCCATCTGCCGCTACAAATTCTCCTGCCTTGGTTTGCTTTTCATACAAACCGACAGCGTCGAATCTCTTGACTTGGCCTTCTTCGCCAAGGGCCCTTGTCAACGATGTTGTGATCATTGAGAGGGTTCCAACCGCCTTGTCTCGATGTGTCGCATCGATAGTGTGTTCGGAGTATCTAGCCTCTTCGAAGATCGAGAGGAATGCGTCCATCTGGTCTTCAGGAACCATGCCAAACGCTGTTCGAACGGCTGCTTCAAATTCACGGGCTGTTTCGTACACCTTCTTCATGAAACCATATTTCTTGAAGTGCTTGACAAGGTTCTTGTAACAATCAAAAATGATTGCAATATATTCATTGCTCGCTCTCAATTCAATAATAGCATCGGTAAGAATACCGTGCAATGCTTGAACTTGTCGTCGCTCTTGTACTCGCTGATAATACATCAAACCTGCAATGAGAAGAGCCATCAAGATGATGGATAGCAAGACGATGTTCTGAGGGCTAAAGAATGAACTCTGTGACGATACATCATCCGATAACCTCCAGTGGATTTCGTGAGTGATGTTGTCTTGAGATGGTGCGAAGTATGTCGAGCCTGGATAATATGCGGTAATTCTCCACAAACCGATACACTCATTTCCATCGCAAGTTTTTCCAGTGAATTCCCATGCGAAGCTCGCAGTACCTTGTTCATCTGTTCTTGTCTTGTTGTTGGTGTTTGAAAGAATCCATTGATTGGTCGAATCGTCAAAGTACTCGTATGCGAAAATAATTTCTTCATTTTCGATCGCCATATCAATTCTGTCTCTGAGCAAAGCGACTTCCCCTTGGACCATTTCGCCTGTGTCAATTCCATTCACACCAGAATTGCTCCATGTTTGTTTCACTTGGAGGTCAACTCTTGATCGAACCAAGACCGTGAGTTCCATTGCTGAACCATTCAACGAGTTTGAACTGTCTTTATCACAGCCACCGGGTACATTGACATCTGGCTCAAATGCAACCCTTAAGATTCTGAATCCTTCTGTCTTTCCACCAGTCGTTTCTACGCCTCGTAGCGTGGGGTTCTGTGCTGGATCGCCGCTGAACCATGTGATTGTTCCATCGATGTCGCTTGTTCGAATCGTAGCGATTGGTCGAACGTTTTCAAGTGGGTCGAGGTAGATGTTCAAACACTTTCCACCGACAGCTTGCCCGTTAGTTTGAGCAAGGTATGCCTCGACGTGGAAGGATTCCTTCAGGTAAAGAACTGGGTACCTTGAGCCGTTATCAGCCACATATTCATCAACACTTGACTTGAATGGACCAACCTCAGTGATTTGCAAGGTTGAATTTGAGAACACGTCGAATTCGGTTTGAACGGTTTTGTTCTCATACCTGTATGCATCGTTGTTGTCGTAAGCTGAGTAAACGACGGTCACCTTAGCCTTTCCTGCCATCACGTCAGAAAGCGGACAAAGGATGGAGAAATATCCACCCATATCTGTCATACCTGATTGACATGCAACCGGACCAGTCTGTCCATTGATCATTTCATAATTGACACGAATCATTCTGTTGGTCAGGTTGGTACCAAGTTCATCTCGAAGTTGTCCTGTGACAATCATTGGCTTAGGTACGACCTCTCCTGTCATTGGGTCAACTTCGCTTGTGTAGACGATTTGGTCGTCGACAGTCATGAGTGTTCTTCCAATCAATGAGAACCCGTTTGCGTTGTGTGTCATCGTCAGTCTGAAGTGGTCGTTACCTGGAACACTGGTACATGGGTCCCATGCACCCTGGATTCCAAGGTATGAAACATCAAGTTCGCGGCAACCTTCGTTTGGCAATGTTTCACGGAACCTTAGAATAACGTTGACTGGACCGAAACCATCCGGCAAGAATGACTCAGGGTCGTCACGGAGAAGTTGTGGATTGAGTGGACTGATGTTTGCCTTCATACATCCGATTGTTTCCTCATCCTCAAGTCCGTTTCCATCAACATCCCGGTCAGGTACACCATCACCGTTTCCATCGTAATAACACAAGTGAGAGTTATCAGGTTGTGGTTCAGGTAATGAGATAAGTCCTGCAGCCGGAGCAAGTGTGGCTACAACTTGCCTGTGTGATACACCATCGAAGTCTTTGCCCTCGAAGATGACGTCGACAAGACCACCGTTCGGCGGAGTTGAACCAGTAAGTGCTGAACCTCCTGAATCACGTTCGATTGTTTTGTTATCGTCCGTCACCTGTGCTGTGAAATCCCATTTATCACCGGAACGACGTAGGTTCGGATCAGATGAAATGACCTGCATGAATGTTCTTGAAACAACCCAAACAGATTGTGTGGCGGAGTTTCCTTTCAACAAACTCGTTCCTGCATACTCAAATTGTAGCGTGAAATTACCGAGTTGGTCGTTTGCTTTTACCTCAAATGGGATTTCAAAGAATCCGTTGTCGTCTGTGTAATTTACACCACTACGTCCATCGAATGACCATGTCCAATTGATTGGAGCACTTCGAACTGGTTGGAGTGAGTTATCTACGAGTTTGGCCTGAATGCTTGTGTTTGTGTTTCTGTACAATCGTGGCAAAGATGTCGTCAAGAAGTCGGTTGTACCAACAACTGTGACATTGATGTATGCCCCAGTTGGAGCAAGGGTAGAGGAATTACCTGTGAAGTAATATGCAGAGTTGGTAAAGTCAACACGCATGCCATATGTTCCAGCTGAATATTGACTATACCATGACCAGTTGTAGTCGTAACGTGCCTCACCATTAACCATCTTTGGTGTTTGGGTGTATGCAGTTTCTCCTGCACCGAGGAATTGTCCGTTTTTGTCGGTGTCGACTTGCAGAGCAATCGGGTCTTGGACCCATGGCTCATTCGTTCGGTTGGTGACTGAACCAATCACCTGCAAAGATTCACCCGTGTTCATCTCAGGAACGATTTCACATCGAATGAGGCTGTTTGGATCTGTTCTATCTACAGGTCCGCAAGGTGGGAGGTCACTGTCTCCGCCATTAACGAGGTTGATGAACCAATGTGTAGCGTTTGTAGAAGACAAGAATGGTGCAAGTTTAGCAGATTCACCCGTTAGGGTTGCTACGTCCCCATCCCATTCTTTTGGATATGGTTTGTAAGCAGATACTGTAGCGTAATCGATGCCGTGGGCTTGTAAACCTGGTCCGTGGAAGAGGGTCGCCCAGTCTCCAAATGTTCCATCACCGTTGTTAATGGTCTGGTCGTAATAGTAAATTGGACTCTTACCATCGACAATCATTTGCCCTAGAATGTTCATTCTGTGCATCACTCGGATGGAGAATGGCTCGGATTCATCACCGTGCATCCACGGGAATGGATATTCATACGCCAATTCCGGTGAAACACGTGCAACAACCTCTATGTCACCTGGTGGTAAACTCGTGTTGGAATAATCGTAAACAAGTGTGTTTCCACCAGAGTCCGTCACCACATTGTGGGTTTTTGTCGTGTTGTCCCAAGCGATTTCCTCGTAAGCACCAGGAAGTTCACCTGGACCGTTGTCGTAGGTTGAATTCCATCGAACCTGCTTCCAGACACCATTGATGCCAATATCTTGAACGAAGGTCAATGATGCCCAACCCGTGGCATCTGTTCGATATCCGTTGTTCCCGAGTCCTGTGAAGTTGGTTGGATGTGTGATGTTTCCAAACAATCCACCGAAGATTGAGAAGGTAATTGGGGCATGTACGATACGGTTGTCGTAAATTCCTCGCTCCCAATCGGCTTCATAATGAGCCTTGAAGTCGAGCCAGAACGGTTGTTCATCGCTTCTAAAGTAGGTCCATGCTGAATAATCAACGGTGAGGTTTGCTTCTGCACCAACATAATACGATGTGGATTCATTACCATTGAATGTAAACATCTCAGTCACTACTGCATAAACTCGGTATGTCGTGCTGTCACCAACCGTCAAATCTTCTGGATACAGGAATTGTCCTACAGAGAAATTTCCTTGGTTGTTGGTCAACACATCGACTGTTTCCTTAGCGACTGTACCATTGTTCGCCCATTCGATAATGACTTGAACTGGCAGTTCTTGTGCTGGTTCTTGTTGCAAAGATACAGGATTGATCCAATCGACATGTCCTGAGAAAATCGTCGGCTGCCGAGCATCAAGCCACAATGTGCTAGGAGCATTGAGAGTAATATAAGTCGGAGATTTATCATCCTCGTCAAGCACGCAATCATTGTCTGAATCCCAGTCGGATGATTCTTGGCCTTGGTAACATGAGGATGATGTCTCGCCTTCCTCAAGGTGGTCATAATCACTGTCCCAAAGCGTATCGTTGTCATCATCATTGTCAACTGCGTCCGGGCCGGTTGAGTTACCTGATGGGTCAGCTAGTGCCTCTCCATCACCAAAGTCGTCGTGGTCCCATGGGTTTGTTGAATTTCTTGAGAACCGTGTTGGCCAGAGAAGGACTTCGTCTTTGTCATGCATGCCGTCTTGGTCATCATCAACATCAATGTCGTCACGAAGCCCGTCGTTATCGTGGTCAAACGGAGCAACCTTGCTCACGAGAAGTTCTTCTGCGTTGGTGAGGCCATCGCCATCCCAATCATCGTCTTTCCAGTTTACAATTCCATCATTGTCGTTGTCCCAGGTGTGTTGTTCTTCACCCCAGAAACAACCGGCCTGAAGTTCTTGGTCCGCGTCTAGGACACCATTGTTATCATCATCTGGGTCTTCTCCGTCTGGAATACCGTCGTTGTCGTTATCGACGTCATAGAATGTGATAATTCCAAGTCCTTGTCGCATGATACCCCTGTCCCAAACCGCTTGGAAGAAACCGTCGTCATCTGCGTCGGCATCATTTCCATCATCATCGTTGTCCACACAATTTGAACCGGTGAAGAAATTACCATTGTTTTGATTTGTGTCATCATCGAAATCGTTGTTGGAGTCCACTTCAAAGTAATCCCAAATTCCATCGTTGTCATCATCGACGTCATACCAGTCATAAATCGAATCGTAATCATCGTCGACATCGATCGTTTTGTTGGTGAAATCACCATCAAGGTCTCCATCGACATCGTTCTTGAGAAGGTCAGCACCTAATTCATCTGGGAAGTCAGCATACTCTGCTGGACCATTGTCCGAGTTCCATTGCCAAATACCCGTCAAAAGTCCTATCCATGTCACAAATGAATCCCGGTTGTCGAGCATTTGTGTGTAGGAGAGGGCTGAATCGATGTTACCGTCTCCACCGAAATCGTAGTGATAACAGCCAATGCCGTTGACAGGTGTACAACTCCAGTTTCCTGATGGTCCACCAGCGGTTGCACCTTCGTTCCAATTTGCATCAGGTCGTGTTGAGTACGGCGAACCGAATTGTGCATTGACGCCGTTAAGCGGCATTTTGTATGCGATTGCGTACGCATAACCACAGACAAAGCCTTGTGCTAAGTTACCAGCAGTAAATCCACATGTTGAAAGATTGAATGTACCGCCCATCTTGATGTCATGAATATCGAGAATACCATCATTGGATTCATCTTGGTCCCACCAATCAGGCAAACCATCGGCGTCTTGGTCAACATCCAATCCATTGATCAGCGAATCGCCATCTGCATCAATGTCCCATTCATTTCCACCGTTGTACGGTGACCATCTGGTGAAGAAGAACCAGTAGAACTCAGGAACTGTTCCCGGCGTAACGGGACTTGTTGTACCATCATAACCGTTGTAGTTCAACACCACATCAGCAAATGGATTGTGGTGGAACACCATGCTCCAATGGTCGCTTGTGTTGTCAGAGTAAATTTGTCCATCTAGACTACCATCTAGTAGCCCTCCGTCAGAGATTGGGTAGTATGGATTTGTGAATGAATCGGTCATATCGTAATCGAGAACGCCACAGTTTCCATCATCTGGGTCATACAAGTCGGAAACACCATCATTATCGTCGTCCCAGTCAATTGAGTTCTCGAGGCCATCGCCATCCACATCAGAATCGACGTTATTCGGACCATCATCACGGTAAAGAGCACCGTTGATAGCGTGAAGGTCTGCATCGTTGTCAAGGTCACAGTCCCAATCAATGTCAAGGATGTCAATGATACCATCGTTATCGTCATCAACATCGTCCCAATTGTCAACACCATCGCCATCCCAATCGTTAAACTGGGAGTAGGATGCTCGACGGGTTTGACATCGAATGTCGGGGTTTGTTGGATTTGGATTGGACTGGGATGGGCAGTTCCATGTTGCTACATCTGAAGCTTTGTCGAGCGGGAATGAATCGTTTTCATTCTCGATTTGGTCGTTGTCCAAATCATATTCGAAGTTGTTTGCATCTCCGCTTACACTCACATCGCCCAAGTTGTCTGGTGTCATGGTACCGCCCATGTCGGCGTCGAGCCAATCGTAGATACCGTTGTAGTTTTGGTCAAAGGGTCGCTTTCTGTCATCATCGAGGTCTTGGTCATAATCGAGTTCACAATCAATTGTTCCATCGTTGTTGTTATCTTTTCCTGGAACTTCAAAAACGACAGATAGAACGGAAGATACATCAATTGTAGCACCATTGTTTCCCCCGGAAATGAATACTGTTTCTGAGACTGAGTAACCATAGCCTGGAGAATTGATTGTGACAGCGGTGACAGCCCCATTGCTATCGGCGGTGATGTCTACAGTAAGGCCTTGGCCTGAACCAGCTGATGATGTCGCTACATTCGTTGCTGAAACATAATTTGAACCGCCCACGAGGCTAGCTGAGTTTAAACCGCTCACTGCACCATCACGTACATTTCGATTGTAATCGGATACTGCATCGTTGTTGGTATCGATGTTTGTGCATGTATCGGGAATACCATCGTTGTCGTCATCTGGGTCGGACATGTCAAGAATGCCGTCATTATCATCGTCAGTGTCTGCACTGTCTGGCGTTCCATCGTTGTCATCGTCTGGGTCGAGGAAATTTGGTGAGCCATCAAGGTCAAGATCACCATCATAAATTTCTGTAAACGATGGTGTGCCTCGAGCCCCTTCAGCACCGAAGCCTGAGCTAGGAGCACCGACTGCATTCACTCGGTTTAATTCCCATGTGAGGTAATTGACTCCACCAGAATAGTCTCGATACTCTGTGTAATCCCATTCTTCTGCTTCTTCGTACAATGTTGCGGTAAGTGCCATTGAACCTGTGTTGCTCGGATCATATGGGTGTGCGTCATCGATATCTGGGACTCCGTCACCATCGTCATCCGAGTCGAAGTAATCTTGAATGCCATCGCCATCGAGGTCACAAGGCCATGTGAATTGATCGATTCGTCCGTCATTGTCGTCATCTTCGTCGTAACTTCCTGCTCCTGAACCATCCGAATCTTCGTCGGTGACGCCATCGTTATCGTGGTCAAATGGATGTTGGTCAGCAAGGTAATTTGTACCGAGAGAGCCCACTTGACTTAGATATGGGTGGGTTTTGTTGTCTACATCTCGAGTGATGTAACGGTCAGTCGATACGTTACGAGGGTCAAGTCCTTCGGATTCTAACCATTCGAAATCGATTGGCCCCTCAAGGATGCCATCGTTGTCATCGTCCCAATCATCAATGTCGAGGATGCCATCGTTGTCATGGTCGTATGGGTCTGTACCATAACAACCGTCGAATCGCTCAAGGAGATCGTAAATACCATCGTTGTCATCGTCTAGATCATTGAGGTCGTCGATACCGTCGTTGTCGTGGTCTCCTGCACGAGGATCTTCAAGGAAGGTGGTGTAGCGAGGTAGTACTTCTTCAAGAACTGAAATGTCGACAATGATTCCTGACCCGACACCGGGATCTGACCACATCATGTTCGTGAGAGCTTCATGGAGATTTGCAGAAAGAACATCTTCCCCCGTGGTCCAGCCGCCTTGTCCGCCTTGATCAGTCGATTGACCAAATTGAACACGTTCGATTTTATTGCTTTCGACTGTGTTCGCTTCTAGGCTTAATTCGGTTGATGAGAGGATGTCTGTGACGCCATACATCGAGCTGAGAATCATCAACACAACGAGTGTGATTGCAGCTGAAAATTTACTTCGGTTTTCTATCTGTTCTATTTCTTGTCGGGAGAGCATGTTCGCACCTCAAATTCATTCGGCCACCTTGGTTTCATATATCAAACCCTACGGCGGGATTTGAATGAAAGTATCACAGAAGAATTAGGGTATCAATTCGAAAAAAAAGGGGGAACACTTGGGGGCCGAAGCCCCCAAATGCTCAACAACTGTTTGAAACACAAACAGGTCTAGAAGGTACGTTATCCAATTGACCTAACTCAGAGTTCAAACTCGTCGAGGATGCCGTCGTTATCATCGTCGTCATCTTCGTGGTCGTCTGCACCATCGTTGTCGTGGTCGAATTGGCCAGTGAGACTGTTACCGTCGTTGACTTCAAACCAGTCTGAAAGACCGTCGTTGTCGTCATCGGTATCGGTAAGATCCCAAATACCATCATTGTCATGATCGTAGCGGTATTGACCTGCAACGCCTCCGATTTCATCGACGTCAAGAATGTCGTCGTTGTCATCATCGGTGTCAACAGCATCGTCCATGCCATCGTTGTCGTGGTCACGCTTGCGGTCTTCGCCAGCGTCCATAACACCGTTGTTGTTAGCATCTTCGAAGTCAACTCTGTTATCGATTCCATCATTGTCGATGTCAAGATCGACCGAGTCGGTAATTCCGTCGTTGTCGTGGTCGTAAATGTTGGTGTTTGGATCACCATCATTGACTTCCTCATCATCAGGAATGCCGTCACCGTCGTCATCGTCGTCTTCGTAGTCATCGATGCCGTCGCCATCATGGTCGTATGGTGTGTCGTCAATCACATCAGGAATGCCGTCGTTGTCGTTGTCGGTATCCTCAGTGTTTGGAATACCGTCACCGTCGTTGTCACTTTCCTGTTGGTTGTCGACTTGCTGGCCTTGTTGCTGCTCGGATTGTTGGCCTTGTTGACCTTGTTGTCCGTTCTGTGTTTGACCTTGTTGTTGTTCGTTCTGACCGTTTTGGTTCTGGCCGTTTTGGTCTTGACTGGTCTGGTCGCCTTGTTGACCACCTTGTTGACCACCTTGTTGTTGCTGGCCTTGACCATTGTCTTGTTGTTGACCTTGCTGACCTTGCTGACCTTGTTGGCCTTGACCTTGTTGGCCTTGCTGACCTTGTTGGCCTTGCTGACCTTGTTGGCCTTGCTGACCTTGTTGGCCTTGCTGACC
>JAYQSB010000025.1:0-30061 GCA_038146705.1 Candidatus Poseidoniales archaeon
CATCCAAACTTGCCTCCGAACCTGCTTTGCGAATGCACCTTCTCGCTCTCATCTCTACAGGAGGATATCATCATAAAGGCCGTATTCTTGAATTTTTCAAACATACATTCCTTGGAAAATCCCTACCATTCTCGCAATTAGAAGAACGTATTACGCAAATGATTCAGTGGCTTGTTGATGAACGATTTATTCGAGACCTTGGCCCTGACCATGACTTCATCGAATCAGAGGTTACTCTCAACACAAAAGAGGAGAATGATGAGCCATGGGATGACACGATTCCATCTTGGGTGACCGCCGCTCAGGAAACCGAGGGTGTCATGTTTGGAATGAACAAAGAAGATGTCAGGACGAGTGCTCATTCCACGCCAATGTTTGGGTTTCAATCAGCACGAAGGATGCAAAACGCTGATGAGGTCATCGCACAATATTCAAACGATTACAACTCTCGATTCGAAGGAACAGAATTGGGCATTCGAATATCTCAAATGTACATTGACCCATTATCTGCCACGATACTTCGGAAGGGTTTGCGACGATTCGTCCGTCGTTCGGTACGTCAAGACGGACCTATCACAACCCTCGGCTTGCTTCATCTTGTATGTTCGACCCCTGATTTCCCTCCACTTTGGGCGAAATCGAAAGACCTGGAACCTAATTCAAAGATCTTTCTCAAAATGAACAGTGCTGAAGATGAGTTTGTTCTTGACCAAACCTACCTCGAAGATATGATTGGAAGGGTAAAAAGTGCTTGGATGCTTGAACAATGGTGTGAGGAAGACTCATTTCGAACACTTGAACAATCATTTGATGTGGCCCCCGGCGATGTTCATCACCGAACATCAATCTCTGAATGGCTTTTGTATTGCTCAAAAGAAATCCTCCTCCTTGATGATGTATTTTCGCATGAACATTCGACACATATTGCAGAGATTGCACAATTGTTTGGACTTGCTAAACAAAGAATTCGACATGGGTGTAGAGAAGATCTGCTTCAACTCGTCAACATTCGTAATGTTGGTCGTCAACGAGCACGGGAATTGGCTAAAATGAATTTGAGGACACCTAAAGATGTCATGGCTATGAGTTCTCATCAACGTGCAGAACTCGAAAGCAAGAGAGGATGGGGGCCAGTCCTTGTCGAATCTATTCTCAATGAGATACGAAAAGTAATGAAAACTAGCCGGAAAAAAGAACAACTTCGATTCGACGATACACCACTTGAAGGAGAACGAAGCGACTGATTCAAAAAGATGAATGTCGAGGATGGAATATGCAACAATTCCATAAGTTCGCCTGGAAAAAGAACGAAGGTGAAGGTGAACTGGATGTCATACAACATTTCATCCGTGCTCGCCCAGATAATCATTGGGTTCTCTGCCACAACGATGTGGTCATCTCTGATTTACAACTTTGGACTGCATGGGAAGCTTGTACTCGTCGTTTCCACAGGAAATCTGCGCTCGCCCGCACGATAGATGCCGAATTTCTTCGATATTTGTCGGGAACACATCATGTCTCTGAAGCATTTATTCGTTCAGGAGTCAACATCAATGCAGAACAAGGATGGTTACTCTTTTTACCACATGCTATTTTTTCAAACGATACAGGAACTCAACAAATTATCGATGTCGTGGATGAAGATGTTCAAGAGGTGGCAGTCCAAATTCTTGAACAAATGCAATGTCATCTTGAGGACCGACAGCCAGCCCCATCTTCCTCAAGTTTGACTCAACTCGGAATTTCTAATGACCTTGACCCGATTGATATTGAGCAATCTTCAATAGCACACATTCATCAAGCAGACCTACAATCCTAAACACATTTTAGGAGGGTTAAAGGACTCCACCTCTCTAGGATTATCATGGTCATTTCCTCCGAAAGGAACTTCGATGAACTGAAATCGAATCGATATCTCGATGCTCAAAAAATTGGAAGGGCAATCGACATTGCCCTCCAAGAAGGAGCACAATACGCAGAAGCGAGATTGGTAGCACTCACGGAAACAGACATTCGGATGAAAGATAGTCAAATTGAATCTGCAGTACCCGGCCAACAGGTAGGACTTACCTTGCGCGTTCTGGTCGATGGCTCATGGGGGATTCACTCAACCACTGATTATGATCAAATTCACGAACAAGTCCCCTCCACCGTAAAACTCGCAAAGGCAGTTGCTAATCGTAGGTCATCAAACATGAAGCCTATCGATTTAGCAGAAGTACCAATCTATCAAGATGAAGTGCACTGGGAAGCAAAAAAGGATGTCCGATATACTGAACTCGATGAGAAATTATCTCACATGCGTGATTTTACCTCGTCGATTAAACATGATTCAATCCAATCTGTAAAATGCGGATGGATGGATGAACACATTCACACCGAACTCCTCACATCAGAGGGCATGGATAGGGTTTGGTCATTTCAGAGAACACTCATGCACGCCACCTTAGAGGGAAGAGATGGAGATAACGTGATGTCATACAGAACTCGAGTCGGAGGGGAAGGTGGCGTTGAATTGATTGACAACGCAGATTTAGATGCACTCGCAACAAAAGCAGAAAAGTCAACCATTCGACTCCTCCAAGCATCTTCAGCCCCTTCGGGAAAGATGCCTCTTGTCGCTGACCCAGATCTCACTGGAGTCTATATTCACGAAGCCCTTGGCCACCCATGTGAAGCCGATCTCGTTGCAGCAGGCGATTCGTGTCTCGATGGTAAACTCGGACAGAGCATCGGTAGTGACATCGTAACTGTGGTCGACGACCCAACAATACGTGGCGGATATGGAGCATTTCCAATTGATGATGAGGGTTTGAACACAAGAGAAAAATTACTCATCAAAAACGGTGTGTTAACCGAATATCTCAATCATAGAGAAACCGCACATCATTTTGGTATTGAACCAAACGCAGGCGCACGTGCTCAAGATGGTTTACATCACCCTATGGTAAGAATGTCAAACACCATCATTCAAGGTGGCAGTCACAACGACCTTGATGACCTTCTCGAAGACATTCAATATGGAGTCTTCGCATGCGGCTCTCGCGGCGGACAAGTCGATACAGGACGAGGTTCCTTCCAGTTCTCTGCCCAAGAATCTTGGTTGATCGAAAACGGCGAGTTGACAACACCACTCAAAGATGTTAGTGTCAGTGGAATGACCCTTGAAATTCTAAAGAATGTGGATGGTTTGACAAAAGATGCCATGATTGCTTCGCCAGGATTCTGCGGAAAAGGGCAAACGGTTCCAGTAGGCGATGGCGGACCACTCATGAGAATTCGAGAAGCACTGGTTGGTTGAAGAATGATACCAACAGATGCACTTGACAGGCTTATGGAAAAGGCTGAAGTCATTTCCCAAGCATGTCAGCAATCGGATGTTGACCAATGGGATATCGTCGGAATTCAAGGTTACAGCGAAGAGGTTGAAATTGAAGCGGGCAAAATTAGTCTTGCTGGCGGTGGAGGAGAAGGCGGCTTTGGCATTCGAGTCGTCGAGGATGGACGTTTTGGATTTGCCCATGTTGTAGATGTGAATAATGTGGATGCAGCAATTCAACTTGCACAAAAAATTGCAAAAATTTCCCCAAAAATTGAAGGGTTTGAACTACCATCTCTCGAGTCCACCTCAAAAGTCGGAGGAATGTATGATGATTCAATCATCAAAACAAGTTCAGAAGAACTCCTCCAAAATGCTGATGATATTTTATCTCATGTTGCATCATCAAATGAAGATGCTGTCGTCACTGGAGGAGGTATTGAAATTTCTTCAACCGCTTCTTGTCTTCTCTCAAGTTCAGGGATAGAGGAGTCGGGCCAATCTACTCTAAACTCAATAGGTGTACAACTTTCTATAGATAAAGAAACATTTTCATCAAGTTATGATCATCAATCTTCTCGCAAAAAATTAGAGGCGATTCCAGAATGCATTGACAATGCTCTGTACTGGGCTGAAGCAACACAAAACCCATTGAAACATGAACTTCAATCTGAAGATTCGAAGGTTGTCTTTACGCCCTCTTCATTTTCAAGTCTTTTTCGATATATCGTTCCAAATTCAGTTATTGGAGAACGGTTAGCAAGGAATATTTCAGTATGGTCAAATAAAATCGGAGAGCAGGTCATCGACCCAGCACTTTCAATTACAAACCATGGACGTCTAGAAGGAGGATTGGCATCATCATCTCGTGACGATGAGGGCGTTCCAACACAAATTTTGCCATTAATTCAAGATGGCAAATTAACCAATTCACTTTGGTCGGTTCGTGATGCAGCTGAAATGATGAGGGATGGCAAAGTTGATTCCGCTGCATCAACCGGTTCTGCGTTTCGATCAAGTTACCAATCACCACCGTCAACATCGTGCTCTGAGATGATTTTTGAAACCACAAAAAAGCAACACAGCAGAGAAGAATTACTCGGAATCATCGATACAGGGTACCTTGTCCAAAGCGTCATGGGTGCACACACAGCCAATCCAACTTCGGGTGATTTTTCCGTGACTTCAAGCACAATACTTAGAATTGAAAACGGAGATATTGTCGGTCCGCTCGCACAAGCTGGAATCTCAGGAAACCTCGTCTCCGCCCTTCAATCAAACGTCGAATTGGGGAATGAAATATCTGTGCGGGGACGATACCACTTACCTGATGTTGCATTACAATCCAGTATCAGAATCAATCCTGCTTAATTGCTCGGCCATGATGCAATAATTTGGAATGAAATTGTTTATACCCTGTCGTCATGGGTGGATTAGCCCATGGAGGTAAATGGAGTGTACTGTCTTCCCCAACCCGCACGAAAAACCATCGCCTGTCCTCTCGTCAGGCTCGAAAAACAATTGCTTGGCGGAGGTCTCTTGCATGTCTGATTCAAAGTATTCCGATTATATCGATGCGGTATTGAAAGAAATACCAGAGGCATCCGCTGATGATATCCATGCAGCGTTCGAAAAATATGAGAATGAGTTCTATATTCCACCACAAGATGCACTTCGTTCAGTTCTAAGGAAGTTTCAAAGTGATTCTGATGCTCCATCTCAGGCAAAGCCTAGACAGCAACGTCAAACCAAAAAAGTGGCTCAATTGAGTGAACTGGGGAGCGAGGATAAAGATGTTGAAATCGAGGTCATGGTCGTCACCCACAACCTGAGGCAACAACTCATTCGTGGTGAAGAACGTCAAATCGCATTTGGAATGTTACAAGATTTACCATGGGAAAATGAGGAAAAAAGGACGCAATGGGAATACAAGGACTGGGGAAGCAACTCTCAATTGCTTCCAGGTAGCATTGTACGAATTGAAGGAGCATCCGTCAATGAATATAATGGCAAGAGGTCGCTCAACATTAATCAAAGCTCAAGAATTGTTCTCCTCCAAGAAGGAACAGGCTCATCCCTCAAAACCGAGGACCCAATTGATATCTCAGCCTTACCGAATGAAGGATATGTCACTGTTGTTGGTCGAGTGTTGTCCACAAAGAATGACCAAATTCATCGCAAAGATGGTTCAGGTTCAATTGATGTTGTTCGTGGACGTATTGCAGACAACTCCGGTCACATTGGATTTCTTTCTTGGGAACCATTTAGCCATGAAGAAGGGTCTCTGATTAAAATCACAGGTGCACAAGTACGCTCGTTTAGAGATACTCCTGAATTAAACTTCGGCAGAACAACAAAGATTGAACCATATCATGATTCAAAATTCGCCTCTGTCGATGACCTCAAAGAATCTTCATTTGCGACGATCTCTGATTTACGAGATGGTTCGAGAGATACGGATATCGTCGTCCAGGTTACAGAAATCATGCAACGAAAATTTGAACGAGATGGTCAAGAAAAGCACCTTTGGTCTGCACAAGTCATCGATCCAACTGGACAGTGTAAAATGACAATATGGGATGATATCTCATTCAGTGAAAAAGACCTCCCGGTCTTTGTTAAGGTGAATTCAGCACGAATCACAGCCTGGCAGGGTATACCTGACATCACCGTCGATTCAGCTGACCAACTCTCCATTTTGAATGAGCCTGCATGGGAAGGTGAAATCGATCCAAATTCTCATTTTGTTGAGGCTTCACTCGATGAATTAGCGGCTGGAGGCTCACGGGTTGGCATTCAGACGAAAGGCATCATCGTTAGTATCAAAGAAGATTCAGGCATCATCAGCCGATGCCCTGAATGTCGAAGAGTCATGAGAGAGGGTTCGTGTTATGAGCATGGCGAGACTGAAGGTGTTGAAGATATTCGATTACGCCTCATCATGGATGATAATGGTACGACATCATCTTTGCTCGTCAACAAAGATGTTGCATTAAAACTCTCTGAAATGTCTGAATCAGATTTTAAGACATCTGCAAATGAAGGGCACGATGGACTTATCATGCACCTTCGTTCTAGGCTACTCACAAATTTCGTTGAGGTAAAAGGAAGAACGATTGTCGACGAACAAGGCATGATGATTATAGCAACAGATGTTGAGATACCGACAAGAGACCCACAACTTCGGGCAACTGAACTTCGTGCCGCTTGGGGGTGGAATTGATGCAGGCAAGAAGAATTGTTCGGCAACCAAGCGAGTTGATGCTTGCATCGGAATTTGCAAGCTCCCATCTTCATGAAAAAGGTCCAGGAGAATACGACCCCACGTTTATCATTACAAAATTAGGTTGTAAGGTCAACAGAATTGTCGTCTCAGGTTTGCTTGAACGCCTCGAAGTTCGTGAAACTTCAAATGGCACACAGATGTACCAAGGCCAAATTCGAGACCCGACTGGATTGTTCTATTTTTCAGTTGGAGAATATTCACCCCTCCCATTACAAGAACTGATTCATCAACTTCACGAAAGGGTATCTTCAAGCGAACCAATTCTCATAGGAATGGTTGCAAAAACCCGTTGGTATCAATCCGAAGATGGTGGGGTATATACCTCGCTTCGACCTGAAGAAATAACTGAGATTACACGCCAAAGGTATGCAAACTGGCTTCTAGATGCTGCAGAAGCGACATATTCACGTGTTGAAAATTGGTCACAATCTCTTGAAGTTGATGCGACGATTGAAGGGTTATCAACGACAAACATTCCTCACCGATCTCACCAATCTATCGTGGCTGCTCGCCATCACTACGGTGATGTTGACCTTGAGGTCTTCAAACTCAATGTCATGCAGGCACTTGACATAGCCGAAGGTAAAATTGAGGCAGTGACGACTCCTCCACCAGAAATTCGACTTCCTGAGGCCGAAGGTGAGAGCGAAACCTCTGACCAATCGGTTGAAGAAATCATTCGAATGGTCATTTCTCATTTTGACCAAGGCGAAGGTGTGCAATATCAAACAATCATGTCAAACGCTATGTCGAAAGGTTTTGATCGAGAAACGACTGAAGAAGGCCTTGACCAAATGATTCACCAAGGTATTATCGAAGAGCCTCGATTTGGCTGGTTCGTTTTCGTTCAAACCCAATAGATTGACCCGTCAAATTGAATACCTTCGCTTAACCTCCTATGGTCAATGGCTGGAATTGATTTCTTTATTCGTCCCGCGACATCGAGTTCAAGTTCGGACTGGATGCGAATAGCAAACGCCGACATTCATGTCAGAATGACAAGAAGACTCACTCGTACAGTTCTTCGAGGTGGTGAAGGTGATGACTTGCATGATGAAGGTTCAGAATCATCTGTGTATCGTGTCCGTGGAGAAATTTCGATAGATGAATACAAGAAAATTGTAGCAATGTTTCGAACGGGACAGCCGTTCATACATGACCCATTTGATGAGAGAGATGTGAAAGTTATCTTTTCTGTCCTTGAATACGATAGCCAAGATGAATCATTTATGTTTGAATTCATCGAAGATGTAATTTGATGGTGAAATCATGCGAAGCCTGCAGGAAAAAAGAGAATTACTCTATGTGATACGCACACTCGATGTTCTCATCTCCTCCGGAGTAGGTCTAGAAGCAGCACTTCACACGATTGGGAAAGGTGGTTACGGAATCATCTCCAGTGACTTTCAAAGCATGATGGAACGATTAACTTCTGGAAAAACAAGAGGATTAGGTGACGAATTAAAGTCACTCCAGAAAAAAGCAGAGTCTAAAGGATATCAACGATTACTCAACACCCTTTACACAAACGTAACTCAAAATACTGACCTTGTTGATACGCTCAAAAAACAAGGAGCAAGAATGGAAGAGGAGCGAACCGAAGAAGTCGAAAAATACATTGAAACCCTTGGAGGAGTTCCCGAATCTTTGTTGTCAATTGGAATGATTGGACCAATTATTTTGTCAATAGTTGGACTTGTTCCACAAATTATGTCCGGTGATTTGGGTGCGTTTATGAGTTTACCAGAAGCAAGCACAATGAATTTAGTTGTGAATGTTGGATTGGTTGGCACCCTACTCGCTATGTTTTTCATCGGATTGAAAGCTCATACAAAGGATCCAGGTTTGTGATACGCAATGATAATTCGAATCTTAGAATCCTTCAACGATTCTCCACTGATGCTGTATATTCTCATCGTTGCAATCGCCTGTATAGGAGGAGGAATACCTCCGATGCTTGAGAGAAGAAGAAGACGAGAAATCGAAAATCAACTTCCCGGATTTCTTGAAGCATTATCAGATTCAGTAGGGGCAGGTCGTGGATTGCAAGAAGCAATGATGGAACAAGCAGATTCATCCCCTGGACTTCTCACGACCTTACTCAAAGAAACACTTAGGGAGTCTCACTCATCCTCTTTTGAGGCCATGCTTGCATCGTTTGCTGCTAAGACGAGGTCAACGCAGGTCCAACGTGTCATGGTTCTCATCGACACGGCATTGGAACAGGATGCACCACTTCAACCAATTCTTTCTGACCTCAGCCGAGATTATGAACGTCTCAACGACTTGATGAATCTTCGTGAAGTCGAGCTTCAAGGAAGAGGTATCCTCATCATCCTCTTTGTAAGCATTGGCTTACCAGTTTTGATTGCCTTCATCGTCGGCCTTTTTGCACCAGCGAACAAAGGTTATCAAATCACGGAATTTAATTCAACATTCGCCTTGTTTTTTGCTGTAGCATCAGTTATTGGTGTTGGCGTGACAGGTCGAATGCTTGGAAGACTCAAGGACATGCTCTGGTGGTTGCCGTTGTGGATGGTGCTATCCATGGCACTTTATCTTGGAGCAGTAAAAGCAGTAGGAGGTTAAACAAATGTCAGAACAAATATTAGACCAATACGGAAGAGTTACAATTTACACCGAACCAAATCATCCTTCACCAATTTATCATGTGGACGGTGATATTCAAGCGAATCCATACGGAGACTTGGCTGCACTGCTCGAAGATGATGCGTTAGAAGAAGTCATGTACAACGGTGGCACTCAGTGCGTCAAAGTAGCACATCGTGACCACGGAATGTGCCGAACGAATATTTGGATTGACGACGAATCCGGTGAAATCATATCAAAAAACATTGCATCATTCACAAATGTCCCTCTTGGAGACGGTCCAGGCATGGTCCCTATTTTTGATGGTCGATTACCAGACGGCTCCCGTGTCAATGGCACGATTCCTCCGGTTTCTCCTGATGGACCTACCTTGACTATTCGAAAGTTTAGAGAAGATCCACTAACTATGATTGACTTGGTTAAGTTTGGCACCGTTAACTCAAGACTCGCTGCAATGATGTGGGTGTGGATTGAAGGACTCGACAGCAGACCTGCGAATTTCGTTATTGCCGGTGGAACTGGTTCAGGTAAAACAACGACACTCAATTGTCTAGGAATGTACATTCCATGGCACAGAAGGCTTCTCACCGTAGAAGACACTGCTGAATTACAAGTGTACCACGACCACTGGTTGAGAATGGAAACCAGAAGAGAAAGACCCGATGGAACATCTGAAATTGACATGAATGATTGCTTAAAATCGAGTCTTCGTATGCGACCTGACCGAATTATTGTTGGTGAGGTGCGAGGTCCAGAATGTGCTACACTCCTTACAGCAATGAACACTGGTCACGATGGTTCATTTGGTTCGCTCCACGCAAACACTGCTCAGGAAACCGTTACCCGAATGATCAATCCGCCGATGAACGTGCCGCCAATCATGTTGACTGGTCTCGATTTAATCATAATTCAGGCTCGTTTACATGTCAATGGGAGAACTGCTCGTAAGATCACCGAAGTTGCAGAAATTGCAGGTATGGAGGGCGATAAGCCAAGATTGAATGCAATTTGGAAATACAACGCTGCAACGGACCAAATCGAAGAAACTGGAATTCCATCGAAATTAAGAGAAACCATTTGTAGTGCTGCAGGTGTTACGCCTGACGTGTTTGAGAAACACGTTACTCAACGACAACAGATCATAGAAAATTTGCTTGAACGAGATGTTCGAGATATCGCTACAGTCACACAAGTCATTCAGAATTTCTATGCGTCACAGCATTGATTATCCTTGTAGCCGATGAAGGATATCATCAATTTTCGATAAGCGGTTCTTTGCTTGCTCCACATGCTGGTGTGCTGAACTGACGGCCTCGGCCACTTCATGTTCGGGCTCGATGTCTTCGCCGTCGTTCTGTTTAAACTTCGCTGCAAGGGCTTTGAGTTCTTGAACAATCGAATCAACCTCCGTTTCTGTCACCACGATACCAGGCGCAATTCGTGGAATTTCAGACGGTGAAATATAGCCCAACTCCGCCCCTATGATGCCTGCAGATGCGAGGATTCGAGGCCGAAGGTTTGCAGTGTTTACCTCATATCCTTTCTTTTCTAAGAATCGTATGATGAGTGCTTGATGGTTTTCTTGAAATCCATCATCAATCGAATCCATGACAGTTTGCACTAACTCTTCAAAGGATTCGATGTTTCGTTCCAATCTGGAAATAGTTTGACGTTCTTCTTCCGGAAAATGAACCGCTCCTTGATGTAGAATTTTGAGGATACGATTCCTCCGTTGAACTGTTGGGTCATGCATGGCCTGTGTTTCAGCAAGTTCGAGATGGAGGTCAAAAAGTGCATGCAATCGACCCGATACTCCTGGCACTCTCAAATCAAGGCCGTGTTCCCTTCCTAATTGCTCGAACTCAACTCTTGCTTTGACGATGTCATTTCCGTGAAGAGCGAGAATGTTCTCCAATTGATCTCGAAGAAGACCTCGTATGCCTTCAAACGTTCGTAAAGCCTCTCGTTCAGCCCAAGAATCAGGTCGACTGGATATGCGTTGGTCCTCTTGTTTGGTACGATAATCCATTTCCATGATGATGTTTCGGATTTCATGTTGAACAGCTTGTACTTCTGTGGAGAAACCATGTGATTGCAAGGAAACAAGAAAACTTTGGAGGTCGGTTTCGTTGCTTGTTGAACTGATCGATAAAAAATCTCTTGCCATTGCATCGATTTCAGCACGTCGGTCATGAACTTCAATCAACGCAGTTTCTACCTCCAAAGAATGTGCTTGAGTTGTATCGGGGGTTTGAATCATTGGAGGTACAACGACTGGTTCAGTTTCTTGAATGGCATCCAATTGTTCTTGTACAAAACTGTCAACATCGGAGCGGGTTGATGGACTTGAACTTGATGAAACAGTGGCTCTTAATTCGACTTCTTGTTCAAATGTCCAGTCCCCATCATGCTCTTCGACAAATTCCTCCAATTTTTCAACCACACTTTGCTGAAGTATTTCTTTGGCGACTGGGATTGAACGAACTGGAATTTTGATCTCTTCCTTTGGACGACGTAAACTCTTTTTGACCTTCCCCCATGCACCTTCTTGAGATGCTAGAACGCCCGCAACTCTCGCAAGGAGGGCTTGCTTTGTACCCGACAATGGTAATTCAAACACTTTGCACATCGCATGCAATTCATCCCTCGTCATGTCATCCAAATTTTCTGCAACAAATTGCTTTGGGTCGTGATTTAGGTGCAGATAAAGTCGTTGTCTTCTCGCCTTAATCGAACCGGATTTCTTAATGCCAAAAATTCCTAGTAATTCACCTAAATCAAAATTTGACATATCTCGAATTGATTCCAAACTCAAATCCCAATCAGATAGAACCAGTTGAGAGATAAGTCTCATTCGAAGGGTTTCGACCGAACCAGATTTCAAAATTGAATGATTTGAAGCCAATTCTTTGAGTTCTTCAAATCGAGCTTGATACAAGGTTGCGAGCAATTCCGCTTTATCTTGCACCTTGACCACCGGAACGATTGCAGTGATTGAAGTATAAGTGTTTTCGGTGTCCGATGAGGTGAAAACGGCCTAGTTTTCATCTAAATTCGATTCACGGTTCTCATTTTCATGCAATTTGAACAACTTCTCCCGTGCAAACTTGTATTCTTCTGGGAGTGTTTCTGGTGCCCCTTTTAGTTCCTCGAAATCCGTGCTTAACTGTAGGCCAATTGATTCAAATTCTCGTAAAATGTTGATCGTTCCTAAACGCATGGCTTCAAGTTCAACGACTTTGTAACATCCGAAAGCCACCCTGCCTTGATGGTCTAAAGATTCTAGAAAAATCTCAATTTGAGGTCCTGACCTTATTGGCTTATTCTCTGTATCGATGTAGAACTTTTCAAAAAAACCATCATTCTTCTTCTTTGATTCATTCATGAGCGAACCTAGTTTCCTTTGCTCAACAAAAATACCAGTTAGCCCTCTATATTCCTCGGGCAAATTATTCATGAGCATATGTTCAACATTATATGCAATCATTGCAGGGTGATCACACAATGACTCAACCTCTTCAGTAGGAAAACCAAATCTGCCGACGAGAAGAGTAAATCCATGCATGGGTGGAGGAATGAAACGCTCGCGCAAACCTCTTGGCTGTTCTCTTTGCAATCCAAGGGTATGCCTTCTCGAACGAATGTTTAGCATTGAATATAGGGCTCTTGGAACAATGTATCCGTCTATGTTTCCTTCACTACGCAATTGTTCTATGGACATCCATACTTCTCGTTCTTCTAGACCAGAATCATCAATCACAACTCCTGATTGCTGTATTATTGCATCAGGACGAACACGTTGAAATTGTCGGGACATCAATTCAGAATCACAAACAATCAATGGTTCCTTGACCAAGCGGTCTGGATTATCATCACTAACTAGAACCCATGTTGGCTCTCTTCGTGGTAAAATGCCCACCAAAGCGAAACGATTGTCACGAATTTGCTCCCATTCTTCAGGGCTCATTGCTATGAGGTCACCCGAACCTGATTCCAAAAGGTGCACGGCATCATCTAAACTAGGGAGTTGTTTAAGCAACAAATCAAGGTGTTTCCCCTTTGAATCAACAGTTTGCTCGATGTGCCTCCGGACACCGTCGGATTTTGACGGTGTTGTAAAAATTACAATCCGACCATATTCTTCCATCGAAGCCACCCGGCGGATGCAATGACCCGCAAATCTTGGCGAATAACGACCGCTTAAGAAGTCAACCCTCATAGAACGCCCCATGGGCAAGGAATCTGAGTTCCATTCGACGCTCATATCGCTTCAAGAAAAAGTAAACCTCCTTCTTGAAGGCCATCTCGATAGACAAATCGAAAAAGGTGCTGGAGAAGTTGCCATTGAATCGAAAAGAGTCGTCATGGCAGGGGGAAAACGACTTCGACCTGTGATCATGATCCTGGCATATCAGGCATGCGGCGGTACAATCGATGATGATATCTTACCCCTTGCAATAGCTTTTGAATTAATTCATACAGCAACACTTGTTCATGATGACATCTATGACGATGCAGAAAAACGCCGCGGGGTTGAAACGATTCACGCAGCAAAAGGACTAGCAAAAGGTGTTATTGCAGGTGATTGGTTATTCGTGCAAGGCTTTGGATTAGGCGGAAAATACCAAGAGGAAATTGTAGATTTGGTTTCTGACTATTGCTCCAACATCGCCCAATCAGAATTCCTTCAAATCGATCGTGTCATGGACCTTAAAACCTCACCGGAAGACTACCTTAGTATAGTGATTGGGAAAACGGCTGGCCCATTTGCTGCGGCGTGTAAAGCAGCTGCGATCTTGGCCGAATCATCTATAGAGCAAAGGATGCAAATGGAAATATTTGGTAAAGAAATTGGCATAGCGTTTCAATTGGTCGACGATTTACTCGATATACGAGGGGATGAGCGAATGGGCAAACCACGGGGTGCTGACATACATGAAGGAAAGATGACACTACCACTGATACACTCACTTACCCTTTCTCATGGGGAACGAAGAGCGAGATTAGCCCATCTTATCGAACATTTTGAAGACCAGTATTTCGATGAACTTATCACATTACTCAATGCAAGTGATAGCCTCAATTACACAGAAATTTTAATTCAAAATCATATTGAACGTGCCCAGAATGCAATTCGTTCACTTCCACAAAACAAAGCAACTGAAGTCTTGATTTGGCTCACGCACTTTCTAGAACATCGAGAGGTTTGAGCATGTCAAAGAGGCCTCTTGAACACCATCAAGTCATTGTGGTTGGTGCAGGCCCAGCCGGTTCTGCATGTGCACAGAGAATCGCAGAATTGGGCCTTGATGTTTTGGTCTTGGAGAGAAGGGCAATCATAGGCAATCCTGCACAATGCGGCGAATGTATACCCAATTGGGGTGAAGTCATTCAAACATTTTCTAACATTGAGAATGATGATTGGCTTCGTGAATATTTTGAATTTCCAACATGGCTCAAACTCCACAGATTAGATTACATGAGAGTTTTTCTGCCATCAGGCAAATCATATGGTTTCGAATTGGATGCATTCGCAGGACATCGTCTTCACTTTGATGGTTATCTTGCCGATAAGGCAATTCAAGCAGGAGCTACCATCAAAACTGACACGCCAGTTCTCAATATGATTCATCAAAAGTCAAAAAGTAGAGATGTGTTGGTGACAAAGGATGCAAGATATTCATTTGATTACCTCGTTGATGCGAGTGGGTCGCTGGCCCATATGATGCGACTCAAACACGGAAAAGACGCCAATGTTCGACCAGGTGACCAAGTTCCTACCGCTTACGCACAGGTTCATGGCAATGTCCCTGAAACCTTTGACGTGTTTTTGGGTTCTGTTGCACCATCTGGTTATGCCTGGATTATTCCTAAAGGCCCTCATTTTGCAAATGTTGGTATTGGTGCAAGAGCGGGCAAACTTCGACATCCAGTGAAAAAGCATCTGATAGATTTTTGTAACGACCTCAACTTTGACATCTTGTCAATCGGCGGAGGTTGGATTCCAATGGGAGGTCCCACGAAAACTATGGTTTCCGGCAATATTCTTGCTGTAGGCGATGCGGCTGGCCTCGTCATGCCAAGCAACGGTGGAGGGATATCTCAAGCGATCATATCTGGCTACTTTGCAGCTGAAAGCATTTCAAATCATCTTTCTCATCAAATTCCACTCGAATCCTATCAAAGAAGAGTTTATGCGAGCATGGGTAGAGCACTCAAGAATTCGCTGCGAACAAAAAATATGGGTTATGCATTTCTTCGAGGCGACTTTATGACAGAACTCGTCTTACGGACCTTGGGTCCAATAGGTGGTATCAAGAGAGCAATGGAATGCGATAAGCCACTTTACTTCATCTAATCTAAGTTTTATTCTGATATGAAGCGATTGGTTGAAGTCCTTTGGCGACTAGCGGTCACCATGGGCAGAGGCTTACATGACGAAGAAGCTGTCAGCCCGGTCATTGCGACTGTTCTGCTCCTAGCAATTACTGTCATGCTTTCAAGCATGGTTTTCGTCATGATGCAAGGAGCCTTGACCGCTACGGATAAGGCCCCTCCACAAGCAACTGTGAGTGTTCGAGCACTCGACAACGGATTCCATGTCATACGAATCACATCACTTGACCAAAGTATCGACCCAATGCGTTTGCAATATACCCTTGCTCCACTCAACACATCTGCGGGTCAACTCATCGATGGAAGAATAGGTGACTCGGATGTGTATGGCGTTATTGGGACAAACATCTCCTTTCAAGACCGCGATGCAGGATTCTCTGTCACGCAAGGCGATTATGTTGTGATTGATTCTGAGCGAATTGGTTCAACAGATGGAAAATGGCAATTTACTCTTGTCGACCTGACATCAAACGCTGTTATTGTGCGTGTCAACTTACCTGCAATGACCTAATTAGCCACCAATGAATGACATCTCAGGCTTTTTTTGTGGAGAATCGTTGTTTGCCCTCAATTCAGAATATCTATCTTTTCTCTTGCTCCAAATTGAAGATATGAATGATTGAACGTCGTTAGGTGATGTTCGTATAATCTCTTTGATGTCGTGATGTTCTTCAGAAAAAAGACATGTGTATAATCTCCCGTTTGCGGATAAGCGTAAACGGCTACATGTTGAGCAAAACGGCTTTGAAACGGATTCAATACATCCAAACACATAACCGTTGGCCAATTTCCATTGTCTTGCCACAGCCGATGGATGTGTTTGTATTTGTTGACATTCACCATATTCACTGGAAATGATTGTTCGAATTTCATCTCCTGTGACAACTTCGTTGAGGTTCCATTTATTTGTTTGACCAACATCCATGAATTCGATAAATCGAATTTCCACATCAAGATCTATCATCGCTTTTATGAGAGGGAGAATCTGATGTTCATTAACTCCTTTTCGAATCACTGCATTTACTTTCGTCGGCAGATTATTGTGTTTGCAATATGCGATACTATCGAGCACATCTTGGGATGAAAAGATTTGATTGTCGGCCATTGATTGAAAGATTTCATTTTCTATAGCATCGAGGCTAATTGTCACCCTCGAAAGACCTGCTTCGATAAGATTTGGCAAAGCTTGTTTCAACAGAACACCATTTGTGGTCATGGCGATATCCAGTTCATCTGATAGTGCACGGAAGAGTTGAACAAGATGTGCTATATCCTTTCGTAAAAGTGGCTCGCCACCAGTTAGTCGCACTTTTTTTAGGCCGAAGTGAAGAAGTTCTTGAACAAGCAATTGTAACTCTTCAAAATTGAGTAATTCACTTCGTGGTAAGAATGTATACTCTCGGCCGTACACCGATTTTGGCATGCAATACGTACATCGAAAATTGCATTTGTCCGTCAAAGAAATCCGTATATCTTCGATAGGCCTTTGGAGCATATCGAGAACGGTCATGGTTACACGAAGTGCCTATCTCTTTTCAAGTTAAAGAGCAAGGGTTCTTGACGAGGCGATTCGTCACTTTATCATGGCCGAAGGGTGGAAACGGAAATGGAACACCTCCGGCAAAAACAGTAAATTGAGTCTCATTCCAGTGTTGGAAGTACAACCTTTTCGCCCGGAGAATGAAATTCAATGGACATTACCTATCTCGAAAAGCCATGCAATCCGTTATCTACTCTTGGCAGCTCAATCGGAAAATGTAGTGAGGTTCTCAAATATGGAGAATGTTGGTGAGGATATTGTTGCAATGAGAGATTGCCTCGTTCAATTAGGTGTAGAAATTCAAGAAAATAAAGGAGACTGGGAGGTACACGGCGTTGGGCCACATGGATTTTCACCATCCAAAACGGTGCTGAATGCAAGAAATTCGGGGGTGACATTACGATGTTTATTCGCACTATGTTCTCGAATTGGCGGTATTTCGATGCTTGATGGTGACGCAAGTCTTCGGAATCGTCCGCACAACGTAATTCTACAAACACTTGAACAACTTGGGATTGTTATTTCTGTCGGTGAGCGTGAAGAGGCATTACCTGTGCTGTTCAATGGCCTTAAACTCGACAAAGCCACCATTTCAATTGATGGTTCAACATCAAGTCAACCTATTACAGCATGGGTATGTTCTTCCCCTGGATATTCTTCTGGACTACACATCAAATTGAGTGGTGATCTTGTATCGACACGTCATAGCCAACTCTCTATCGATTTAGCAAAACGTCACGGTGCAGAGATCAACGTACATGGACAAACTATTGAGATTCTGCCCTGGGTCCCGAATTTCTCAAATCACTTGTCAGTAATTGAAATTCCATCTGATGCATCGATGTTCAGTTTTGCGTTGCTCGCAGCAAAAGTGCTAAACACCAATATTCGTGTTGAAAATGTCCCTCAGGATTCTGAAAGCATCGGTCATGAATTGCTCTACGAGAAATCAACCTCATTTGGTTTAAGGATAAACGGCTCACTTATTTCTCATACAAGTGAGTCATTTCATGCCGAATTTGATTTGATTGATGCCAATGACCTAATCACTCCTTTATCTGCTATCCTTGCCCTTTCAAATGGTGGTCGTATTTCATCGGTTCAACATGCAAAGCACAAAGAGAGCAATAGAATAAAATCAACAATCGATCTTCTACATCAATTTGGATTACGAGCAAACGTAACTGAAGATGGGCATCTTTCAATACCCGGAGGACAATCACTTGTAACACCAACAAACCTCGTTCGTACATATTTGGACCATCGAATTCAGATGACAGCGATGATTCTGGCTCTTGGTTGCAACGAACGCGTTTTCGTCGAAGGGAGCGAATTGCATAAAGTAGCTGACCCTGATGCCATAAATCGATTGAAAAAATCCGGAGCAGACATCAAAGAAACATTGCTCAATCCCAATTGACCTTATCCATGACGGCCAAAATGATGGTCGAGAGCATCTATTGAGAGTTTTAACGACGTTGGGCGCCCGTGGACGCACGCCCAAGGATTTGGAATATTCTTCATATCATCGAGCAATCTTCGCATCTCTGCCAAAGATAATTTTTCATTTGCTTTCACTGCTCCTCTGCATGCTTGAAGAAAGGCAACGTGGTCTTTCATTTTTTCAATCGTTGGAATAGTATGTGCATCCTCAGATAAATCATTCAATACATCAATCAATACTTCTTCAATGTTATCGCCAGTAATTGCCATCGGATAAGCGAGGATTTCCCATGTTTGGTCTTGATTTGAAAATTCAAACCCAATGTCATGTAATGCGTCAATATTGGCCTCTAGAAATGCTTGTTGCCTCGCTGTTAAATCGACTTTCTGTGGAACAATACGATGCTGTTTTTCCCAATCTTGGTCAAGATATCGAATTCGTTCATATCGAATCCGTTCATGAAGAGCATGCTGATCGATGAGAAGAAGATCATCATTCGATTGGACCAGAATATATGATTCTGCGAATTGTGCAAGTGGCTCCATGTGAGGCAAGTCGTTCATTGCTTCTGGAAGAGGGGGCTCGTTTTGGGGTGATATGGTTTCTTGAGTTGAACCATATCGATGTAGTTCTCTTTCTCTTGCAGACAAAGGAGGCGAGACAATCCTACCTTCTGATGTCGGCAATGTGGATTGTGCAAGTGGCGAGGTTGAGATGGGACGTGGTTCTTTCTTCAATGGCTCTTGTTCAACTTTGGATTCCCCCTGCAAATTTAATTGCAAGCCAGCGGATGCAACCCATGCTGGTGGCTTTGGCCTATCTGAAGCAGGGGATGAAGTGGCTTGTTCTTCATGCACAGGTATGGGGGTGGGTTCAGGTGTTGGTTTTGGTTGTTGAACAATGTAATCGAGTCCAGGGAGAGAAGCTGAAGCATCAGGAAGGGTTGGAATTGATAGCAGTGTATGGGCGATAGCCCTCTCCAATCGCTCTAAAATCCTCCAGGAATGACGCAATCGCACTTCCCTTTTTGTCGGGTGCACATTGACATCGACATCCCTTGGGGGGCACTCTAAGTACAACACGGCAATTGGATGGCGACCTTGCATGAGTCTGGTCTTGTATCCTTTTCGAATTGAATTTAGGAATGGCGTTGATGCGATCGGACGTCCATTCACAAGGATGTGAATCTCGTCGCCTTTGCCACGCGTTGTCTCAGGGGTGCTGATGTATCCTCTCCACTTCTCAAACCCTGGTACACTTTCATCCTCTGGAGGAGAAAGAAGTTCGACCATTTCAGCCGCCTGTGCCCCGAGGATATCGTAAAGGCGGTCTCTTGCATCTTCATTTTTTGGAATGTTCAAAAGAGTTCTCCCATCGCTATTAAGAACGAATGCCGTGCTTGGATTTGCTAAAGCATGACCTACAACAGCATCAATAATTTTTGCAACCTCAGACTGTGGTCGTTTTTGGAACGCTAATCGTGCCGGTGTGTTTGAGAACAAATCGCGAACTGAAACACTTGTCCCAACTGGCATCCCACGTTGCACCACCTCACCGAGCGCACCATATTTCATTGAGATCGAATAACCGTCCGAACCTTCACGACGGCTGGACAATTCCATTTCTGACACGATGCCTATGCTCGCTAATGCTTCGCCTCGAAATCCTAATGAAAAAATTTCTTCTAAGTCAGACTGCTGTTGTAATTTTGATGTTGCGTGTCGCTGGAATGCAATTTCTAAATCATCTTGATGTATCCCCTTACCGTTATCAACAACCTCTATAGAAGCAAACCCTCCGTTTTGTATGTTAACAACTACACTCGTGCTTTCAGCATCGATGCTGTTCTCAAGCAATTCTTTGATGACCTGTGCAGGACGCTCTACGACCTCTCCAGCTGCGATGTGACCAATAGTATCGTCATCAAGCTGTAGGATACGGCCATTTTTCATTTAATCACCTTTAATTTTGTTTGATAATGAATACAAGAATTGAAGCGCATCCAAAGGTGACATTTCTTCAAGATTTGCTTCTTGAATTGCTTGAATAATTTCATTTGATTTGGACGGCTCTTCGGTACTTGGTTGTGTAGAATAAATACCAAATAGACTCTTTTGCAAATGGTCTCGAGTGGCAGGTGCATACTTTTCACCTGCTCGTGCCCCGGAAGCTTGTTGTTCCAGGAACTTCAGAACATCTAGTGAGCGTTCAACAACATGTTGGGGTACACCTGCCAATGCAGCAACTTGTATACCGTACGAATCGTCGCAAGGTCCATCGGTAACGGTGTGAAGGAATTCTAATTTTCCAGAGGACTGTGACACTTGAACATGAATATTTTTGAAACCAGGTAATTCACCTTCCAGCCCAGTGAGTTGATGGTAATGGGTGGCAAATAGAGTTCTCGTACCCAATCGATTTGAAATGTCTTCGCAAATTGACCAAGCGAGAGACAAACCATCAAACGTCGAGGTACCTCGTCCTACCTCATCGAGCAAAACGAGGGAATCCTTCGTTGCATTTTTTAGAATGTGTGCAACCTCAATCATTTCTACCATGAAAGTTGAGCGGCCTTTCATCAAATCATCACTTGCACCAACTCGTGTGAATATTCGATCAACAAGGCCAATTTTTGCTTTTTGAGCTGGTAGAAATGAACCCACTTGAGCAAGTATTGTCAGCAATGCAACCGTTCTCAAATATGTTGATTTTCCTCCCATATTTGGACCTGTCATCAACAAAAATGATTCTTTTGAATTCATAGAAACATCATTTGGAACAAATGTTGATGAATCCAGAACTGGATGTCTGGCCTTCGAAATGGAAATTTGTTTCGATGGTGTGATTTCGGGCCGGGTCCACTGGTTGTTTCGGGCGACAGTCGCAAAGCATTGGAGTACATCAATCGCTGCTATTTTTCGTCCAATGCTCGAAAGTTCACTCGTAAATTCCCGGCAATACCCTCTCAATTCCAAAAATTTACGGTATTCGATTTCTTTTAGTCTCGATTCTGCATTCATGAGAACATCATCTCGTGAAATGAGTTCTTCAGTTGTGTAACGAGATCCACTTGTCATCTGTTGTTTTCGTCGCCAATTCTCCGGTATTTTCGATTCATGAGTTTTGGTGACTTCAATATACCAACCAATTTGTCGATTCATTCTCACTTTTAATGAAGGAATCTCAAGGCTCTTGCGTAATTCACTTTCTAAGGATTGAAACCATGAAACTCCTTCTTCAGATTGTTTCCTCAAGAGATCAATTTCATCATCAACACCGCTCCGTATGAGGCCTCCATCTCGTAGACTCAATGGTGGATTGTCCTCAAGGACAGCATGAATCTGACTCCCAATATCCTGCAATGAATTCAAATTATTTGAAAGGTTCATCAGGAGTGTGTCGTTTGTTTCTGAACACCATGACATGATCGCTGGCATACGCTCCAATGCATCTGAGGTTGCGACAAGGTCACGTGCATTTGCTCGACCATAGGCTAATTGAGTCGAAAGACGTTCCAAATCTCGAACCCCCTTGAGTGATTCGCGTAATCCATCTAGTCGACGTCCTGAACGCTGTAATGAACTCACTGCATTTTGACGATGTGCAATTGACTCTGTGTCGAGTAAGGGTTGTAAAATCCATTCACGAAGTAATCGTCGACCCATTGCTGTTCTACATTTATTCAATTTTGACAATAAGCTGCCTTCGTATTCACCTGCTAAAGTGGATGTGAGTTCAAGATTACGAAGGGTGGTTTGATCGAGGATAAGATGTTTGGAGTCAGACCGAATTGTAAATTCGGAAAAAGACAACTCATTTGTCACATGGAGAAATGAGAGGTAATCGGCTCCTAAGCCGACTGCATGACTCATAGCAGGGTGTGCATCAACATCAATTTGGCTCACATTGGTTTGTTGAACAATTGTATCCATTCTACTTTTTCTGACGCTCGGTGCAACGAAATGCGTACTTAGTACACAGGATTCGAGTTGTTGTGCAATATGAAGCAGCGTAGGGTTCGATGCATCTTTGATGTTCACCACGAGTTCACTTGGTTGCCATGTCAAACAATCATCAATCATTTGATTCAACTCAGATGCTTGATATGTACTCCCCCATATTTGTCCTGTGGAAGCATCAAACATGCCTAGCCCCAATGTGTTCTCAATGAGCACGACAGAGAGGAGGACAGCCCGCTCGTTTTGTTGCAACAAACCTTCCTCGTACAGCGTGCCTGGAGTATAAACTCTGGTAACGACACGCTCAAGGATTTTTGCACCCTCTCGAAGTTCTTCTTCTTGTTCTGCAATCGTTACTTTGTATCCAGCCAGCAACATCTTTCGAAGATGTTCTTCAAGCGCATGCCATGGGAATCCGGCCATTGGAATGGGGGTTTCAGCGTTTTTATCCCTTGATGTTAGGGTGAGCCCTAAAACCTCTGATGCGACTACTGCGTCATCATAAAATAATTCGTAAAAATCCCCCATTCTGAAAAACAAAATCGTATCTTGATGTGCTTGTTTGATCTCATCAAACTGGTCCATCATTCCCCTTTTTGCCATCAACATCCGTCCTCATTTCGCCGTGCAGGTTTGTCGTCTTTGACGATAGCACATGAAGATTCTTCACCATCATCTTGGAATCGCTTGATTCAAGGACAAATTCAATACTTTTTCCAAACAAGAGAGATGTTCCAAATCATGACGCCAAAAATAATTGAGCACACAAAAATGAAACTTGCATTCAAGAAACCTCGGCCACTTTGTATTGAGCCATCCAATGTTGTATCAAATTGGTAGACGATGTCCTCACCAAACATGTCTTGTCCGTGAATGTAGATCATACTGTCAGCAAAGCCAGAAACAGTGGGCTGCAGTGGTAATTTCATTGAGAGTTGACGATGTAATAATCCGTCATCAGAAAAAATTCCAACCTGTTTCGAGTCTAAATCATTGAAAAACCATACTGAGCGTCCGTCTGATATGGAAATCGCTGAACTCAATTCAAACGAATGAATTTGAGTTGATTCATCTACCACAAGAAAATGTGTTGTGCCCGATGTGACGATTGAGCCATTATCGAGAACATGTACTGAATGAATTTGACTTGGCTCAAAAGTCTGTTTGGAAAACATCACCGGGGTTGATGAAGTTCCATCCCACTCAATAAAACCCACGGTCATGTAGGTGAGTGGCGAGTTGGGGTTTGAAACTCCACTCGCAATATGCATTCCTATAACAGCCCAAATGTCATCGTCAAGATGTTCGATTGAGATCCAATCGTCCTGCGACGAAGACGACATCGCTGGTGTCAAATCGGATTCGATTGACGGAAGGCCCCGAAGGGTCTTCACGCCGTTTTCGTACACAAGGAGAAGTGTTTCACCATTCGAATTTACCTGAGCATCATGAATCGTAAACTCGCTGTCTTCTGGGGTTGAAAGGTAGTGGTCGTCGACAGAACTTGGGTACGCGAAAGAAAGTGTGTTGTCACGGTATGAAAAGACAATTGAATCATTGCCAAGTTGTTTCAGGAATGTTACGTGAGTATTGTCACCTATGTTTGCTGGGTGGAGGAGAAATTCGCTCTCTCCATCTGATTTTTCCCAAATCAATGCATATCCGAAATCGGCCTTATAGGTCGTGGAGATCACATCGCCACTATCTGTGTAGACAGCATCGAGAACTTGGAGTCCATCGTATGAATGCTCAGAGGAATCAATTGAACCACCTGAGTAATGTTCTGTTGCTGAAATAGCCAACGCACCACCGATAACAAAAAGAAAAAATATGAACAATGAAAGCCATTGATGTTCTGATTCTTGGCGAAGGAAATTTCTTAACTTCTCCACCATGTACATCGGCATTCTCTATGAGTCCATGAATGCTTTGATGTGTAACTTCCAAAACTATGCCATTTCATTACGCTGAATAAGCATCGTAGGTATGATAAAGGGAACATGATTCGCATGGCATGCAAGAGGTCTGATTATGGCACGCAAACCAGCTTCAATGTACCGACAACTCAAGGGTCCTGCGTTCACCCGTCGCAAATACATGGGTGGTGTACCCAACAACAGAATTCACCAATTCCATGTTGGAAATCGGCGTGCTGCTGAAACTGGTGAATTTCCAGTCATCATTGAATTACGTGCTGATAATGATTGCCAAATTCGCCACACAGCCCTTGAAGCCGCTCGTGTTGTCTCAAATTCCACAATCAGAAAACAAGCGGGTCCACAAGGATACTCTCTTCGAATTCACACCTTCCCTCACCACGTCTTGAGAGAAAACAAACAAGCCACAGGTGCAGGTGCTGACCGTGTTTCACAAGGCATGCGATGTGCTTTTGGAAAAAATGTTGGAACTGCGGCTCGTGTTAATCGTGGACAACGTGTAATCACTATCCAAGTTCACCCTCAACATTACCTCACAGCACGTGATGCTCTTCGCAAGGCTGGAATGAAATTCCCTACGCCTTGCACTATTCGCCTTATCAAAGGTCATGAGCACCTCAAGGGCTTAATTTGAAGAGGTTCACGGCCCGTATGGGCTGGACGAAATATTGCCTATGGTGAGTTAGTATGAGGGTAGCAGTTCTCAAGGAAGACAACTGTCAACCTAAGAAGTGCAACGATGAATGCTATGTGTATTGCCCCCCTGTTCGCAACGGACAAGAGTGCATTATTCTCGATGACAAAACCGGAAAGCCTCACATCTCAGAATCCCTGTGCATAGGATGTGGAATATGCATCAACAAGTGTCCACACGATGCCCTTATCATCGAAAATTTACCTTCAGAACTTGAAACCGATATGATTCACCGTTATTCAATGAACGGCTTCAGACTGTTTCGACTTCCAACGCCAACCAAAGAAAGTGTCGTTGGTGTATTAGGGCCAAACGGAATGGGTAAATCGACTGCAATTAACGTGTTGTCTGGTCGTGTCACACCGAATTTAGGAGAGTGGACCAACACTGAGCCAGATTGGTCGGATGTCATTGAGTCATTACCAAAGGGCGAACTACGAGATTTTCTTGGCGAAGTTCAGGGAAATGATGTAAAGATTTCAGTTAAACCTCAAAGTGTTGATAAATTGCCCAAGCGAATCAAAGGTAAGGTTTCAGAACTTCTTCGCAAAGTTGACGAACGGGGAATGTACGACGAATTATGCTCAAAACTTGGCATCGTTCATGTGCTTGACCGGACGATGCAACAACTCTCTGGTGGTGAATTACAACGCGTTGCAATATGTGCAGCAATGCTTCGAGATGCTGATGTGTACTTTTTCGATGAACCTTCATCATACCTCGATATTCATGAACGCATGAGGATTGTGAGAATTCTACAGGAACTATCTCAAACAAAGCGAGTGATTGTTATTGAACACGATTTAGCTGTGCTAGATGTACTCGCTGACCTTGTTCACATCGTTTATGGGAAAAAAGGGGCTTTTGGAATCTTTACACCCGCACGATCTACACGCCAAGCAATCAACTCCTATCTTGACGGATTTTTGCCGGAAGAAAATGTTCGTATTCGAGACAAACCAATCAAATTCCTAAAACATAGAGACCGAGTTCAAGAAATTGGTTCTCCAGTGATCGAGTGGGGGCAATTAAAGAAAAGTTTAGGCGATTTCAAATTAGAATCTGGTGATGGAAGGGTGCATCGGGCAGAAGTCATTGGCGTAGTAGGTCCAAATGGAACTGGAAAAACGACGATGATTAGGATGCTAGCTCACGAAATTGAATATGATGAGGGTTGGATCACATCTGATGCTAAAATCTCCTACAAACCACAACACATTGATGTTGATATTGATGGTTCAGTCCAGTTGTGGCTCGATAGCGAACTCGGGGTAAAATGGCGAAGCGGCGAATTTCATGTCAATGTCATCAAAGCGCTTGGTGTCGATCAATTGCTTCCAAAACGCGTGAAGAAATTATCTGGTGGAGAACGCCAAGCTGTTTGCATTGCCATATGTCTTGGGAGAGAAGCAGATGTCTACTTGTTGGATGAACCGAGTGCACATTTAGATGCCAATGCTAGAATGGAAGCAGCGAAAGCCATCCGTCGAACCATGGAGTCGAACGAAAAATCCGCATTCGTTATCGACCACGACGTCTACTTTATCGACATAGTAAGTGATTCATTACTTGTATTCGACGGCGAGGGCGGAAAGAAAGGAATCGCTAATGGTCCATTCAATCTTCGAGATGGCATGAACCGGTTTCTATCGAATGTCGACATTACATTCCGGAGAGACCACGATTCTCGAAGGCCAAGAATTAACAAATCCGATAGTAGAAAGGATAGAGAACAACAAGCAAGTGGAGACTACTATTCATTTGATTCATGATGGAGATGCTCATGCCAGTGAACAAACCACCGCACGGAGGACATATTGGAAGGTCGAGACGGCGTCTATCAGCCTCATCATTAACAACGTTTGAACGATGCAAAGGCCAGTGGTTGCTCAAAACACAGGTTGGCTTGCAACAACCGGTCAACATGCCCATGATTCGTGGACATGTTGTCGAAGAGGCAATTTGTGAACTCTTAATGAGGCATCCACCTCAATGTAATCAACGGGATGAATTGTTCGATTGGGCTGAAAATGAAGTTGGATCAATTGTAGAATTAGCCATCAAGAATTTTGAACAACGGTTAAGCAATTTACCAAAAAATTCGACGGAAATCGGTTCATTTGTAATTGATGCAGATGATTTACAAAGTAGGATAAATCATGGTTTAAACCTCATTTTTGAACAAGTTCAACGGTGCATTGAAGCAAATGGTGGACCATATTTGGAGAATTTTCGAAATGGAACTCAAATCTTTGAAATCCCATCGCCCATGTATAGCCAACCACCCTCACACCCATTTCCAGAGTATGTTCAGTTGTCTCAATTCAAATATGAAGGTATACAACCACATTGGCAAGAAAATGAAGCGATGGTGACGTGGAATGAAGCATGGGAAATATCTAGACCCTGGTTCAAAGATCCTCGCATCTTTCAGCCGCAGCGATTGTATCATCCGGATGATTGGGCCTCAGGCGAGCTCGACATTGTGTACAGATGGTCCGGTGAGATCCACATTATCGACATCAAATCTGGAAACTCAACGTCTCCTTTCGCGAGTTCATTACAGTCACAATTGGAATTTTATTCTTGGCTGTGGGCATGCTGTTTTGAAGGTGAAGTGCCAAAATACATCTCTGGATGGTATTTGGGTGACGGTGAGCGTATCGAATTTCAACCACTTGACAAAAAAGAAATAGAAAAAAGAAATACATCGTACATGAATACTCATCAAGAAATGAAAACACTTGTTGAGGGCGTGGTTCAATTTCCACTTCCAGAGCAATTGAGGTGTAAGGCAAAGCAAGCGGGTTGTTCATGGTGCTCATCACACTACGAAAGTGAAGTATTACAATTCAAGAGTAAGCATGATGATTTTCCTGTTGAAGAATTCAATATAGTTGCCCCTTTCCTAAAATTATCTGAGATTCAATCAAGAGTTCATGTGCGTGGGAAATTAACAGGAGGATGGGGCCCTCTGCCGAATCATTATGGAGAGCATGTTCTCGGTTGTGTACTGGTAGCAGGCGATAAACACGTTGTTGTTGAGGAAAATGAGCCGGGGCTATTTCCAACCTTGCACGATTACTTAGAGCAGGATGTTTTTATCGAATCTGCATCCTCAGGTGTGTGGAGGGACCAACCAAGGTTGTATTTGGACGATAAATCTCAAATTTCTCCCTTCGGTGAGGAACAACGACAGCATCGAACAAGACTCGGTTTACTACAAACAAGAGCAAACGTGGAAGGCATCATTCTTTCATTTCAACATCAATCAGGCATTCGTTTAACAGGAAAACCTTGGTCTATGCTTTCTTTTTCTCTTTGGGATGGCGAGCACGCAGCGGAAGTTGTTGCTTTTGGCTCCTCAATTTCAAACACGTTACTGGAACTTCAACTCGGTATGCGTGTACGGATTATGTCAGCAGAAATTGGGTGGAGAAACGGCCTACTTCAACTTCGGTTTGATTCAAGGAAAACTCGAATTGAAATTCAATGACATCAATCATGGAATTCAAGAACAGTCGAGGGGTGGTCTTACCATGCCAGTGAATTCTCTTGACCATACAGATGACACGATAGGGCAATACAACCGATTATCTGCAAGTCAAGTGATTACTTACGAGGGTTGTCCAAGGCAGTGGTTTTATGAAAAAGTGTACAAATTTCAAATTCCTCAATACCCTGTTATGTATGTTGGAAAGGCCGTAGAAGAGGCGTTTTGTCGGGTATTAATTGAATCCCCTTTTCTCATTCCAGCAGAAGCACACAGGGATACAATGCAACCCACCCCTTTGGATGAATTGGGTCGACCTTCAACTGACACCACGATTATGTTTCCTGCCCAACACCTCATTCCATTAGATCAAAACGTCATACCAAGTACAATTGAAGAACTCACAGATTGGGCTATGCGTCGGGTTGAAGTTCACTTTGAAACCTGTTTACGAAAGCAACAAATTGAATGGGAGAAGCATCCAAGAAAAACTGGAGATTGGAGTTCTGTGTCCATTGAAGATTGCCAAACAATGGTAAAAAATGCTCTAAGATTCCATCTCGAAGAAATTCAATCTTGTATGAATGATGTTTCAGATGATGAATTGAAATCATGGCGAAATGGTCAGCGTGAATCAGTGCCTAGCCCAGATGGGTTTGGAATCAAATTTTCTAAGAATTCACATCCGTTTGCTCAAACTGGCCAATTGACATATGCAGAAGCATGGGAAATTACGCGTCCTTGGTTTGTTGACCCGCATGCTGCACCATTTTCATTAAATGCAATTCACCCTGATTTTTGGTTTCAAGGAGAATATGACTTAGTCTATAGATGGGGAGGTAGAACGAAAATTGTGGATTTGAAGGCAAGCGATGGAACCTCGTTCCGTTCTGAAGGATATCAACATCAATTGGAAATGTACGCCATGTTATGGTGGGTCACACACGAAAGAACAACCCCTGTCGATGAATTAGAAATATGGTATGTTGGCCATCCTTCGAAGAAATCTGTCCAGGTCCCAACACATGAAAATTTGCGGGACATTGAGGCGAGATTGCATGACCTGTTCAACTCAATTAAACTTGAAACACCATCAATCCACAGTTGCATCCCATCACCCAAACCCATTCAAAATTTTAACCAAGGAGGGATACATGAGGGACCTTCTGAGGATTCGAGATGTAAACAATGTTCTTGGACAAAAATTTGCCCTGGAGCGGAGGGGGATGACCCGAAAATCCCTACTGAAACTCAACTTGCTGGGACGAATCATATCGTTGATATTACACCTATCGGTGATACGAAGGTTCGCTCTCATATCAAATGCAAAATTTTCAGTATTATGCCGAGAGCTGGCGGCAACCTTCCTTCGGTGCGTATCAT
>JAYQSB010000026.1:0-29355 GCA_038146705.1 Candidatus Poseidoniales archaeon
GTTCAGAACTGCTTATGTCAGCTGGACAAGGCGATTGGGAATTTACCATGACTGAACTCATGAAGCCACACCTCAATGTTCAACTTCATTCGACTGCGGAAGATGTACTCGACCTGTTTTTAGAAGAAAAGCAACAATTCGCGATTGTTCAAGATGAATTTGGTGGTACATCAGGCATTGTCACAATGGAAGACATCATTGAAACACTTCTTGGTAAAGAAATCATGGATGAATTAGACGAGGTTGAAGATATGAGAGAATTAGCAAGAACGACAATCGTGAATGGAGAAGATGGAGCCACCTTATCTGAAGAATAATGAATCGATTCTACCTTTCAAATACGACTCTAGGATAGATGTGCGTTCCGCATTTTCATCACTGCCTGTGTGTGTCAAACTGGAAATTAAATGAGCCTCATAAACGAGTAAATGCTTTTCAAGTTGTTCGATGAATGCATTGAAATGGCTCCTTCCTAACCGTAGGTCGTGCTCTGCTTGGAGGATGAGTGCAGGAACATGGGGCAGACCCCATTGAGGGATGTCAGCTTGTTGAATTGACTTGAACTCGGTTGATATCGTTCGCAATCGACTGACAGTAGTGAAAATTCTTCGGTCGATCATTCTTCTCAAAAGTCGAGGCGTTCGAAGAATTCTATACGTTTCATCCAAAATCAGCGAATATTGTGTCATGGGTGATTCAAAGATAATTGAATTCAAATGTACATTTGATTCCCACTCTGCTTTTCTTTGACACAGTCTTAGACCAATGAATCCCCCCATGCTGTGGCCATAAATGAAAAATGGGCTCTCTGTATACTCGGATTTGGTTGCGTTCACAATTTCAATAACACATGTTGTTGAAAATTCGGCACTCCATTTTGCGACAGCATCAGAGGATCCGTGATTCGGTAAATCAACTGCTATGACCGACCAACCATGATCTGCAAAATATTTCATTCGCTGCATCATTCGACTTGCACTGGACCTCCACCCATGTAAAAAAAGAATTGCTGGTTGAGATTTTTTTCCAGTGTATTGATAAAATTGTATCTGAACATCTTGAACCAAAACCTGTGATACACTCCAGTGATTGTCTTCAAGACTGGCTTTTCTAAATTTTTCTGGCCGTTGAAAAATCAAATATTCCATAACAGATAGATACAATCGAAGGAATGCCAGTGCAAATGCAGGTATGAGTAAGAGTGAATTACTTAATAAAAAATATGGTACGAGTATTGAAAACACCAAAAAAAAGTCAAAGAGAATATCTGAATGCATACGATTTGGAAAAAATGCACGAAGTAGCATGTACCTTCAGCACTTTCATCGAGACTTTTCTACTCTTTTTCACTAGATTCTTCAGAGTCATCCTCAGAGGCTTGTTCCAGTTTCTTTTTCTTCTTATCTTCTTGCCTTTGAATGAGTTTGTCGCCAAAACTACCCATGTTTTCCAAACGTGCGAAAATCCCGGTTGCCTTATCTGTCTCTGCAGGGATGTATTTGACTTCATAAGCTCCAAACATCAAATCAAACATCCCTTGATTCAACTCACTACCATTTCGTATGTAGCGGTTGATGAACCAAAGCAGGATAAAGACAACTCCAGTAATTGTGAGAATCATTGCGTTCGTGTTGTCTTTTTCACCAAGTTGAGACACTTGTGTGACGACGAGAATAAAGCCTACGAGGGAAAAAATGCCAACAGTGTTCACGAGTATTCCATGTAAAAATATAGGATTTGAACCATCGGCTCTCACATATTTTGTCTTGGAAGTAAATTGTCCTAGATTACGACTAAACTTCATTGGTATGATGAAGATATTGAGGAATAAGACGATGATAGCAGCAGCGAATAGGTACGTGTAAATTCCGATTCCAGAACTTCCTCCTGTAAGGATATTCATGACTATTCCTGCGATGAGAAATCCAAAGTTAACGATGAAGTTAATCAACCAATTGATTCGACGATTCATGTCACTTGCTAATTCAAATTCTGAAGAGAGTTCTTTTGGACGTGCCTTTGGTTGTGCTGATTTCTTTTTCTTTGCTTCCACTTTTTTTGCAGCTACTGGTTTAGGTTTGGGCGTTGCTTCTACCTTTTTTACCTCTTTTTCGACCTTTTTTGTAGCCTTAGGTGCATCTTTTGTTTCATTTACTTTATCGAGTAATCCCATAATTTCACCTCGAGTATTTTATCACAACTTCTTTGTAAATATCAAATTCGGGAGATTGAGTGAATGATTCAAGATCATCTTCGCCGATATTCTCTAGTAATTTGTCGATCATTGCAACAAATTCTTCTCTTTGAGTTTGACTGGTTTCATTGAAATTTTGGCCAATCAACATGTAAAGTGAGAAATCTTCGCTTTCAATAAATGATTGAGCAATGTTTTCGGGCAAAGATGATTCGAGTAAAGAATCAACGATTGAGAAAAATTGCATGTACAACTCATCATCATCATCCTCTGATGGTTCTGCCACAGAGGGTTCCATCAATGATTTTCTTCGTTGTAGTAAATCTTGTAATGATGAACGCAATTGTTGCTCTTCCTCTTTTTGCCCATTTTCTTTCGCTCGTTGATACATTGGCTTGAGCCTTCGAATTTCGTTTTCGATATCATCCAAACTCATCAATTCCTGACCTTGTACAATATCTTCTTCATCTTCTAAAAGTGTTACAGTGGGGGCTTCACGAATTTCTGCAACTTTCTTTTCATGGTCATTTTTTCGAAGGACGATGATTTCTCGGTCAAGCGAATGCCCAAATCTGTCTGCATAACGGTCGAGAAGGGACCCTGCATCTGCATTGCTTATTCGGTCTATGTGGCCATAAATTTGTTGAAGCGGTTTATCCGATCTCTTTGCCCAAAGTTGTTGATACTCATCGGATTGACCCGCTTTTTCGGGTGGATTGAGGGGAGCGAGTGGAGTAGAGGGTTGTTGAGGTGGAACTGGTGATGGTGGTGCAGCCTCGGGTACAGGTGCCGGCAAGGGTGCTGCAGGCTCTGTAGGTGGAAGTGGAGTTTGTGGTTCAGGAGTTGGTGCAGGAGGGACGGCCGGTGGTTTGGTTTCATGTTGCGGTTGTGCTGGAGGCATTGGTGGCATTGGGACGCCTGCAACAGGTTGCAATGGTGCGCCGGGTGCTGGTGGCATTGGCGGCATTGGCGGCATTGGTGCACCGGGTGCTGGTGGCATAGGGGGCATTGGAATTGGTTGGCCTGGTGGGGGCAAAGGGTTTGATTTCGACTTATCTTTACGTGCCAAAACACACCACCTAAGCCGTAGGAACAGTGCTCTACCCTTGAACCTTACCACGAAATGATGTGAATTAAGTGAATAAATATCGTCATTGAATCTGTTGACCCCATCCTTTTAGAACCAAGAAGGTAGCACCAGATTCACTTGTTTCAACAATGTCCCCTCGTGTGCCTTCTATCCACTGCGAACCAATTTTTGCATGTATGTCCTCTTTTATGATTTCGACGTGTTGATTTTTTTCCATCCCAAAAACATAGCATTCATCAAGAGGATGGAATCGATTGGAACTATCGGGGTCAAGTTGAGATAATTGAAATTCTGTAACGCGCATACCTGATTTTCCATGAAGAGATGATGGCCATCGAATTTGGCGTCGAACATCGATTGTTACGACCTCATCTGTTTCACCAGCATTCCCTAAGACAATAGAGGTATCTGATTTTAGAAGGTTGAGAAATAAGTCTTGGTATTTTCCGAGGACTTCAAATTTCGATTCGTTTTTTAAACGTTCAATTTTGCTGGGATGATTCAATGTTTGTGCTAATTTTTGAATCGATTGTGCTGAGCGTTGTGATTGAACAGGCTCCCTTTCGTGCATCGCTTTAAGTCCTGCCTCAAGCCGTTTTAACTCGGTTTTTGCATCGTCTTCATTCGTATCAATTGCAACGAGCGTGTCAATAAGTTCACTCATACCGTTTTTTAATCGATTCGTCCAACCTTTTGAGTCTTGGTTACTGAATCGACTTAAACCTCCTGCAACATCTACGCCTTCTCCGCGAATGTGTGAAACGATTTCTCTTCTTGCTTCTGAGTCAATGTGATGGAACGACGGGTCCCTGTAGTGAAGGTGAAATCCCCTATGCCCAGAAAAAGTAACTTGTAAATATTCTTCGGAGAAACCGAACTCAGGTTCTAAAAAATCATTCCATAAGGACCATGCTTGCTCTTGAATAATATCAATCATCGATGGGAAATCATTGTCTGTAATTCCAGGTAAATGGTCGCCGTCAAGATCGAAAATAAGATCAGCTCCCCTCCACTCCTTGTCCACCATCTTTGTTTCATTTGGTTTGTTCCAATATGCAGTAGAGTAAAAACATGAATGCATCGTTTTGGTAGACACATAATTTCTGACATCTTGAATACGATGGAAACCAATATGGCGAATTGGAGGTGAACCACCAAACGGAATGAACATCCATTCTCTGCTCGATATTTGAGGTGGAGTCCATAATCTGGATTGCTGATAGTATTGTTGGAACTTACGGGCAAAGTGGGCCCATCCTGTCAGCATGGTTTGTCGTAGACTTGAGGGGTTAGAGTCTTTTTGAAGTCTTACTCTTTCATCCAAAATCTTTGTTCTGCTTCTGAGACAGCAGTTGAGGATTCGGCACCAGTTCGTTCCACATAATGTTCCCAACACAAGTATATATTTTCAAATACCATTGCATTTCCAAACGTCATTCGAACACCGCAGGAATCACAACGTGGTCCTATTTCACCATTTGGTGCTTGGGCAAGTTGAATGTGTTCGTGTGGCATGTGTTCTCCTCAATTCATACCAAATGCTTTCAATTATTGAACTTGAGGGTTCTTCAATCTGTTGTTTCTTCAAATTCAGATGATTGTACCCATTCTATCAAGTCGAGAGCAACAATACATGATTCGGCTATTTCAGGTTGGTCGTGGTTTCGAAACTTCTCAAGGGTCGAAATAACACTCCTATCACCAATTGCACCCATTGCTTCTGCAGCTTCATGGCGAACCATAACATGCTCAGTTTCATCTGACAAAACTTCGATTAAACGAGGGAGAACAACGGGGTTTTGCATCTGTCCTAGAACATAGGCGATTTCATGCCTCAATAGTGCACTCGATGCTTCAAAACCTTTGCACAACGCCAGCGCAGATTCATCTGTTCGTATATTTCTAAGCGCAAAGACGGCACGCATTCGTTGAAACATTTCAATATCTTCGTTCACCACAGAAGCCTCGAGTTGAGAAATGTTTGTGATTTTTCTTGCAGGTGCAGGATCGACGCTTCCAAATTCACTTACGGGCGGAATTTTTGATGATTCCATGACCTCACGCACCAATGAAATCAATGTCATCTACATCAAAGTCTGGGCGAATTAATCCAATCTTTTGTCCCTCGGATAAGAACCTCCGAATTGATGCTCTTCCATCATCTTTGTAATCTATCGTTCGTTCATTGACATACATTTGAACAAATTTTTCATTTGTTTCATCATCAATACCCCTTCCCCACTGTTTAGCAAATTCTAATGCCTTTTCTGGATTCTTGATGGCAAATTCAATACTCATTTTCGTATATTTTGTGACATCCCTCATGACTTGTTCACCCAAGTCCCTCTTCACAACATTTCCACCAAGAGGCATCGGCCAACCTCCATTCGACTCGTTCCACCATCTGCCGACATCGAGAAGAACATCAAGGTCGTGATTTTTGTATGTCAATTGTCCTTCGTGAATGATAAGGCCAGAAGTCACTGATCCATCAAGAACTCTGTCAATAATTTCATCAAATGGAACGACTTTGTACTGGAATTCACCCCATGCTAATTGTAAACCCAAAAATGCACTTGTTTTTACACCTGGAACAGCAATTATATTGCTTCTTGCAGTTTCTTCGGTTGTTCCTTTGCGAGCCACAATCATCGGACCATACCCTTCACCCATGGACGCCCCACAATTCATCAGTGCGTAATCATTTGAAATTTCAGGATACGCATGTATAGACACGGCAGAAACCTCCAATTCCTTGTTCATTGCTCGATGATTAAGTGTCTCAATATCTTGCAATTCGTGAACAAAATGGTAACCAGGCGTCGGGAATGCTTGAGTCGTCATTGCATGAAACATAAATGCATCATCAGGGTCAGGGCTATGGCCTATTCGAATAATCATATTTCCTTCAGCATCTTTTTCGATTTCAGTGCTCATTCGTATCCGTCCATTATATCGTTTGTTCCAACAGTACTCTTTTTTCTCCGAAGGAGATGAATTCTGCTTGAATGTGATTCGAAAATACAGTTTGTAAAAATGTGTTCAAACCGTTAATGTGTTCTATATCAAGACGATTAAAGACTTCTCCAAAATATTGCTCTAATCGTTCTATTGGTAATTGAGAAAATCTCGACGATGTCTCAATCACACGTTGTCGACAAGTTGGCTGGTTTTCAAATTCGATGAGATTTTCAAGAAGTGTGGAGTATGCAGCCTCTATATCAACTAAGGGGGTATCCTTTCGAGCAGCAAAGACGCCAAATACCATTGGTTGGGAAGTTTGGGCAAACCATTCCTCGCCTAAGTCAAGAATGACATTGTATTTACTTTCCTTTGTTGCTTGAAGCGCTCTGTCTCCAATCAACAATGCAGCATCACATTGTTGAATCATCGAATCTATGTCCGGCCCCATCTGAATGTATGTAGGGTTATATCCTTTCATTTTGAGCAAGTGTTGGCATAGCACAACCGATGTTGCTGAATCAGAAGGTAGAGCAACAGAGGTAATTTGGTCTAGGGATGTTTCACTGAACAACAGAACACTTCCAACCTCTCCCTTGGAACAAATTCCTATATCGGGTAGAAGAACAAGTTCATCTTGATGACGTGCGTAATCTGCTGCCGGAATTGGGGCCAAAATACAATCGCGGCGCAAAATATGTCCTGTGAGCCATGATGGCGGTGCGGATAAGACCCTCCATTCCTTCCCCACTGAATGAAACAATGGATCACAGTTGAGAAATGCAACTCTTCCTATTGTTTTTTTCCACGACATAGTCTCACCCATTAACAACCGGTAATTTCCTTTTACGTGGTATTTCTTTCTTGACAAAGAATTGTGCCCTGTTGTACGTTGTATTTCTTACAACAGCTATTGAACCGGAATTTTCAATTAATTTTGCAAGCATGTTATTGTCGAAGTCGAGTTGTGCTGTCGAACCCGCAGAATGCATGATGGATTCTTTTTGTACAATTCCATCGATGTCATCAGCACCAAATTGCAAGGCTAATTCAGCGAGATGGTCCCCAATGTTCATTCTGTAGGCTTTAATATGCGGGATATTTGTGAGAAAAATTCGTGAAATACTAATGATTTTGAGAATTTCTTGTCCAGTAGCAAGTTGAGCTTCAGGGAGACGTGTGTTGTCTTTGAGGAAAGGATAGGGTACAAAACACTGGAATCCGCCAGTATCATTTTGCAAAGTTCTTAATTTTATGAGATGTTGTATTCTCTGAAGAGGCGTTTCCACTGTTCCAAACAGCATTGTACAGTTGGTGGGTATTCCAATTTCATGTGCTTGACGGTGAATATCAAGATATTCTTGAGAACTTTCTTTGCCGTTACAAATGATTGAACGCACTTCATCATCGAGAATCTCAGCACCCCCACCTGGTAAAGATGTTAATCCTGAATTTCTTAATCTTGTCAAGACAGTCTTCACGTCGAGATTTGATTGTTGTGCTAAATGTTTTATTTCCACGGCGGATAGTGACTTAATCGCAATGTGAGGGAACGTTTGACGCACTGTTGAAAATAACCTCTCGTAATAGTCAATCGTCCAGTCTGGGTGAAGTCCTCCAACGGTGTGCACTTCGTTGACATGCTCGCTGTACAAGGACAATTCATCCATAAATGAATCAATGGTGTACTCATACGCGTCATTAGCCTTTGGCCCTCTTCGAAAAGCACAAAATTTGCATGCTAATACGCAAATATTGGTTTGGTTGATATGAACGTTGGAATTGAAAAAAACGTTTGAGCCATACATTGCGGATTTTATTTCATTTGCAAGGGAACCTAGTTCATTCATTGACGTATGATTATGGAGGTGTATGCCATCCTCTTGAGAAAGGTCCTCGCCATTGCATAATTTCTCAATGATTTGGTGAAGTCCACTGGAATAATTTTCTTTGACGATTGACGAAGAGAATACATCGCGCCAATCCTTGTTGGGTGTCGCCAATGATGAAATTGGCAATTCTTCCATGCTCTTGCTAAATACGAATCACTTTAGAATCTGTGCATAAGTCCACATCATCTTCGAACAGCAAAAAAGTTGGATGCTTTGAAGAATTTGCGAAATTCTTCAATGATCAATACGCTACTTGAAATAGCCATAATAACAATCCAATCTGCTTGTGTAAGTTGACTAGTTGAAAGCAAGTCACCTATGCCGATGCCGACAAGGGGAATCGTTGTTGATGCGAAATGAACGATGATGAATAGCAAGGTCATTGAGATAATCAATGCGAGATTGATGGAACGATTTGAAAATAAACCTAACTTGAGAACGCTGTCTTCACTGGAACGACAATTCATGACGTTGAATAGTTGAAACACAACAAATACTGCAAAGGTCATGGTTTGAGCCTTTTCAAAGTTCAAATCTGCATACGTTTGCCAATCTTCGAGTGCTTGGTCATGCAGAACATGAGACGAGTCTTTACATGCTTCAATGTTGAAAGAAGCCACTTCATCGTATGGTCGTAATTCACACTGTTCTATACCTCCGCCAGCCAAATAAAATACCATCAATGACCCAATAACCATGACGAGTCCAAGATAAAGCATTAGCAATTTATCTGAACCATTTGGAAGTTTTTCGTCGATTGGACGCGGTGGTTTATCCATAACTTTGCCATGTTTTGTTTCTACACCAAGAGCGACTGCGGGAGGCCCGTCCATGAGGATGTTAATCACTAGAATTTGTGTTGCAGTTAGTGGCAAGCTCCATCCAAAAATAAAGGTTGAAACAATGATGAGAAGAACTGCAGCAATATTTGTTGAGACTTGATAGCGGACAAAATTGCGTATATTTTGGTAAATTTTCCTACCTTCCTCTACAGCATGGACAATGTTTGCAAAGTTATCGTCTTGCAGCACCATATCCGCAGCATCTTTAGCAACATCTGTACCTTCAATGCCCATTGCAATTCCAATATTTGCACGGGAAAGTGCTGGAGCGTCATTTACTCCATCTCCAGTCATTGCAACGACTTCTCCGGTGGACTGTAATGCGGTGACGATTCGCATTTTATCCTCAGGGGTGACTCGACTAAAAATAGCAGTTGATTGTGCTATTTTTACTAAATCTTCATCACTAATCTTAGATAAATCTCTTCCATTGATGCCCATGTAATCTTTACGACAAATGTTCAATTCATGTCCAATTGAAACAGCTGTTTTCTGTTGATCGCCAGTGATCATCTTCACTCGAATACCAGCTTTTTGACATGTTAGAATAGCGTCATAGACTTCTGGCCGTGGTGGGTCAATAATGCCCACACTTCCGAGGTAGATCAGGTCGGTTTCCATGTCGTCCCAATCTGTAAGGTCTTCTGACCCCTGCAACTGTCGTGCTGTCAATGTAATTATGCGTCGAGCATTACCTGCTAATTCATGATGTTTTGAGCGTATTTCTGCAATGTCATTTTCATCAAGTTCAACGAGTTCGTTGCCATCAAAGCGATATTTTAGTTTGGATTCTAAAACATAAAAAGCACCTTTTGTAAACATCCAACGTTCATCATCACGCGTATGCACCACACTCATGCGTTTCTTTTCGCTGTTAAATGTCATTTCAGCGAGTCGTGGATGGGCCTTTCTAAATTCCTTTAACGGCCCGTTTAATTTCCAACCAAGCACTGCACATGCCTGATCTGTTGGGTCGCCTGTCGCTTGCCATAATCCTTCTTCATCTTGACTAATGCTTGAATTGTGGCACAGGGATAAGCAATCTGCCAAAACTTTGTATTCCTTGGTGTGCATTAGTGCATCGAGTTCAGATGATTTGATTTGATTTTGATTCACATAGAGCGTTCCTATTGGGGCGATACCTTCGCCACCGACAGTGTAGGTTGCATTCAGGGTAAAGAGGTCTTTTACCGTCATTTGATTGGTGGTCAACGTCCCAGTTTTATCAGAGCAAATAACTGTAGTTGAGCCGAGGGTCTCGACTGCTTTCATGCGACGAATAATCGCTTTGTGTCGAGCCATATTTCTCATTCCTAGCGATAATGTGATGACGAGAATAATTGGTAATCCTTCGGGGACAATGGCTACGAAAATTGCGATGGCGATAATGAACTGTTCAATAGCAACATCTCGTAAAACAGCATCGGGGTCACCCAATGCAAAAATCATTTTTACAACAACTAGGATGACCGCAACAAACAGTGCTATGAAACCTAAGAAGCGACCTAGTTGTTCGAGTTTTAGTTCGAGTGGTGTCTTTGGAGTTTCCGCTTCAGCAATATCGGCAGCAATTTTCCCTAATTCGGTTTTCATACCTGTGTGGACCACCAAAGCTTTAGCCCGTCCGCTTGAAACAGTAGTTCCCATGTATGCCATGTTTTTTCGATCTGCAAGGAGTGAGTCATCTGCGATTTGGTCCACAATTTTCCTCACAACAATTGCTTCACCTGTTAAGGCAGATTCATCGATTTTGCATTCATGACTTTCAAAAATTCTTACATCTGCAGGCACGTTTAATCCAGGAACCAACCAAACAACGTCTCCAGGAACCAATTCGGTTGTAGGTACTTCATTTTCAAAATCATCTCGAATGACAACACAATTAGAAATTGATAATTTCTTCAAGGAATCCATTGCCTTATCAGCTTGGCCTTCTTGCCAGAATCCGAAATATGCGTTTGCTGTCAGTACGATGAAAATGAAAATTGCATCTGCAGGTTCATCAGGGTGGATGAGTAATGCTACAAGTGCCGCTCCCATGAGAAGATAATTGAGTGGATCATTGTATTGACGAATGAATCGGATAAAGGGATGTGTCGGTTTGGATTCTGCTAATTTATTGTACCCATATTTTTGTTGTAATGAGGATACATCCTTTGGATGTATACCTGTCGGCGATGATGACAAGAGGTCATAGCAATCACTGATGTCTTTTGAATGCCAATTTTCCTCGGACATACGAACCCTAACCTAATGTTGTTGGCTAATAGAATACTTATTATTTTGGTGGTGGCTAACCTACACATCAAAATTATGTGAGAATCATGAAACTTGACTTGAAGTACACCTAACGATGAATTGACTTACTAGTTAGAACTGGAGAAACTCATGGGAGAGAATGAGCCGTACATCTCTCCAGAACTAGAACCAAAAGAATTCACATTACGTGTGGTCATTGTTGGTATTGTTCTCGGCGTTCTGATGACTGCAGCCAATGCGTATCTTGGGCTATATGCTGGAATGACTGTAAGTGCAAGTATTCCAGCTGCAGTGATGTCAATGATCATTCTTCGCTCAAAATTTTTCAAAGACGTCTCTATTTTAGAAAATAATTCTGTACAAACGATGGCTTCGGCCGGTGAATCATTAGCCGCTGGGGTAATTTTTACCGTACCAGCCTTGCTCGTCATGAATATTTGGACGAGCATCCAATGGTTTGAAACGCTCATTATCGCCACAATAGGTGGTTTACTCGGAACGATGTTCACCATCGCTTTGAGACGATTATTCATCGTTGAAGAAGCACTACCTTATCCCGAAGGAGTAGCGTGTCGAGAAGTTCTCGTTGCAGGTGAAGAAGGCGGCGATGGTGCTCTTGCTATTCTCTACGCGCTCGGCATTGGTGGCATCTATGGGTTCATGGTGAAGGGATTCGAAATCACTCATCATACCGTCGAAGGTGCAATTGAATTCGCAGCAACTCGGCTGTACGCGGGAATCGATTTATCAATCGCTCTACTTAGCGTTGGTTTCATTGTTGGAATCCGAATAGCTTCCTTTATTTTCCTCGGCGGTGTCATCGGTTTTGGGTTACTCGTTCCAATGTATGGACTGATTTATGGTTGGCCTAATTCCACAAATCTTGTCGACGGATTTTATCTGCTTTGGTCCACCCAAATTCGATATGTCGGTGTAGGTGCAATGGTTGTTGGAGGTGTGTACACCTTGTGGTCAATGAGAAAAACGATCTTTACTGGACTCAGTAAGGCATTCAAACAATCTTCGGCAGATCAAAACGACCTCCTTCGAACTGAACAAGATATTTCGATGAAAATCGTAGCAATAATCTGTAGCATACTCGTTGCACTGACATTCTTATTTTACTGGTGGGGGACTGGGTCTTCCATTTTGGCTTTGGCAGGTGCATTATTCCTTGCCTGTGTAGCCTTTTTCTTTGCCGCGGTTGCAGGATATATCGCAGGTGTTGTTGGCTCATCGAATTCTCCTGTTTCAGGCATGACAATTGCCACACTACTATTCACAGTTGGACTTGTATGGATTGTCGGTGACCTGCTCTTAGGCATGGCTACGCCAGATTTGATGTATGCAACTCTCCTCATCGCTGCAATCGTCGCGTCATCAGCAGCCATTGCTGGTGATGTTATGCAGGATTTGAAAACAGGTCACATGCTTGGAGCAACACCTAAGAAACAACAGTATGCTGAAATCGTAGGCGTTCTTACAGGTGCTGTTGTCATTGGACCAGTTTTGTCCTTGCTTCATGATGCATTTCGAATTTCACCAACGGCGTGTCAGGCAAATCCTCTACCGAGTGACCCTACATGTTCAAAAGCACTCTTTGCTCCTCAAGCAGAACTCATCGGAGCCATTGTTCAAGGAGCCTTTGGTGGTGATTTGAATTTACAAATGGTGTTTTTGGGTGCGGCGTTAGCAATTGCACTCATACGATTACAAATGCCTGTGATGAGTGTAGCCATTGGAATTTATCTTCCACTCGGGCTATCGGTTCCAATCATGCTGGGCGGAATACTATCACATTTTGCACTACGAAGTGCACACTTACGAATTGATGGTCATCTTGCAGATGAACCATCATTGGCAGCTAAAGAGGCGGCAAAGGATGTTGAAAGTCGAGGTGTTCTCATCGGGGCAGGTTTCATTGCTGGAGAGTCGATTATGGGCGTAGTGATCGCACTCTTCATTGTGGCTAAAATCAATTTACACGAAATATTTGGCGTAGGAACCTTAGGAAATACACTTTCGTTGGCATTCTTCGCCTGGTTTGTTTTTGTTTTCATGTGGCTTGTAACTCGAACGTTGCCAAAGGGAGGCTCATTTTTGAGTGATTGTGCTATGATTTTCGTGAACGGAATTGGTAAATTCATACGCTCTTTCACTAAATTGGGTAAGGCATGATTCAACCATGAAGAACACAAGTATCAAAGGCTTACCGGCTTTTCATCGATTTGGATTTCAATGCCGACAGTTTCAGAGTTAGAAGAAATTGCACGAAAATGCAGAATTCGTATCGTTGACATGGTGTATAATGCACAGGCTGGGCACCCCGGCGGTTCATTATCAGAAATCGATTTACTCGTTGGACTCTACGGTACAACATTAAATGTTGATCCTGCGAATCCGAAGTGGGCCGATCGTGACAGATTTGTTCTGTCAAAAGGGCATGCGTCGCCAGGTATGTACGCGATACTTGCTGAATATGGGTTTATTGAGGAATCTGATCTCTCTTCTTATCGCGTTCTTGGCGGAATTTGCCAGGGGCACGTTGATTCAAAATGGTGTCCGGGCGTAGATTTTTCAGCAGGTTCTTTGGGCATGGGTTTGTCATTCGCCATGGGGTGTGCAGTTGCAGCACGATTGGATGGAAGCAATCGTCAATCCTATGTTATGCTCGGCGATGGAGAAATTCAAGAAGGAAGTATTTGGGAGGCTGCGATGGCTGCTGTTCATCATGAGTTAGGAAACCTCAATGTTATTCTTGATTGGAATGGAATACAGAATGATGATTTTTGTGAAGAACAGATGAGAATGTTTGATGTACCTGCCAAATGGGAGGCATTCGGTTGGAATGTTAAGGTCATCGATGGGCACAACATGAATGAAATTTTAGAAGGATTGAAATTTTTGAAACAATCCAATGAACGTCCTAATATTTTGATTGCTAAAACCATTAAAGGAAAGGGAGTATCATACATGGAAAATAATCCGGCATTCCATGGTGCAGCACCAAATGATGACCAATATGCACTCGCCATGACAGAGTTGGGGGTGCAACAATGACACGAATGGCAGCAACGAGAGATGGTTACGGAGAAGCATTACTCGAACTTGCAACGAATGAAAAAATCGTTGTTCTAGAAGCTGATTTAGGTAAATCCACAAAATCACTACATTTTCGTAAAAAATATCCAGATCGAACAATTTCATGCGGAATTGGCGAACAAAACATGTTCCTCGTTGGAGCTGGTCTTGCCTCGTCTGGATATATTCCATTCGCTAGTACATTTGCAATTTTTACTGAGCGTGGGTTTGAACAGATGAGGAACGGAATTGCTCGTCCAAATTTGGCAGTTCATATTTGTGGAAGCCATGGGGGTACACATACAGGAACAGATGGTTCATCAGCTCAATCGATTGAAGATTTGGCCATTTATCGAACGCTGCCTAACGTAACAGTGCTGCATCCGTGTGATGACGTGTCAACTAAAATTCTCACAAAGCAACTTGCTCAAACCAACGCACCATCTTACACACGAACAGCGAGAAATAAATCTCCAGTGTTGTATGATGGAAGGGAAGATGAAATACAGATTGGAAAAGGCGTTGTTCATAGACAAGGTTCCGACGCAGCAATTATTGCTTGCGGAATTCTTGTATCTGAAGCTCTTGAAGCTGCTGAAATCTTAGAAAGCGAAGGAATTCATGTTACTGTTATTGATATGCACACCATTAAGCCACTGGATGAAGATCTCGTTCTCAAAGTGGCTAAGGAATGTGGGCGAATCGTAACTGCAGAAGATCACAGTGTCATAGGCGGTTTGGGTGGTGCAGTCGCAGAATTTCTCATTGAAAACCATCCAGTACCAATGAAAAGAATAGGAGTTCAAGACAGATTCGGGGAATCGGGGGAAGCAAATGAAATGCTCGATTTACTTGGCCTATCCTCGCCTCATATTGCGAAGGCTGTACGTGAGTTGATACATTAAACCACAGAATTTGTCATGGAAGCATTGATAGATTTCTTCTAAGTGCAAGAAACATGGAATTCTTCCTTGACACAGCTGATGTGGATGAAATACGAGAAATTGCGGAATGGGGAATCCTTGATGGTGTAACGACCAATCCCTCACTCATCAAAAAATCCGGTCGAGACTTCAAAGAAGTCGTACGGGAGATTGCAGAAATTTGTTCTGGTCCAATATCTGCAGAGGTCACTGCCATGGACACTCAAGGCATGGTTCGCCAAGGCCTCGCCTTGAAAGAAGAACTCCCTGAAAATGTCATTATCAAAATTCCGTGTACGCCAGATGGATTGGCAGCGACAAAAATTTTGACAGAACAGGGTATCGATACAAATGTCACGTTAATCTTCTCAGCATCGCAGGCTTTGATGGCGGCAAAAGCTGGTGCGACATATGTTTCTCCATTCGTAGGCAGAATTGATGATACAGGTCATGACGGTATGGAATTAATCGCCCAAATCATGAATGTTTGGGAACAATATGGGCCTACTACAAAGGTCTTAGCCGCATCAATTCGGCATCCGACGCATGTCCTCCAATGTATGCAAATGGGAGCGCACACTGCTACTATGCCAGCGAAAATCTTCAGGCAATTGATGCAACATCCGCTAACTGACAAAGGTCTTGAAAATTTCCTAAAAGATTGGGCTGATGTCGAGGCAGCGGGTAACGCATAAGATTTCTAATAAAAGAAGCCTTCATCAAGGAGTTGCCCAAGGGCGATGTAGAAGGGGATGTGACATGGTCAGCACGCACGAGAAACTGAAACAGCTTCTTGATGGCGAATTGGACATGGCTGAACTTGAAAATGACCCAGCATTAGCAAGTTTAGCACATCGATTGTATGGTATCAAAATTGCAACTGTAAATCCTCAAAAAAACCGCACTACCCCTCAAGAATCATCTCAATTTCCTCAACCAACTGAAGTTACAGACCTATATGTTGAAACAACCGCTCCTGCTTTTCCAGAGGCTTCATTACCACTTCCTATGAGTAATGAGTTACCTCCTGCTCCAACACCTCCAAAGAAAAAGAAAAGCCGCCTTTCAACATTGTTCCTCCTTGGATTTGCAACTGCAGTTTCAAATGTCTTTGGCCTCTTTGGAATGCTAACCAACAATCCATGTAATCCAGAACATTATTGTCCAGTCGATGGACACACACGCTTCAATTATCTTTACCCTCTTGATATGGAAAATGGACATGCATGGTCATTGCCGATAACAGAAGGAGCATATGGAATCCCTGATATTGCAGTTATTGTTGGATGTTTGATCTTCTTCATGTGGTTTCGAGGAAAAAAGTAAATCCTATTCATGAGGGGTGTTCATTTTGGCTCATGAAAAAGCAAAAAGAGGCATACCTTCAAAACAAGAGCAATTCAACGAATGGTACCCATTTATTGTTGAAGCAGCTGACCTTGTGGATAAGCGATATCCAATCAAGGGTATGGATGTATGGAAGCCATATGGTTGGAAAACGATGAGGCTTATCGATGAATTGACACATCAAGAGATGGAAGAAACCAATCACGAAGAAGTCAATTTTCCACTTCTAATACCTGAAAATTTACTAGAAAAGGAAAATGCATTAGTTGCCCGATTGAAGAAAGCACGAGAAGAGGGGGTTGACCCAGATTCTCTTCGTATGGATGAAGATGATGCTGGATTCAAAAAAGAAGTATATTGGGTCAAACACGCAGGTGAAAATGAATTGGACATACCTATGTTCTTACGTCCAACAAGTGAAACTGCCATGTATACAATGTTCCCACTTTGGATTCGTTCTCACAAAGATTTGCCACTGAAAATATACCAAATGGTCAACACCTTTCGATACGAAACCAAACAGACCCGTTCATTCATCCGCGTCCGAGAAATTCATTTTTTCGAGGCACATACAGCCCACGCAAATGAAGAAGATGCATCGCAACAGATTGCAGAAGATTTGGAAATTGTTGACCGTTTGATGCATGAGCTCTGCCTTCCTGTCATTAAAGCAAAGCGACCGGTTTGGGATACGTTCCCAGGTGCTTGGTACACCATTGGCATTGATGCCATCATGCCAAATGGGCGAACTCTTCAAGTTGCATCATGTCACCATTACCGTGACCAATGGGCAAAAGCTTTCGATATTTCATACGAAAACATCGATGCTGAACAATCATTTGTTCATCAAACCACATATGGAATGTCTGAACGTCTCCTTGGTGCTGTTGTGGGGATGCACGGTGACGATCACGGCCTTATTATGCCCCCATCAATTGCACCATTCCAAGTTGTTATTTGCCCCATGATTCGAAAAAACGCAGAAGTTGACACGATCGCTATTTCCAATAAAGTTGCAACAAATCTACGACAACAAGGTCTACGCGTGAAAGTTGATGACCGTGATATTCATCCAGGTCAAAAGTACTATGATTGGGAGATAAAAGGAGTGCCACTTCGACTCGACATCGGTCCGAGAGACATCGAAAAGGATTCAGTTTTTGCAGTTAGAAGAACTGGTGGAAAAGAATCCGTTTCTATGGACCATGTTGTTGATGAATGCCACAGAATTCTAAATGAAATCTCCAATGAATTACGAGCGAGAGCTCATGAGCATATGGAGCATGTCATTCAACCACTTCCGGTTCTTTCTGAGAAAGATGGAACTTGGATTCTCGAACATGATATCAAAGATGGTCACATTTACGAATTGGCATTTGACGGTTCTGATGCTGATGCAGAAATTATTGAGCGTTCGACAAATCTATCGTTCTTGGGTGATGCGACTGAACCTTACGACACCCCTGTACCATGCCATATGACTGGTAAGATGACAACACGAAAAGTCCTGCTTTCGAAGAGTTACTGAAGTAAATCTTGTCTGTGTACACAATTGATGTTCACATACCAAATGATGATGGGTCCATATCAAAGTCACCATCTTTCATCATCTTTTTCATTTGCTTGTTCAATTGACGGTTTCCACCCATTCCTTTCATCATTTTTCTCGAACGGTTCCATTGACCAATGAGTTCCCGAACGTCTTTTTCTCGCACACCTGCACCACGTGCAATTCTTCGAATACGATCGACTTTAATTTTCGCAGGTTCATTCTTTTCCCAGTTTGTCATAGAATCCATAATAGTTCGATAACGGTCTAGATTTTTTTGCATACCCTCTTTTTGTGATTTCGACATAGCTCCCATGCCGCCTAGGAATGAACCTGGGAGAAATGACATTAATTTGTCAATTGTACCAACTTTAGACATCATCTCCATTTGTTTGTACATGTCATTGAGGGTGAAACGACCACTCATGAGACGTTGTGTTAGCCGCATGGCTTCTTCTTCGTCAAGGTCTTCGGGTGCGAGGTCGATAAGACCCTGAATATCACCCATACCAAGAAGTCTCGAAATAAACCGATTGGATTCAAATTTTTCAATATCCTGAATTTTTTCTCCCACACCTATATGCACGATCGGAGCCCCTGTGGCTGCTACTGCTGATAGCGCTCCACCACCCCGAGCAGTACCGTCAAGTTTTGTTATGACAATACCTGTGACACCTGCAAGACCATGGAACGATGCTGCTACTGGACCGGCTGCTTGTCCTACTTGAGCATCAATGACAAGCCACCTCTCACTTGCGCGTGTGAGTTCAGATAATCCCTCCAATTCCTCAACCAGTTCTTCATCAAGTTGGTGACGACCTGCTGTATCGACGATGATTAAATCTGCAGCTTTACAAGCCTCGAGTCCGTTCCGTACAATTGTCACTGCATCTTTTGTTTCTGGCTCGCCATACACTTCAACAGTAGAATCCTCGAGAAGTTGTTGAAGTTGGGCATAAGCACCCGGTCGATGAACGTCGGCTTCAATGACAGCGACCTTGAGTGAATGTTTTTTTCTGTACCACTCGGCAAGTTTAGCAGTCGTTGTTGTTTTTCCTTGCCCGTACAAACCAACAAGGAGAAGTGTAGCGCCTCTCGGTTGAAATTCATGCGGAGGTCCAAGGATTCGAACCAATTCAAGATAAAGGATATTGAGTGCGTGGGTTTGAAATGTGATGCCTGGACGTGATTCCTCTTCCCGTAATCGCTGTTCAAGACGGTCGACAATTTCCTTGGTTTGCCGGATGTTGAAATCTGCTTCTTGAAGTGCTCTTCGCAAACTCCTTGTCATTTCTTTAAGTTCATCTTCGTCTAATTTTCTTTTATTTTTCAAGAGACCTAGTGAACGAAATATGCCTTTTGATAAATTTTCAAGTGCCAAATTAATCCGCCTCTGTGTCTTCTTCAATGCGAGTTGCGGGGATTGTTATTTTCAAAGTATCACCCTCAAATGATGCTCTGATTGTACTTTTCTTCGCAAGATAATGCGTGGGAATCTCACGTTCCCTTCCATTTACACTAACGAAAAGTGCTCCTGATTCACAACGGAGTTGAAAGGATTCTTTCTCAGCGTCAGGGATATGTACGTGCAAAATTTCTGACGCTTCATCAACTTTTGAAATCATTCCTCTGTGAATAGAATGATGTAAAATTTCACCGAATGAATGTGGCCCTATTGAATAATCAAACTCAATCGGTGTGCCATAGAGGAGCATCCCATATTCTCTTAGTGCGTCTAAGCCCACAATTTCGGTTTCAAAAATTTTAATTGAACCGACATGAACGCCATCAAGAGATTGCTTTAATTCTTCTAAACGAAGTTGCTCCTCTTGATATCTTTTCTGAATAAATGAATGATCGATATCCGGCGTCATTCGATTCACAAGACAAGATGGAACCGGTATTTTGTATCGTTGAAGTGCTTGATGTGCTCGTACAGTCTCATTGACGCCCATACGTTCTGGTATCGTGACAAGAGTGAAAGAACTCGATTCGGGATTGCTTAAAATTCTTCGAATATGGAGAACCCGATTTCTGAATTTCTCAATTTCTTCTTTTAATTCATCATTTTCCTTTCTCCCGAAAAGCATAGAACGAAGGCCACCGGATATTCTGATCATTCGTAATATGCGGTCGGACCACGTATCAATAAGTTCTGGCAACGATAGAAATCTGAGTGTGTGTCCTGTGGGGGCGGTATCAAAAATGATGACATCCCAAAACGGATTTTCCATGTGGCGAAGAAGTTCATCAAATGCCAAAGCTTCATCGAGTCCAGGTATGAGGAGTTCATCGGATTGAACTTCATCTTTCATTGAAGACAATTCTTGACGAGCTTCAGCATCAAGAAACATGGTGAGTCCAGAAAGTTGTGGACTTTTCATTCCCTTGACTGCTTCTCCCATTTTTGGTAATAATGCACTAAGTTTGCCTTCAGGGTTCATCTCAATACCGTACAATGAGTCTGTTCCAGCAACTAAAGTTGGTTCTGATGAAAGTTGAACACCCAAAGAGTCCGATGTCGAGTGAGCAGGGTCACTCGATACCAGGAGAACATTAAGTCCCGAATCAGCAAGCCAAATTGCTGTGGCTGCTGAGGTCGTGGTTTTTCCAACACCACCCTTCCCACCGAAGAGCAAGAGCCTCGCCATGACCTACCGACTTTGTGAAACCGTTTGAACTCAACGCTTTGACCTAAAGGTATGTAAATCCAAAGTGTGTGCAATCAAATGTGGCATCTGAAATCATTTTCTCTCAATCAGCGATTATTTTATCGCTGGTAGGAATGAGTTTTGGTTGGAAAGGTGTCATGACGAAATACGCCGGATTTTATGACACTCAAACTGCTTGGAATCAGGTGTTTTGGGGGCTCTTATTGGGTGGCTTTTACGGTTATTTAGCGAATGCATTTATCCTCGAACCAGCACTCCTCGGGACATATGGTGCTGCTCAAGGTCAATTTAACGTGATCAATGTCATCCTTGTAGCTTTGCTTACAACAATCGGAGCCCATTTCATGTTACTTCGAAAAAAAGTTAGAGCAAACAATTCACAGGCTACGAGTGGTTGGGCTCTAGGATTGTCATTAGGTGCAATGATCGCTATGTTTTTTATCGCACGTATGCTCATTGAAACTGGCTTGACGTTTCAATCAATGGCGAATGCTGTTGTGTTTTGTTTAGTTGCCCCAAGAGCCGAAGCAATGATTACTTGTTTTCATGGACATCTCATGGTACAAGGACGAAGATGGGGTGCTGTCATCCGAAGTATGTCTTTTCGCATGATTTTAATTGTCTTACTTGTAAGTGCTGTTGATTTTTATCCAACTTGGCTATTTATCATACCATTCTTATTCATTTTTCAATCGAAAACGAATGAGTGGATTTGGGATTCGATTCCGAAAGAGGCACGAAGACGCTTACGCAGAATTTGGGCCAGTCAGACAAGAGTGCAGCAGTCCAAATCAGCATCATCAAACGAGGAAGAATGAGGAAAGGTTGAGCAATTGTTATACATTTGTTATTCAAGCATAGTTCATGGCATCGTGCCGCTATTGTAAGAGTGTGACTCTTCCAGGTGACAAGATTTGTTACACCTGCGGCCGTGTTATTGCATCAAATCGTGAAGGCGGGTACCGTCTTGAACAACAATTTGACGAGGGTTCAAAGGAATCAACTTTCTTGATGACCAAGCAACCAAGAGCCAAAGGCATCGTCATGACAAAATCTGGTCGAGAAAAAAACATCTTCAAACGGCGAAAGAATAGGTTCAGAAGTGTTGCTTTAGTAGCCTTTGTTGCCTTTGTCATGCTTTCACCACAGGCTAGAGAGGCGATGCTCGGTGAGTTTAGTAGCATTGATGAATTCATTGCATCCGCGACAGCAACGTACCTACCCTACCAAGTTGAGTCAACATATACAGTTTCAAAAACAAGCATCGTACAACCAATGAGTGGTTTTGGAGCAGAGCGTATTCTATTACCACCTACTCTGTACAGTAATTTTGGAGAAGATCAGCATTTCTTGTATGAAAACGGCGAGGTTGAAGAAAACATTGTCCTTCAACAAACGTTGAAAATAGAAATCATTGTTGGCGGTCAACGCTACAATATACCCACAAATGGCGTACCTCACAAGTATTATGATGGACTGGGTTCTTCTGCACCAATTGTCACAAATGATGGATTCAAAATCTGGTACCCTGGCCTCTTCGACCCCTCAACAATGGATAGTGATGAGGAAAAGTATTATTGTAATGTAGCCAATTGTGTCATGGTACAACCTGTATTTGATGGAAATAGACCGGCAGAATATTCTTTTGAAGCCACTGTCAATTCCTTGTCATATTCATGGTGGGATAATGCCCGAGTTGACAACAGAGTCGGTGGGAAAGAGTTTGGAATAAATGTAGACAATTCGGGAACAACGAACGATTACGCACTTCGTTCTAGCCAAACCGCTCAACAATTTTCGAACGACCAACACTTCTCAGATTACGGCTCTTACAAAATTGATGCAACTGCATCAAATGTCAATGAAGCGGCAGCCCAGATCGCACAACGTTTACCCGAAGGCTTATCGGATAATGCCTATGCATTTGCTCGAGCAACCTTCGATTATTTACACGAAAAAGTCGTTTACGATAAATTGGCACCAAATCCTGCAAGAACGGGTCCTGAGTGCCTTGCAGCGAACAAAGGCGATTGTGATGAACAAACAAATGCGTTTCTTAGCATTCTTCGGACAAAGGGAATACCAGGTTGGTATGTATTCGGGTTACTGACAGACTACAGTTTTAGTGACATCGGTTGGGAAGCCCATGCTTGGGGTTATATTCAACTTCCACTGAGCGATGAATGGTGCGAAGACAAAGGCATCACTCTCTCAACATGTTTTGTTAATGCTCAAGTCGATGTCGTCAATAACAAATGGTTGCTGTCAACAACAACTGCTTATGTGGATTGGATTGAAGTGTATGAGTCAAAAAATGCAGAAAATGTCTTTGATTATTACAGACCGAGTTCTCCAGGATACGACCGAGATAGATCGTACAGTACAATAGGTAGTGTCGACAATGCACAAGGTGGTTTTCAAGTTAAAAAATATCCAGAATATTTTTGATTGAGGTGCTCAAATGAGAATAATTATTGGGGGAGCAGGTCGAATAGGCTTTGAATTAGCTCGAACATTGAGACTTCAAAACCATGATGTTGTCCTCATTGATAATGATGCTCGGGCTATAAAAAATGCACAGCAATTAGATGTGTTGATCATCAGTGGCGATATTACTTCAAGGGAGAAACTTCAGGAGGCAGGGATCAATACTGCCCGTGTCTTTATTGCAACAACCGAATCTGACGAAATTAATCTCATCGCATCGATGCTAGCTGAACATGAACATAACCTAAAAGAAACAAGCAAGCAATTATTGAGTATAGTGCGTGTTCGAAATAAAAAATATGTTGATGAACAAAACTTAGGTCATCTTGTCGAGTGGGCGAAGGTGAATTTCGTCATCGACCCCACGGACATCATGATTGAACGCCTGCACGCTGGCCTTACCTCCACTCAATCTGATCAAGTTGTTCACTATGGCCACGGTGCATACATCGTCGAAATTGACATCGCACGACGTGCCACCCACCTTATTGGGATGTCGAATCAGGAAATTAAAGAAAAATCCGATGTCGATATGCCTCCAATCATCGCAATCAAAAAGAGAGATGGTCGAATGTTTTTGTATGATTCAAGTTATCGTTACGAACTTGGCGATGTACTTGCAGTATCCACCATAGGAATTGATTCACTCAATGCCATTTCAACCGTGTATGGCCACATTGCTCAACCATATCCAGATACACCAAAGGTTGTAATTTTTGGAGCAGGTACCATGGGTCAAAAAATAGCAGCCGATTGGTTAGAACAAGGTGCAAAGGTAACCGTGATAGAACGTAATCTGCACCTTGCTAACCAACTTGTAGCATCAAAATCAGGTGAAAATCCTGACCTTGAAGTCATACACGGCGACCATTTAGATAAGAACATTTTATCCGAAATATCAATCGAAAATTATGATTTCGCTATTTCTGCATTGAGTGATGACCATGATAACATTGCAGCATGCTTACTTGCATCCGATAAAGGTGTGACAAGAACTGGTCTCATTCTTTTTGATTCAGACTTGGTTCGTGTTACGAAAAGAATGGGGATTACATATGCCGTTGACAGAAGTCAGGTTGCTGTAGACCAAATACTAACCATTATTCACACCAATGCTAGTGGTTCGTATGGAAAATTATCAGAGTTATCTGATTATGCTGGATTAAGCGTTAATATCGATGAAAATTCTAAATTTGCTGGTGCTCCAATTGAAGACTTGAAGAAATTGGATTGGATGAGAGTTGCTTTTATCCAACGAAGAAACCTATCAGGAGAATGGGAGTCATTTTTGCTAAAAGAGAAAAAAGCGATTTTAGAAGGCGACCGACTGATTGTTTTCACTGACCACTCAAGAGCAAATAGTGTTCAAAAGAAAATTTAGGTGTCCTCATGCGTACTGACGTCCTTAACATGATCCTTGGGACAACCCTAGGATTACTCACAGTACCATTCCTTCTGGTTGGTATTGCTTCGGGATTTCTAGATTCATGGGAGTTTGCTGCTTTAGTCTTTGGAATGCCTGCCATACTTTGCCTTGCAATTTCTGTCTTCATGGTCTCAACATTTACACGAACGGACACGAAAAACCGTGTGCGCGACCGTGAAGCATTCGTTGCAGTAGGCTTAATGTATCCAATTGCAGTTATCGTAGGTGCACTCCCGTTTTGGCTTGGAGGGATGTTTGTTGGTCCTTTTGAGGATGGTGCGACATTACATGATATGATGGCTGGTGCTGCTTACTCTTGGTTTGAAGCAATGTCAGGATACACAACAACAGGTGCTACTGTTATTGACACTTCGACGAGCCCAAACTGCTATGATTTAACGGTTGACGACGATTGCATATTTGCACAATCCAAAGGTTTGCTTTTGTGGCGGTCGATGACACAATGGCTAGGTGGCATGGGAATTATTATGCTTGGAATGATGATTTTGTCATCAAAAATCGGTGGTGGAATGGCATTGGCTCGTGCAGAACTCACCGGCCCAACAGTTTCACGAATTCACCCCTCATTCAAGCAAACGGCGTATGCATTGTGGGGGTTGTATGTCATTTGCACAATTCTTCTCTTTCTCCTCCTGATTGGCGTTGGTAAATTAACTGTTTTCGATGCAATTAACCATTCGCTAACAACAATGCCGACTGGAGGATTTTCAGTCCATGACGATAGTATTGGATTTTATGAATCATCAGTTGTTGAAGTTATCATCATCGCATTTATGGTCATCGCAGGAATCAATTTTACATTGATATGGCTGTTCACACACAAAAGGGCTAAAGAGGCCATTTCCGATGAAGAATTTCGAAGTTATATGGTATATCTGTTGCTCGCTTCCACAATTATTATCCTTGTTCTTTACTCATGGAGAGGTGATGCCGATCAATCTATTCGAACTGGAATTTTTACCGTGGTTTCTATTGCAACCTCCACTGGATTTGGAACTGACGATTACGTCACATGGCCTGTAGCTACTCATGTTATCCTTTTCTTCCTCATGATTGTAGGTGCATCTGCTGGTTCTACAGGGGGTGGATTGAAGGTGTTACGAATTGGATTAGCAGCTAAACTCGCAAGGAGAGAAATTTCAAAAATTGCTCAACCCCGAAGGGTCCATCAAATTCGTTACAATAAAAATCCAATCGATGATTCATACTTGAGTTTAGTTATTGGAATGTTGCTGGTATGGGTGGGATTGTTTGCAGTATCGACCTTAATTTTAGCATTTTACATGCCAGACTCCTCTCTAGAAACTATTGTTTCAGTTGTCGCATCAAGTTTAGGAAATACTGGACCTGCTCTAGGCGATTATGGACCAAGTTCAACGTGGGAATCCATGCCAATCCCGGTGTTAATCTTCACTTCCGTACTCATGTGGTTTGGAAGGTTGGAATTGTTAACTGCAATTTTGCTCCTCAGCCTTAAAACATGGAAAAGAGAAGCCAAGTCAGAGGCTGAAATCCAAGGCATTGCATTGGTTAAAAAAATACTTCAGGGCAAAGAGAAAGAAGATTAGAATAATTTCATTTGCCCGGTAGATTCACTTTTATCCTCATCTTTCGAAGGATCTTTCTCTGTATTTTTTGTGGGTGATTTGGAAATTTGATGTTCGTTTTCCTGTAATGCCTCTTCAAATATTTCTTCTTTATTGGTTGTGTGTTTCGTGGTTAAAATTTCTTGATTGAACTTCGATATGAGGTCCTTTGCTGATTTTCTGTTTGATGGAACATCAGTAAGTGCGACATGTTCTTCTGCTGTAAGTCCTAATTCGATAGAGATCGAAAAATTGCCAGCATTGCCCATTTGATGCTGCGACCCATACAATATGGTGAGAATGGGCAATAATTCTTCAACGGTCGACGCATCAGATGTTCCAGATAATTTACTGAGTTGTTCAATGATGTTTGGTTTGAACGAATGGTATCTGCTTGAGAGGTAGGTTGGATATCGGGGATACAATTTTTGATGCAGAGGTTTAGAATTAGCAACGCTCGCAGCGAGACTTGTGAGATGTTGCGACCAATATGTTGAACGATGTGCTGTGTTTCTATATTTACTTGCAAATGCTTTATCTGAAAGAGAGAGTGCTTTATTTGCAGTTTTAATGGATTGATCATCTTTGAAAAATTGAGCGTTATTCCAATGCACCCAATCAATAAACGATAGTTCATCTTTATCGATTGTCCTTAGAATCCGGACGGCTTCGTCGCATGTTGTCGATTTGTATAATGCCTCAAGACCTGGAAACAAATCAATAGATAAATCCCGAGGATTTGAGGTGACATATTCTTCTACTTCTGTTATGTCGAGAGGCCCGTTTAAGTTTTCAGTTAATACTTGCAAGTCTCGTACGAGGGCACGTAAATCACCTGGATTATATTTTGCTAGGAGTTCAATTGCTTCATCGTTGAATTCTATGTTTTCAAGTCGGAGAATTCGTTTGGCTATGCGGCGTAGCGCATCGTTGTTTGCCCGCTTAAATTTGATGATCTCGAGATATTTGGAAAAGCGTTCCTTCGTGTATCTCCAATTAGATTTCCCCCAAAATCGTTGTTCATCGTTACATGCAAGCATGACTGGTTGTTTTGTTTTTTCAAGGAGAAGGAGGAGTTCAGCTTTCCCCCCAAAATCACCTTGTTGACTGCCATCAATTCGTGCTTCACCGAGTTCTGATGATACTCTCTTTTCACTCGCCTTTCGTAATCCACCTCCGAGGTGGTCTACTTCGTCAAGCAAAATCAGTGTCTTCTGTTCTTTCTTGTTTGGGTCGTGAAAGAGTGAACGATGTGTTGACCCCATCGTTGCTGCTTTGCGAATTGCAGTCGCATTTCGTGCATCACTCGCATTCAACTCAATGACTGTCCAACCCATATCCTCTGCAATTGCCCTAGCGATTGTGGTTTTCCCTACTCCTGGTGGACCCGATAATAAAATACCCTTTTTCTTGGGCTCACCATTTTTCCATTTGTCGAGCCACATACGTATTTTGGACCTTTCGGATTCATTGCCCTCCAACTCCAATTCAGATCTAGGTCGATGTCGCTCAGTCCAATCACTAGCGACTACCATGAACGCTCATAAGGCCGACAGTTCATAAAACTGATTTTGGATGAGGGACAATCACTGATGTTGTATTATATCTTCAAGTCGAACGCGCTTTTGAGAGCCATCATCACGATTTCTAATCGTAAATGTGTTGTCTTCGAGGGACTGTTGATCAATTGTAATACAAAATGGTACACCGATTTCATCGGCACGTGCATATCGGCGACCAATGGAACCGCTTCCATCATATGTCACAAAGAGGTTTGATGTTTCCATGAGATCCATTTGTACTTTCTTCGCCATTTCTGCCATACCATCTTTTTCAAACAGAGGAAAAACACAGTAATCTATTGGAGAAACTTTGGGTTCTAAATGCAAATAAGTGTATGCTTCTCCTTCCTTTTCGCTTTCTTCATACGCATGATCAAGCATATGCCATATAATCCTGTCAATACCAAAAGCCGGTTCAACAACATGAGGTGTAAACCATTCACCTGTGACTTTATCTTGTCGTTGGTCTCTTTTCACATGCTCCGGTAAAATCGTCAAAATATCTCCTTCAGTTGTTTGTAATTCCAAAGGAAATGTTGAGTCGATTGGTAATTTTTCAACTTCCGTTTTGACGAATCTTGCGTGTTGTCGAAATGCCGGTCCTGCGGTCGATGAATTGATTGTCCATCCGTCGATTATAACAATCCTCGGCTCATCAAAATTTCTTCTAGCCCTCAATTGTTTCCCAGTGTATTGCTCATGTGACTCGAGGTCGTAACAGCCTCTGTGAGCAATGCCTACACACTCTATCCACCCATAGGAGCCAAAAATTTCTGCATCCCAACAATCTTGTGCATAATGAGCCATTTCGTTTAATTTATGCTGCCTGTAACGTAAATATTGATTGTTTATGCCGATTGAATTGAGGAAGTCATATGTTCGTGCCATAAAATGAGCTACGGTTGGGTGCCGAATCATTCCTCGTTCTAGGGCTGTACCTATGTCGCATTCAACATGGCCATGTTCATCGGAAATGAATTGCATGGTTATGTTAGACCATGGACTAAAGTCGTAGGTGTAATCTTCATTTGGATCAATAAAATATTCCAATTCCGCCATGTTGAATTCACGAAGACGAATCATTCCCTGTCTTGGCGATATCTCATTGCGGTATCCTTTTCCAATCTGCACTGCCCCAAATGGTAATTTTTCTCGATTGTGTCTGTACAGTGCGGGGAAGAGCGTGAACATACCCTGTGCGGTCTCAGGGCGTAAAAACCCAGGTTTGCTAGAGTTGCCTACTCCGATTTGAGTATTGAACATCAAATTTTGTGGCCGGACATCAGACCATGACATTTTGTTGCATTCTGGACATTGGGGGGGAGTTTGAGTCATTACATCATTTAAGTCATCCATGTCCAATGTATCTGCATTTGGGATTGTGTCCTCAATCAATGAGTCGGCTCTTGAAGATTCGCCACAATTGAGGCAGTCGACCATGAAATCGGTAAACTCTGCTACAT
>JAYQSB010000027.1:0-28069 GCA_038146705.1 Candidatus Poseidoniales archaeon
TTTCCGAGTAAACGTCCACTGCCTAAATGATCGCCGAAGGAGAAGCCCCCTGGAACTGCAAGAATGTCGAAATCGTCGAGACTTCGTTCATTGCGAACAAAACGGTTCAAATGGATTCGTGTTGCCTCTCCTCCGACCAAGTCAAACACTGCTTTTGTCTCATAATCGCAGTTAATACCAAAACCGAACAACACGGCAACCTTTGGCTTCAAACGCTCACCTCCTTCGAGAGGTCAAGTGTACCTTGCCAAGATGTTGTCATCTCTTGAACATCAGCGGACAAGATCATATCATCGCCATCGACGATATGGAGATGGTTGCCAGCAGTCACTTGTCCGAGTATCGTTTTAGGAACGCCTCGCATGTGTTCCAAAAATTTTGCATTCTGATGTGGTGCGATGGCGACGACTATTCTTCCAAGTGATTCGCCCCAAAGCCTCGCCCATAGTGAAGCATCACCGGTTCCGTCGACATCCACTTCTGCTCCGCACCTACCACCAATGCACATTTCTGCAAGAGCGACCCCCAGTCCTCCCTCGCTGCAATCGTGGGCTGTGTGAACCAGTCCGGTTTGTATGGCGCCGCTGAGTTTCTTGTAGAATTCGAGTTGTTCGCTCGGGTTTTCAATGTATGGTGCTTTGCCACCAATACCTTCGGCCTTGCCGTTTTCCCGAAGCATAAACGAAACTTCGCTTGCACCCATTTCTTCTTTTGATGCTCCGATGAGGTAGATGATATCCCCGGGTTGTTTGAAATCGCTTGATGCAGTATGACGGATGTCTGGGTGGTTACCAAACAAAGAAAAGAGCAGTGTAGGTGGAATTGAAATCTTATTCTCACCACTACCGTAGTCGTTTTTCATCGAATCTTTTCCACTCACGCAGGGAAGGAAATACGCCCTACACATCCGTTCTAACTCGCGATTGGCTCGAACCAATTGTGCTAATTTGAATTGGCCATCTGGGGTTTTCTTCGATTCGATGGGGTCGGGCCAACAGAAGTTGTCAAGACCAGCGATTTTTGAAAGATCGACGCCAACACAGACAGCGTTTCGAACCGCTTCGTCAACCGCAGAAGCAACCATCGAGGTCGCATCGATGTCCGAGTATCGAGGGTTTATTCCACATGAGACGACGAGTCCTTGGGTCTCTCCATGAATTGGAGCGATGACGGCAGCGTCGCCTGGTCCGTCACGATTCACACCAGTGAACGGTTTACAGACGGTTTGAGCGATAACTTCGTGGTCGTATTGACGGACCCACTGCTCTTTACTCGCGATATTTGGGCGGGCGAGAAGTTCAAGCAGAATATCGTGATGTTCTGCTTTCTTTGGTGGTTGGAAGTCTATGTGCTGGGGTGTTGTCCATGTGGCTTTGAGTTGGAGTTGAGGTACGCCGTCATGGAGGAATGAAAGTGGAAGGTACGCAACGGTCATCTCATCGTACGATACGTGGAAATAGCCTGAATTGGTAAAGGTCGCAACCGCTGTAGCTTCAACCTCGTGAAGTTTTGCAAGGGCAAGGAAAGCAGGGACGTCAGCCTGAGTTACAGCAACTGTCATTCGCTCTTGACTTTCAGAAACAAGTATCTCCCACGGTGACAAGCCTGGCTGTTTGAGTGGGACTTTAGCGAGGTCGATATGGCAACCTCCTGTGTATTCAGCCATCTCGCCAATGGACGAGGAAAGCCCCCCTGCACCATTATCGGTAATGCAGGTGATGTAGCCGAGGTCACGAGCCTCGATGAGCATGTCAAGCATTTTTTTCTGGGTGATTGGGTCGCCGATTTGAACTGCACTGGATGGCGATTCTTCGGTGAGTTCGAGTGAAGAGAAGGTCGCTCCGTGAATGCCGTCATAGCCAACACGTCCACCGACCATAAACACCACATCATCGGGTGACGGGGTTTTGACGTGCGAAGGTCGGCCGTCAGGAAGTGTTCGTGGCATGATGCCAACCGTTCCACAATACACGAGTGGTTTGCCGATGTACCTGTCATCAAACACAATAGCACCATTCACCGTTGGAATTCCAGATTCATTGCCTCCAACCCTCACGCCTGCATGAACACCTCGAAGGACTCGAGATGGATGAAAGAGATTCTCTGGGAGGTTACCCTGCCACTGCGGTGGCCCGAAGCAGAAAACATCGGTATTTGCGATAGGCCGTGCCCCTAACCCAGTACCCAAGATGTCTCGGTTCACGCCGACAATACCTGTCATCGCCCCGCCGTATGGGTCAAGGGCGCTCGGTGAGTTGTGTGTTTCAGCCTTCATACAAACGCTCCAATCATCGTTCCAAGCGATGACGCCGGAATTGTCATGGAAAATGGAAAGGAGCCAATCGACCTCTTCCTGCATGTCGTGAGTCGGTTTCATGATATGGGTTTTGAAAAGCGAGTCGATGGTTGACTTTTCGTTTGTTACTGAATCGGTGTAGTCAATTTTTGCTGCGAATATTTTGTGTTTGCAGTGCTCACTCCACGTCTGTGCTAAACATTCCAATTCAACATCGGTTGGTGCATTCGGATGGATGCCAACAGATGTTCGTTGGGCTTGTATGGTTTGGTCTCGGTAGTGGGCTTGTATCGTTTGCATTTCTTCGAGATTGAGTGCAAGTAAACCTTGTTCTGAAATTTCAATGAGTTCCTCATCACTTTTTTCAAGGTCGATTGATGCGGGTGCTGAAAATTGTTGTTCTGGTGGAGTTGGGTACTCGATCAAATTCCATGCCCTGATAGAACAACCTTGGGCGTCCGTGATCACTGCTTTTTCGATGAGACTGTTATGCATGCTCGCTGCGATGTGGTGGGCATCTGCTTCGGGGGGGAGGCCATAAAATCCATATGAAATATAGGTTGAAATCTTGGTGTCAGTGGCTTCTGGAAAGAGGGTTTGAAAGCCGTCCTGTGCAGCTTTTCCAGGGTTATCTGTAACGCCGGGTTTGAATCCCACTGTGATGACGAGTTCAGGTGGTTCTGCAAACAACATTTCATCCGAAAATGCAGGTGAATTGCAATACCCTTGTTCGATGATTGGGTCGGTGAAAATGTCGTCAATTCGTTGGGAAATATGATCGCCCGATATTGATGATGAAATCAAATATCCAACGGCTGATCGTACGCTCGAAATGATGAGGTTGTGGTCTGCAGCCAGTTGGCGTTGAACCATGTCGCCCCGGACATCGCGCATCCCTTCGCCTTGTTTTGGGCTCACTTCGACTCGTGTAATGGTCATGTTGTGCACCGCTTTGGTGCTACGGTAATGCGGTCGCTCTTTGTAATATGCGCTCGGCATTATTGGTGATATTGTATGGTATAGCTGTCTGGTATGGTGTCGTTAACGAATTGATTTCAGGAATTGTCCAGTGAAACTATCGTTGTTTTTACTCACATCTTCGGGCGTACCGCTGGCAATAATTTGTCCACCTCTATCGCCACCTTCCGGCCCCAAATCGATAATCCAATCGGACGATTTAATGACGTCTAAATGGTGTTCGATCACGACGATGGAATGACCTTTGTCTCGAAGACTTTGGAGAACGGTGATGAGTTTTTCAACGTCGCTCAAAGCCAATCCAGTCGTTGGTTCATCGAGAATATACACCGTGTGAAGTTTGGGTGTTCGTCGCAGTTCGCTTGCAAGTTTTACGCGCTGTGCTTCGCCACCTGAAAGTGTTGTAGCTGGCTGTCCGAGTCGTATATATCCAAGTCCAACGTCATTGAGTGTAGCAAGAGTTTGGTGAATTTTGCGATGGTTTTTGAAAAATTCTGTTGCTTCCACCACGGGCATTTCAAGCACATCGTGGATATTCTTGCCCTTCCATAATACCTCTAAACACTCTCGGGTGTATCGCTTCCCTGAGCAGATATCGCATGTAATCCAAACATCGGGTAAGAAGTTCATCTCCAGTTTGATCGAGCCCCCGCCTGAACAGGCTTCGCATCTTCCGCCTTTGACATTGAAACTGAAATGGCCCTTCGAATAACCTCGTTCTTTGGCGAGTTTGGTTTCAGCAAAAAGCGAACGAATGTCGTCAAATACCTTGGTGTAGGTTGCTGGATTTGACCTTGGTGTTCGACCAATTGGGGATTGGTCGATGATGATGGTTTTGTCAACATGGTCCATGCCTTCAATTTTTGAGTGTCTTCCTGGTACGGTTTCTGCTCCGTTTGAGTGACGAAGTAATGCAGGGGCGAGAATGCCGGAAATAAGTGATGATTTTCCTGAACCCGATACACCAGTAACTGCAGTTATACATCCGAGAGGAATCTTTGCGTCAATATCTTGTAAATTATTGTGCTTTGCACCCTTGATAGTGAGGTGTTTTTTCGATGGTTTGACTCGCTTCTCTGGCCAAGGAATGCTTCGTTTTCCACTCAAGAATGCGGCTGTTATCGATTCTGGGGCATCCATGATATCTTCGGGTGGGCCGTTGGCAACAACTGTACCTCCCTCAAGTCCTGCACCAGGGCCGAGGTCACACAGCCAATCCGCTTGTCGAATAGTATCTTCGTCGTGTTCGACAACAAGAAGTGTGTTCCCAAGGTCACTCAGTTCCCGGAGCGTTTTGAGAAGGCGTTCATTATCGCGTTGATGAAGGCCGATTGAAGGTTCATCAAGAACGTACATTACACCGGTCAAGCGACTTCCAATTTGCGTAGCGAGGCGGATTCGTTGGCTCTCACCACCCGAAAGCGTGTTCGCTTTTCTATCGAGGGTGAGGTAGTCAAGACCGACGCTGTCGAGGAAACCGAGGCGGTTTTCAATCTCGTTGATGATGTCGTGGCCAATGAACATGCTTCGCTCATCGAGTGATTCAAGGATATCGATATACGTATCTGGAGGACTTTCACCCTCCGGCCGTAATGCACGGATGAGAAGCAATGCTTCGTGAACAGATGCTTGACTCACTTCAGGTAAACGAATACCTCCAACGGTGACAAACCGTGCTGCATCATTGAGTTTCTCACCGTTGCATGCAGTACAGGGTAAATCGGTCATACACGCGATGAGACGGTTGCGGGTTCGGTCGGATGTTGTCTCTGTGTACGTTTTTTCTAGGCGTGGGATGACGCCTTCCCATGGCTTACTATACTTGTATTCTGAACCTGAATCCGAACGAAATTCGTAGTGAATAATCGTAGAACCTGAACCGTACAAGAGAATATCCTGTTCGTCTTCATCAAGAAGGCCAAATGGCATGCGTGTGGAAATACCATAGTGATCACATGTGATTTCGAGGAGTTTACGGTACCACGATGGTGACATCGATTGACGCCATGGATTCACACAACCTTGTCCGACGGAAAGGTTGTGATCGATGACAAGTTCATTGTTGAACTGCCGTTGTACACCAAGCCCTTGGCATGAAGGGCAAGCACCGAGTGGTGAGTTGAATGAGAACACACGGGGAGACAGTTCGGGCATAAAGGAGCCGTGAAGTGGGCAAGCAAAATCTTCTGACCACGCTTTAACCTCCCCGAGTTCAATGTCTGGTGCGTTCTTCTGCTTTTCTTTGGGCGCTTTGATGCTTTCAACCGCAACAGTACCTCCACCAAACCGAATTGCGCTTTCTACGGCTTCAGTAAGGCGTTGGCGCTTGCTCTTATTGCATTCAAATCGGTCAATACGAACATCGATGTCATGTCGGAAATTTTTGTCAAGAGTGGGTGGTTGTTCAAAATCAGCTTCATGACCATTGACTCGCCCGAACAGGAGGCCTTGTTCTACAAATTGACGGAAGAGGTCGAGGTGTGTGCCTTTTCGAGCTCGTATAACCGGGCTCCATATCGCTACTGCATGACCACCATAGTGCCAGAGGATATCGTCTACAATTTCTTGAACAGTAAGACGAGCAACTTCGTCTCCACACGTCGGGCAGTGTGGTTTACCAATTCGTGCCCACAACAACCGAAGATAGTCCTGTATTTCCGTGACGGTAGCAACCGTTGACCTCGGGTTATGGCTTCCTTGTTTTTGGTCAATTGATATGGCTGGTGATAGGCCCTCAATGCCGTCACAATCCGCTTTTTTCATTTGGCCGATGAATTGGCGGGCGTACGAGGAAAGGCTCTCGACATACCGTCGCTGGCCTTCGGCGTACAGGGTGTCAAATGCAAGACTAGATTTCCCCGACCCTGATACCCCTGAAATGACGACAAATTGTCCACGAGGAAGTTCCACGTCGATGTTTCGTAGGTTGTGCGTTCGGGCACCACGAATCGAAATCCATCCTTGGTCGCCCGCTTTCATGCTATCGCCACTTAGCCGCTGATGCCAAGGGTTCTTGAAACCCTGCTTTTCATAACAAGTTCCATTCTGCAGGATATGGGCTCTCAAAGCGAACTGGGTCATCGGTGTCTGGATGTACAAATTCAAGAGATGTGGCATGAAGACAAATACGTGAAAACGGATTGGTGGTGCTACCGTGTTTTGAATCACCGCAAACGGGCGTACCGATGTATTGCATTGCCATTCGTATTTGGTGACGACGACCTGTTTCGATCATCACTTCAACCAACGCAAATTCATCATCCGATTGAACGACCGAATAATGCGTGATTGCTTCTTTCCCCCTTGAATCTGAAGCATTGGTTGCACGCATGTTGAGGTGCTTATCTTCGATGAGATGTGTATGAATAGTGTCCGTGGATTTGGTTGGTGTACCTTCGACGAGCGCTGAATAGATTCTGTGAACCTCTCGTCGAGCAAACTGCTCCTGAAGGTCATTTTTTGTTTCCTCATCTTTTGCAAAGACCATCACACCCGATGTATCTTTATCGAGTCTGTGAACGATATGGCACCATTTCTTCTTGCTCGTTTTTTGAAGATATTCGACACATCGAGAATGCAGAGTGTCAGTTTCTAACTTATTGGTGGCAACGCTGAGGAGTGAGTGTGGCTTATCCACAACAAGAAGTGTATCGTCTTCAAACAAAATAGAAATGCTCGGTTGATATTGTAATTTTTTAGGTGGAGGGGTTTGTTCGTTTGCCGATGGACGACTCAAGACTGTGATGGTGTCACCATCTTTCACTTCGAATTTTGCTTTGAAAACGACCTCGTTGTTGACCTCTACTCTTGCTTCGGTGAGCATTTTTCGAAGTTTGGTCGTACTGGATTTGGGATATTTTTCTTGAAGTTGTTCAAGAAGTGTACTCGTTTTTTCAACCGACCATTGCATGTTCTTCACCGCGCTTCACAAGATGAGGACATCAATCCATGAGTCGATTTCAGGGGTGTGACCTGGTGGCAGTAGCGTTAATCCATCGGCAGTTGACAAACTATCGAGATTACCGCTGCCTTGGTGTTTTGGTTGAAATGCATGGAATCCCTCATCCGTGTGTTCAAGAATGACCCGTCGCAATGTGAGGCAGTCAGCCGTTGCTTTGATCGGGTCGCATACTTTCGCACGTGCTTTTCGTTCGATGGGGTAAGAGGAGCCAAGACTATGGCGAATATAGGGTGCAACAATCATGCGAAACACGACGTGGCTGCTCACTGGATTTCCTGGTAATCCAAAAATTGGTGTATCCTTCCAGTAGCCAAAAAGCGGAGGAGAGCCGGGGCGAATGCGAATCCGCCAAAATCTCAAGTCGCCTTCTTCTTCCATGACGTGTCGAACATGGTCGAACTCACCCATTGACACGCCGCCTGATGTGAGTATGAGGTCGCATTCTTTTGCTGCATGGTCCAACGCTTGTTTCAGCGCTTCTTTACTATCGTGAACTGCGGGATAGCGAAGGGGTTTGTGACCCAACCACTGCACAAGAGATGCGAGGCCGAATGAGTTTGATTCGTAAATCTCCCCATAGGCTAAATCTTGCCCCGGTGGAATCAATTCGTCTCCTGTTGAGATAATGCCAATGGTGAAACGCTTGAAAACCGAAACCGTGTCATAACCCATTGTAGCACACATACCGAGTTGTGCAGGACCAAGGTAGGTTCCACGGGCGAGTCCCACTTCACCTGCTTGGATATTTTCACCTTTGTAGCGGACAAAATTCGTTTTTGGGGGTTGAAGAAAACGAACGTGTTCATCGTCAATTTGCTCGGTTTGTTCGATTGGAATAATGGCGTTGCAACCGTCTGGTAGTGGAGCTCCTGTCATAATTCTCACAGCTTCTCCTTGTTTTGCTACGATTGTTTGGTCGTCCTTGGCTGCTTGAACAAGGCCAACTATACGGTACGATTCGAAGGTGGTTTGCTCATCATAAAAACAAGTATAGCCATCCATCGAGGAATTATCGAATGGTGGGTCGTTAACTTTACTCGTGAGGTCTGTTGCGAGGACGCGCCCAGAAGCGTTGTCAAGTGTGACATCTTCAACTTGGGTTGGTAATGCGTTGGCATGAACGATGTCGAGGGCTTCATCCACGGAAATGTAATACGGCAATTCGGCCATGTGTTTACGAGAATGTTCGTTGGTTTGAGTATGTGGGTGAATAGGTAATGCTATGATAGGAGGGTTGCACCCTATAATCATGGATGACGGTGGCCTTCTTGGCATTATCCTCACCTCATTCATGACCAGTGGTTCTGCGACGTTCTTTGCAGCAATCGTCGGTATTCCGCTTGGATGGTGGTGTAGCCGATCGACTCATCCGAGTTTTCTCCATGTTCGACGTGTTGTTCATGCGCTGTATGGGTTGCCCCCTGTCGTCGTCGGTGTTTTTGTATACTCACTTCTTTCAAAACGCGGTCCACTGGGTGGGCTTGAACTGCTCTTCACTGTTGAAGCAATGATTTTTGCTCAATTCATCATCATCCTTCCACTTATTTGGGGTGGAGCATGGCATGCATTTGAAGCAACACAAACAAAATACAACGATGCTCTTTATTCGGTTGGACTACGAGGAAGAGAACGATTTCGGGCCGAAATAAAACTCTCGGGCCGAGGCATATCACATGCAATTATTCTTGGCTTTGGACGTGCAATTGCCGAAGTCGGTGCTGTCATTATTGTCGGCGGTAATATCGCTGGAAAAACTAGAGTGATGACAACAAGTATTGTCCTTGAGACGTCAAAAGGAAACACCGACATGGCGATGAAATTAGGGATTATTTTGCTTCTCTGTACATTTGTTGTTCTCTTTTTAGCTTCGATTTCGAAAAAGAATGTTTTTCGCAAAAATATCATTCTACCGGAAGATTCGGGACTTCCATCAACAGTGAAGTTTGGGTCGCTACAACAACATTCAATCACAGTAACAAAGGGTGGAAAGACCATCATAAACGGTGTTAATATCACTTTAGAGGCTGGAAAAATCATCGTTTTGGTCGGCCCTTCGGGTTCTGGAAAGACCACTATTCTGCGCTATCTTGCCGGACTAGAAGGATTTGCCGTTGAATATGGTCCGGGCTCATGTGTTTGGATGCCGCAGCAACCTATCGCGTTGAGAAATACAGTCATAGAAGAGCGCAGTATTGCAAGTGATCTCCACCCAAATCTTCCCGTGTGTTCTGAATATTTGATGAAGAAGTTTTGCCTTGAAGTGGATAATAACCAGCTTATCGAAGATTTGTCAGGGGGTGAGATTCAACGCCTCGTCCTTCTCCGACAATTTTCTTTACAACCATCGTTGCTCCTTCTCGATGAATGTACGGCATCTTTGGACGGAGAATCTGTACGGAATATCGAAAACGAAATTCTGAGGATGAAAGAGGCAGGATGTAGTGTTGTTCTTGCGACGCATAACATCCATCAAGCAAAACGCCTTGCTGATGAAATTATAGTTCTTAACAAAGGACAGGCTCTCGACCATGAGAATACAGTGGCACGATCAATTCTATCTGGTGAGTTCTTCGGTTGATTGGTCGATTGGATAAAATGCCAATTCACTACCAATTGTGTAGGTGGAGATAATCTCTTGTCCTTCGTTGAGTAAGTATGTTGCGAATGTTGATGATGTTGCATCATTTTTTCCTTGGATTGGTATAAACGAATACGGATTGTTAAGAATCTCATTTTCAAACTCATACATCTTTAGATCTATCTTATCGATGAAATTTAGGGCGGTTCCTCGGTCGGAGAGTGTTGTACACCCCTTCTCATAAGCCATGTTAATTGTCGCACCCATGCCTTGCCCGATGGAATTGTACCATTCACCTAGTGGATGGATTCCGTTTTCATCCTCATCGAGAGGAAGGTTATGTGTAATATTGAGTTCTTCCCAAATGGCCTGTTCTTTGTAATGCGTACCTGAAAAATCACCTCTTGAAATAAAGCATAAATCTTGCTCGTACACATGATATAATGCATCGTAAACACTTCCATTAAATTCTTCATACGACAGGAGAATAAAACGATTCCAAGCGAACGTGTGGCGTTCAAGACCAAATCCGTTCTCAATGAAATCAATTTCTAAGTCGGGAGCATGAACAATAATCGCATCGACGTCTTTGTTTTTCCCAAGTTCAAGTGCCGCTCCGGTCCCGACGGCTACATATTCAATGGTAACATCGTGTTGAGATGTAAAATCTTCAATCAACAACTCGAGCAGACCTGAGTCTCTCATCGATGTTGTTGTTCCCAACCGAAACACTGGCTTCTCTTCATCAATATTGGATAGGCAACCGCTCAACAATGGAAGGCATAGAAGGAGTACGGTGAAAATTGGGGTTTTGAACTTAATCAAATTTCATCACGTGACCGCATTCAGCATATGCACATGCTACTGTGTATCTGGAACGTTTAGGTTTTGGAATCTTCATCATTGAACCACACATATCGCACTGCACACGGAGTGTTTCTGGTTCAGCTGGGCCAGTAGGTTGATCGTCGAGTGTTCGACCAACATCTTGCGACCAACCGACAGAATCTGTGTATGCGTCGCTACCTGCTTTAAGTTTGGATTGTTTCAAAGTCAACTTCATTCGTCGCTTTTTCTTCCTTTTTCCACCTTTCACCGGCTTCTTTGCTGCCATCGCTATCAGTCCTCCTATTCGGTTTGTATATTCAATGACTTCGGCTACATTCTTCAAAATGGCAAAAGGATTTCTGAAACACCATTTTGCGGCTGATGAACGACATGTCCTGCGGACTCGAGTTCAGTAACGAGATGTGGTCGTGCGTTGGTGGCATCGGTATGATACACAACGACGGTTTTAGCCTCGCATGCTTTGGCAAAATCAACAATTTCTTGGTGGCCTGCGTGGGTTGAGAAATTGAAATGGTTTGATTCCAATCGTATTTTGTGTTCCTGGCCATAAATGCTTACAAAGCCCGTATCCAAAAATTTTCGTCCACCTGTATCTCGTGCTTGGTAGCCAGTAAAGAACAATGCATTTCTTGTATCATCTTTTAGTCGGTTGAGATACCAAAGAATTGGCCCACCGTCAAGCATTCCTGAAGTCGATACAATAACGTCTGCTGATAACGCCTTTTTCTTATCGGTTTTTGATGATATTTGCTTAGCCCATCGCCATGCTTTTTCGAGTTCTGTTGAATTTCGAAGATAGGTGTCGTGTTCGAGATGGATTTTGGCTATACGCTTACCCATGCCATCCACATGGACATCGAGATGAGGGAGATGTTTGTGAAGATGCATGATGACATCTTGAGTTCGCCCATTGGCAAAAGCTGGAATGAGAACCGTTCCTCCTCTGGCCACCACTTTTTCCACTGAAGAAATGAATCTTCGAATTTCTTCTTCCATCGACGAATGAGATCGCCCTCCATATGTCCCTTCGACAAAAAGCGTGTCGACTTTTCTTGGTTTTGCACCTGCAACAAGAGGAGAATCCCTGGTATCAAAATCACCTGTGATGAGAATTGATTGTTCTGGGGTTTGAATTTCCAACATTGCTGCACCGGGTATATGGCCTGCAGAATGTAAAGTAAGAACCCAATCATGATGATGCCACGATTCACCAAAATTATGTACATACCAAGAATTAACAGCAATATCAATATCTCGTTTATCCCATGATAATGGGTATTTTTCAATAGAACTTACTTTGTAGCAATCTTTCCACATCATATCCGATAACGCAGCAGTAACATGTGTGCCGTGTAATTTTGTTTGATAATGCCCACATAACCATGGGACCATACCTAGATGATCAATATGTGAATGTGTAATAACAGCATCATGTATGAGTGGTGCTTCATGCGGATAACGTGGGGGTTTTGTTGGAGCCAAACCGTAATCAAGAAGAAGACGTGTTCCATGTTGATCTTCTAAGACCAAACCTACATTGCCTACTTCATCTCCTCCCCCGAGATAATGGTAACGTATCCCTTTCTCAGGGGGTTGTTTAGGATATGATGATGTTCGTCCTGGAGAGAAAACCACCATGATAACCGGATACAGTTGTTATTGTTGAAGATGTGGGTACCCCCCCTTTGTTTCCTTTGGAACTCTTTTTCCAATTGACATCTTCATAATTCAAAAAAAAGAACCTAATGTTGATATGATTGTCGCGATAATCTTCACATGAATTTGTTTTGTTTTCGTATCGTCTTCAGTTTTTGTTTTGTTTTCCTTTGAATATATTTTATTCCATAGGAAATAAGGGGGTGGGTATATTTCAAAATTCAAAAATAACGAAGGGCATATGTAGATATCATAAATGCCAAAGACATGGTTCGAGATGAGGCAAAAGAGTTTCATGTTCGAACAGAAGTTTGCTATGGATGTGGAGCTTGTATTATGCTATGTCCACACAATGTCCTAACATTAGACAATTCAATTGTGATCGCTGAGGAAAAACATTGCACACATTGCAATTTATGCATACCTTCTTGCCCGGTATTTGCTTTAGAAATACGACAGCGGGAGTGAATATTTTGCATATTACTTTAATTGAGCCAACGCTACAACATCTCCTCATAGCCCTAGAATTATCAAAAGAACATCAAGTAACAATTATTGATTCGTACGCAGAAGTAGGTACTCCATCTTTTCAAATTGGTTGGTGTAAGAAAGCCTCGTGCTTTGATATGTTACTCACACAACCTGAAGTAGACTTTCTTCAGATATCGGCTTCACCAGAAGGTTATGGATTCCGAATTGAATGGTTGGTGAAACATCTCGTTCGAAAATGCGTTTCTATCGGTGTCGATGTCTTTTCAAGATCAACTATTCTTCATTCAAAAAAAACCAACGGCAAAGTAGAACTGACACTACAATCTCCAAACAACTTACCAGGTAGTATCGAAACAGATATTGTTGTTGTCGATTGCTCAGTCGAACGAAAAAGCCCAGGAAACATAAGCCACAACATCGATGAAAAACACGTAAAAATCATTGGCAATAAAAATCTTTCATCGTGGTACGGCATTCTTATTCCATCAAAACATCTCAAAGAACAAGACGATACCAGAACAATTCTCCATCGGGGTGATGGGTGTTCTGAGATTTGGACAAAAGACTCAACACTACATTCAACCTTTGCCATGGAACAATGGCATTTACGGATTGATGACATGTTATCAAATGCTCAATTTGAAAACATTCAACTTCATGCAAATAGAAATCTCCATGAAATAACAAACACAACATAGGTGGGAAACATATTGATGACAGAAAAACTCTACTTAAATGACATTGAATCGGCTTATCACACAACATTTGACGCTAAAGTTATTGGAATCGAAGGACAAAAAGTTATTCTCGACCGTACACTTTTCTATCCCATCGGGGGTGGACAAAATTGGGACACTGGTACACTTTTGGGCCCGAATGGATTACAACATGTAACAGAAGTTCGGGGAAGAGATGCCGTTGAACACCACATCGAAGAAGACCATCAACTCGAGGTTGGCGATGAAGTACGAGGCTCAATCGATTGGGAAAGACGATACGCACACATGAGAATGCACACAGCACAACATGTAGTTAGTGGCGTAGCATACGAATTATTCGATGGAGCGAGAACGGTAGGTAACCAAATCAATATCGAAACATCGAGAATTGATTTCAAACCTATTTCTTTTGATGAAGAAAAATTAAACGCTTTAACGTCGGCATCAAATGCATTTTTGACCAACGATATCGAAGTCATATCCCAAACAATGATCAGAGACGATATCAATGCACTAATGCCAGCTGAGCGAACGAATATGGATTTGGTTCCATCACATGTTGAAGAATTACGCGTTATAAAAATCGGCGACATGATCGACATGTGCCCGTGTGCAGGAACCCATGTGCGAAACCTCTCAGAAATAGGTAACATGAATATCGTAGGGAAAAAATCCAAAGGAAAAGGGACACAGCGAATTACCTACGAACTCGAATCATTAGAATCAGCCCAACCTCACACACACGTCATCTAATCTTCATCATCTAGTAATTCATCAATGCTCGCCACAGCATCCAAGAACGTCTTTCGAATCTTCTTTTTTGATTCGACCTCCAAATCGACGAGCACTTCATCATGGGGGTTTTCTTGTTGTGCTTGAAGTCGATAGGTTAAGTTGACATCTTCACCAATCCGATCACTTCGGTCAATCTGCTGGATTGGCTTTGATGGGTTTGTTCGTGCATGGGGGTTTTGCTCGACCTGGTCAGAAAAATGCAATTCAGCCATGCTGTGTGCTTCTTCAGCGGTTGGTGCCTTATCCTTCCATTCATTTTTATTTGCAAAGTCTTGGATGACGTTTGTTTTCTTGACTTGACTCTGAAGTTCGAATATGGCCTCAACCTCATCTTGCGTTGTTTGCCGACGTTCGCCAAGCATTGATGCAGCAATTTTTTGCTGTTGATGAAGAACAGGCCCATGCCCCTCGAGATGGTCGAATTTATGTGGCGAAGCGGCCATCATCAAGACTTCTTTTGCGAACTGGGCTAATCCATCATCCGGACTTGCTTTAGCTAATGTTTCACGAATTGACTTATGCCGTTCGATACAAGGTGTACATCGCGGTAAACCCTCAAGGTCTGGGGCATCGCACCACAAACAACAAGCCTGAAGGCCCATTTCCTTCATTGCACGACGTGGCATTGACATACTGTTCATATCAACCAGCGAACCCAACCACATGAATACTTTCATGCGAGGCTTCAAATGACCTGATGCAGAGCAAGTTCCATGGGGGAACGAGACCCACGGGCAGATATTGTCGACGATGACCCCTTTCGAAATCCCCCCCGCTCAGCATCGGGTATTCATCGAGTGCACGGAAGACGAGACGCTGATGGAACAATTGTATTCGATATGGGGGCGCCACGTCAGGCCCCACCAATATTCCAGCAATTTTTCGGTGGAAGTCAGTGGAATCAGGCAAAACATCACAAAGGAAACATTTGGCATTTTAGTGATGAAGAAAAAAAACACCTCACTCAAGCCTCCCTAGCCTTCACACTCGCCCTTGGCTTCATGTGGGTCGGTGGAATTGGAACCATTTCCAACCTCGGTATGACAAGTTGGGTCATCGCCCTTTTACTTGCAATGCCAGTGATGTTTGTAGCAGTAGGCCCAGCATTTCTTCTTCATGAAATAGGTCACAAAATCGTTGCAAAAAAGAACGGATGCTGGGCTGAATTTAGAGCAGATCCAAGTGGTTTAAAATTCGGTATTTTCCTTTCTTTTTTCCTCGGGTTCCTCTTTATGGCTCCAGGAGCGGTGATGGTCGCAGGACTTGTAACGAGAAGACAGAACGGCCATATCGCAGTAGCAGGACCACTCGTGAATTTTGGATTATTCTTGATTGGAATCCCGCTCTGGGCTATCTTGCTTGGTTTAACGAATGCTTACGAAACCCTTCCATCCAGTAGTTCTGCATATTTGGAAGGGGGAACATTGGTTTGGCAAGCGATGCTTATTGATGCAGCTCAATTTTGGCTAACAGCAAATCTCATTCTTGGTTTATTCAATATGCTACCTTTTGGACCTCTCGACGGACTCAAGGTCAAAGACTGGAACGAGACAGCTTATTTCGCAGTCTTGTCCTTATTTCTCATTCCTCTTGCATTGTGGTGGTTTATTGGTGCTTGGAGCCCAGCACTTTTGCTCGAATCAATCGCAGTGAAGATTTAAGGCAAACTTCAGAATGAATCATCCCAAAACACAGCACTTGAACCAGAGTTTGTTTCTTTATTTTCAACGAGTGGGGAACTTGTCGTTGATACCTGCTCAGCGTTGACTTGGGGTGTGAATGTTGAAATTTGCTGAGAAGATTGTGGATTTTGAACGACAACCCCCCCATCGGAGACAAAAGCTGCAACATAGGGTGAGGCAACAAATTGTCTTGCTCGAACAGCACCCCCATCGAGTCGAGGCGCTAACAAATCAACAAGTTCAGACGATGTAACGGTCTGTCCAGGATTCAAATGAATTGTTTTCAAGATGCGATCGTAGCGATAATTTGCTCGAAAAATTGGTTTGTTTGAGTTTGAGAACTTGCCGTCACCCGACACAGTGTTGTTCGACTGATCGTAATTTGTCATACGTTGTAAGAGCCGAAAGCCACCAAAACCCAAAACAAAGAGAGTAAGAAGTATGTCAAAAAGATTCATCGTATCCCTCCAGTGGAGGTGCCGGCCTCAAGCACCATCCGTTGGAATTCGCCATGGCATTGCCAATCGTCATTGCATTTCTGCTCCGGTGAGGCCAAAGCGAAATGAATCATGAAAGCATAAAAGCATTTTTTATAATCTAGAATGATGAACCCATTTAACAATGATTATAGGGCCAACGAATAACTGAATATTATGCAAAGCCCTGTATTTGTACCAGGACAATCACAACACCACCAACCGATAACCCATCAACAAACATATCAAACGCCAATACAAACATCCCCCCCTCCTCCCTCAACGTTTAATTCGATGCAATCAGCCTTTTTCCCAGCGAGTTCCCATATCGTCATTATGCTCTCGTCGGCTATTTTCGTCGTTGTATCTGCATTGATGTCAGAGGGTGAATTTGACAGAAGTGTATCACTTTCTCTAGGGTTAGTTCTCCTGATTTATTTTTTCACATCCCCAATCATCTCCTTTTTCTCGAGTTTCATCGTCTCCTTTCACGGAGGAAATAGTGGAGCAGCAATCATAGGTTCCATCCTTGGTTTCATCATCTCAATCATCTTAGGAGGTCTTCTCATAGTCTTAGCCGCAGGTGGAGAATTTACTGATATCACCGAAGAACTTCCGACAAGTTCTACTGAAGGCTCAATTTTGGATTTCATTCCACTTATAGTGCTTCAAGCCTTTGCCTCGGGCGGAGCTGTTTTTTTGAGTAAGATTGGTCGAAAGTAAATCAGTCGATAACGACAATGCGAAGCAAGGGCTTTTCATTTCCCATCCACTCATCACAGTTCAAGACATCTTTCAATTCGACAATCTTGTACATCGCATCAAAATGAGGCCTAGAAAAGCACGAATCAACTTCTTTATCGTTAAGAACCACACCGATTGAGTCTGGCTCTTGTGGTAAGTTAAACCAAAAATGTTCAAGACGCTCAAATTGATTGAGAAGAGATTTTTGTTGATATGAACGCAAAAATTTCTTCACTTCCACCCTATCTTTCGAAACAGGAAATAGCACATACTTCTTCGCTTGTTCAATCCACTGCACAGCAAGCGGCAAACGTTCGTTGATCATGATGTCTTTCACCACCTTGGCACCATCTCCTAATGCATCCGTATCGTTGAGAATGAGTGCAAGACAATGATGCTGCCTTGTCCCAGAAACTCTGCTATTGATTTGAAGCAATGGGTGACCTTCTTCAACAACTACATTTTTCCGAAGATGTTTCGTTTTTTTATTGCGCTTCCACCGAGGTAGCACAAGAGCGTCCGATTTCTTCTCTATTGTGCGAATCCAAGTCTTTGTCGGTTGCATAAACACATCGAGTGAAAGGATTGTGCAAGCCCAACCAGTAGACCCATGAAATGTTCCAGGCATACGAATGATTCGCCTTGTATCCGATGTAATTTTTGAATCAAAAACACATCCTCTTGATATGAGTTCATCAACAAGAGCATGCCGCACTTCTCTCACACGTTGCTCGCGTTCCTTTGGATTTGGGATTGAGAATGTATCCCGGGCTAGATCTTTGTAGACGAGATGAAACCCTTTACTCCCTGAGAATGCAACATAGTGAAATTGGTATGTAGACTTCTCTTTCATGGTAGTATAAATTTCAACAGCATACTTTCTCGCCCGCTCAATGTTTTGAAGAGAAAAAGGCGATACATCGACGTCAAAAACAACATCATGATCAAGCATCACAGGGTAATGTTTTGTTTTTTCACGGAGCCGGGGTAGATTTGTAGGGTCAAGCCAAGAACTGGTCGAATAATACACATCCTTTGCATGTTTTCTTTGCATGAACCGTTGTAATTTAACAACCGTGCCGATTTTGTTTTCTGATGTCACCCAAAAATTCTTGTCCGTTCGAACACGAAATTGTCTTCTTAATGGTTGTTCGATGCAATCGAGTGAAAGGGAAGACGCTTCACACCCGGCCATGAAATATCTCAATCGTAGTTGGATTTAACCTACTCTGTTGAGTTACCTTTATCGTCGAGTTTATGGAATGCTTTGGACTTCTCATGACTCCAATGATAACACAACTTGAGAAGGTTTAGATAGTGGTCCTCACCATCTTTTTCCATTTTCTCGTGAAGAGAATTGTTGAACATGAAAAGGTCACCCCAAACATTTGCTGCAGTTCCCTTCTTTCCTTTTGGAAGGTCGAACACTTCATCAGTTGTTGGTTCAAGCAAGTTCTTCCAAACCATTGCTGGATTAATTGCCATGGTGACTTCAACAATAATTTCGTCTTCATTGAGTCCAGTACCGGTTTGCCATGAGTCTGGGCCCAAATCAGCGAGGAACGGGAGGCACAAATCGAGGATGGAAAGACCAGTCATCGGGTCTGCGCCAGTCATTGCTGCAAAAGCATCTCGCATTCGTCCACGGTCGGCACCACTTGAACCTGTGATGGTTCGAAGTTTGTCAATTGAAGTTGGGACAAGGAATCGAATATCAGTGTAATAGACGATGATATCTTCTGGATTCTTTGGTGCAAAGATGTGTTCGTAAGGGCGGTCTCCCCCTTGCTCTCCTAGCATGTCCATAGGGTACAATGTCTTCAACGCATTTGTAGCAATGGACTGAACAATTCTTCGAATAAGTCGCTCTGGTGCTGCAGAGACATCATTGAATGATTCCATGTACTCATCGAGGTTGAGAATATCGTATCCTCGAACTGCGAGGATAGAATGCACGTTTGGACCCATAACCTTTGAATCGTTGATCGTTGCATTGCTCACCCATCGAGCACCCTTTGCAAAGTCGCTTGCAGTGACAAGGTCAGCATAAGCTTTGTATCGTCGAGTAACCCGGGCCATGAAATCTGCTTGGTCGAGTTTTGTGAACACGGTGTTGGCATAGTTTGACTTGAGGGCGTGGTCCGCAACTTGGCTTGCATTTGTACAGGTGAGCAAGTTACCTTGGTCCTTTGGATAAATCAACATTCTACGACGCTTGTTGGCTCCACCAAGGGAACCAATTCTCGGGTCGGTGAGATACCAACCGAGGCTTGCACACACTTCAAACAGACGAGCGTACTTATCTTCATCACTTGCACCACGCAACCATTCATCGAGACCAGGCTCAATGCAGTGCATCTCGAGCGGAACGGTTTCTGAACCTGCACCGAACATTTGGCGAACAGTCGAAGAGCGCATCATACCCATCATGGTGTACAATGACGTCTTTCCTGTGGTGAGGAAGATATCGGTAATACCCTCTTCACCAAAGGACAATCGACGGTCAGGTAAGTTCACGAGAAGATTAAACGATGTTGCAGTATCTCTGTTGCCGTCAACCGCTGGCCAAATCCATGTCCATGGACGAGTCATAATGTATCCACTTGCATCCTTACCGAAACCAGCAGGGGAATATCGAATCCACCCAAGCCTGTTGTTGAACGCTACACCCCTGTGCATGAGGGAGGGGTAGTATATTTTGTCTTGAGGGTCAGAGTCAGGGACGACGCCGCGGTGACCAAGGCCCCAAAGAATTGGCTCCCATTCTGCTACATCTTCTTCGCCGCCACCGAGGAATGGATGGTTGGATGGAATTTCTTCTCCGACAAGAAGCGAACCACCTAAACGTTCTTCATCACCAGTTGAGCAAAAGAAGAATGTTTGTGTTGTAACGATTTGCTTTGGCGTCCACATGTTTGCGTTTACAACTGTTTTTTGTTTGAGGAAATCTGAAGGGGTTGAGATTCGACGTTCAAATTTGAAACGCTCGGATTCAATCCATGTTGAACCAAGATACAAATTGGTGTTGAGCAACTTTGGCTCACCGTCGCCGATGTATCGCTGACGAGGATCGGATTGAGTTGTATCCGTTCCTTGAACAGGTTCCCACGGCCCACGATTTGGAACAAATTTTAGAAATTCTTCGTGTTCAAAGGGCAGAGACTGTGCTGATGTTACTTCACCTTCAACAACGTCCATCAATCGCACATACGTTTCCGCTGGCGTCATTCGCTTGCTTTCTTCATATTGTTTATTTGATACAGATCTATGTTCCCACATGTTAACACCTCAAAACTTTCGTCCCGCTGGCTTAGGGGAATCTCCTTCTTCTTTTGGCTCTTCCGCAGCACTATCAGGTACTTCTTCAACAGGATCTTCTTCAGATTCTTCTTGAGATACATCCGATGCCTCCTCGGCATCACCTTCAGATTCTCCAGCCTCAGCGGATTGCTCCGCACCATCACCGGCAGCACCCTCCTCTTCCGTGCTTTCTTCTGCACTAGAATCTTGGGTTTCCATTTCCACAACTTCTTCGATGTCTTCATCAACTTCTTCAACGACAACAACATTTTCAGTTTCAGGCTTTAACCCGGCAATCATCAGTTGGAAAACAACACCGAGTGTGCCAAAGACGGCCCCTACGAACAACACCTTTCCGTCGTTTAAGCGTTGACCGTCTGGGTCAGTCGCATCTTTGACAGTTCCTGTTTCAGGGGGTATGAGGTCAGACCCAGATAGATTTGTGATAATCTCTAAACAAGCCCACGCAGCGATAAGCAACATCACAATGGAAATGATGTTCACCGTCGAACGATTTTCAATAATTTTCTCAACAAAAGGTGGAACTTGGGAGTCCATTGGACAAAATTAAAAGCATGCTTATTAAAAAAGTTCGCACGATACACCCTCTTATCATAGGGTTCTCATTCGATATATGCGTTGAGGATAGGCGATTCATCGAGATGGAAAAACGAAAAGGTTGCCCACCAAACAATCATATCGAGACTGTTCACAAGATTTGAAGTCCCACTTTGAGATTCACCGTAACTCTTGTCGGTGGTATCCATCCATGCTTCCATTTCTTCAAGAGTATCACAAGTTTGATGGTAACACCAGTAACCGTCGACAAGCCCTCCGAATCCCATCGTTACCGTACCAAGATTCCTTTGAAAACTATCGTGGTCAGAGCGGGCAGTTGTATCTTCATACACGATGATTTCAGGGCGGTCTTTAGCAAGCCAATCATCTACTTTCCACGTCGAAGCATCGAATCCTGTTCCCAAGAGCGTCGACTGTTGTTCTTCGACACCAATGGCGTCAGCACCAATCCATAGAGCTAAACCGACCATTTCAGGCTGGTTGAACTGGTCGTGGTCAAGCGATGGCCCGATATACACTCGCATCGGCCAAACTTCCTCGTCTTTTGGGTATCCGTCAGGGTCAATCGTAGGTTGAGGGTCATTGTGTGGGGCCCCTCCACCACCTGGCCAATTGACGCCCGCCATGTCAAGGTTGACATAATTCGAAATCGTGACTTCGGGATTGTCTTCTTTGACAAAGTAATCCGTCCAGTAATCACTTCCTCTCTTTCCACCTTCCTCACCAGACCAGAAACAGAACACCATCGTTCTTCGAGTATCATACGACGACATCGCCTCTGCGACGGTTAAAACCATACTCGTTCCAGCGGTATTGTCGTAAGCCCCAACCCTCGTGCCATATGTTCGGGTGCCGGTGACATGCGGGTCATCGAGAACAAGATTGGCGGGGGGGGCGATGTCGAAATGAGCACCGAACACCATCCACTCGTTAGGATACAAATTCCCATACCTAAAACCACAGATGTTGTATCCCTCAGCGTTTTGATTGCCAAAGAAATCAGTAAATTCATACCGCTGGATATTCACTTCAAGTCCAAATGAATTTAATTCCCCGATCAAGTAATCTGCAGCATCTTCGTAAGCAATATTTCCTTGTCCTGCCCATCGGTCGTAATACCCCGCAACACCGTCGATGAGGTCGAGAGATGGACTTGGATCTGTAATATGGTGGAGGTAATTGTATGTTGCTCGCCCGTTCACCACACCGGTTGAATGTCGTCCCCCTTCCGATTCATCGTAAGCTGGAGCAATATCGCGCCGAACATCGAGCATCGCCACAGTCACAGGTGCACTATTGACCGATGTGTGATTAAATCGTTGTTCACCTTCTTCATTGGCTACAAGACTTCCCGATGACGGTTTGAGATAATCACCAGAGACATACCATGAGTGCCACGATTCATTCGCATCCCGTAGAGGCCACATCGTCCGCCCATATTCGCCGAGGAGCACGACGGCTGATGCAGCTCTTGGTGGAGCAAGGACTTGGAGTTGCACAGACTCACCCGCCTTCAAATCAACCACAGTCGAGTTGTAAACAAACCCAGTATCGAAGTCTTTCATCAAGTACGGGACAAAGGCAGAGATATCGTTTTTCGCTTGAATAGTTAGCCCTTGAAAGACACCACCGACCAGCATTTTTGGTGTGATATCAACATCTTTGAGCCGAATCATATTCTCATCATGATCTTCACCAAAACAACCGGAAAACCCGGCGGTAAAGAAAAGGACAAAGAGCAAAGCAGCCCGCCTTTTCCTCTCGCCCATGTACATCCCACACCCTTCTCTTTCTCAAATCCTGCGATGAAGTATGTGAACAAGAGTTTGATATAGGTAGTAAACCAATAACAGAATGATGATGAAGGCATCTCAGAACAAAAAGAAAACAATTGCAATGGCTATCCTTTGGGCGAGGTTTCACATCGAAGTTGTCAATGATGAACGATGCCCACTCATTGAGGGATAGATTGAGGAAAGAAACAGCACTATATGAAAGAAAGAATACACCTAACATCATGAAGAAGATATGCTTGTTCATATCACTCCTCTTTTTTGTGCCTACGGCATCTGCAAATCTTATCGAAGATAACGCAACTATTATCACAGTCGATAGTACGAATTTACGTTTCAGTCCATCGGAAGTGACCATTGAAGAAGGGCAAACAGTTCGATTTTTCTGGAGTGGGCAGGCTTTACCCCACAATGCAGTTGAACAAAACGGCGTCTTTGATTCAGGGGAGCCCGAAAGAAATGTGGACTACTCGTTTACATTTGAACGTGGGATGAACGGAACATACGAATTCGTTTGCGAACCCCATGCTGCGCTTGGCATGGTCGGCTCCATCACTGTAACACCACTCCCTCCCGAAGAACCACCGACCAACAATTCGACAAATACCACGAGCACGACATCAGAAGATACACCGTTCTTACCGACATCGCTTGTTTTGATATCGGTGGTGGCGGCAGCCTTAATCATTGAACGCCGCAAGTTAGAGTTCGTTGAGGATAGGGTCTTGGTCGAGGGAGAGGAACACCATCGTTGACCACCAGGCAACAACATCAAAACTCTCAACCAAATTTTGCTCCCCAGTTCCGTTATCTGTTTCCATGTAAGATTCCATCTGAGATAATCGATCGCATTCTCTGTGATAGCAAGGATAACCATCCACAACACCATTCCAACCCATCGTAATCGTGTTCAAATTTTCTTGGAATGGTTGATGGTCAGAACGAGCGGTTGGCGATTCATAAATTGCGACCGTGTCTTCGTATTGATTCGACCACATCGCCGCCTCCCCATCAGCAGACCATGCATCCCAACCTCGAGCAATTTGGGTTTCAAGGCCCAATTGTCCGGCCCCAATCCATTCTGCGAGCTCGTACATAGGGGCTTGGTCGATGATGTTGGGGTCGACTTCGGGACCGATATAACACGAAAGAACCCAATCGCCAGGCCAATTGATACCCATCATATCGAGGTTGACATAATTTGTTACCTTAATTTCTTCTCGGTCTGCGATATCCTGAGTCCAAGATGATGAACCCCACAACCCTTCTTCTTCACTTGACCACAAGCAGAACACCATCGTTCGTCGTGTGTTGACTTTCGATAGCGACTCAGCGGTCTCAAGGATCATTGATGTTCCTGCAGTGTTGTCGTATGCTCCAGTTCGAGTGCCATATCCGGGTATATCGGGCCCAGGAGTATACACCACAGGGGGAGCAATATCGAAATGGGCACCAAAAACAAGCCACTCATTCGGGTAAACCGAGCCCGTCTTGTATCCGCATACGTTGACTGCCCAAGCCGTTCCTGCTTGGAAACGGTGTACTTCAACATCTAAACCATACCCTTCCATCACCCCAGAAAAGAACGCTACTGCATCTTCATAGGCTGGATTTCCATTACCTATCCAACGGTCGAGGTAGCCGACGGCGAAATCATTTGGGTCTGTGGCATCAAAGGTTTCATCAGTGATCATCGCAATCCAGTCGTAAACTTCACGACCATCAACCCATCCTTCGCTGTGGGCTTGTCCTTGTTCAGTAGTGAGGCTTGTATCTACAGGTCTCGAAAGGGCGACTTCGGTGTAGGCCACTTTTTTCGCTGAACTCATATTTGAAAACCCAACATAAGGGTGCATACCACCTTCTTGGTTGATTGTCGGTTGAACCCAACCCATGTCTAAGGTTCCTTGACCTCCAGTACGAACAAACCAGGTCGACCAAGATTCATTTGCATCACGGAGTGGAAATTGTTTTTCTTCGATGGCAGATATCATGATTGGAGCGCTTTGGAGTCGAGCACTCGGAAGAATCTCTAACTCAACGACTTCATTTTTTTCGAGCGACAAAATTGTCCCGTTTTGAATGAACTGTGTTGAAGTATCGAGCATGAAATGAGGGATGAATACGTTCATTGGTTCAAGAGCCTTGAACGTGACACGATTCCACATACCAGCCTGCCATAGTTCAGGCGAAATTTCAAGACTTGAGATGTTTGGAAGATCATTGTTGTTTTCTTCGCCAAAACAACCCGATAGCGATGCAAGCATGAACATGGAGCAAAGCAAATACGGCATCAATTTCTTACCTTGCATGACCGAGGGACTTGACCCCCCATGTTGAATCTAACCCATCCACTCGTCATCACAAAATGTCGGAAAGCGGAAGTTATTTTCGGGAAATGGTAAGAATTAAAGACACCCTCTTAGACATCTCGCACATGGCAACCGTCCGGTTGGACCAGAAACGACGGGCGGTTGTTCGCAATATACCATTATCGTTCACCAACGCACTTGCCAACTACTTTGGCACAGGGCCAAAGGATGTTGACCTCGCTCGGCAACAACATGGTGCCTACATCGAGGCTCTGCAAAATGCGGGTATTGATGTTCATGTTATCGATGCAGATGAAAACCACCCCGATTGCGTTTTTGTTGAAGATCAAGCAGTTGTCATCGATGGTCACATTCTCCTTCCGGTTCCAGGGCACCCTTCAAGAGTGAAAGAGCAACCCCCAATCTCGAAATACCTACAAAAACAACTTCGAAAAATGAAGATTCGAACGTGCAAGATGGGTGGTGAAGCAAGAATGGACGGAGGCGACATACTACGTCTTGGCGACCTCTTTTTTGTGGGGCGCTCAACGAGAACAAACGACCGTGGAATTTTTGTTCTCAACGAATTACTTGAATGGCTGGGCTACGAATTACGAATCATCGACATTCCATCAAACGCCCTCCATTTGACAAGCATCTCTTCAACACCCACTGATTCAATCATTCTCACAGCAGAAGGTTACCTCAAGGCAGAAGATTTTGGTGAATTACCGGAAGGTGCAAAAGTGGTCATGATGCCCGAGGAAGAGGTCTATGGTTGCAATACCATCGGTTTACCCGGTAACAAAGTGCTCATAGCACAAGGCTATCCATCCGTGGCTCGATGTTTAGAGAACGAGGGACTAGAAGTCACCCAACTCGATTTTAGCGAAATACGTGCAGCCGATGGGTCACTCACCTGCTGTTCAATCTTTTACTGAAGTCCACTCATGGAAAGGTTGAGCCAAAGAAGCAAGGCGTGTTGTAATTCTTCAGCGGTCGTCCCCTTCCAAACATGATTTTCAAAAACACCCGACATGAGTGAGTCAGCGAGGATATATTCTTTTGCAGAGGGAATAAATTCAATTGTTTTTGTGTGGTCTTTGTATATGCCTATCTCAAAACCAATCCAAGCATCATCCCAGAGTGCGAGCGAACGAAATTTTTCTGATGAAATAAAACTCATCATATCATCAAGCGAATAGAATGAACAAAGCATGGATAACGTCTGTTCGAGTTGTTCGTCTTCCGCAGATAATGCAGGTTTTTCAGCGAGAATTTGCTTCTTGACCATTGTCAATAGCGGCATGTCCGTCATAATGTAAACCAAAAACGGCATTGCCATAACATTAACCTGTTCTCCTCTCATATTTTTTGCAAAACTCATTCTTATATATCCCCATAATTTCGAAGGAACCATGCACCATTATGGCGACGAAGAAAAGTGCCCAGTTATGCACGGGGCAATGACGACATCCACACCAGAAAAGAGATCGAACCAAGCATGGTGGCCAAACCAACTTAACTTGGCTATACTCCACCAACACGATGCAAAAACCAACCCACTCGGCTTGGATTTTGATTACGCAGAAGCGTTCAAATCAATGGATTATGATGCACTCAAAGCAGATCTTCATGCTCTCATGACCGACAGCCAAGACTGGTGGCCAGCAGATTACGGCCACTACGGCCCATTCTTCATTCGAATGACTTGGCACGCTGCCGGAACATACCGTATTGGCGACGGAAGAGGTGGTGCAGGAACAGGTGCACAACGCTTTGCTCCTCTCAACAGTTGGCCAGACAACGGCAACCTCGACAAAGCACGACGCCTCTTGTGGCCAATCAAACAAAAGTACGGCAACAAAATCAGTTGGGCAGACCTTCTCGTCCTCACTGGAATCGTAGCTATTGAATCCATGGGCGGACCTGTGTTCGGATTTGGCGGTGGCCGACCAGATATTTGGCAACCAGAAGAAGATACGTACTGGGGAAGTGAAGACGAATGGCTCGGCGATGACCGATATGGCGACACCCGTCAAGACCTTGAAAACCCTCTAGCTGCGGTTCAAATGGGCCTTATCTATGTTAATCCCGAGGGGCCAAACGGCAATCCAGACCCACTCTTGAGCGCTCAAGATATTCGCGAAACATTTGCCCGTATGGCAATGAACGATGAAGAAACCGTAGCACTCACTGCAGGTGGCCACACCTTCGGTAAAGCACACGGTGCTGGAGATGCAGGACTCGTTGGTGCAGAACCAGAAGGTGCTTCAATTGAAGAACAAGGCTTTGGCTGGAAAAACGCACACGGTTCAGGAAAGGGTCGTGACGCTATTACAAGCGGTATCGAAGGTGCATGGACAGCAAACCCAACACAATGGGACAACGGTTACTTTGACCTCCTATTCAAGTACGAGGATTCATGGACGCTCGTTAAGAGCCCTGCTGGTGCCAACCAGTGGACCCCAGCAAACCCAGATGACGAAGATTTAGCACCAGATGCTGAAGATGCATCGATCAAGGTTGCAACCATGATGACCACAGCTGACATGGCCATGATTCGAGATCCTGAATATCGCAAAATCTCAAAATTCTACCATGAGAACCCAGAAGCATTTGGCGATGCATTCGCACGAGCGTGGTTCAAACTCCTCCACCGTGACATGGGGCCAAAGTCCCGATATCTCGGACCAGATGTTCCTGATGAAGACCTCATTTGGCAAGACCCAGTCCCTGCTGGCTCAACCTCATACGATGTTGCCGCTCTCAAGAACGCCATCAAAGGTAGCGGACTCTCTATTGCTGAACTTGTCGAAACAGCATGGGCGAGTGCCTCAACGTTCCGAGCATCTGACA
>JAYQSB010000028.1:0-25240 GCA_038146705.1 Candidatus Poseidoniales archaeon
TTGTTATTTTTTGCAACATCGATGGAATCTCGCACTTTATTCCATTCGTGATTGATATCATCGGAATGTTTTCCCATTGCAATAAGGGACAATTTCAATTGAACAAGTGTTTGAAGCACGCCATGTAAAAATACATCAAAAAATTCCTGTTGAGTAGGATGTTCATGAGTTGATTCGAGTGTTGAAAGCATTTGCATTGCATCATGTTCAATGCTATTCAAATCAGTTTGGATTTTGAAACCTTCTTGATGTAATTGTTCAATGAAGTCGCTCCATGCTCCACCTGCTTGTATTTTTGATACATCTTTGAGTTGTTTGTTGAATTCTTCCAAAATATCTTCAATGTTGTTCCACTCTTCAGTTGGATGACTCAGGAGAGCATTTAATTTCTCGCACAACCTACTAGCACAATTCCTTACCTGTTCTATCTCATGTCTTGTTTTTTCCATAAATCTTCCATCGACCTCCCCTATATTAAAGGGTTGGACATTTGTCAGACCGCCATCAATTTCCATTTCCTACTCACCACCTTTACATCGCCTACAAAGAAATCGTTCTTGTGTGCGGATCCCATCAAAGATACGTACGCCACAACTTTTGCAAATGTCTTCACGCATTGATTTACAAATATGGCAATATCCACTTATGGTAGGTGCTCCACATCTTCTACAACCTAACATAACACATCAAAACAAATTCAAGGGTATTTAAACTGGCAAATGAAATTGGAAAGCAACAAGAAAAGTCATCATGTTCACATCCGAGATTCATTTCACAATCGCACATTACGTTCACTATCTGTTGTTCTCCACATGGAAGTCTGATCGTCGAATGTCCCTCCCATATCTTGGAACACAAATGGAGTGAGGTTCATTTGATTATTGTTTGGAGAATGAGCGCCAGCATTAGCACAATATGCTGGAAGTTTAAAATTTCCAGTTTGTCCTGGTTGGATTTCAATCCAAACATCATCATTAACGACAAGATTTTGGTAGCCATTCCATGTCACTTGCTCAAACATTGCACCTTTTGGAACAATCATTTTGACCACTGTGCTACCAGGATTGTGAATATCCATATGAATGGCGTCTACTCTGTCGTGTCCGTTTCCAACAATGTTTTCAATGAAGACTTGACCAGTTTTTGCAGCATAATAAAGACTGTCTGTTCTTGAAGAGAAAGTCATATTCAGTGCAGCTGGAGAAAACATAGCAGTAGTATTTTCTCGTACACTTCGCAAATGAGAAAACTGGGCAAGAAGTTGTGCTCCGCCGATACATCTGTTGTCATCAATTTCGAGTTGAGGGTACAATTCAACGGCCTTATCATAGTAATAATTTCGATGATCGCCTGACACATGGCCAATCAATGTTGACTCTTTTCGGTTTGTCAAGATATCGAGTGGTGTATTCTCTTCGTGAATTTCAGCTATGATCAAATCTTGAATACATCCTTCTGAAATTGGATGACCAAATTCATCATATCGAATTTCCCGAATTGACCTTGGTGGAACTTGTATGGTTATTGGTTCACGACTGACTATACCAGAATTTCCAAGGGATTTCCCCTTGGGGATGGTTATTGTTTGTGGTACTGGGCTTGGGTTTTTTGCTACATAAATTATATTCATATTATCACTTCCTCTATTTTTTCTCCTCCTCGATGAATGAAAAGGCGAAGGTCATGGCGAAATCTGTTCTTAACAAATGAGCATGCTTGAATGAATCGATGGAGGCAATGTTGCCAAGGTTCATGATTAGGGTCTATATCATGACAAGGTGTTTCTCGTCTGTCGAGCATCATATTGATATCTTGATGATTGAGAAATTGCTGTTGACTAAAACGTGGCTCATATGGTAAAAAAATGCGCACAATGCCATGACGACCTTGCTGAAATGTTCTCAAATTTGAAGCATCTTCCAAATTTTGACAAACAAATGATGGCCCTGCAAGGAGAGCTGGCTCCATCCAGATTCTACCCTCATTATACACATCATGCCTTTCATCCTCATTTGAGATTTGGACACTTGGCCTGCATGGGTCGTGCTGAGGTGGTAAGAATCCATGAATCCATAATTCATCATACACTTTGGTTGTTGGTGAACCAGGAACACAATTCACAGATTCTTCTCTCCGAAGGTTTGATTCTCGGTTAAGCAAAGCAGATCCTGCGGATGGTGCTCGCAAACTGTCAATGAGAGTATGCAAATTCCTAACGAGTTCATCATGCTCAAACACAGTTATGTTCTGATTTAACATCATCATACTGATGGTTTGCATGAGATGAGCTGCTTGATGACTATCCAGTCCTGCTACAAAAGCCATTGACATTTGTTTCAAATGTGCTACGATTTGACCATTTGCGGTATTTCGCCGAATTTCAACAGCATCCAAACCTAAGCCAATATTTTGGCCAATGTTTTGTGCATCGTTTTTTAGTTCTCGAATTTGTTGTTCAAGATGTTCATCGTCTAATGTAAGAGTTGGGTCGGAGTCTTGGACGTACAAAACCAATTGTCCATCTTCATCAATAACATATGCACTGTTATTTTCTATGAGTTCTCGTGCCTTCTTACTTTTTCTTCCAACTCCGGCATAAATTATTGTGCCAGATTCATCAAATATTTTTCCCATTTTATCACCGAGGAGGTGTATCAAATTCCACTCTTTATAAAGAATGAATTAAATTAAATTAAATTATAATTTACTGAAAAAATAGTTTTCAAAACTCAGCAGACATTTGATGCCAATGCTATAAGATAGATGTTAAGTTAAAAATAAAGTGTTTAGTTATGTTTGATGGAATGGCTAGTTGAAATTACACCGTCATTTTTCTTATGTTCAAGAACACCAATGTGTTGAAACTAGCCCGTACTGATTTACAACAATTTTCGAGTATTAATCAAGGTCTAAACCAGCAAGCATCGCTTCAAGCCGCTCAACTTCGTCTGTCAATGTCTTACGTTCTCGACTTGGAATACGATCTTCCAAACGCTCCTCCAAGGTTAGAATTTCTTCTCGAATTGCTCGACGCTGACGATCTAAACGTCTATCTATGACATTCATTTTTGCTTTTGCAGCGTGCTGCTTTGCTTCTTTTCGCATCATGTCGTCAGAAGAAATGATCTCTTTGTTTGACATTTCAACCGAGACTGGATATGGAATCAGAATATTTTCTGCTTTGAATTCTACATCAATTTCCGATAGCAATTGATCTCGTGCAACACGACGGTCGGCTGCTGATGCCAACCATACAAATAATCTGTAATCCTTCGAAAAATCACCCAATTTCGTCAACTGAACGACTGGAACTGGTTCTTGTAGTACATGCTCACAATCTTTTGCTACGCGAATCAGTGTATGCTTGACATGTGCTGATTCTTCATCATAATCCACGCCAACATCGATCGTAAGCACAATACGTTTCGGGGTATTGTCGCCTCCCCCTCTTGAAAAATTACGAATTGTAGAGTTAACTAGCGAATTGTTCGGAATAATAACAAGTTCTTCTTCTAATGTTAACAATTTTGTTGACAACATTCCCATTGACACAACAGTCCCTTCAACATCGTCAACAAGAATCCTATCACCCGTATCAAATGGCCGGTCTAGAGAGAGCATAAATGAATTCATGATATTTCCTAGCGTGTGTTGAACTGCAAGCCCGAGAATAATCGAGAAGACTGCCAACGAGGCAAGGAGGCCCGATAGATCAAGATTGAGTTCATCAGAAATCAGGAAAATTGCTGCAATCCAAACCAATGTTCGAACAAGGAAAATAATCAGAGGGTTCGAGCCTTCAACAACCATTGCTTTTCTGTTTTGAAAGGCTTCTAAGACTGAGCGAAGAACGATTTTTACGGTTGAAGATAGAGCTGACGCAGCTAGAAGAATCATGATGGCGTTGATGTAAACAATTGATTCATTTGCAATTTCTGGGTGAAGCCACCCCAAAACAACTTGTAACGAAGATACAAATGCGGTGAGCAGAATGCGAGTCCCAACCACATCGATGAGATCATCATCCCATTCTGCTTCGGATTGCCCAACTATTTTTCGTGCAAAACCCAGAATTATTTTGTTTGTAATGAACACTGCAGATACAATGAATAACACAGCTAATGTGTATTTCCAGTGCATTTCCAAACCATCGATATCTGACCATGCTATTGGAATGGCCAAACCAAAAAGTACTGTTTCTCCCATTTAATCACGCTTCCTTGTATCATTCTCTTTGATTTTTTGGAGGCATTGCTCCACGACCTTCGCTCGTTTAAGCCTGCCAGGAACGACTCCCACCAATGCATCGAATTTGGCTTCTATCTCTGGTGTTAATTGGGCCAATTGTGCATAACTTCGTATGCCCATAGCGTAGAGGTACATTTCCAATTTACTTCCGATACCTTTGAGTTCTTTGAGTGAGTCTGTGTGCGTTGGCAAACCGCCAAGAACCGAGATATCGAATTCTTGTCGTGCTCTTTGATGTAATGTTTCAAGTTCTGCTTTCATGGCATCATCTTTTACATCTAAGACATCCAACCAATCATCATCATTTTCCCAAGCAGCTGACCTTTTTTCAATCACTTTTGATGCTATTTGTTGGTCTTTTTTACTTTTCATGATCACATCTGAATGTCGTGAAACGGTCTCATCTATGAGTTTAGCAGTTGTACGGTCCACACGTGACATTTGTGCGAGGGTTCGAATCCCCATCGCCTTGTAACACACATCTTTCTCCAATGATGAGCCAAGATGTTGTTGCACATCCTCGATATAATCAGCAGAACCGATTCGTTCTTGAATCGTTTTGATGTGTTGGTCTAAACGAATATTTCGTAAACTTTCTATGAATGATGCGTCATCAATTGGTGATTTACCGTTATTGTTTACAATCCAATTTTCAAATGGGTCGTCACCAACAAGGTGTTCCGGCAACAATGGCATTATTTTTGCTGGTATTGAAGCGACTGGACGGCCTGAAGATTGATTGTCTTCAGGCCCTATCGAAAATCTGATTCTTCACCATCAGCATTCAATTCCGTTTCATCATCGTCTGTTGAATCGTGATCATCATCCGTTTCGTTCTCGACATTTCCTTCTTCATCATCTGATTCTTCATCAGAATTGACGTCTTGACCATCTTCAAGTGTACTAGAATCATCTTCATCAGGTTCGTTTTCGTTTTCATCATCGCTTTCAAGAACCTCATCAATTCCAGATTCTATCTGATTTGAGTTACGATTTTTAAATCGCTCTTCTACCCTTGCATCCTCTGGTTTATTCCGGAGTGTTGATGTTGCTTTGCTGCGTGTAGCACTGCCGGTTGCAAAGACCACCGTAAAGAGTAGTGTCGCACCGAGAACAACGAGTACCAACAACCAAATTGGCACCTGGTCGAGTGCTGAAGCACCCTGTGAAACTGAAGTCGGTTCTTGTGATTCTTTGCGTTCACTGTTGTCACCAATGCCATTTCCATTGAGGTCTTCCCACTCTGTTGAGTCAAGCGGGAAGGCGTCAGCGCCATCTTTGTAACCATCATCATCATCATCTTTGTCTGCATTATTACCAATACCATCCCCGTCGGTGTCGAGCCACTCTGACCGGTTGAATGGAAGGTCATCATCTTGGTCAGCGTAGCCATCACCATCGTCATCCATATCAACAACATCGCATGTGCCATCCTCATCAAAATCCGAAGGCACATCAGTGCTGTTGGTGGCGTTGGTGTCACAGATGTACTCAAGCATATTCGACCATCCATCTTCATCAACATCGTCGAGATTCGACGCTTCGAAAATATCTGGAATTGTGTTGTTGTTTGCATCGTACTTGTACCTCGGGTCAAGCGGCCATGGGTCGTTCAAGTCTGCTACGCCATCATTATCGTCGTCAGGGTCAGCGTTATCACCAAAACCATCACCATCCGAATCGAACCACTCACGTGGATCGAGTGGGAAGGCATCCAAAACATCGGTGTAATTGTCACCATCATCATCATCATCAGACAGGTCACCTATTCCATCCATATCGGTATCATTCCATTCACTCGAATCGTAAGGGAATACGTCAATAACATCATTGTATCCATCGTTATCATCATCTTCATCTTCAGCATCACCTATCCCGTCCAAATCAAAGTCAAAGCACAATGAACCATTGCGAGGATAATCTTCTTTCAAGTCATCGCAACCGTCGCCATCATCATCGATATCGGCATTATCTCCAATGCCATCACCATCGAGGTCTGTATCTTCCTTCGGGTTCAATGGGAATGCATCTTGTGAATCGTTCGTACCATCATTGTCATCATCGATGTCAGCATTGTTTCCAATACCATCATAGTCTGTATCAATCGATTCAGTTGGGTCAAGTGGGAAAGGATCGAGTGAATCGATAACACCATCGTTGTCATCATCATCATCAATCGAATCGGCTTTGCCGTCACCATCTGAATCTAACTTGACAGTGATGAGCATCGTAACATTGTATGTTCCACCAGAATTAGATGCTGAAATAATGTACAATGTCGTATTCGTCGTTGTGTTTGCAGTACCGTAGAGTACACCGTTGACAAACTGCAAGCCCGTTGGAAGTGAAGGCGTTACGGACCATGATGTCACAGAAGCATTTCCTATCGTGGGGAAAAGTGTCGGCATTGCTGTTCCATTCACGAGTTCTAATTCATCGACCTCGTACTCAACCCATGGTAATGCCTCAGAAACGCTCAACCATACATCAACAGATGTGGTTTTGCTACCTGCCATTGCAGATATTGTGTATTTTGTCAAGGATTGAACTTGTGTTGGTGTTCCCGAAATTTTCCCTGTCGAATTGTTAAAAGTAAGTCCAACAGGTAATGAGGGTTGTATAATCCAAGTCACTGAGTTTGCATTGGATAACTGAGGCAATACAGGTTGCATAGGTGTAAATCGAGTGAGATTCAGCCATGTCACTGGGTACGACACTGTTGGAGCACCTTCGTTGATTCGAATGAAGACTGTTGCTTGTGCGCTTCCTTTGGTGTTGTTTGCCCAAACTGTGTATTGCGTTACGCTCTGTGATGACATTGCAACCCCGTAAATGCTACCATTTGTCGTGGATAGTACCAAGCCATTTGGTAAACTCGGCGAAACGGCGTATGTCGAAGCGTCACCTCCGGTATTGACCAAAGTAATGTATACTGAATCATCGACCGTGTAGTTGTTTTGAAGTTGCGTAAATTGAATTGAAGGTGCCATTTCTTGAACGGTGAGGTTGAACGTGAATGAATCAACACCACCTTCATTCGTCGCCCAAAGGGTGTATGTTGCATTGGTCACCAACGAGATTGGCGTTCCACTTATTTGACCGTATATGTTGATTGACAATCCACTAGGTAACGATGGTGATACCGACCAATTTTGTACAGCTCCACCTAGGTTTACTGGCACAACTGGAGTAATTGCTGCGTTGTAAGTGAACGTCATGTTTTCAATCGGCAATGCAATATTAGGAGCATTTTCGTAGACGACGATTCGCAGTATGGCTTGGGATGATCCACCTGTATTGTTTGCCCACACCGTATAACTTGTCAGCGACATATTTGCAGTGGGGGACCCAATCAATCGACCATGCTGGTCGAGGCTCAATCCTGATGGTAGTGCAGGTGATATCGCAAACGTAGCCACTGGCCCACCAGAATCACTTGGCACATGTTGGGCTTGTTGACCAACCGTGAGGTTTGCCGTTGTATATGCGATACTCGGTGAAGCCTCAAGAACTGTCATCGTGATATGTGCCAGATGAGTCGCACTGCTTGTAACTGCACGTATCGTGAAATTTGTTTGAGTCATGTTTTGTGTCGGCGTTCCGTAGATTGTTCCGTTTGATGAACCGATTGATAAGCCGTTTGGAAGTGCTGGAAGAATGCTCCAGGACACAGAACCAGTGAGGTTGGAATTCGGTTCGATGAACAAGTACGTCGAACCACGCTGTGCACTAACGCTTGATGTTGAGTAATCGAATGGCGATACAACTTCAATACTAAATGTTAGTGACTTGGACCCGCCACTGTTGTTTGCCCAAATCGTATAGGACTGCAAACCAGAATATGCTGTTGGTGTCCCTGATATTCTTCCATTGGCGCTGAGGGAAAGACCCGTTGGCAAACTTGGGTACACCGTTAGTGTAGCGATCGGCCCACCATCGTTTGTCAGATTCAAACGGAACGATTCCCGCTTCACAAGTGTAAATGTTGTGGTGCTTACATCAAATTCGATGTCGGGGGCAACTTCGTTGATTTCAATCGACATTGTCCATGTGTGAAGAGCAGATGAAGTCGTGGCAGTAATCGTATACGAAGTGCGGGTGCTGTTTTGTGTTGGAAGACCATATATCGTTCCGTTCGAAGTACCAAAGGACAAGCCGTTTGGCAATGAAGGGAATATGCTCCAGTTGTGGGAACTGGTCAAATTCGACGATGGTGCCAATTGAACCGCACTGATGTTTCGCGTTAAGGTGAGATTCGAGGTTGTGTACGAGTACGCAGAAACCACACCTAGAATAATGGTCACAGAATCAGACCCTCCTGAATTGTTGACCCAAACGGTGTACGTTGTCGAACTTGTCAAGGCGTTTGGTGTACCAACAATACTTCCTGCACTCGTAAGCGATAAACCAGAAGGCAGAGATGGTGAGACCGCAACACTTGTTCCTGTTCCACCGTTGTTCAGCATTTCTATCGAGACCGCCTCATTGATGACGAGTCCAATTGATGTGTACGTTGTGTTGAAACTGATGTCGGGTGCAGGTTCACTCACGGAGATTTGAATGATTGCACTGTGAACTGCATTTCCACTGACTGCTTGGATGGTGTAATTTGTCAAAGAAACCGTTTGTGTAGCGATACCAAAGATTGTCCCATTGGATGACCCGATTGTCAGCCCATTAGGTAGGCTAGGTGTGACAGTCCAACTCAAGTTTGATGTTGTGTTTACAGTCGGATAGACGAGTAAATTCGTTGATCCTCGTTGCAGTGTGTAAGATGTAATGCTGTAATCGAATGCAGTAACAATTCTCAAAGTGAAATACATCGTGTCCGTTCCTCCTGAATTTGTTGCGTTCAGAGTATAGATTGTGTTACCCAGCAACCCTGTTGGCGTACCAGTGATTGCCCCACTCGATGTGAGCATCAGTCCAGCATGTTAACTTGGGGTGAGTGAGAATGAGGCAATTGGACCTCCATTATTGGTCACCTCAAGGTTCGTTTGTTCTTTCGTGATAAGTGTGATCGAATTAAACCCTGAGATGTCTGGTGCTTGTTCAAGAACCGTGAACGTCATTGTCACGGTGTGAACAGCATTATCTGTTGTCAAGCGAATTGTAAACGTTGTTTGCGATAAATTCTGAGTCGGGGTTCCGTAAATCGTTCCATTTGATGAGCCGATGGACAAACCAGATGGCAATGAAGGAGCGACTGACCAAGATATGTTTCCACTTACGTTCACCGTTGGTGGTAAGTATACTGAAGTGATGTTTCGTCGCATGGTTGAATCACTTAAACCGTATGTGAATGCAGTGACAATGTTGATCGAGAGAGTAAGACTATCCGAACCACCGTCATTACTCACATTGATTGTATATGTTGTCATTTGTTGAACATACGCAGGTGTTCCAACAATTGACCCATTGGCTGCCAAACTCAATCCTTGAGGGAGTGATGGCCATATACTAATCGAGGTAAATGCACCTCCGTCGTTCACCAATTCGTAGAACACTGGCTCACTTACCACTGCTTGCACGGATGAAACGGACATGTTCCAGGATACATCTGGTGCCGCCTCGGTGACGGCAATTTGCACAGTAAAGGTGTGTGTTGTTGAGGCTGTTGTGGCAAGCACAGTGTAATTTCTCATCGATGAACTCGCCGTCGGCACACCGTAAAGTGTGCCGTTGCTGCCACCAATCGACAAACCAGTTGGTAAAGATGGCATAACTGACCATGTCGTCGATGCCGTGAGATTATTCACAGGGTTTGCAAAGAGGTATGATGCATTGCGTTGTAACGTGAACGAAGTAGTTGCATAGTTGAAAGCTGATACGACTCCAAAACTGATTGTTATGTTATCGCTTCCACCTTCATTGCTCGCTGTAATTGTATAGGTTGTTGATGAGGAAAGCCCGTTAGGTGTTCCCGAAAGTGAACCATTCGATGTCAACGACATACCATTTGGTAAACTTGGAGACACAGAAATACTGGCGATTGGTCCACCAGAATTTGTCATCGAAATATTGACACCCTCGCCTACTGGCAGGTTAAACGTAGACTGAGAGGCACCAAAAGATAGGATTGGTGCTACTTCAATAACGCGAAGATTCAACACAAATGTGTGCGTGTGATCGGCTGTTGATGCTTGAATTGTGAAGTTTGTCGAAGTTAGATTTTGTGATGGCACTCCGGACAACGTTCCATTCGTGCTACTGAGCGTCAACCCTGAAGGCAACGTCGGTGTGACTGTCCAACTCGCAGCTGAACTGAAATTGATGACTGGCACCTCAAAGACACTCGTTACTCCACGCTCCATGACCAATGAAGTCACCTCGTAATAGAACGGTCCGACGACTTCAAGATTGACAACGATGCTATCACTACCGCCGGTGTTGCTCGTTGTAATTGTGTAATTTGTCGGTGATAAGAACACACGTGGGGTACCAACGATGCTACCATTCGATGTCAACGACAATCCATTCGGTAAACTTGGAGAAACAGACACACTACTTATCGGTCCACCTGAATTAAGGACAACGACTTGATCACCTTCATTCTTGACCATCGTTATTGTTGAACTTGTTGAGGATAGCGAGAGGACTGGTGCAATTTCGATGACTTCAAGTGTTACAGCAAACGTGTGAGTTGTGGAATTTGTAGTTGCACTCACAGTATAATTCGTTGATGTGGAATTGACTGTTGGAATACCGTACAAGGTACCATTACTCGCACCGATAGAGAGACCTGAAGGTAATGATGGGAAGACTGTCCACGACACATTGCCGGTCAAGTTTGTCGAAGGTAACAGGTACAACGCAGTTGTGTCACGCCGTAGCGTATGGGATGTATCGCCGTAGTAAAATGCTTCAACAAACTCAATTGTGATGGATGCAGACACATTTCCTCCTGTATTTCCGACGGTTACGGTATAACTGGTCGCAACAACTGTCGACGAAACACTACCTGTGATACTTCCATCGTTCTGTAATGTTAGTCCTGAAGGAAGGGATGGCGAAATAGACCGCATCGAAATTGGACCACCCGTGTTCTCAAGAGAGAGTGCGAAGTCCTCACCTACAACATGCTTAATCGATGACACAGTAACATTCCAAGCAACATTAGGAGCTTGCTCAAGCACGGTAATGGTCAATGTCGATTGGTGGATCGTAGAGTTCGTTTGTGCTCTGACAGTAAATGTTGTAGTTGAAAGATTGACTGTGGGCGTTCCATAAATTGTACCGTTGGCTGAACCGATTGTAAGGCCAGAAGGTAAACTTGGCCATGTCGACCATGAAGCGTTTTGTGTGAGATTTACCGTCGGCTGCAGATACATCACTGAGGTGTTCTTTCGCAACTCGTGTTGAGTCGTGCTGTACGTGAATGCTGTCACGACCTCAATTGTAATCGTTGCAGTGTCGTTCCCACCTGTATTTGTTCCTGTAACAGTGTAGGTGGTTGAATTCGATAATGCAGTAGGCGTCCCACGAATAGCTCCGCCGCTGTCGATGTACAACCCTGTTGGAAGGGTGGGTGATACGGTCGCTGATGCGACCGGCCCACCAATCGAAGTTGGTACAAGCACGACCGGTTCATTCAGGATAAACGATCGACTTGGCGCTCCACTAAATGAAATCGATGGCGTGATTTCCAAAACGGTTAATGTCAACATCGCTGTGTGAATCGTCGACCATGTTTGTGCACGGATAGTGAAGTTTGTTTGTGACAAATTCTGGGTTGGAGTCCCGTAAATTGTACCATTGGATGAACCAATTGAGATGCCAGATGGCAGGGATGGGAAGACCGACCACGAAACGCTCTCTGTGAGGTTAATTGTTGGTGAAAGCCACATCAAACTTTGATTTCGAGTGAGTGTGTAATCGAGGTTGCTGTAATAAAATGGCGTTCGAACCTCAAATGACACTGTAATGCTGTCCGAACCACCTGCGTTTGTCATGTTAACCGTGTATGTCGTGGCCGATTGCACCGCAGTTGGCGTACCGTAAATGGTTCCATTGGATAACATGGAAAGGCCATTGGGCAGAGCGGGGTTCACTGTGATATTGGTTGGGGCACCACCACCACTCTCATAGACCAACCATACAGTTTGATCGACAGATAGCACGAGTGTACCTGTTGTGTTGTATGTCCCTTGAGGAGCAACAGGAAGAACTGTGATTGTCATCACAGAACTGTGCATTGTAGTGTCACTCCAAGCACGAATCGTGAAATTTGTTTGACTTATCGATTCGGTTGGAAGGCCGTAAATCGTACCATTGCTGCTTCCGATACTCATACCTGAAGGCAGTGAAGGATATGTTGACCATGAGAGGTTCCCTGTATAATTTACAGTTGGGACGGCGAAAATTGAATTTGTTTCTTCACGTAATGTGAATGTTGTTTGTGAATACCAATATGCTCCAACAACTCGAAGATTGACAGTTGCCGACGAAGAGCCACCAGAGTTGTACACCGTTACAGTGTATGTCGTTGATGAACTGAAATTGGTCGGAACACCACTGATTGAACCATCATTATTCAATGAAAGACCACTTGGCAATGCGGGAGACACACTAGCGTTTGCGATTGTGCCGCCAACATTTTCGATGTTCAAACGTTCAACTTCATCAACAATAAATGTCACAGTTCCACTCACATTAAAACGAACGATAGGTGCCGTTTCTGCGATGCTCATGCTCAATGAACTCGTGTGTGTATAATTACCCGACATGGCGCGGATGATGTAACCTGTTTGTGTGATATTTTGAGATGGAACACCGTAAATCGTTCCATTTGAAGAGCCAATTGACAAACCTGAAGGTAGGCTTGGATAGGTAGACCACGAAAGATTCCCACTGAAATTGACTGTTGGTATAATCCGGACGTTTGAAACACCTCTTGTAAATGACCAATTGGTTGTGCTGTAACTGAACGCGGTTACAGAACGTAGTGTTATGCTTGCTGTATCATTACCGCCGGTATTTTGACCATAAACTGTGTACGTTGTTGCATTAAAGAGTGTTTGAGGCAAAACATACAATGAACCATTATCAAGTAACTGCCATCCTTGTGGGAGGCTTGGGCTAACGCTAACGCTGTCGAGTGCATCGCCTTCGTTTAATAATTGAAGAGTCACTGGTTCATATCGTATCACGTCAACTGTTGAAGATCCTAATTCAAAGTCGAGCGATGGAGCTACGGCGATAATTTGGATTTTAATCGCAAATGTATGCGTGTATGTCGAAGATGTTGCACGAACGGTAAAAGTGGTTCGAGTTGACAATTGTTCCTCAGGAGTTCCGTAAATCGTTCCATTTGATGAACCAATCGACAAACCAGCGGGTAATGCGGGTGAAGTGGACCAGTTTAATGTTCCAGAATAATTGACAGTCGGAACATAATTAACAAGGGATACCTCATTGTACAGAGTCACATTTGTCTGAGAGTAATAATATGCTGTCCTAGACGATAGTGTAATTGTTGCCGTATCAGTTCCTCCTGAATTGTTTGCATAAATGGTGTAAGATGTTGACCCGAACACATTGAGCGGCCTTCCAATGATACTTCCATTGCTGGTTAAACTAAGGCCCGCAGGTAATGCGGGTGAAACTGATGTCGAGGCAATTCTACCACCAGTATCTGCTGTGATGATACTAATGAGTTCATTCTTTATGAGCACTTGTGAACTACTGTAATACGCTATGACAGGAGTTGGTTCATTGACTGTGAGGAAAACTACCGAGGTGTTCGAACCAACGATATTCTCTGCTTTAACAGTAAACTGTGTAGCTGTCATATTAGCTGTGGGTGTGCCACAGAAGTCACCAGTCGACGTATCAAATGTCATGCCTGATGGCAAGGTGTTATCTATGCTCCATGTGAGATTTGCAGCACCAGATGCTTCATCAGATCTCCAACATCCACCATTCACACCGCGAGTAAGAACTTTGGAAGTTGGATTGTAACTGATGACCGTAGGGTCATCGAGAACAGCCATATTCATGACAGCAGACGTTGTTCCAGCAGGACCTGTTGCAGTAAATGTAACGTTGATTGGCGGCCAGAATTGCGTTGTTGGCGTTCCAGAAACGGTACAATTGTCTGCGACGCTTAAGCCAGATGGAAGGTTGCTTGAGGCAGTACAGGATTGCACATCGCCAGAAAGGAATGTTGGTTTTACGATGTTGTTCGAATTATTTTCAAATCCAATCGTCGTATTCACATAAGTGAAATTTCCTGGAGCTTCGACATAACCGAGTCGATACGTACTACCAACAACGAACGGTACGCTCGCAAATGTGAGCAAGTCTGCAGAACGCGTGCCTGTAAGTGCATGGAGCGTATATCCGGTGCCATTATCGATAAGCAAACGCAATTCGTTTTGCACGGTATGATTCACACCCATTGCCTCCAAGTCGAAGCGAAGGCGAACGGTGGCGTTGGTCGTGCCCGCCGCCGTGAATTCTTCCTCGAGAAGATCGTCGAAAGAGATACCTCCGGTGGAGAAGCGATGGGTAGAGGCGTTCACGTCAACCACGGTGTCGCCGGATGGGTAGTCGAGCCACATCCCTGTGTCATCGTCCGAGGTCAACGCCACGAGTTTGCTTTCTCCAACTGGAATTGGGGTCGCAACCTCAACGTTGTTCGTGGACGGGCCGAAATTGGTGCCAACGGTGCGCCACGTGAAGGCGGCGTCGTCCGCGTCTCGCAGGTTGCCCGGAGCATAAGGCGCCGTAGGGGCTGTGCTGCGCTGGTTGTATTGACGACTGGATTCGTCTGCGCTCGTCGAGAGGTGGTAGTTGCCGGTCAAATCGGTCACGTATTCGTTGCCTTCGGTGAAGTCGTAGGCGAAAATAGCATCATCGTCCACGGGCATTGACCACATTCGGTCGTGAATTTCCGCCGTTGTGAAGGCTTGCGGGTGCAGGCGGAGGCTGCCGATTTGACCGTCATAACGGTCATCACCAGCGCCATCGCATCGGTAATTGTTCTCACCAAGGCTCACCACGTCCATGGCCCCGGTCCACGAATATCCGTCGTTGAGGGTGTTGGTGGTGACGTGAACACCGTTCACATAGCCCTTCATCCAACGTTGGCTGGCGGTGGAGGACGAGACATCAACCACCCAAGCAATGTGGTTCCATTCACCGTTCACCACGACTTCGTTGTTTGCGGTGTAATAACTGGTGTGGTAGTGGTAGTTGTTGGTGGCTTTTTGCCCGTGAATCAGCGACGGCGAGCTGTCGTACAGGCCGAACGAAAGGGAACGCCACCCTTGTTGGACGTTGCCGTAACCGTCGGCGGTGTCGAAATTTCTGCAGGATTTCGTGGTTAAGATCAAGTTCCAATCGTTGCCTCGGAGGGTTTCAGGTCGGAACCAACCTTCAAGCGTGAGGGTGGACGGGTGGTCTTGCCCCACCTCGTTGGTATACGGCCCGGGAGCAAAACTGGTGAGTTCTGCGTTTTGGCCCGATTCAAGGTCGAGCACGCCCCACGAGGTCCCATGTTCAGCCATCTCAGGTCCGTCAATGAAGGACATGTTGCCCGAGGTCGTGTCGAGGGTGAGGTGGAAGTTGTCCACATCCGAAACGGTGTCGCCCGATAAGGCATAGGAGGGCGTGACGGCCATGACGCGGGCCGAGGAAGGGGCGATGCCGTACTCAACCGTGATGTCGTCAAGGAAGATGTAATCGTAGTAGTTGGCGTAGTAGCGGAATCGGAGTTGCACACCGTCGTACAGGGCATCTGCGGGCAGACGGACGGTGTTGGGCACCATCGTGTTGTACCACTTGCGCTGACGAGGGTAATCGGAAATCTCCTGCCAGGAACCTTGGTCGTCCAAGTATTCCAAATAGAGCACGTCGTTGGAATCCTGTGCGTCCCAGCAGCGCGTCCACGAGTTGTAGCCGAATTTGATCTGCGCAAACTCAGCATCGCCCATGTCGTAAGACGGGGACGTCAAGGCCGGACCTGCATTGCTCGTGCCGTTACCGCTGGCCAAGCGGATGGAATAGCCGTTGCGAGCGTAGGCGTTGCACCAGTCCCGTGAGCGCGCGGTGCCCCAGCGGTAGGCCAGTTCCCAGCCTTGGAGACCGCTTTCAAAGTTGTAGGAAACGGTCTCACCGACGAACGGGTTGGCCTTCATCGCTGTTCCATCAAAGGTCCACGAGACCATCAGGTCGGGATGCGAAGGCGGAGGTACGAGGTCCCAAGTGTCCCCTATGGACTGTGCCGTCAACTGAACGGACCAGAGATGCAACGCATCGATAGCACCCGAGAACGTGCGGCTGCTGTTCCCCGATTCAACATGAGTGCCCACCCGAATGACACCTAGACCACCGGGGTCGTTGCGGTTGGAGGGGGTCCAGCTGTTGAGGTAGGTGCCGTTGGTGTAAACGTGAAGCGACGTTTCATCATAGACCACGGCCACGTGGACCCACTGGTTGGCCGTGACGTCATCGGCGTCGATTCGGTGGATGACATCGCCCCAAGCGAGGTTGACACCGCCGTCACCGTTGGCGTCCAAACTGACGCCCATCGCGAAGCCACCTTCGTTTTCGTCCACGGTGGAGAAAACGGTCGGTTGGTCCGAAGTTTGGTTGGAGAAGGGCATGACGTTGGCTTCAAGGGTGAATTCGCCCATCAAGCGAACGTCCAAAATGGGCTCGCTGATGAGGCCAACACCATCGATGACGGCCGCTTGCGACGGTGCGTCCATGCTGTAGACGGGTGCACCGTCGGCGTAGCCTCGTCCCAAACGGCTCCATGTCGTTTCGCCGTACACCATCGTTTGACGGCGAGTGTCGAACGAGTCGTCCTTGACTTCTTTACCCGCTCCACCATCAAAGGCGTAGTACAGCAGCAAACCGGATTCGTCACCGCGCATGGTGGTGGTCATACGGCGGGCCACGTCTTCCGGCGAGATGGCGTGCCCCCAAACACGGAACTCGTCCATATCACCGGCGTATTGGACCTCGGTGCCGTATGCAGCGTAACTGCCGCCGACAGTCACCCGAGCACTGGCATCGGTGCTGCCGATACCACCGCTGCAGCGACTGGCTTCCAACACACCATCGACAAAGACGTACAAACAGTTGCGGTTCTTGGTGAACGCCACGTGATGCCAAAGTCCGTCGGCCACGAACAAGTCGTCATCGCTGCTCGAGGCTCCAGCCGTGCCCACGTTGCTTTCGTAAACGCCAAAGTAGCCGTAGGCCATCTTCAGTTCCCAACGAGTGCCGCTGTTGCGGTCTTCCGAAGCGATAAAGGTCAAGCTGTCAGTATCGGTGGTTCGTATCCACGCTTCAGCGGAATAATCCGTACCCGCCGTGATGCGAGTCAAGGTTTGGATTTCGTCCGATTTGCCGTTGAACGAATAGTAGTGACCAGCGCCGAACGGGTCTCGAAGTGGGGCGCTCGTGACGTGATGGCCGCCGTTTCGAATGAAGGCGGGGCTCAAGGAACCGGTCTCTTCGGCCGTGTAGCCTGAAGAGATGTTCTCAAAGCCGTAGAGGGCCACCAAATCGTTGCCCTCTGTGACACGGCGATTGAACTGCGTGGAAATCTCGTGGTCGTACAAGCTGCGATTCCACCAACGGAATTCGTCAATCCATCCAAGGAACGGCTCGTCGTGTTGCGGGTTGCTCGATTTGTCCTCGCCGCCAAGAATCGGTCGCTGTCGGTCGTTGATGGTCAGCGGAACGCTGGTCCATGTGGAGGTTTTCGCACCGCCGTCGGTCAGCATGTACAATTTGCCGTCATCAAAGACAATCGTAAGGTGGGTCCAGGTGCCTTCGTAGGCGGTGTTGGACGCCATCCAGTAGGATTTGCATTCCGTTGTACTTGTGCCAAACCCATTTTGCAACTCAACACCGAATCGGTTGTTGGTGCTGTCAAAGACGATGGCGTAGCCTTCGCTGGCGGTGTCGCAGTATTCACCGTCCAAATCGGAATAGACGGTGCTGTACTGACCGACTTGGGAGTTGATGGTGGCGTTGGGCAAGATCCACAACTGGACCGTGTGGTCATCGTGGTCCATAGCGGCGTCGTCGGGGAATTGAACCACGCCGTTAGCCGTGAATTCGAGAGCGTGACCCTGCCAGTCGGCCTTTCCGGCCGAGCGTGGGTCGTCGTCAACATCGTCGTTGATGCCGTCGCCGTCCGAATCCAACTCGAAGAGGTCGAGCCAGCCGTCACCGTCCGTATCCCACGTTTCTTCGCTGTCCGGGAAACCGTCGTCATCGGAATCGTCGTCGAAGTAATTGAGCACACCGTCGCCGTCCGAATCCACTCGACAATACGAGGTGAAGGTCAAGCCATCAATGTACTGCCCTTCGTTCCAATCTCGGCGCTCATTATCACCGATGTTCATGTAGGCATATTGGCCGTAGGTGGTGGGCACAACGTAAGCACCAGAGATGTAGCGCCACCCATCATTCAGACCGTAGGAATAGCCGACCTGAGTGCCCGTTTGTTCGCCGTATGCGGTGTGCATACGCACCGAGAGGGCGTCCCACGTGGTGGAGTGTCCGTTGTAATGGCCGGCGTGGGCGAAGCCCCAAATCAGCAGGTCGCCGGGTGAAGTGGTGACGAGGTAGGAAATGTCGTTGGCCCCGTTCCATCCGTTCCACTGTAAGGACATGTACTGGTCGCCGTCGTAAGCAGGGATGTAGCCGTCCGTCGTGGACTGGGAACCGTTGTGGAATTCCACGTGCTGTTGCATCCAGTGGGCCCCTGAAACCGGGTAGGAATAGGAGGTGCTGGCGAGGCGATTGCTCGTGCCGATGTATTGTGCGGCGTCCTCAAAGGTGCCTTCATCAACCCAGTACAACTCGGTGAGTCCCGAGCCGGCGTACTGCTTGTCTTCACTTGGTGAGCCCGTTCCTTGGTCGTTGTAGCACTCGCGAGCGTTGTACACGCCGTCACCGTCGATGTCCAAATCCTTCCAGTCGGTGATGCCGTCGCCGTCGTAATCGTCACCAGCGTCGAGCGGGTTGGTGTCGAACCAGTGGATTTCGTAACCGTCGGGCATGAGGTCGCCGTCGCTGTCACGAGACGTGGGGTCGGTGCCCAACGCATCCTCGTCTTCATCCAGCAAGGTGTCGCCGTCCGAGTCCAAGTCCCTCAAATCAGGGATGCCGTCGTGGTCGGAGTCGAAGTCACCCTCGTAGAAGCCGTTGCCGATGGAGATGTTGTCAATCCAGAAGTCGTTCCCGTTGTGGTGGGTTGACCCACCGTTGGTGTAGGCGCCCCAGGTCAAGGTGTGGGTCCCTGCTGCGATGGTCTCGGTGTGCCGTCCGTCGACGCTGCCACTCCATCGCTGGGTGTAGCCCGAGTTCTGCCATGCACATTGGGTGAAATCAACGCAGAAGACCAGCCAATCGTAATTGTTCTCGCTGTTGACGAAATAGTCGAAGGAAACGTCCGTTTCTTCATCGAACTCAACGGGCATCGTCACCGAGTTGTAATCGCTGTGGCCCAAACCACGGAAGGATAGGCTGCGCTGGTAGTCGTCGCCATCCTCGTAAATGGGGTGCCAGCCGTCGAACCTGAAGTCGTGAAGGCTGTTACCAAAATACATCCATTCGCCGTTGGGGCGGTATTGGTTGAACTCGTCGGCGACCGCAACTTCAGGGGTGCTGTCGAAATCCAAGTCCCAACCGTATTCGTCGCTGTTGAGAATCCCGTCACCGTCCACGTCGTCGTCGTAGGCGTCGGTGATGCCGTCGCCATCAAGGTCTGAAATGCATGAAGCAATCGCAACGACGTTGTCAATGTAGTTTCCTTCGTTGCCGTTGAAGGCGGAGACGTAGTCGAAGGTGAGAATATCGTCGTTCTCGCCTTCGACGAGCAGCGAGCCTCTGTATGTGAGCCAATCCACGTCGGTGTTCTCCATCGTCCCCAGCACGGTGTAGGCGCTGGATGTCGTCGCCGAAGACCCCCAACGGACCTGGCTCTTGTCGGCGGTCGTAGGGTGACTGCCGAGGAAATCAACGCTCCAAGTCAACAAATCGCCAGGATTTGTCGTCACTTCGGTCCACACTTCAGGGAACGAGGATGAAGAAAGGGAGGCCACGTGCGTCCCTTCGCTGGCGTTGTCGGGCCAGCGGGCGTTATTCTGAAGCACGGCGTTGCTGGCGTTGAAGATCTCAAGACTGCCTGCAGTTTCAAGGGCCCAATCATAAATCCATGTCTCGCCAAGCGATTTCCATGAGTTGCTGCTGGAGCCCTGGTAGATGCCAGGGAATTCAAAGCCGCCGTTCTGCACCCAGTCGGCGCCTTGGCCGTAACACTGGTACGGGTCAGGCACACCGTCGCCGTTGCGGTCGAGGTCATACCAGTCGGGAATGAGGTCGCCGTCAGCGTCGTCGGGCCCGAGCGGGTCGGTGTCGAAATAATTCACTTCGTGACCGTCCCAGGCCTGGTCGCCGTCGCTGTCAACGTTGGTGCGGTTGGTGCCTTCGGAGAGTTCATCGGCATCGAGCAGCCCGTCGCCGTCGCTGTCAAGGTCGACAATGTCCAGGAGTCCATCGTCGTCGGTATCGGCATAACGGAAGGAGTGAAGAAGCACGTCGTCGATCTGTATGTTGGAGTACGTGTTGTCCCGGCCCGTTGGGAAGTCAAACCAGATTTGCGTGTTCGCATGGATGGCCTCTGCCGGAAGTTCGATCGTGAAGATGTACCCGTGGGCGTAGGGATTGAGGTAGTTGGTTGAGCCGTCGTTGCGAATCAAATAGCCGGGTGGCCGATAATCAACATCGTACGCATCGCTGTGAGAGGAGTTCCGCATCCACTGGACGGGCATGGGCGGTGCTTCCGCATGCGTCGTCAACGTCCCATCAAGTTTCTTCCACCGAACCTCCATGTATTCGAACTCATCCACCGGATCTCGACAAGCGGCGTCAACGTTGACGAAGAAGTTGAGCGTGGCCGCTCCAAGTCCAGTCAGGTTGAGAACGGGTGAGTTGAAATTTCCCGCACCGTTAGCCCAGTACAAGTGGCCATCGTTACCGCTGGCCGTTGAATTATCGCAGTGGTTGTGACTCCCCCACCAGGTCGCCCCGCCACCGCTGCTGCGTGACCAACCGTCGTAGCTCGCAGCGGTGCCAGCATCGTTCACGAAATCATACTCAATGGTGTCGTTCAAGCCTGAAAGAAGGGTTGGAATGACGTCGGGGCTGATTTCGACGCTGTTATTGTACCCGTCGCCATCAATGTCCGGGTCAATCGTGTCCCGAAGGCCGTCACCGTCAAGGTCCCGCATGCAGGTGCGGTTCATGACGACCATATCGACGTAATTCCCTGCACCCGAGGCAGGTTCAATGGGGTCGAGAACAAATTGCTTCGCATCAATAGGAGCAATGACAATGCCGGACTGCTGAGCCCACGTGGGCGAGGTGGTTTGCAGGTTGGCGATTTCAACGGCGTTCACAGGCACGCCTGAGGTGACCGTAATGTCACCTGAGGCGTTGTCTAACATGAGCGAGAGCTCAGTGTACTCCGAGGTTACTCGAGCCCTGTGGTACATGGACCACCGAATCAAGTCGTTCTCCCAAAACGGCATGTCCTGCCAGACGACGGTGTTGCCGATCAGTTCAACCTCAAGGTGCTGTGCACCGTGGGGTGGAGAATTTGCGTGCATAATTTCAACGCGCATCAATCCGCCGCTGTTGTAATTGGATTCCCAGACAGCCTCGCCTTCCGTGACGTAGGTGTCCTCGTACGGGAATTCAAAGGACGGATCGTAGACTTCGTTGCGCGAACCGGGCCCGTAACAGACGTCGTCGTCAGGCACGCCGTCGTTGTCGTCGTCGTCGTCGTACCAGTCCGAGATGTTGTCGTTGTCGTAGTCCTCGAACACGTTCACGTCGGCGAGGTCGCTGTAGACGAGGATCTCCAGCCAGTCTTCCAAGCCGTCCCCGTCGGTGTCAGCGGCGGTGGTGTCGCTGCCGGCGATGCGCTCGGCAGAGTCGTTGGCCAGGTCGTTGTCGCTGTCAAGGTCCCACAGGTCCGGCATGCCGTCGCCGTCGCTGTCGCGAGGCAAGGATCCGTTGCCAAATTCCACAGAGTTGTTGAGCCCGTCACCGTCAATGTCGTCGTCGAGGGTGTCGCGAATGCCGTCGCCGTCGTAATCACGGAAACATTGGATGGTAAGTTCAACGTCATCGATGTAATTCACACCGGTAACGCCATTCGGGGCGTTGGAACGAACACCAACCATCGAGGTTGCTTGTTCAACGAAGCCGTCCCCGCTTACCACCGTCCAAGTTGATGAACTTCCCACATTTGTATCGAGTACATACATGCTTGTGCTGGTATTCCCAACGACAATTCCGATTTGCTCGGCCGCCTGTTGCGTGCCCGTGGCACGATGGCTCACGTTATACATGATGTAGTCCCCTTCCCAAAGTGTGCGATTTTGCCAAACCACCTGGTTTCCCCCGTTCACGTTGAGACGCAGGTATTGGTCGCCTTCGGCGGCTGCTACGCTGGAATTATTGCCCGACATGACGGTGAAACCGCTGGTGGCGTCGGTTTGCCAGCCCACCATAGTGCTGTTGTTGACCGTCGTACTCGCCACAGAAGTGTTGTTGAACATGCCTGGAGACTCGAAGCCCAAGTTAGCGAAGGCTCGGTCGGTGGCCACACCGCACGCCATCCAATCCGGCATGCCGTCACCGTTGTCGTCGTCGTCGAACCAATCATACACGCCGTCGTTGTCGCTGTCGTCGGCGGTCGCAGGGTCGGTGCCGGTCGTTTGCACCTCACGTCCGTCGCTCATGCCGTCGCCGTCCGAGTCGGTGTTGGCGGGGTCAGTCCCGAAGACATTGATTTCGTACATGTCGGGCACGCCGTCGCCGTCGGAATCAGCGTCAATTCGAGGACAGGAAGCCATGTCCTGTCCTTTGCCCTCATCGGAAGGCGTTCCAGCGATGACCGCTGCGGAAAGCGAGGCGGCGGGAGAGCCCATGCGGACGATGCGAGCGCCGTTGCTGGCGAGCACCGTGCCGTTGGCGAGTTCAAGCACGCCGTCGGCTTTTTGGGCGTTGCTGTTGACCACCCACGTCGTGGCGTAGTCGTTGGAAATGCGGTACCATGAATCATCAACGCCCGTCACGATGACCGAGCCGTTGGATTCCCCGTAGAGGTCGCCCAATTCCCCCAACCCCGAAGGAAGTGTGGCAAGTTGAGAGGTGGTCCCAGAGGTCAGGTTGATTGTGCGCAGGGTGCCGTTGTTGGTGACCAAGAGCTCGCCCGTAGCGTTGAAGCCGAGCCGCTCCACACTGCCCGAGAGGTCGGTGGTGACGACAGCGGCCACGCCGCCCGTCTGGTTCCAAGCATACAACACCGCCTCACTGAGCCAATAGACGCGGCCGTCCTCAAAAGAGCGAGCAAGCGTGCTGGTGTCGTTGTAGCGCACGGTCGTCATGTTGGAAAGCGTGTAATCGGTCCAGTCAAGCACGGCGAGTTGCAGGTGACTGCCGTTGGAGCGGGAAAGGAACGCTGCGTCGCAGTTGTAGAGGTTGGCGTCGAGATAGTCTGCTCGACCCATCGTGGTGGGGCACGAACCGTTGGCGGCATCGGGGCACTCAAACGAGGTAAGCCAACCGTCGTTATCGTCGTCGGTGTCGTTGTAATTGGGAAGGCCATCGCCGTCGGTGTCGTCGTTGGTGTAATCGCCGTCTCCGTTGATGTCCTCCATGTAGTCGGGGATGCCATCGTCGTCAAAATCGGTGATGTTGGCGGCCAAATCGACCGCATCAAAAGTGTATTCGTCGGTGCTCCCGACCGCCGAATTGGCGTCGCTGCCGTCGGCGATCACGCCGTTGGCCCCGTAGCCATCGCTCAAGCTCCAACCGGGTTGAACCAGCATGGGGTAAACTGCGGTTTGTAGAACCATCAAAAACGATAGGAACATAACTTTGGAAACATTGCTGTCGCTAACTCCTCGTTGCATGGTTTCAACCTGGAATAAGACCCAAATAAAGTGTTCCGTTACATGTAACAACACTGATAGGGCGGCAAATTTTCGTTCAGAAAAATTGTTTGAATGCAAGATGTTGAAATTCACGTAGATGTCGAGAGATGGTCATATGAGACAAACCACGTTCTGCAGCAATAGCACGTAACGTTGTCCGCCGATTTATATCGAAATATCCAAGACTGTATGCGAGAAATACTGTTTGAAAGACATCAATTCGCAATTCAGAAAGTGGTTTGAAATATGAAGGATGCGAAAAGTCATTTTTCTTTTTCTTGATTTTGTAAGGTTTAATGGATTCAAATGTAGGAGTGCTGTGTACTTCAGCGTCCAATAAAACCAAAACAAAGGTCAGACCATCTTGGTCCCAAACCGCTGATATCGGTTGATACAAATGCTTGTGCCTTGTTTTTATGAACGCATCATTGGATGGCCACCGAGCTAAAAAGTCCCAACCTTCACCATTTCTACGTTGAATCATCTTTGTAATCAACGGATTTGCCTCCAGCTCTTTTGGATGAAGGGTCGAGAGTTCACCAGACATAGAAACAAAACCATTTTCTGGGTCATGCACCATTCTGTTTGAACTGTATCGTTCACACAATGTGTAAAAGGACATAACGTCGCTATTTTTCGAAATAATGTTGAGATAGCGTTGACGAGGAATCATGAAGGATTGAAACTGAGGATACCGATTCTCATCTTCCTCCATTGACTTTCATCCTCAGTTCTACTCACAATGAATCGAGTTTTAGAACACTACGGATATATTCATTGTATATCCGTTGAATTCGGAGTATCGTAGATCGTTGAACGAATGATGACAGGCGAACGAATCAATTCGTATTGCACTTAATCAGGTCATATTGAAGGAATTGTGCCAACTGGATGCCGAATACTTATGTGTAGGGCCAATTCCGATAGAATAGCGAGCGTTCTTTTTGGTGTTGTTTTAATGAAGTATGAATTAATGTGTTTAAAGACCAACGACCGCCTTACCGATGACTACACCCTCC
>JAYQSB010000029.1:0-23974 GCA_038146705.1 Candidatus Poseidoniales archaeon
TTACGAGCCTACGACGCTACGAACCGATATTAATTGTGTACCATAGATGGACCCTCCGCAGTCACGCTGATGGTCAAGGATATCAACAGCGGAAGTGGCAGCAGTTATCCCTCCTACCTCACAGCCGTTGGTAGCACCCTCTATTTCCGAGCCAATGACGGAACCAACGGAGTCGAATTGTGGAAGAGCGATGGAACCGCCTCAGGCACGGTGATGGTCAAGGATATCCGCAGCGGAAGTAGCGGCAGTAGTCCCGCCTACCTCACAGCCGTTGGTAGCACCCTCTATTTCCGAGCCTACGACGGAACCAACGGAGTCGAATTGTGGAAGAGCGATGGAACCGCCTCAGGCACGGTGATGGTCAAGGATATCAACAACGGAAGTTACAGCAGCAGTCCCTTATACCTCACAGCCGTCGGCGGCGCCCTCTATTTCCGAGCCAGCAACGGAACCAACGGAGAGGAATTGTGGAAGAGCTATGGAACCGCCTCAAGCACGGTGATGGTCAAGGATATCTACAGCGGAAGTAGCACCAGTAATCCCTATTACCTCACAGCCGTTGGTAGCACCCTCTATTTCCAAGCCACCGACGGAACCAACGGAATCGAATTGTGGAAGAGCGATGGAACCTCCGCAGGCACGGTGATGGTCAAGGATATCTTCAGCGGAAGTGGCAGCAGTTATCCCTCCCACCTCACAGCCGTTGGTACCACCCTCTATTTCCGAGCCAACAACGGAATCAACGGAATGGAATTGTGGAAGAGTGATGGAACTGCCTCAGGTACGGTGATGGTCAAGGATATCTACAGTGGAAGTACCATCAGTTCTCCCTACTACTTCACAGCCGTTGGCAACACCCTCTATTTCACTGCCACCGACGGAACCAACGGATATGAATTGTGGACAAACCGAGTGGTGTACACCGAAGTCACCTACTCGTGAAATCCCGTTTAAACGATGAAGTCCAACCTTCTGTTTTGCCTCATCCACCAAGTAGGAAACGAGCTCACCAAAATCACTGGAAATCTTTCCTTTGGCATTACAAATTTTCTATAGAATGGTGCTCGTACCGGGATTTGAACCCGGGTCAAAGGAATGAGAGTCCTTTATGATGGGCCACTACACTATACGAGCTTGGCAAACATCGCTGAGAATCGCCTATATTTATGCATCACGATTTTTTTTCCTTGCGGATATTTCAATTCTAAAACTAAACTGAAAGTGAAACATGCTTTACATGATGTGATTACATTTTCACTTTAACTTTCGAGTCTGGTTTGGTTCTTGATATACCACCGGCAACAAGTCTTGGTCATGAACAATCAACTCAAGGAAATGAAGTTTTCAGATATGAGCACATCAAGAAAGAAAGCAGACGAACCCGTCTGGGCATCGAAAGTACGAACACACATCGCCAGTGCAACAGGTCAATTGCCAAAGCACTCGAATGACCTCACATGGAAGGCCTTTGCCGGCGTTGGATTTAGACCGACGAGTTCAGTCCGTTCGACGACATTACAACTGTTAGCGAGCAGGCAAAAGAAATTGCGAGGTGAGGCCTGATGGGTCGTACTCAACGTATGCGTAGTGAGATTGCTGACTACCTCGACCATGTCGGCGAAGCAAACACAACCTCAATTCTAGATCACATCAATCGACGGTTTCGCTGGGGTGCGACAATGAATCAAATCGGAAATGTCCTCGCGCGTGACCGACGCTTTACCAAAGTCGGCTTTGATGAGGCCACAGATTCATTTGGTTACCGTGTACGTGTATGTGTTTGGGCTTGTGCTCAACATTAAAGCGAAGTCATCATATCTCACATCAATGTGAGCAGGCCATGGGGGCTACAGCGAAGTATCTCGCTTTATGCCGACCAAAGAATTTGATTCTGGCAGGGGCTACAGTTCCTTTAGGAGCCCTCTTTGCTTTGGAATCGAATTTGGGGTCGTATCCTTGGGTTATCGTTCTGAGCCACACATTAGCCGTCTTGACGTTTACCGCTGCTGGAAACACCATGAACGACATCAAAGATGTTGACATCGATAAAACTGCACATCCAAGTCGGCCTTTACCATCTGGTGAAATCTCCCTTTCGAATGCTAAATTATTTGCGATATTTTTGTGGTCAGCCAGTGTGATTTCACTTCTCTTCGGTTTGTATTCACGCAGCAATAGTTTCTCATCTGAAGACGTTGAATCTGCAGCGATTTACGTCCTTGCCATCGTTTTGATGATGACCTACGATCATGGGCCATCGACGAAAGAAAAAGGATTGATTGGCAATATCGTGATATCACTTCTTGTAGCAGCGGTATTGCTCTATGGGGCAGCTGGCGTTGGTGACATTTGGCAGGCATATCTTTGGTGGATATTTGGAACTGTGTTCTTTGTGAATTTAGCGAGGGAGTGCGTAAAGGATTGTTTGGATATGGAATCGGACCTGGGAACACGTACGACTCTTCCGATGAAGATTGGGAAAGAAAAGACGAGAATGTGGGCATATGTGTTCATTCTTCTCGGACTTGTGTGTTTGTACATGCCATTCTGGCGTGGACCTTTCGTGTTTGGACAACTACTTTTCCAAGGTCCTGCAATCTTCATTCTCATTAGTTTGAATGGACCTCTCTTCAACGGCGAAGATGACCTTGTTGTTTCAAGAATTCGAATTGGAATGCTTCTTGGCTTGATTGGTTTTTGTCTTGCTGTCATCATGTAAGGCCGATGAACTCACCCATGGCATCCCACGCATCGTTATTGATGAGGTACACCAATAACGACATTTGAGCCCACATTCTGTTTTCTGCTTGATCGAACACAATGCTGTTTTCATGGTCCATCACTTTATCTGTTACCTCATCTCCCCTATGAGCAGGTAAACAATGCATGAATGCCCAGTTATCATCCATATGTTGAACCATATCCATGTTAACTTGAAATCCTTCGAATGCCTTGACTTTGTCCTTGAGATGTTCTTCACCCATTGAGATGAACACATCAGTGTAAACGACATTGGCGTTGGTCACTGCATCAATCGGATCGTTGGTGAAGTAGAGGTTTGCACCCGTTTGTTTTGCAATTTCATTTGCTCTTTCAAGGACGTGTTCATCAGGTTCATAACCCTCAGGAGTTGCATATCTGAAATCATAGCCGAGCATGAGTGAAGCAAGCATGTAATCGTGAAGGACATTGTTTCCATCACCAACCCATGCAAGTGTGACCTTCTCATCACCAAAGTGTTCGAGTACTGTCATGAGATCTGCTGCTGCTTGACATGGATGATGTTTGTCCGAGAGTGCGTTGAGTACTGGGACATCGGCATGTTGTGCTAATTCTGCAACATCATCATGAGCGAAGCACCGGTACGTGATTCCTCCGAGAAAACGCGACAAGACTTGAGCCGTATCTGCTACGCTTTCTGATGAGCCTAATTGTATGTCATTTTTGAGAAGTGTGAGTGGCTGTCCACCAAGTCGGTGAATGCCTACTTCAAAAGAAACCCTTGTTCTCGTCGACGGTTTTTCATATATGGAACCAATTGTTAAGGTGTCGAGTGGCATAAAATTGAGAGCCACTTCATTGCCTGATTTCCACGATGATTTGAATGCAATTGCCCATCGCAGTATTTTCTCGAAATCATCTTTTACATCATCAATGGCAAGCAAGTGACGGTTCATGCATCGAGGTTTGTTGTTCGGCTTCTATACATTTTGAACCGAGTTATTGGCGCTCGTGTTCAATATCACCGGCAAAACCATCCCTTGCATCGCTCATTCCGCCGAAAAGTGCTTGGGCAAAGGTAAGGATGTCTGCCATTCCATCTTCAAGTTCAGACGAAAGGGCTGTAAGTCCAGGTGCTTGAGAGAAATTTTGCATCAATCGTAGTTGATTGATTGCGAATTCGGTTCGCTGCCCTCCAGCTTCTTGGTAAAGTGCAAATTCAAGACTTTCAAGTCGCTCTGACCATTCTAGAATTCTGTCTAAATCATCAGGCTGCAACAAATCGGATTTTGAAAGGAAATTCTTTGTTGGCAAACCTAGTCGAAATTCAACGATTGATGAGAGGAGCATTTGTGAGACGAACCCCGAGGGTGACCGCGAAAGCATGGGGTCAAAGAGATAGATGATGGCGGCCTGTTCTTTTCCTAACTGGTCGATAAGGTGACTGCTCGCTTCACGAAATGCAAAGAGTTCAACTTGACCAGGCGTGTCGACAACTATGAGTTCTCCAGATATGGCGTGCAATTGTTCAGCGACATCTTCTGCTTGGGCTGCAACGAGATCTGCCGCTAAGATTTGAGCACCGTTCGGCCCAAGGTCGTATTCATCCATCACCTCAGCCAGAGAAATCAATTCCCTCACATCAAATTCTGCATCGTAGTGGACACGTTCTGCACCTGGGTCAAGATTGACTGCAATGACTTCAGTTTCAAGGAAACGTGACCATCGTTGAAATGCAGTAACGAGTGAAGACTTTCCTGCTCCTGCAGTTCCTACGACAAAAAGTACGGGCGGTGAGCCGTGGTCTAATCCAACCATAAACGACCCTGCCGACGACCCTACATCAATGCTGTGCTTGATAAATGGACTGGAATATCCATGAATTTAGGGGAGAATGGTTATGTGTTCAAGATGAATCCGAGATTTTGTCGCCGAGTGCGGCTTATGAGGATTTGATATGACGGATGAAAAGCCACCTATGCCACCAGGACTACCACCAATGCCCCCAGCACCACCTATGCCAGGGGAAATGCCTCCATCACCACCAGGTATGGACGCACCACCCGCTCCACCTGCACCGCCAGGCCTTCCGCCTGCTCCACCGGGTATGGATGCACCTCCGGCACCACCTGGCCTTCCACCTGCTCCTCCTGCACCACCAGAGATGCCACCAATGCCTCCTGGTATGGACGCACCACCCGCTCCACCTGCACCTCCAGAGATGCCACCTATGCCGCCAGGTATGGACGCACCACCCGCTCCACCTGCGCCTCCAGAGATGCCACCAATGCTCGAATCAGAAGCAGCAGAACCTGCTCAGGATCTTACAGAAGTGGCAGACGTTGGTGAGGAATTAGCAGAAACCAATGAAATCGTGGGCGAAGAATTGGCCGAATCCGCCGTCGAAGAAGACACAACGGAGATTGAACCAGAAAGTTCACCTGATGACGCAGGCGAAGAGCCACCGGCACCACCAGAGATGCCACCTATGCCGCCCGGTATGGATGCACCGCCTGCTCCACCGGCACCACCAGAGATGCCACCTATGCCACCAGGTATGGACGCACCACCTGCTCCACCTGCACCACCGGAGATGCCACCTATGCCACCAGGTATGGAAGCAGCTGCTGATCCTTTGCTTGCACCTCCTGCACCGCCAGCAGCTGATGCATTGCTTGCACCTCCTGCACCGCCAGCAGCTGATGCATTGCTTGCACCTCCAGCCGATGCCCTAACTGTCTCGCTCGATCCAGTTTCAGCGGACCCTCTCACGACGCTGGATGTTCCTTCAACAGAAGCTTTGGAAGTCGATTTGACCGATTCACAAGCAGGTGCAAAGATTCGTTCAGTTGACGAAGTCGACCATGTTGATGGAGATAAACTGGAAGGCAACCTCCATGAAGTCGAAGTTTCAAAACTCAATGTTGATGGAGAGATTATGAAGCAATCCGTGAAAGGTACACTCACAATTAACAATCCTTCGAAGGACGATAGAATCTTCGACATTGATGTCCTCTTGGACGACACAGATGCTACAGATGTTGCAGGTGAGCACGTTTCAGTGGATGAACTTGAGCCTGGTAAAAACTACACCATGCAGTACAAGGTGAACGGAAAGACAATGCTTCTCTGCCGAGAACGTTTGGACACAAATCCTGCCCGCTCACAAGAGCGATCATACTCTGTGGCGATGGGCGAAGAACCTGGTGCTATATCTCTCGAACTTGAGGTACAAAACGTATCTGGAGTGAGTCTCAACGAGGTGACGCTTACAAGAGTCATTCCCGATTCGATGAACTTCCCGACCCCAGGGGCATCTTCTATAGAAGACGGTCTTCTGACTTGGAGCGTTGGTCGCCTCGCAGCAGGTGATACTCAGACACTCCATATTGAAGGAACGATCCACATCTCTGATGTGAGTTCAATCAATGCTGGTGAAGTCAATGTTACATACAAATCAGACTCTACGCTCTCAGGCATGGCCTTTAGGGAACTTGATGCATTTTGTCGTGGCTTCACTTACATGAAGGTGAGAGAAGATGAGCGACCGGATAACTGGATTTGTCAAGCGATTTTCGAAAATCGCTCAACGTTCGCTGTTGACCTCACCAAATTGCAGGTGAGAATGAAAGGCAGTGATGATTTGTTGTTTGATATTGATGATGTTTCTGAAGATGTTCTGCCAAACGGTAAATGGGAATCAAATGAGGCCGTCGTTGAACACCAATCTGAGCCTGATTTCACATATGAGCTCTCATATACGGTGTTGCCACGTGCTAAGCGTTCAACAGAAGGTACAATCACACTTGAAGAGAAGAAACTTGATGTTGTTGAAGGTTCGATATCAAAGAAGTATTCCTCATCGAGCATTCGCTCATACAGGGAACAAAAAATCGATTCAACAATATCGGTGAAGAATGAAGGGACTGCAACAATTAACCTCATGCGAATCACCGATGATATCCCTGGGTTGTTCAATGCACCTGCACCAGGTGATTTAACAATCAAACTGGATGGAAAAGTCCTCGATGAAGATCAATTCAAGGTTGAAGTTAGTGACGGCATCACCTTGGAGAAAGAACATAGGTCTCCAGATGGAAATGGTTACACAATGATGATTACCGTTGGTACACGAGGGCCTATAGGAATGAAGCCAGGTAAGAAACTTGAGATTCATTACCCACTCGTAGCCCCAGACCCATCCCCAAGCAACGAGCGTGTGGATGCTCCTGTTCGTGCAGAATTTAGTGCTGAACGCTTCGGACCTATTTGTCTACGAGAACCAAGTGAATCACCGAGCATCAAGGTTGTTCACAACCGAAGAAACATTAGTTCAGGAAAGCAGGCGATTCCACTTGGTGGCAAGGGGCGATATGAAGTTCTCATTCTCTTCGAAAACAATGGCGATACCGGACTTGCGGATGTTCATATTAACGATGTAATCCCGACCTCCTTCGAAGTCAAAGAGTGGACCGTAAAAGGTGATGGTGGAAAGCGCGACGATGTCGAAATGTCCTCAACAGAAGGAGAGGGTGGCCTTCACTGTGTTTGGAAGATTCCACTCGTTGGTAAAGGAGAGCGAATCGAAGTCTCTTTCGAAATCAAAGGAAGTGGTGAGGTCGACGCAGAAGCCCTCAACAGATTCCACGGTGTTCATATCGGTGACGAGGTAGAATCAGACGACCTACCTGCTATTAAAGAAGAAGAAGAAGAAGAAGAAGTCTCCGAAGAGGTTTCTGAAGAATCCGCTGAAGAAGAATCCTCTGAAAGCGATGGCCCAGAACTTACTGTGACTTGGCGAGAGGATGTCCTCGTGAAAGTTATGGATGCGCACGGCATATCTGACCGAGATGCTTTCATTGTGTTCGCAGCAGATTATGACCACGACGACAATGGCTACCTCAAGAAAGCTGAACTTGAAGATGCTGCTAAAGCTTGGAATGCAACCTCCTCGGAGAGTGCTGATGATGCAGAATCGATTGAACCTGCAGAAGACGACAGTGCACCGGAAGCACCTGCCGAAGAAGTTGCTGAGGTTGAATCGGGCTCAGGCGATCTTACCTGTACAGTCTGTGAAAGTTCGAACCCTGAAGGTAGTACGACATGTGCTGCATGCGGATTTGAATTCACTGCTTGATATTAAGGTAAAACCCACCTTGGAAAATCAGGATGGTCTTCAGAATTATTGACCAAAACGAGTGAACATCGACCCAGTTCAGCAAGAACATCTTCAAGAGGTTTTGGAACGGATGGTGGTATGACGCCGTCTCGAAGATCGACTGCAAGCCACGCTTTTGGATATTGTTTCTTCCACGCCTGAAGTTCAGCGAAGATACCTTCTGGAGGCACACCTTGGCGTACACTCGGTAAAAATTGCCAATCCTTTGGCACTCTTCTTTCCTCATCAGTCCAAAGGAAAATCGCTGGATGATTGCCTAGCCGCTCAAGTTGCTCAATGGCCTCTGTCTCAGTCACACAGACTGGTTGACCCGGCATTGGCATCGGTAGTGGATACAACCAGACATCACTGACTTCTAGCCGTTCTTTTTGCCTCAAAAGTATCTCCTCCGTCTTATGCTAAACCGTCATTTATTACATCTTTTTCCTCTTCAAAAATGCATTTGTTGATGGCATTCAATATCAAACAATCAAAAAAATATGATGGGTTTGAAAGCCAACCTTCATGCCCTATGGTTGAATCCCCGCACTATGGCTAATGGTCCTAGTCCACCGCCACCCCCCCCTCCAAATGGGTCAATGTTCATGATGTTACTCGTCATGATTTTCATGACCTTTCTCATCATGACGCCGTCAATTCGTACAAGTGTAGGGGAAATGGCGGACCCAATCCTGACACCTGTATTGCCCGAGGAATCGTACTTTGTCATCACAGTATTGATTCTTGGTATATTCTCTATGACGCTCAATACAGTCATTCGAAACTTCTTCGTCGACCCAATTGATCAAGCACATATTGGCCATCGCCAAGGACAAGTCCGTCAAATGATGAATGAAGCACGTATATCTCGTGACCCAATCCTACAAGAAAAGGCGATGATTCTACAACAACAAATGATGCCAGAGCAACTCAAGGTGCAGATGGGTGCCATGAAACCAATGATGTTCACAATGATTTTCATTATCGCTATCTTTGCATGGTTGACGACCGCTGTAACAAATTTCCGTGTGGATTATGTCTCACTTCCTTGGGCGACGGAGTGGAATTTACTTAACGATAAATTTCTATTCTTCCCAGCATGGATTTGTTGTTATATCTGCATGAGTGCTGCATACGGAAGAGTCCTCGACCGGCACATCAAGCTCTATCGATTCAAGAGTCACCCAATTGTTACATCTGGAGAAATTCTCAAAGAACCGCTTCTTCATCTTGTAACGCAAAAGTCTGGTGGAAAATCAAGTGCTGCTAAAAAGCGTCAAGAAAAAGCAAAGAAACGACAGCAGCAAAAGAAAAAGAAAACAGCAACTGAAGAACCAACAGCAAACAAAGCATTCTTTTCAGGCGTCCTTGAATGTCCAGAATGCCAAGGCGACGTGATTACGCATGATGGCCCTCGAACCAAACGTTGCAATGTCTGTTTCCATGAATGGGTGTAGACATGGTCAAAATCACCATTTCTGGCCATCCCGGTAGTGGTACATCGACACTTGTTGAACAAATTGAACAACATTTTTCCTGGTCGAGTTTGAATGGTGGGCAAATCTTTCGGGAACAGGCTAAAGCACATGGTATGAGCCTCAAAGAATTTGGGCAAATGTGCACATCAAATCTTGATGTTGATCGAGAATTAGATGAGATTCTCAAAGAACGAATGCTTTCAGGAGTATCTGAGGTTGTTGAATCTCGATTGGCTGGTTGGTGGGCATATCAATTGAATGTCGATTGTGTTCGACTTTGGTTAAGCGTATCATCCGAAGAACGGGCACGAAGGGTGACAAATAGAGAAGACATTCCGTTTGAAGAAGCATACGAAGCCAATGAGTTAAGGCGAAATGTAGATCTATCTCGATTCCAAGAGTTGTATGGGTTAAATCCTGAGGATGCAACACCATATACACATATTATCGAGGCTTCAAGCAAAACCATTGGTGAGCTTGCAATTGAGGTCATATCGATTTTGGAGGGTAAACAATGAGCGATCACATTTCAATTGAAGCAAATTATTCGCACGATGAGCAATTAGGCTCATCACCAGATGAGAGGTCTTTGGATGAATTGTTGCATTCGGGCTTCATCCTGCTTGATAAACCACCTGGACCGTCATCACATCAACTTGCATCATGGGCTAGGGAATTGTTGGGATTAGAGAAATTGGGTCATGGAGGTACGCTCGACCCGTTCGCTACGGGCGTGTTGACACTATTGTTGGGTAAATCTGTCAAACTAACATCTTCAATTCTCAAACATGATAAATCATACATTTGTGTCATGAGAAGTAAAGAGCCAATCGAGAGAGAACAACTCATGACACTCCTTTCAAAGTTTGAAGGGAAGATCTATAATGTCCCTCCTGAAATATCTGCTGTTAAAGTTCAAGTCCGAACGAGGACCATTGGTTCAGTGAAGTTGATTGACCATGATCAACGGGATTTTATTGTTGAAATCCAGTGTGAATCTGGAACGTATATACGCACAATTGCTCGTGATTTGGGTCTTCTTGCTGGAATGCCAGTCGACCTCAAAGAATTGAGAAGAAATTTATCTGGACGTTTCAATCTTGACCAGTGCGTAACGATGGATGTACTTGCAGATGCTGTCTGGTTATGGCAAGAACAAGGCGATGAACGGGCATTGATGAAAATAATTCACCCGATTGAAACACTGCTTGAGCATTATCCACGATGTATTGTCAAAGATGGGGCTGTTGCCGCATTATCCAATGGTGCTCCCTTACTTCGTCCAGGTATTGTTTCATTGGATGAATCCATAGAGAAAGGTAGCGAGGTTCTTGTGACAACTGCACGTGGCCAAGCGGTTGCACTTGTAACATTCAAGCACAATGCTTCTGAAATTGAAGGTCTCGAAGAAGGTGAAATTGCTCGCCCTTCCATGGTGCTCATGGACGCTGACTTGTACCCACGAAGGTGGACAAAAGACAAGGACGATTAAGCTTCTACAAATTCTTCGTAAATGAATTCCTCAGTTTCAATGCGTATTTTCAATTCTGGCATATGTTCCCACATCCACTTTGTCAACGGTGTTGAACGGCCCCCACGACCTCAAAGTAACCTATTCTGACACGGTCTGCTTATGAATTTTGAGGTGAGTTTCACAATTATGCGACATCTGATGCGGTTAAGGAATCCGAATGTAGGACACCTGTGCAATTGCAACGATTTTCCCTTCTTCGTTGGTGATCTCAGCCTCTGCAAGACTTAGTGTTCGACCTGCACGAATAACTCGGGCTGTGCACGTGACATCAGTATGACATGGTCTCAAAAATCGAATGTTGAAATCGGTCGTAGCCACATTTGCGTCAGCCCCAAGTTTTGTGAGAATTGCAAAACAGGTGATTGAATCAGCGATGGTACCGAGAATTCCACCATGGAATGTTTCAAAAATTCCATCCCATTTAGGTTGTCTTGGAACTTTTGCGACACATACACCTTGCTCAAGTGATGTGATTGACATGGATAAAGATTCCATGATAGGTACATTGTAAATCCGTTCAAGCAGTCTTTCAACTTCATTTTCAGATAGGGTATCGGACTTCATATCCAAACCTCATTCGATTTTCTTGATTTTAGCAGGTGCTAGGATAATAAACAAAACTGTGAGAAGAATGAGAAACACTGCCGTGACGCTCAAACTTACAGTGGGTGAAATTGAAAATGATGAATCTTCATTACCTTGTCGTTCAACATCTTTTGTCTCTATGGTTAACAACGATGTCCATTCGTTGTTCTCCTCATTCCCTTCAACAATGTTAAGTCCACGGTCAAGAATCACCCCAAATTGAGTTTCAAGTTTTTCTTCTGGAACAACCCATTGACAAGTAGCAACGGCAATTTGACCAGGCTGTAACATTGGAATTGTTTCAATGTCCACCAATTCATCATCGGTTTGGCACCGAACGGAGATCATTGTCGCTTCTGCTTGGCCCAAGTTTCGAACATAGACTTTCACGTCCAATACTTCACCTTGCTTTACATCCTTGTTGAATTCAACATCCTCTACAACAAGGTCCGCTAATGCCCTAACTTCAATGTCAATCACACGTTCTGTGCATTGTTGTTCATCGCAAACGCTGAATAAAATAGCGTCAAAACCTGGTGAGGGTGACAAAATGGTCAACTCAGCATTTTCCATATCTACAGTAACCCAAGATTTGTTGGTGTTTCCAGTGAGGAGGCTTGAATCAACATCAAGTGCGACAAATGGAACCACTATTGCGACATCCTTTTCGACAGGAATGATGCCAGGGAATTCATCAACTTCAGGTGCATCATTCACACTTTCAACGAGAACATCGAAGGTATCGGTATAGGTATTCCCAGCAGGGTCACTGACACGAATAGTGACCACAGATTGGCCAGATGCTTCTTGGAGCAAGTGGATGCGGATTTGCCCGTCAACCATGTCAACCTCAATGAGGTCGGTATTGGTGTTAGCAAATGTGATGCTTAAATCATCGTTTGAGTGGCGGTCATCGCTACATCGTTCAAGGAATGGAAGGATGATTCCCCCTCCGTCTTCTGTCAGGTCGATGCGTCCAATATCTTCACAAATGGGGTCCTCATCCCATTCCACGAAGAACGCGCCAGTCATGTCGATATTGGTGATTTCAAAACCAGTCGTGCTCTCATTGCCAATGGAGTCCCATGTAAACCATGTTTTGATTTCAACATCAAACGCTGAATTGTCATGAGGAAGATATGCACCAAGGGGGATCGAAATCGAAAATTGACCGATTTCAACTGGTTCATTTCGAACGAGTTCGCCATCGACAAATACCAACCATCGTGAATATGTTGGGTCAATTCCGTCAATGTCGCCATAGATTTGACCATTTAATTGCATCTTTGGGTCGTTGATATCGACCCAAACTTTGGAGATGCAACTCTCGGATACCTCAATTTTGATTTGTACATAATCGGCAAGTGGAATTTGCATTTTTTCTAGGATGGTTTCATATTCCGTAAAGGATAGACCATCATCTGAAACACGGTATTTCATTACCACATCATCCACGGATTCGTTTTCGAGCGAGAAATGTATTCTGCCAAACCTCTGTTCAGGGGGTGCCTCAAGAACCTCGCTTTCCCATGTTCCTACAGTCATTGAAGAACTACTGCGCTCTAATCCGCATGAGGATAATGTCATGCCGTCGTACACTCCATTCGACAGGTTTGCAAACATGAGAGGTAGGTCGCTGGCTTGCACAGTTGTTTTTGCTGTTGCTACTTCGCCTCCATACCAAGGCAATCGAAGTTTTACTTCAAAACCCACGGCGTCAACAACCAATCGAGCATCGTCTACACCGCCAGCAGAAACATAGTCCCATGTGAATATACTCGATTCGAGAATCGACCAATTCCACTCAAACATCGAGGTGATGTTGGTCTTCCAGGCAGAATTATTGATGTAATCTAAGTTACCTTGCGTGTGTGCAAAATTTGTGATAACATCGAAACCTTCTGAGGTTTCAATTGAGATGCGTACTGTGTCTTGTTGAAGCGTGTCTGTGATCTGGAAGGAACTTATGAAAGAGACTTCTAAAATTTCATATTGTGTGTATCCTGAAGTGAAAAATGATTCAACAACGATTTCGGGCCCAGTTGTCCACGTCGCAGCTCCATCTGGTGCTCCGATTGAGAGGTTAGAATTTGTTGGAGAATATTGACTCCAAAACAATACGCCATCGACATTCGTTGGTCGTTCATGCAAAAATGTCAATCGATTGTCAAGCACCATGGCCTCAGTGTACTCAGCGGGTTCAAGAGAAAACGATGTCGTTGCATCAGTTGTCCACAGGCTACTGTCCGAGAAATCCCCTTGTTCAAAAATATCAACAGGTGATGTGGAGTGGACACTCCTTGCCTCTACTGACTGGAGGAAAGCAATCGTTGTCGAAAAAAACAGTAGAAAAGTCAGGAAAAGCGCAGCCCCCTTTCCTCGCATACACGCAGTCAACACACAGTTGTTCTTGAATGAAGGGGTTAAATGTGTTGATGATAGGGTTGTTTGAAGTCAAGTCGCATGTTTGAAATAGTGAATTATTGACGCACGGTTGCATCTCATGGCTGTGGTGGTGTAGAGGTTAGCACGAGGGATTGTGGTTCCCTCAGCCCGGGTTCAATTCCCGGCCACGGCCCCACTCAACTCGGTTTCCAACATTTTGCGTGGTCTTAACCTTCAAGGTCTGAATTTGATATATGGTGCCCCATTCGGTGACCCTTCGTTGAAAGGTAACTGCGATTCTCTTCGGTAATGCCTACGATGAGGGGTGTTCGTTCGACGACATCGATACCAAATGATTGGAGTTGGCTTACTTTATCTGGATTGTTCGTAAGAAGATTGACCCGTTCGATCCCCAAAAATTGTAACATATCTGCAGCAATATCATATTCACGCCCATCCGCTGGAAGTCCTAACATAAGGTTTGCATCAAGGGTATCGGCTCCTTCATCCTGTAATTTGTATGCTTGAATTTTCGCATGAAGTCCAATGCCTCGGCCTTCTTGACGCAAATAAAGAAGTGCACCCCACCCCTTGTTGACAATTGCGTCTAAAGCAGCGTGAAGTTGTGGTCCACAATCACAACGCTGACTTCCGAAGACATCGCCAGTAAGGCACTCCGAATGAACTCGAATGAGTACAGGGTCTGGACCTGACATATCGCCAAGTGTTAACGCAACATGGTCATGGCCTGTTTTTTTATCATGAAACACATGGATGTCAAATTGTCCCAAATGGGTAGGTAATATGGAGTGGCTTGGGACATCTTGATTGTTATCGACTTTTTTGTTCATGATTTCACCTCGATCACAAAATAATATTCTCCGTGGTGTTCGATAAGTTGATGCAATGTATGCCCGGTCCTTTCAAGAAATGGTGGGATGTCGTATTTTGTTTCAGGGTCATCAGCGATCAGTAATAAAATATCATCGTTCTCCAAGTCTTTTATTTGGCTCTGAAGAGTGCGGAGAGGGACAGGGCAGTAGAATCCAAGCACATCGAGTTGATGAGTTGGCGTTGGCTCAAATAGTTCCACATTTTCATCGATGTGTTGGACCCATTTCAACATACCCCGAAATGAACTCAAGAAAAATCTTGAACGTTCAAGTGGTTTAATGTGTTCAAGTGACCTCCGTTCACCAATGACGAAAGCCAAGTATGAGCAGAAAGATGACCTCTCGTGGAAAGAGGTCGCTCAACTTGGGCAACGGTACCTTCGTATTCCAGCAGCTTTGATTCTCGCAGAAGCATTGTATTGGTTTTTGACCATGCCATCGGATTCCTTAGCAATCATTCAAGTGACAGAGGCTTGGATTTGGAATGGCCTTACCAATGTTCTGTATGGTGAAGGAACAGCGACACTATCCACGCACAACGGTTGGCTTACTCGAATCGATTTCCATCATCCATCATTTCCGGGTCCTTTTGATTCAGTAGGCCTCTATGTATCGGATGAGTGTGCTGGAGTTCATGAGATGGTTTTCCTATCAACATTGATTTGGATGACTGATGGTGTGCCCCAACGACTTAAATTAAAGTCAATTCTTGTAGGTTGCTCAATTGTTTACGTCCTTAACATTTTGAGGTTGGTGGTGTTTTATCCAATTGCCTTGGATAGTTGTCTTGCTATGCCAAATCAACAAGAATGTCTCCAACCGATGTGGAGATTCCATGCATTTGTATATGAATTTGGATTCTTAGTTGTTCTCGTTCTTTTGTGGCTGATATGGTTCACAAAGGTAGGAGGTCCATCGAGGACGAATGAGGCGGCATTTCAAGAAAAAGAGCAATCGACTCTTCGTTTAAGGAGGCGATGGGAAATAAAACACATCGCTCTTTGCATTGCGTTCGTTTTGGTCATATTCTTCTCTGTTCTATCAATTTACATGAACGACGACGCTACAGCAACACGAGAGGTACTTTCAAATTGTAATTTTTCAGAATTGGTAACGCCTGAATGTGAAGATGCCCAAAGGTCATGGGATGACATGATTCAAACCGCTTGGTCATTAAGTATGATGGGTGGAATTGGATTGTCTGTCGTTGGTATAACATATGGAAAAGAAATCGAGCAAATATCGGATGAACTAAAAGAACATCTCGGCGAAGAATCGACACACCATGGTTCCGGTTTGAAAGAAGAAGAATAGTTATTCAACAATATGTGCCTGGTCTGTTGTTCCAAAAAATTCGGTCGATTGAAACGCTTTCAATGCAGTTCCGACAATCGATGAATGGACTTTCATTTGAATGGTCTGTTCTGAGGTCGTAATATCTCCAATATGCAAAGGGTCGCATTTCAATGTGCTTGTCAGCCATAGTTCTGCATCGAGGCCACTGATTGACTGGCTTAGCGAACGCTCAAGTGTAATGTAACCATAAACATCTGCTGATTCTGAGTAATCTTCTTTTTTCTTGATTCTATCTGGCTCACCTGAACTTGATGCAGGCGGTGTTGATTCGGTGATATCGAGGCCATATGTTGCACAAATTCGTGGAAGTAAAGGTGCATCATCTTTGGAAACCAAACTCCATGCAACACCATTTCGTCCAATCCGGCCTGTGCGCCCAATTCGATGAATAAAGGAATCAAAGTCAGAAGGCAAGTCATAATTGATGACAAGTGTCACTCCATCGACGTCAATCCCTCGAGCTGCAACATCGGTAGCGACAATGATTGGCAATTTTCCATTTTTGAAACGGTTGAGCATATCATTTCGTTGATTTTGACTCATGTCACCGTGTAATGCACCAACATTGAAATTGAATTTCTTTAGTCGGTCTACGGCAAGATCAACCATTCGTTTTGTGTTGCAGAAAATCATCGTCTGGTCTTCGTCATCTTGAGCATCTAAGAGACGTCCAAGTGCCCACATCTTATTCATTCGGCTTACCCGAACAGAAAAGAGGTCGACTGGCGGTAATTCGAGTTGTTCTTCTTCTGCGAGGATGTGTTCAGCATCTCCAATGAATTGATTTGTGATATCGAGAATCTCCTGGGGAAATGTTGCAGAAAAGAGAAATGTTTGCTCTCTGCGCTCCATTCGTTCGAGAATCCACATGATGTCGGGTAAGAATCCCATGTCGAGCATTCTATCTGCTTCATCGAGGCAGAAGACAGCAGGGTCATCGAGATTCAAGTGCCCTCGTTTCGACATATCCATGACTCGACCAGGTGTTCCGACGATAATGTCTACGCCACCATCCAGTTTCTTTGCTTGTGTTTCCAAATCTTTTCCACCATAGACGGTTGCAATTTTGAAACCAATTTCTGATTGAAGAAGATTTAACTCATCGCTTACTTGTTGTGCTAATTCTCTTGTTGGGGTCAAGATGAGTGCTTGCAGTGTTCCTGTCGCTTGACAATTCTCAAGAATAGGGATGCCAAATGCCCCGGTTTTTCCTGAACCAGTTCGGGCTTGTCCTATGACATTTTTTCCTCGAAGGCCATATGGAATTGAATCATTTTGAATTGGCGTTGAATTTGTCCAGCCGGCCTTTTTGATTCCTTCGAGAAGGTCTTTTGATAAATTGTAGTCGTCGAATGTTTTCTTTGTGAACATTGCCTCACCTCCAGTGTGTATCTTGAGCTGCCGAGGTGTGGCAACTCTCGTTCAATCAGTATTCTGTGTTTTGAACTTCTTTTTGAAGTTCGCCCATCCAATATCGTCGTGCGTTTTCTTTTGTTAAAGGTCGACGCATTTGACGAACATGTTCGAGAATATACTGCTGAAACTTGAGTGATTTTGATCGGTTGATGCCTTTAGGTGTTTCACCATTCCAAAGACGCTCAAATTGTTCTTCCTTTGTGTCGAACGGTTGGTCTTCACTCATTGAATCACTTCTCAAACAAATGGGCCACTTAGCATCTCTTCTTAATTATGCCGCACTTGGTCTTGGTCATAATTTCCGTCCTCGTCCGTATCATCACCAATGTTCGTGCTTGTGTGAGTTTGTTCTTGCTGAACCCCATGTGATTCCTTCGATTCATCTTCAACATCTATCTTGACGCCGTTTTGAAGGGCTGATAATTCACGATCCAGCTCTGGTATGGGGAGGGCGGGTGACAATGCGGCATTCTTCTCTGCCTCACTTCCCTCCAATGCAGCATCGTATTGCATTTCACTGAGAGAAGATATGAGTTTTTCATCGGTTTCATGTTGTAACAAGTCTGTTGCAAGAATTCGAAGTTGGTCCTCTCCCATGATTCGTGGCAACAGGTCAATACTCGCTCTCCGTATGCGAATATCGGTCGACCGTGCACCTTGTACAATGAGATCTTTGACTCGCCCTGAGTCTCTATTAAGGGAAGTCATAGCTTTAATTCCCGCAAGGCGAACTTCTGCATTTGTATCGGTTAATGTTCGTTCAGCGAACAATGTTGCCATTCTGTTGTCATGTCGTGCGAGTGTAGGTAATGTTTTTGCAGCCGAGAGTCGAACGTTATCATCATCATCATTCAAACACCATGAAACCAAGTCCCAGGCTGCTGCAAAACTTTTGTTCAAAACTCTTTGAATTAATTTCGCAGCACGTTGTCGGAGAACTGCTTCATCTTCGAGCAATAATCCATCGATATGGTCTGCCGCAACCTCTGGCCAGTGGTCTGCCAAAACTTCCAAAGCCTTCCAACCAGCATTTCTGCGTCTTGGTTCTGGGTGGCGTACCTCATTGAGTAATGAGGATTCAATGCCGCTTGGGAAATATGCAGCACATTCAATCAGCGCTTGGCTGGCTGAACGTTGGACAATATCGTGACCGTCATCAAGAAGAACCGATAACCAATCAAAGAGTTCATCGGATTTACGTGGAGCAAAATCTGGAAGAACACGCAATGCTGCAGCACGAACATCGTGCTTGTTTGACGAAAAAGCCTCAAGTAAAGCATCGTGTGCTGGAACTGTCAATTGGCGAGGAAGAGTAGCAATTCCTTCGATTCCATCTTTTTGTGAGAGTTGACGCTCTTTTCCCTCCCATCGCACTTTTATGGTTTCAACTTGGCCTGTGGCTAGATCCATGATTTGATTTGGTCGAAGCACCATCCAAGGTCCCTTGCGGACAGATTGTTGTTTGGTCTTTCCTTTTTTCTTTCCGAGGTTAATCGGTAGACCTGTTCTCGGGTCTCTAGCAATGTATCGATTCATAGTGTGACCTTATTTTGCGCCAGTGTTGACACTACATGAAGGTAGTCATTTGCAAAAACCGGAATTCGATGCATATACAAACTTCTTCCCCATCGGACTTCTATGGCAGGGGGGAGGCAAAATCATAGCATTGCCATCTTCATTGTACTCCTCTTTTTGTCGTCTCTACTCTCAGTTATTGATTTTTCAAGCGAAACTCAAAAACTTGCTGTGAATCAAGATATCGATTTGACGACAAAGAACCATACGACGTTTCCAAAATCTGCTGGCTACATCTACACGAATTTGACCTTCGACGCTCAAACAGGAATCACCACAATTGAACAACCCCTATTCCAATGGTCGAGCACGAATGGAAATGGTTTGTCAATGCCGAGGACAGCAGGATGTTCATTCTACAACGATGCTACGAATGAAGTGTATTTTATGGGAGGAATGGTGGACCCCAACCCTCTACAAACTGGTGATGAGACAGCGACAACCTTAATCGAAATTTTCGATGTTACGAACGGCACTTGGGCTCCTGCACCCATCACAATGCCATACACGCAACAATATCATGACTGTGTGAAAATAGGGGCCAAAGTTTACACTGTTGGTGATTATTTTCCATTTGCAAATCCGGAGATTAAGTCCTCAGGTCTTGTTCAAATTCTTGATTTAACCACTGGAAATTGGACAAACGGAACAAATATGCCAAATGGAAAAAGTGTAGGTCTCGCAGGCTCCACTGAACACAATGGATACATGTACGTTGCAGGGGGCATTAGTAATCGAGCACGAACGGACCCTACTGACAGATTGATGCGATACGACCCTGTCAATGATGTCTGGGCTGAAATGGCGAATATGTCCCACAAACGATTTGCGTTTGACCTTATTCCTTACCACGGAAAACTCATTGCATATGGAGGAATGGTGCAATACTACGATACGACAACCAACACAACTGTCATCGGAACAACAAATATTTCTGAGGCGTATGACCCTACGACAGATACGTGGTCCCGTCTTCCAAATTCGACGAATAATTATGCTTCGTACGCCTCGGCAGTCATCAATGATGAAATCATTATTTTTGGTGGATATAGTGGCTCAGGATGGAATGCCAATGTGAATACCAAAACATATGGATACAGTCCTTTTACTGACACATGGCGAGAACATAATACCCTTCAGATTGGTTTGTTTGAATCAACCCTTGTCAATGCGGGGGGGACACTCGTTTACGCAGGTGGCGAGGCGACGCAATACCCGTATTATGTGTGGTACTTGCAGTATTTGTCCGAAACTGGGATGTATGAAAACCCTGATTCAGTTGAAGGTTGGTTAACGAGTAAAGCCATTGACCTTCGATGGGGCTCAGAAGGAAGCGCGTCGGGATTATGGCTCAATTTTAATGCATATGAACCAACTGGAACTGAGGCATTACTCCAATACCGTATGGCGACCTCAGCCTCGGGTATTCCTCAAGCAAATTGGATGCCTGCTTCCATTCCTGTTAATTCGTTTTATCAACAATCGAATATTTCTCTCCTATCGAGCCTCGAAGATTTGCCGTTTTTGCAATATCGTGTCAAATTCACATCAACTGAACTCGACGATTGGATTATGCCTCGGATAAGCTATGTCTCGATAGGAGCCGATGAAGCTTCATTGGGCCCAGTTATTCCAGATTCAATGCAACCTTCGAGTTCACCAGTCCTTTTCCAAACCCATCATCATGCAGTAACAACTGACGGTGAATATTGGATTGCATTCCGAGAAAGTGACCAGAACGGTATCTACAAAACAGGCTCTTCTTGGACGACACTCATCTATAATTCAACAACTCAGCAAATGTCTGTCGAAGACCCTGATCAATTGCTGATTCTCGAACACTTGTCTGTTTCAATCAATTCAAGTGATGCTCAAGGCGACTTGATGGATTGGAGAGTGACTCTTTCAGAGAGTGTTCAATCTGATTTCCTCGTCTACAAAATCGGGACGCATGCACAACGTAACGTCTCATATCTTTCTCCAAATGTCATTTCACTCGACAAAGATGTCAGCGTAGATGTTGTTGGCATCACATCTTCATTTTCGAGTATTGGAAATCAAAGCCTTGAGGTGAACGAAGTCATCCCTGCAACAAGTTCACTCAACATCGAAGTTGATAGAGTGTTCAAAAATTCAGGATTACGAATGCTTGAAGGCGACATTGAAGGGCGACTCCACATCGATGTTCATACATTTGAGGAGGACGAAGATAATGGCGAGCGTTTGTGGGATAACATCACAACCGAATGGTTCACTTTACCGAAAGCACAATCTTACGTGGCCCAGATGAACCTGGCAGAGGGGATTTCTGGGGAAGCACTTCTTTGGTTTGAAGCGCGAACCGACCAAGATTGGAACCTTGATGTCGATGCAGAATATTTGTCGTTTGTCATCAACGCTGATGAACCAATCATCATAGAAAAATATCCTGAAATGAACGCATACTCTAACGAAATCCAAAATCGTAATGTTGGGATTGAATTTTACGATGTTGGAGGATTTACGAACCAAACAATTGAGGCTTTTGTTTGGATAGAAAGTATTCACGATGGAACCAATGGAGGCTCCATAGACTCATACCCCCAATCAGTCGAATTCGTTGAAGTAAACTATACCATAGAAAATGAAGAAAATGCATGGTTCATCAATATCACATTAGATGATACGGTCAACGATGACCATCAATTTGTTCATGTTTTGTTCTCCGGTAATGACGTAGCAGGACATCCTCTGCCAAATCCGACGAATGGTGTAAGTCATCTGACCTGGGAGACACGAGAAGCAAGTTTGAGTGAACTGATTGCATTTGAAATCACATCACAAAAAATCAGTTCTGCAGCACTCATTGAACCATCAAAACATTTCAATGTCTCCGTTGAAGTTCGTGATGCAAATAATCTCAACGATATCACTGAAGTTAAGATCGAACTTGGAGGTGATAACCAACTTGGATTGCTTTACGAGCCTCAAACCGGCGCTTGTTCATCTCTTGATGGCCGACTTCTTGTCACTCAACTCGACTGCATTGTCAACATTCAGAACGAACGGATGTCGATTGATTTCCAATCGAAAGTTGCCTGGTCATTTTCAATGGCTGGGTTAATCAGTGGGAAATTAGATGTCGTCGTCGTCGATAATGATGGAGTTAACCGAACCAAATACGAAAATGCTTGGCTGTTACAAAAAGAAATGCAAATTGAAATTCATGGCTTACGTGATGTTGATGGCCCTGTTCAAAACAATATCTCAGAAGGTGTCATCGTGATGGCAGAAGATTACTTGTTGTTTGAAGGTTCGTTAATCCATTCCACAAGCCTCACCCCGTACGAAGGAACTGTAAAATTACGTTGGGAAGGTAATATTCAACTTGACCGTTGGAGCGGTGGAGTCGATGTATCTGTTCAAAATGGCTACATCGAACATCTCATTCCAACACCCCTTCGCAGTGGACTTGTTAATCAAGTCAAAATTTCTGTTTGGGACCCGTTGGAAACAGTACAACTTGCAGAGTATGAGGTTCCGGATTTTGTTGTCGATGCTACACCACCAGAAATCCTTCCTTCAAGCATGAGTTTTAGTGTCTCACGCTATAATCTTGAGTCCGTTGAAGTTGGCGTTAACATTGACGAACCTCAAGGTTGGACTGGTCAGTTGGACCTTACATGTCAAATCCGTTCAAATGACCTCTCATGGGACGAAATAACGCTCACTCAAAATTCAACGATGATCTATGACGACAAGACCATGTTTACTTTTATCTATAATTTTTCAAGCCAAGGTGATCCGTCAATGTTGTCGACGCAAGCCTCACTTGCTTGTTGGGCAAACGGTTCAGATGATGCTGGTTGGGGGCTGACATCAACGACGGGAAACACAAAGAACGACCCTTGGCTTCTCAAATCACTCTCAAACAAAGGACCAAATTTATTGATTGATGGCATTACATGGAAAGAAGAATTAGTTCCTGGGGAGAACTCGTTATTGGAAATCCGCTTCTACAATGACGGAGAAAGTATTGACATGCCATTCGAAGTTACGATTTATACAGTGGTTAATGGCGAATATATTGTTGCAAAGAATTCGAATTTTGGCCAATTATCGTCCGATGTCATCACCAAAATAAACGCCTACGTCATGATACCAGAAGGAGATTGGGACCTCCTTGTCGTTGTCGATTCCAATCAAACAATCTGGGAGCTTGATGAACAAGACAACAATTACACAAAATCATACTCAACGGCGTCATCAATGTTTGGAACAATCGTCGCAGGCGTAGGGGGAGGGCTTGCAGTTCTCATTTTACTCGGGGTGCTATTCATACGTCGAAAGAATGGACTCGAAGGCGACTTGTCATCACTCGATGTGGGTGATATTCAACCTCAGGAAAATGAGGTGAAAGAAACACCTGAATTGTCAACATCCGCCACTGAACCAGCGCCAAAACCAAAACGAGTCGGCCCTCCTCGAAAAGGACCGCCACCCAAGAAAAAAGTTGAACCCACTCCACAATCCGAAGCACAGAGTCACTTCTCTGCTCTTGATTCATTGCTACCTTCTACTGAAGAACCGGTTGTGGATGCGAAGACCTTTGCAAAGGATTACTCAGAATTACCAGGTGGAGGTGAATATGAATACACCACCGAAGGCACATACTATGTTGGCGAAACCTGCGGTCGATGGATTCTCAACGCCGATCAATCCTTTTCAAAGGTGGAATAAGGTGGTCTATTGATGTCAGACCAAGCATTCAATGATATTGAAAATGTTTTGAGAATACTATTTCGAGAGTCTGCATTGATTGAACGCGCCACTTTAGAACGTATGATTGCTTTTGATATGGAGTGGTTGAGCCCATCAGAATCTGAACACTGTA
>JAYQSB010000030.1:0-1614 GCA_038146705.1 Candidatus Poseidoniales archaeon
GGCTCCACCCTCATACATTTCATCTGACATCACGTAAGATGTGGTGTAAAGACCAATGATAATGGCAAGAGTCAAGAAGACACCGAATAAGGAAAACGTTGCAGGTGTTGGCGTCCCAACATTGACTGGATGCTCAGGCAATGGCTGAGCACCTTCGTCGGCAACATACGGATTTTCTTTGTTCCATGTAGTTGGGCCAGGAGCAGGCAGGATCCAGTCATTCGGGTCGTTCGTAGGCACGTATGATGTTTGTTGGAGCCACCAATTTTCTATGGTCATACCACTCGCTTCAGCTTTCGCTTCAAGTTCTGAGGGTGAAATAGCATTCTTTCTCAAGTTATGCAGCGTTGCCTCATGTGAACCAGGTGTTATGCCCGCCATGATAAAAAATCCTACAGCTGAAAGAGCAAGAAATGTCTTATCATCGAGAGATAGAACGATACCTGCGACAACAAGAATTATGCCTACAACAAAAACAAACCAACCCCCAAAAGTATACGGTAAGTTAACTTTGAATGCACCACCATCGAGGTCCAACGAATGTTTTGTCATAGTATTCCTAAGGCAGTTCATCTCTTGAATATTGCCACATTACAAACGGCGATTTCGTTCATCATTTGACCAAACGGTATAATTCGTGATAAATAATTTAAACGAGATTCGGGTGCTTAGAATGTTCGTATGCGATTGTTTAGTCCAGATTACCGTTGGGAATGGAATGGCACGGAATGGGTACAAGCTGCTCAACCAATTTTCAGCCCTGATGGTAAACATCTCTGGGTAGGGGAGGAATGGATTCCGATCCCTCCATCCGAAACAGATCAATCGAATGAATTGGCAACAAATCAACCACGAGATACTCCACAACACGTCGAAGAAGAAACTGAAGAGCCACATACCATGTCCGAAGGTCCCGCCTCGACATTGTCAAGTGATTCCAATTTTGAATTCAACGATGATGATGAAACATTCAACGATGAAGATGACACTTACAGTTCAACAAATGAAAACATCGAAATCCATGAAATTGACCTATCAGGTTGGGAATTGTCAGTTGTTAGTGAGGATATCGACGGCAACAGGGTTGAGTTATATGATGAGAAACGAGATTTGACAGTTTCTGATTTACTTGCAAGTCTTTCTGATTATCTTGAATTGATACCAACTCATTTTAGCCGAGAAGAAAAATCCATTTTTATGATTACGATGTATCTTATTCCACCTAAAGAACAATTCTTGCCTTGGGTTATTGAACAAAACGGAAAGGAATCAATAGAAGATGTGTATCGATGCTCTATTGATGAATGGTGGATGAAGAAGGTAATCGATCGTACTGCAACTGGGTCGCTCTATTTGCCCAATCTGCACTTCATTTGGTATTCTGATTCTGAAGACATCAGTGCTGAAGGCCATTTTGGCTTCGATGTCATCCGCCAAAATGACTTGGATGTCAACCTCAAGATACCATCGATTTCAACGATTGACATCATGCAACTCGTCGTTTGGCTTGTCAATGGCAAATATGAAAAAATCAAACAACAATGGCATCTATAGCCAGAAATCAAAAGTGATACTTGGGTAACCTCTTTTCATTGCCCAAGTATTGAATTCGTT
>JAYQSB010000030.1:2242-23926 GCA_038146705.1 Candidatus Poseidoniales archaeon
ATATCCTGAATCAATTTGAAAATTTTGTCGATTTTACCATCTGATTTCGGCGTTTGCTGACGTTCACGTCGTCGAAACAAACCTCGACGCTTGCCCATAGCCGATGAGGGTGCAAATGTCGAAGTGTTTGAGAAAGAAATAGCATCAATTGACCACGAATTATCTTTCTCATCATCCTGAGAGGTCGACTCTGCCCTCGACTCAAATTGATACCAAAATTCGCCCTCATCAACTTGTTCGACATCACTGTGCCCTCTAATGTGGAGAAGATCACTTTGCCAATCCTGAGTGCGTTCAGGATTCGTACGATAAACTCGAACTTTCCCATACAAATACCCGTCTTCAGGAGGTTCAATCGATGAAACGTTCACTTGAGTTAAATCGAGTTGCCCCTCTTTTTTCATTTTCTGATATTCACGTTGCCTTAACAGTCTTTTTCTTGCCCGTATCGAAGGGATTGTCAAATCCTCGAGCACTTCGTCCATCTTCGTAATCGAATCATTCAACTGGTGCTCTTCGGTAATATTCTCAAAAAAGCCACCGGTTGCTCCGCTGAGTTGCTCAAAAATTTCTTCAACTTCACTTGGCAATCCCAATCCGATGATGTGAAATTCTGCATCAATACCCAATTTTTCAATTTCTTCAATACAAGGGCGAATACCTTTGGCCCCTCTATATTTGCCTCTTGATTGATTATCTAAACCATCGCTAATGAGGAAAAAAATCCATTCATTGTCCTCTTTTACAAATTCTTTCGCTTCATCAACTAAAAACTTCCAGAGATATGTCATACCTTCGGGAAAAGGCACGTGTATATTGGAAAGTTCATCCAAGTTTCGTGATTTGAGTGAACCGAGAACGACTGATTTTCTTTTTGTACATATTGTCGTTATTTTGGTTGGCACCTCAACAAAACGATGACTTACCCTTTGCCAAACAATTTCTGCAATCTCATGGCGAGTATCCTTTTCGATCGGGAGAGACATTGATGATGATGTGTCAAAATATATTGATACATTCACCAAATCATTCACCTTTGTGTAAATATAGAACTTACTTCCTCTTTATGTGTATTGGCTGAATTCAGCCTGTTAACTCAAAGGAGGGAGCAGTTCATTCTTCTTCTAGAGTTTGGTGATATTCTACTGCAGCCTTTAGTTCTTCCAAATCGATTCGATGATCTTCATTATTGTCAAAGGCCTTGATGATCGCAGAGATTTGGCCTGGCGACAACACATCACCTGTCAATCCCATCAACCCTTTGTACAACTCAGGGCCGTCAAGCGTCCCATTTTCGTCGCCATCGAATTGCCCAAAAGCATCGTCAACACTCATACCTTTTTCTTCAATTGCCGAAATAAATGCTTTCATCGAGGATTGAATATCCCACTCATCTGAGTCAGTCATGGCTTAAGGTTGTGGCATGATAATAAAGTTATTTCGTCATGGATTCTTCGTTTCGACATTATTCATTAAAACATAAAATATGGATGTTTATGTCAATCTTCAATAAAAACATAAAACCAATTCACCAGTTCTCGTCATATGACCAAGGATGACAATCTCTTGGATGCTTGGTCAAAATTGAGATCGTATTGGGAGATTTCAAGCCATGCTGAAAACCTACCTTCGAAACCTATCTACAGTTTCCTGCGGTTAACACTTGCACCATTTCTTCGAACATTGCTACGCCTTCGTTTTAGAGGTTTAGAGCACATCCCTCGAAAAGGGGCCACAATTCTTGCAGCAAATCACTTATCCCATGTTGACCCAATTATCGTAATCGCTTCTTCGAGAAGAACGACGCACTATCTTGCAAAAGATGGGCATTTTTCAAATCCAATCACGCGTTTTGTAATGACGTCTACTGGTCAAATTGAGACAAAAAGAGAGAGCGGAGGTGCTGATGCATTATCAGGTGCAGCCACAGTATTATCGAATAATCGTGCACTTGGAATCTTTCCGGAAGGAACACGGTCTCGAAGAACTGAACCACCTTTCTTGCTCGAAGGAAAAACCGGTGTAGCGAGATTATCTGCAGCTTTTCCGTATGCCAATGTCGTTCCAATTGCACTTCATGGAACAAGAAATGTCATGGCTCCAAAGTTGCATAAATTTCCTCGATTTTGGCGACCAGTTCATGTTTGTGCCGGGCAATCAATCACCTGGATTGAGTGGTTAGGTCACAGCGCTGGGGGGAATCAAACCATTGAAAGTTTAACTCACCTCGCATCAAAATCACCTGAAGAAATCAAATCTGAACTTGCAAAAATGTATCGATTGTTCACCAATCAATTAATGGGGTCACTCAAGCAACTTGGAGCACCATGATGAAGAATTTTGATTGAAATCATCAAAAGCCGTCTTGGACTCCTTTCATTTTGGGCTAGAGCATGCGTACATACCTCGACTTGATTCAGCACATTATCGATCACGGTGTGAAGAAAGAAGATAGAACTGGAACTGGGACAATTTCTGTCTTTGGATATCAAATGCGATATGATTTGAACGAGGGTTTTCCACTTGTAACGACAAAGAAAACGCACATGAAATCAATTGTTCATGAATTGCTTTGGTTTCTCAAAGGAGAAACGAATGTACAGTATTTACAGGAAAATGGGGTGCGCATCTGGAATGAATGGGCAGACGAAGAAGGAAATTTGGGGCCCGTCTATGGGAAACAATGGCGAACATGGGCGTCGACTTCCGGTGAAGTAATCGACCAAATCCGTGATGCAATTCAAATGATTCAAGAGAACCCCAATAGCCGAAGAATCATTGTGTCAGCATGGAATGTTGGTGAATTGAAAGAGATGGCACTCATGCCTTGCCATGCTTTTTTCCAATTTTATGTTGCAGATGGTCATTTGAGTTGCCAATTGTACCAACGAAGCGCAGATGTTTTTCTTGGCGTTCCATTTAACATCGCATCGTATGCATTACTCACACATATGATGGCTCAGATTTGTGGACTTAAAGCAGGAGAATTCGTTCACACACTCGGTGATGCCCACCTCTACCTAAACCACTTAGAGCAAGCAAAACTTCAACTCGAGCGGGAGCCATATCCACTTCCAAAATTAAAATTGAACAAGAATATTAACGACATTGATGAATTTACCTATGAAGATATTGAAATCCTTGATTATCAACATCACCCACACATATCAGCACCAATTTCGGTTTAAGGGATGTATATGCTCACACTCATCTTCGCATGCGACGAAGAAAACGCCATTGGAAAGGATGGTGATTTACCTTGGAAACAGTCATCAGACTTACAACATTTCAAACGACTGACATTAAACAAAACAATTGTCATGGGGAGAAAAACTTGGGATAGTTTACCAGGAAAACTCCCTAATCGCACGCACCTTGTGATGTCGCGTAGCCCTCGAGACGATGTAGAAATTGTTTCTCGAGAAGATGTAATGCAACGTGCAGAAGACGAGGAAATCATGATCATTGGCGGTGGAGAAATCTATAGAATGTTTATTGAAGACGCAAAAGAAATTTTCCGAACCATCATCCACACAAGAGTTGATGAACCCGATACTTTTGCTCCGGACCCTGTCGAATTCGGCTATCATCTCTTAAGTTCAAAATTTCAAGAGGCAACCGAACGTGATATGTATGATATGACGTTTGAACATTGGCTACGGTGAATCGGGCTTGTATTCTGTCACTCGAACGCCTAACCGTCCAGTCAAGGCATTCCTTTGCATGATTCGTTCGTATTTCTTTTCGAACGCTGCTTTAAGATCCACCTCCATTGCAAGACTATGCCCCATGAGGAGAATGAGGATATCGGCCATCTCCTCAGCACATTCGACAAGGGGCTTTCCTTTTGTGATGGCAGCTGCAAGTTCACCTAATTCTTCTATTGTGAGGGCCATTCTGTAGCCCATATCATGCCCGTTCTTTGAGGCAAAATCATGTTTATCATGGAAAATTGCAACTTTTCGCATCATTTCTTCCCATTCATTCTCCGGACTGTGCTCAATCCATTGCTCAACAGATTTACCTTCCATGGCTCAAACAATTCAAACAGCAACATCAAGATTGCTTTAATGATTCATGAGATATGCGAGCGATGACCATATGGTATCTAGATGCTTATTTGCTTCCTTTGATACCTCTTCATGATTCAATTCAGCTTTTGCATTACCTGGCATCCGACCAGCAGCCCAATTGGAACTAATGAGAATTGCCGCATATGGCAATTCAACTTCTGCACACAATTTTGCTTCTCTAGGCATAGTCATCCCAACAACATCTCCGCCAAGTGTTTCTATTGCTTGAATTTCTGCTGGGGTCTCAAACTGAGGTCCTTGTGTGAGCCAATAGGTAAATCGGAGTGGTTCGTCTGGAGCAATATCCTGTGCAGAACGAAGATGCTCTTCTAACAGGGAATTGAGTGATTCATCAAATGGTGTTGTCATTGAAGTGAATTTTGAGGTTGAATCATGAAACGACATTGCAACACCTGTAAAATCAATGTATTGCTCAGTTATACCAATTCGCCCGGGTATAAATGCGGGGTGGATTGCTCCAACAGAACAAACAGAAACAAGGGAATCTACATTTGAATGCAATATGGCCCAAATATTTGCTTTGTGGCCAATCTTGTGGGGTTGGCGATTTGCTTTGCCATCATGGTGATGACGTTGAAGAAAAACCAGAGTTTTGATTCCACGTGGTGTTGAGAATTCTTGTATATTGAGAGGGACTGTGCCGTAAGGAGTTTCACATTTGATTTGTTCATTTGAGATGAGTTCAAATCCATACGCCTTGAGCGGTTGGTTTTGTCCTACCAAAGAAACGAGACCCGTCCCACCAATCAATCCAAGCCTGTCCATGAATTACCGAGGAGGCTTAGGTTGTCAAGTTTATTCTTGCAATCGGGCAATCAATTCGTCTTTCTTACCACTGACTGGTTTACCTGCAGCCTTGAGGAGTTCTTTGAGTTCGGCTACGGTCATCGATGAATAATCAACAGACTCCGCAACTGGGGCGGCTTCTTCAGCGACCTCTTCATTCGAATCATCTTCGACCTCAGGCTCTAGAGCAGCTTCGGATTCCACTTCAGGAGATTCGTCGGAAGCATCAACTTCGGACTCATCTTCATCTGATTCTTCGCCATCTAGGGCTTCTTCTTCCATTGCTTGTGCAAGAAGAGCCGCCTTTTTCGCTTTCATTTCAGATGCAACTCTTGCTTCTTCTGCATGAATCTCATCGAGGGTTGGACCTTTGTCAACCACAACACCCTCTTGAAGCAATTGACTTTTGCGTATAGCGACAGATCGCAGAGGATAAATTGTTTTTGCAACTTTTTGAATTTCTTCTTCCAACTTGCCATTCATAATGCCTTCTTGGAGTTGTGCAAAGGTGTTTTTTGCACTATATCCAAGAATAATTTCTCGGCACTTGAGTCGAAGTGCGTGCTTAATCGAGGTTTGGACTCGTTGCTGGGTAATGATGAGCGGTTTAAGTCGAACAAGGTAACCATCGTTGGTAACGACATCAACAACGTCCTCAATCTTTCCACGGTATCTTCGAATTTGTCGACGAACGTGGTCAGATTGATGCTCATGGCCGATAAATTGAGTGAGGGCGTCTTGCCCAACACATTCTGTAACTTTGAATTTCAAAATCACATGTAATTTTGTAAAATCGCCGCTAAACTCTTGTTGTGTAAGCGTATAGATTCTGCCGATAATGAATTCGTCGGCCTCACCGAGTGTTTCGCCAATTTTCTTGAAATCCCATGGATGTCGAGGTGCTCGGATAGTGTACCATCGCTTGTTCTTCCACTTGTCTCTTTGCTTTCTTGCTGCTGCACGTGCTTTCGCTGATACTTTATTGGCCATGACAATCACTCAGTAAGTCCTATGGGGGCTACCCCACTAGCAGATTGCCGACAGACATCCTGTATATGAAGAAAGCCCTTCACTGCAAGAGCGTCATGCAACAGATTCAAAATTGAATCTATCGTGGTCAGTCTATGTCATTCCACCGAGTGAACATTCGTACGAGTGTGAGTTCACTTATGGATGAAGAGGTTACAAAACAGTCACTTGAATGGTTACTCGGCACGGATATCGAGGTGGTTCAAGACCGAACAACATCTTATCACGGTGCAATTTTACATGTTCTTTCGGTAGAATTGAGAAGAAAAAAAGACATATTGTACTTCTTTTCAATGATTAAACCTATTTTTGATGACACATTCCTCCAAAGCCTTGGTCAACGGTTAGATGATGCTCACGTTGTTCATTTTCGTTTGGATGCTGATGCTTTGATTGAGAAAGAAATTACCCTACATAATGTCAAGGAACATCATATCATAAAATGCGAAGCAAAACTTGAGGTATATCCTCAACAAACCCCAATCGATATATTTCATGATTACATCAAAGCAATTTGACTCATTGTTGTGAACTTACGAAAAGCAAGCATTGATGTATGATTACGCTTCCCGGAGTTTGAGGAAGAATTATGCCACATGTTGTCACATCACCTTGCGTTAATCACAAATACCAAGAATGCGTTGCTGTATGTCCAGTCGAAGCATTTCGAGAACTCGACACCTATCTCGTTATTGACCCAGACGAATGTATTGACTGTGGTGCATGCATCCCAGAGTGCCCAGTCGATGCAATCTTCGCAGACACCGATGTGCCTTCTGAAGAAGAAGAATGGATTGATCGAAACGCATCAGAAGCAGCAGACGCTCCAATCGCTGAAGGAGACTCACCGGTTCTAGCTGATGATTAAGATTTACAAGACGCCCACGATTGAAAATCTTGGAACGTTTAAACACAAGTAGAGGTGAAATAATGCCAGAATTTGAACAATTCCGAAAAGGAAGTGATTTACTCAAGAGAGGCTTTGCTCGAATGCAACAGGGCGGAGTCATCATGGATGTTGTCGACCCAGAGCAAGCTGCTGTTGCTGAAGATGCTGGTGCTGTCGCCGTCATGGCACTCGAACGAGTTCCTGCAGATATTCGAAAGGCAGGCGGTGTTGCAAGAATGAGCCACCCTGACATGATTCAAGGCATCATTGATACGACCTCAATTCCAGTCATGGCCAAAGCAAGAATCGGTCACGAATCAGAGGCGAGAATTCTAGAATCGATGGGTGTTGATATGATTGATGAATCAGAAGTGCTCACTCCTGCTGACCCCTTCTTTCATATTAACAAAAAGGACTTCGACATTCCCTTTGTTTGCGGAGCAACCCATCTTGGTGAAGCGGTACGACGAATTTACGAAGGTGCTGCAATGATTCGAACAAAAGGTGAAGCGGGAACCGGCAATGTGGTTGCAGCTGTCACTCACGCACGCATTATCGACCAAGAAGTTCAACAAATTCAGTCGCTTGATGACGATGGACTTGATGTCGCAACGAATCAAATAATGCAACGATTTGAAGTCTTAGCAAAACATTCAGACCTTCCAGGGACGCACATGATGAGTCCATTTGGACCAATCGATGATGATATGTCGAAAGAGGTGCGATCGATTTTAGACGATGTTCATTCGATGGGCCGACTACCTGTTGTGACATTCTCCGCAGGAGGAATTGCTACACCACCTGATGCAGCACTCATGATGAACATGGGCATGGATGGTGTGTTTGTCGATATGTCGAAAGAGGTGCGATCGATTTTAGACGATGTTCATTCGATGGGCCGACTTCCTGTTGTGACATTCTCCGCAGGAGGAATTGCCACCCCAGCCGATGCAGCACTCATGATGAACATGGGCATGGATGGTGTGTTTGTCGGTTCAGGAATTTTCAAGTCAAGCGACCCAAAGACAATGGCAGACGCAATTGTCCTAGCAACTGCTCATTATAATGATGCAAGTAAAGTTGCGGAGGCTATGGCAATGATGCAGGGTGACCCGATGAGGGGTGATGAACTCGAAACTCTTGAGGTACGATTAGAAGAACGTGGTTGGTAATCAACTGAGCGGATCGGAAATTCCTACTTCACCTAGGGTCCATTTTAGTGTTTTGACAACACCTTCGAGCGCTTTGTGATTTCTTGCGGCTTCCTTCATACCTTCAGCATCTTTTTCACGTTTGCAAGCATCGTACCATTCTTTCCATTGATGCATTTTTTCTTCTGCCCTCTCGAGCATCGCTTCAATCTCTTCCCAGGTCCTATCGTAGCGTCGTTGTGCAGACATTGTGTTCAGTCTCGGCCGCTAGCCGATGTTTTATTATTCTAACGATGTTGTTTTGAAAACTTAACTTGGTATTCGTTCATTTTCTAGATGTGAACCAGCTGGAATTGAGACACCATCACCAACGATGCAATTGATGAGTTGAACGCTGTCACCTATCGTACAAAATTCACCAACAATCGACGATTGAACATCACAATGTGAACCGAGTGTACTACCTTTCATGATGTATGAATTCTTGAGCCTACTCTCCTTTCCTATACGACAATCTTCGTCGACAAAAGAATCATTGTGAAGCGATGAAGAGGATGTGCGTTGAAAGGAATTCGAATCATCAAATTCTCCAAGATGTAAAGGGAAAGGCAAGAAATGTTGATGTTGCAATAGAGCACTTTGGGCATTAAGCAACTCTTGTGGATGACCAACATCAAACCACATTCCTTGAACCTTCTTGGCATACATCGGCCAACCCATATCAAGCAATAGAGGGAAGAGTTCCTTGCTAAAATCAAATTTAGTGTTCTCTGGAATATGATCAAACACTTCTGGTTCGATAATATATAAGCCCGCATTAATCAAGTTTGAAAATGCATCCTCCAGATTTGGTTTTTCTGCAAATCTTGCGATATAACCCTCATCAAGCCCTTCGGTTACATCGCCTTGATGACTTTTTGATAGGCCCACGATTCCATATTGAGATGGGTCGTCAACTTCCCATAATGCCATTGTGACTTTTGCCTGATGAAGTTTGTGGGCTTCAAGCAATGGTGCAAGATCATATGAGGCAACAGAATCGCCAGAACCAACGATACATCTTTCTTGAAGTTCATTTTTAAGCAATCGTACACTACCAGCAGTACCCATTGGACTGGATTCTTGATTCACTCGAGAAGGAATCGAAAACAAAGAATTCCAATGCTGTATGTGTGATTCCAACTGCTCTCCACGATAGCCGGTCGTAACGACAAGTTCATCGACACCGGCCTTGGCAAGACAATGAGCTACAAAATCGATCACCGGACGACCGAGTAAAGTGACCATTGGTTTAGGTTTCGTCAGTGTAAGTGGTCGCAGTCGAGTTCCTTGACCGCCGGCCATGATGATGCCGTGCATGTGTTAGCCTCACTTTCTCTTCATTGCGCTGACATTGACCTTGGGCTTTTTTACCTTCTTTTTTCGTTGAGGTTGTTCGCCATAATCACTCATCCCCAAACCTCCCATCATCAATTGACCTTCTGAAAGCAACGTATCGATGAGATTGGAAGCCACTTCTTCAGATTCAGCACCGGTTTTCATTTCAGTCTTTACTTGTTTATTGTGATCTGTTATCCAAGATTCACGTTCTTGCTTCGATAAGTTGAGTTGTTCTCTTGTCTCATTGACCTCAACCATCATCGTTTCTATTTTTTCGTGAACTTGGTTGGCTTTTTCTCTTAAGGCGACTGATTCCTCGTGGAGTTTGTCACCTTCTGCTTTGAGAAAATCTCGGTGGGAAAAAGATTCATCAAGTTCAACTTTGAGTTCATCAGCCTTAGCAAGAACTTCAAGCATTAACTGGTGGGATGCGTCCGCTTCTGCGGTCAATGTTTTGATGGCAACATCAAGGTCAGACAAATCGAGTTTTACCATCTCAAATTGACCTACTTCTGGTTCAAGTTCCTCGACGCGTTGTTTCATTCTTTTGAGATCTGACATGATTTTATCTTCTCTCTTTTTTCCTGTTGCTGTAGTTTCAAAGATGGATTCGAGATTTGCGATTTCGCCCTTCAAACGAATGTATTCTGCGGATGCGGTTTGTTTCTCACCCTTTTCTTTACGTCGACCTTGTGATTGATTGATGAGGTCTTTTCGCTGTGCTTGGAGGGCGTTTCTTTTTTCCTTGTGCACACCTATTTCGGCACGAAGAGCTTTCATTTCCGCCAAGAGCAATGTATGTTTTTCTCGATGTTCTTTGTATTGTTTTTGAACGGTGTTTCGTTGTTCTGCAACGGCTTTTGCTTCGGAATTGAAATTGTTCCGAGTATCGCGTAATTTTCGAACTCTTGATTCCATCGAATAGAGATTCTCTCGGAGTGCCTTCGTTGTTCTGCAACAGCCTTTGCTTCGGAGTTGAAATTGTTCCGAGTATCGCGTAATTTTCGAACTCTTGATTCCATCGAATAGAGATTCTCTCGGAGTGCCTTTTCGCTCTCTGGCTCAAAACGCTCATCACGGACCATGACCGTTCCATGATATCTCCATTATCAATTCTATGGATTGTATTTGAAATCAAATTTGGCCAAAAAGGTAGTACAAACTCATGATTATACTCGAAAGAACACCTGTGCCGCCGATGATGAAGGTGAAAATTGATGATGACTGTCGAAGCCACTGACGGAATTCTGTTCGTACTCGAACATTGATTTGACGACCTAGAATAAGTTCACCGTCTTCTTCTTCTAATCGAATTGATACTGTTGCATCACCTTTTGACTTTGGCAACAATGTTTGCCATCCAACCGTTCCATCTTTCAACAATCCAGACATGATCCCGAGGACGTCATCGTCACCTTCTGCAGCCAATGGTAGCGGTGTGTCACTCCACCAAAATTTTTCACCAGGTGCAAGTTTGTACTTTAGAGCGATATCGCGAGGTTCAAAATTCGGCGTTTGAATCCGATAAACGATTGTCCGAGGTTGATCGGATAAATTGTGCATCATCGTGAACAAATTCGCTCTAGATGTGACAACATTCTCCATATCAACCTCGAAGATTAAGTCGGGGAAAGCAGAAGACCGCCCCGATTCTAAATCCTGTTTAAGTCTGTCAATCATTCTAAAAAATGCAGGACATGATTGGTTCACTTTTTGGAACAATGCCAACCATACCTCAAGGGAAAAAGACTCATTGTCAAGAACAAAGTCGAGACCATCTTTAGTAAAGACCTCCCCTAGTTCTTCTCGCATTGTTTTCCGATCTAATCCATTTGCATGACGATAAATGGTGATGAGGAATTTCTCCCTTGCATACATGCGATCTATTTTTTTCATGAATCCTGACTCGACTTCTTTGATGTATTCATCATAACTTGCCCTTAAGAGAGGGTCCATGTGGGTTCGAAGTAAATCATTGAATACCATCTGTAATGTTGAAGGGTGGACGGGTGGGTCATATGCCATCAGAAGACCTGTTTTTTCAACCATGTTGAAACTTGAATTCCGGGTTGTAAGATGTTGCCCAATCGATAATAGTGTGAACGAAAAAGATGCGAAAAGAGCAAGGTTTCCAAATTCATTTCCTGCTTCAATCAAAATTGACACGACAAGAAAGAGGAGTGCAAGTAAAGCATACATCAATGTCCACGTATGTCCGGACATTGATTTTTGTAGATAGTATTCCAATCCATCGAATCCATGCAGCGATTCAACTGATCGATGTTGATTTTTGTAGTAATCAACTCTGCTGTGAAACGTGAGGAGAGACATTCGAACACGAAATCGATGAAATCCAATAGAAAAAATGTAACCTATAAGAAGAACTGCACAGAAGAGTGAGTTTGTTAAAGAAAAAGAGAGATTGACTGTTGGTTGAATGCTATCAACCCACCACTCAGGTGATGACCCCTCAAAGGCCCAAGCCATGAAATACACAAGAATAGATACACTTGGAATAAGTATAATCAATCGTAAGCCTGAACTGATGATTTGGCGATCTATGGCATGCAAGACCTGCTCGGATAATCGGAAACCTGGAGAAGATTCAGACACGTTTTCTGAGGCCGGTTCCAAGACTTCTTCGGAATCGCTCATGTATGTACCACTCCGAAATGAGTCAAAAGGATTCCACCTCTATTCGACGATTTTGACCATAATTTTAGACATCAATGTATTGTCCAACTGACAGATTGATGAGTCGTCGAGTTGAAGTTGCTGTTTCCTGCGAACAATGTTGGTCCCGAGTTCAATGCCTTGCTTTGAAAGAAGTATTTTTTCTTGTTGCGAAAAAAACAATGCTGAGACAATACAAGTTGTATTGTCAGGTATGTCAGCAAGAAGTGTATATTCACTTTTTATGCTCTTTAGTTTGCTTTTGATATGAACATCAGCTTCAGGAATTTCTCTTCCGCTGGGGTCCTCGGATGCATTTGAAAAAAGAAGAGACAATGAGACTTCCAAATCATCATCAATTGCGTGTTCTAGTCGACAGGCTGTTTCATGAGCATTTCCATCAAATGGTAGAATATCCAGTAGGAGTTCTGCGAGTCTGTGACGGCGTTTCATCCGTTGACCGTGCTCAAGGCCAGCATCTGTCAGTCTTGCACCTTTGTACGGTGTATAAATAACCAATTCTTTACTCGCTAAACGGCGAAGCATTTCAGTGACAGAAGCGGGAGATACACTCAATTTCTCGGCTAATTCACCAGTGCGAACATGTGCTGTAGGGTCTTCTTCATAACATTCATACATCATTTCTAGATACTCATCTTCAAACTCTTGAAAATGGCCTACCATTTCTCTACCTCATGACGCTTTGAAAACACATTTACATGCAGGACATCGGACAGATCCGTCGTAGGATTCTGGTACGCGCAAGGTACGCTCACAATCGGGGCATGATATCTCTTTCTTGCCATCATCCAATGTAGGATTTGGTTCTTCTTTAATCTCATCATCTTTCTTTTGAGATGAGTCAGACTTCCCTGAGGATTTTTCAGCGACTTCAAAACCATGTTCGCAATCTGGGCATCGAACTTTTCCATCATAGGTACGTGGTATGCGAAGTTGTCTTGCACATTCAGGACAATCGATTGTTTTCTTTTCTTCATCTAAAAATTGGTCATCACGATTCTTTTTGGTTTTGGAATCTTCTTTGTCCACATTTACTTGATGCATGTCGGCCTTATTTTGTTTCAACCTCAAAACGAAAATGACGACTCCGCCTAAAACAATGCCGTAAAATACCTCGAGCATTGGTATTTCGAACGACGACTCTTCAACGATCGGTTCTCCTGATTGATAGAATGCTGTTGATTCGATGCGTTGACCTTCAATCAGCCAGACGACCTTCAACTGCACTTCATCACTTGAAGGCCATGTGATTTCTGGTGTTACAGTCACTGATTGTGAGTCTTCTTGGATTTTTGGTGCTGGGCCTGAAAACAAAACTTCTCCATCAGGGCCGAGAATTGAATATTCGCTATTTCTGTCGATAAAATATCCAGTGACTTGAAAAGAAATTTCAACTTCTGTACGATCTCCTTCAATCGGACGCCTCGGAGTAAGAAGTGGATTTAATTCAACGAGATATGTGGGCTCATCGATTTCAAATTCCTCCATTGCAACAGATCGTGAAGGGTTTGCCACCCAATCAATCGGAGTAATGTATACAAAAACGCCTTCACAGGTTCCTTGGCCAACGTTAAGTGGTAGAACGACTGACCCTGTCGACAATTCAATCTCAAATTCGCCAACTTGTTCTTCTTGTGTGCCAGTAAATGTTCCATACGAAACATGGACATCTCTTTTTGAGCCCTCACTCATTGAAACTTTTACATTAAAAGACAAACCTTCTTCCTCACTCCAAACAATATCAGAAATTTCTGACTTAATCGATTGAGATTCGCTCACATTGATTGAAACAGTCCCTGAAGAATCAGTTGAAAAGGCTCCATCAAACGACATTGCCTTCCAATCAAACTCATACAAGCCTGAACGAGGTAATTCGAAATTAATGCTGACTTCGCCAGCGGAATTTGGGGGCAATTCAAGATATTCACCACTCTGTTCAATCCCATCAAAACTCATGACCAGTTTCGCATGTCCTGTTTCAGTTCCTGTGTTACGAATCAACATAGATGCATGATAGCTGTCGCCTGCATTCCACGGTCCGGTCATCGCAGTTGGCTCCGATTGACCAACAATCTCAAACATTGCCGATGGCATGTTGTACAATATCGTGATTTGAGGTACGGATTCTTCATCGATACGTTGACCGGTGAGAATACAAGCAAGAAGACCAGGACGGACTTGGTGTTCAACAACGACTTCAAGATTTGATGCCGATCCAATGCCTATGCTTTGAAATGAAATATTCTCGTCGTCCAATGAACATGAAAACACTCCCGAATAGGGTGCAGAACCGTTGTTCCATATTCTAAACGAATGATTTGAAACAGTTCCTGCCGATAAATTAGAGGTCGGTGAAAGAGATTCTATTTCCAAGAAGGGAAGTGGTGGTGGACCGATAAGAATTTCACCAGACCTTATGTGAACACCTTGAATACCTGATACGTTTCCAAGTGTGATGGTCCAATTCAACACGCCTTCGACGAGTCTGCTCGGCGAATGTATTTGCACAATTTTTGTTGAGGAAGCGTTGACTTCGATCTCATTCGATGTGTAATTCCAATCCAATGCATCAAAAAATGAAACATTCAACGCCCCCCTCCAATCAAAATCACCTTCATTGAGAAGAGGTATTTCCATTCGGAAAAAATCGCCATCTGAAAGACTGATATTTCCTGTAGTGTTTAGGGTTGAGTCGATGGATTCAAAGTAAATTCCAGAAACAGACCCAATCGAGATATTACTTGGACGTAGTCTCTGCACAATTCTTTCAAACGCTAAGACCCCTGGGTTAGACGAGCTGTGGTTTACACCTACATCCCCAAATATTGACACATTGAGAATACTGTAACCATAGTCCAAGGAGGTTACGTTCTTCGAAATTTGTTCAATACCTGCCGCATCAATAGAAACGCTTTGAGTAGAATTCTGAATGACTTGACCTTCGATTGACCGAACTTCATATTCAACGGTCACATTTGATCCAAATCCTGAATCTTCAACGATTGTAAAATTAAGATGAATATAATCACTCTCGATTTGCTCAAATGCTGAAAGGTTAATCGAGGTCAAATCAATGGATGCCGTTCCATTTTGAGCATCAGCAAACCCCATAAATGGATAAGGAAGAAGGGCCATAAACAAAATGAAAACAACCAATGAAGATTTGGCTGTTTTCTCCGCCATGTGTGACCACTAAATTTGAGGTTCTTCACTTTCACCCTTATTTGAATGACTACGCCACCTTTATTGAACATTGACGGGTCGGCGGGTTGCTATGCAAGTTGACAAACTCCTCGCAATCACTCCTGAGGCTTTAGCGAAAGCAATATTGCATCGTCGCGAACGACTTGCAGAAGTGATACCCGAGCAACTTGAGGCCAAGATTGATGAAAAATCGATTGCAGAAGATTTTGCACGAGATGCGAAATTGCAAAGGGATGAACTCAACGAAAAAGTTGCGCGAATAAAGTCATCGAGAAACAATGCTCAAGCCAAAGCGAAAGCTTTGTTTGAACAAGCGAATTCACTTCGGGAACAAATCGATGAAGCGGGGGGATACAAAAATCCTGAACCCGAATGGAAAAAGGAAAAATTACAACAAAAATTGGAACAACTTGAGTTCACACTTGAAACCAATTGGGGCGATCACAAAACTGAAGGACGAATTCATGATGAAATGAAACGCCTCATTCGACAACACGAGCAATGGGTTGAGAATCGTTCTGCCTCTCAACCACTCATTTCAGAGTTTAGAAAATTAAGCCAAGAAGCTGTTGAACTCATAAATCAAGCCGAGCAATTTCATCAAGAAATGCTCCTCATCGTTCAGGAGAATGAAAAATTTCATTCTGAATATATTGACAAAGAATTCAAACGAAGAAATATCGATTCAAAAACAAAGCAACTTTCGAAGGCTTTGCAGAGTAGCGAAATTGGTATTGAACATTGGCAGAGAATTTGCGACGGCGAATTCAAACGACTTCTTGTTCAGGCAGAACGTGTGCGTGATGGTGGCATGTCCTCTGTTGCTGAGAATATCAAAAGAAAAAAATTGTCTGAAACGAAGCAAACTCGAGGTGAAGAAGAATGACTACATCATCTGATGAAACACCTCAATCGTCTGTCAAAAAAGATCTTTTTGAAGATTTGAGAAGTCGAAATATTACTGAAATAAAGAAAGAAATAGTCCTTCTCGATAAGGAAATTGCTGAACTTACACAACGATTTGACGCACTTGGTCATGAATTGAATAATGCTGCAGGACTGGAAGCACTCCTTTCAGACATCATGGACAATGATGAATACAAGACAAAGAGCAAAGAAGCAAAGAAAATTGCAAAAGAATTGAAAGCAACACATGGCGAGATTTCTAATTTCCATCAAATAAGAAATCGAATCAATGAACATGTTGGATTGCCGTCCCACAGATGTGAAGACGAATTGCTTAGGGTGTACAAACGGTTAACAGGGGAGGTCGACGTCTTCAAGGTGCCATCAATTGAAAGAGAAGAACAACTGTTCTCTTATTTCTTTGAATTGCAAGAGATGTACAAGCGTATGTTGGAGGCAGATGAGGCTCACGAGCAGGCAGAAAAACTGTTCAAAAAACAACAAGATAATTTGAAAAAAATGAAGTCTTTGAATTCTGAAATCTCTGCATCGTTCGATTCTGCGATTGATGATGAAGTCACGTTAGAGGGCGTCGAATTAAATTACAGCAGTTTAATGGAAATTCGAAAATCAATTTACAATCTAAAAAAACTTCGTTCGAAATCATTTCGAATTCGAAAGAAGGCGAGAAGAGAGCGTGGGCGACTTAATGCATACATTCAACATAGTGAAAAACCAAAGCAAAAACCAAGAAAGGAGCGAAGAAAGGGTCCATCATCAGCTGAAGTAAAAGAAAAGGTTTCATCTGGAAGTTCATTATCGCTTCAAGAGTTGGACGTGTTCTTGAAATCCGGAGGTTTAAAGAGCCTCGAATCAAAGAAATCTGAAAGCGCTTCAGTTCAACGGAAGAAAAAGAAACAGAAGCCCTCGGTTCAAGTTGCCCGTGGTAAACCTGCCAAATCGAGTAAAGGAATCAAAGATTGACATGAACCTTGAATGGACAATTGGTCGTCGACCTTCAGAACTTTCCCAATTTGAAAAAATGCAAGTGATTGACCTCTTTGAAAAACAAACAGGTGAGAAATATACAATTCACTCACTCAACTCATTAAGCATACCTGAGTGGTTTGGAAATCTTCTTCTCAAGGATTCGATAACGAATACAATCAAAGGCGTATTTTGGAGTCATCCAATAGGGCATGAATCTGTTCGAATCGCAGCGTTTGTCCTTTCCAACGACACACAAAACCAAGGAATTGGGACGAGCATTTGGAATCATTGTGTGAATTTATTTTTGGAACGAGGATATCAAACACTACGACTCGAAGTTCGAAGTGATAATGAACGAGCACTTTCTTTTTATCAACACAGGGGATTGATCATTTCTGAAACGCTCACAGGATACTACGCTGCGGGCCCTGGCTACCTCATGACTGGCAGATTACCATCGATGCTAAATGCATCTACAGAATAAGAGAAACACGGTGAGGGCAAGTGTTGCAGGATATCCAAAAAATCGAAGGGGTTTCCAACATTGTTCAGTTTAGTCACGAAGAAGTGGAACTTTTTTCATATCCTTCGAAATGTGATGAGCGTATGAAACGGAAAATCTACCAATGGAAAACATCAATGTCAAATCCCTCAATGACAACGATTCGGTACCTTGACAAATTTGCCATCTTACGAATTTCGAAACATGATATCATATGTATTCTTTGTAACGAAAACAGTAACTTAGGTGAAATTCGAAAAGCACTTGAAAAAAACGGATAAGTTCGTTGTTCATCAAGCCTTAAATGGGGAAGCCAAGTGGAATTGCTCGGCGGGTAAGTGGAAACAAACCCCCCAAGGATGCGATGTGAATGTCTGAGTTCAAGGATTTCCTAGATTCGAAAAGGAAAATCATGGACAAAAAAGCGACAAAACACCGTGAAGAACGAGATTCATGGCATGAAAAAAGCAGAGATTCTGCTTCAAAAAGAAATGAATTAAACGCTGGTACTCGTGAACTTCTCGTGCAAGTTCAAGAACAAAAAGCACTGCGAGATCAACTCAATGAAGTCGTTCGAGAGAAAAAGGCTGTTCGACAAAAAACAAGCGATGAAGTCAAAAAAATTCGAAGTGCAATTCAACCTGTCGAAGATGCAGGAGAAGACAAGGGACGACAAGGGACGACATAGGAAGAAAGGGCGTCCAGAAACACTCATCGGGTTAAAGAAAAAACTGCAACGACTTGAGCGAGAGTTCGAAACTCAAGCTAAGGGACCTAAGGCTGAAAAGAAAGCACAGGAAGAAATGCGACAAATTGCAAAGAAAATAAAGCAATTTGAACACGAGCAAAAGAATCTAGAAGACTCAGATGAACTTCGTGCAGCGTTGGATAAGAACAACATAGCCTTCCAAGAATTGCAAGAAGCTGCTGATAAGGCACAACTTGCTCACGACAATATGATTCAATGGAGTAACGAGGTTGAATCCCAACGATCTGAGGCAGAACAAGCCCACAGAGAACTTCGAAAATGTCAGCGTGAAGCCGATAATCAGCATCATTTGTACATCGTATCTCTTCGATGTTTGCATTCAATTCAAGAGATGATTCGTGCAATCCGGGCAGCAGAATCTGGAGAGACCCAACGACCGCAAGCAAGGGAAGAAGTTCAAGACCTTATGAGCAAATTGCTCGCCGGTGACACACTATCTACCGACGAACTCATGCAATTACAGCGGTATGATTAATCATCCAACTGCACCAACAAAGCAATAAGACCTCATAGGTGCAACACATTTGGAGGGCTTCGATGATTTCAAGAGGTGAGATTCATGACATCGTGTCCGATTATGACTCTTTGAAACTCCGAATCGGAATGACGGCATCCCATTCTGCTCTTGACATATGTGATGGTGCAATCGAAGAAGGATTTCCGACCGTTGCATATTGTAAACAAGGACGTCACCAAACGTATGCAAATTATTTCAAAACTCACCGCTCGAGTTCAGGTCGTGTGGTCCGAGGCATGGTTGACAAAGCAATCGTCATGGATGATTTTAACGATATCATGAGCGAAAATATGCAAGCAGAAATGAGAAAACGGAATGTCGTCTATATTCCGAATCGTTCAATGACTTCGTACTCCTCAATCGACGATATTGAAAACAAATTCAAAGTTCCGATGTTCGGTTCTCGCAATATGCTTCGAATGGAGGAACGAACTGAGGAGAAGGATTACTATTGGATCCTCGAAAAAGCAGGATTACCATTTCCAGAAGCCATTGAATCTCCTGAGGACATTGACTGTTTATCGATTGTTAAATTGCATCATGCTCAGAAAAAACTTGAACGGGGTTTCTTCACTTGTGGTTCATACCAAGAATTTGAAGAAAAATCAAGCGACCTCCTTGCACAAGGCGTGATTGACCAAGCATCTCTCGATGGTGCACGTATCGAACGATATGTCATTGGTCCCGTGTTTAATCTCAATTTCTTTTACAGCCCACTATCTCCAAAAGGGCAACAACTTGAGTTGCTCGGCGTTGACTGGCGCTTTGAATCATCACTTGATGGTCATGTTCGATTACCTGCACCACAACAAATGACACTACCACCTCACCAACAAATCCCAGAGATGACCGTCGTAGGCCACAATACAGCCACGATTCGCGAATCGCTTTTGGAACGTGCATTTGACCTCGGCGAGAAGTTCGTTGAGGCAAGTAAAGAGCACTATGACCCTGGCATCATCGGACCATTCTGTCTTCAAACCTGTATTGACAAAGACATGAACTACTACATCTACGATGTCGCACCTCGTTTGGGTGGTGGAACAAATGTCCATGTCAATGTTGGCCACCCATACGGAAATGCCCTTTGGCGAAAGCCAATGTCCAGTGGACGCCGTATTGCGATGGAATTACGAAAAGCTGCAGAACAGGATCGACTCAAAGAAGTACTCACTTGACCACATGGTCTTTCTCTGCTCATCGTATACACAACCGTAGCGAAGCGACAGGCGTTTCATCGAAGGGTGTCGCGAGGGGTTCAAGCAGATTCTGAATTGGTGGGAATCTGCACACGCCCTCTTCGAAGCCCGCCCAAGTTGTACGTGATCAGTGCGCTGCCGATGACCGTAGGTAGAAGCCAGACCACAATCCCACCGCCAATGGCCGTGAGCGAAAAGGCAGTCACAGTTGAAATGGTTCCCGCACCCATGAAGATGCCGTGAAGTCGAATTCTTTCTTTCCCGCGCGGGGCTGTTCCACTCCTCAATGAAAGGCGTTGGAAATAAATCAATGAACCACAAATAAACGAAAACACAAGAGGGACGATTGCGAAAGTTGCTTCTTCGTCCCACGGACCAATACCTCCGAATGCAATGTCTGCCGAAATGAATAACAGGCCAAGAGTTCCGATGGTTCCCATGCCCATGAGTGCTTGGTCGACGTTGCTCACCAAGCCTCTTCGATTCTGCCCGAGTCTCCAACCCACGAGAACCATGTAGGTTGAAAAGAACGCAATGAAGAGAAGGAAATCGGCACTTCCCAGCAACCACAAAGCAACTGCCGATAATCCCACACCAATCATGGCAAGAGCGTAGATTCTCCCCACCTTAGCATGAAATTTTGGTCCTTTTTCGGTGAGAAATGCAAGGGCTGCGGTGAGCAAGGCCACGCTACCAAAAGCGATGTGGATGAGAAGTAAAACGGTATCCATCGCCATTCAACCACCGACCTATAGTTGACACCCATCCTGGTCTACCGAATCGCCTTCTGCAGTGTTTGGACATTTGTCAAACCGGTCGTATATTCCATCACCATCATCATCGATGTTGCCGTCAGCGTTGGTGTCCAATTGAGAGTACGTGCATCCAAATTGGTCAACTTCTTCCCAGAACCATGTGTCAGAATCATCACACAAATCCAAGTCGTTGTGGACACCGTCGAGGTCAACATCATCTTCAATCATTGAATAGGTCGGTGTCCCCAATGTCATTCCAACCACCATGCCAAATCCTGTCAACACAACAGCGAGGTCACGTACCGCATGTGCAGGGAAATACAAGGGCGTAACAATGACGATCCATACAACATTGGTGACCAGCCCGAGTTGCGCTGCCGTGTTGTTGCGGTACACTTCCGTGTAGTCCCCCGTCACATCATGGCTGAAGGTCAAGAAAACGAGAATCATCGAGACCATTGATGCCGTGACCCATAAAGCAAGATGTGGTCGGATGAGGAGAAAGTGTCGTTCCATATCCAATTTTCCGTCCTCGGAGGCTTCTGGAGAAAGCAATTCCATGAGGATGTAGAAACAACCCGCGAGCAAGGTCAGCGCAAGCGTGGTAAGTGGGGAGATTTGCCCCCTCGGGTCTTCGTATGCCAAATTCCATTTGTAGAAAGCGTGCCAAGACAAGCAGATGATGGCAAGAGTGAGAAGAATCCATGTCGTGAGCATCCAATGGAATTTCGGCTTGGCATCACCCTTCAAAACGGCTCTTTCTTCCACGATTGTTCCAAGTGAGATGAACAAACGGGACATCCCGATACCCGTGATGAG
>JAYQSB010000031.1:0-22962 GCA_038146705.1 Candidatus Poseidoniales archaeon
GTTGTCATGCATGTCCCCTTGCATGCAAGTCTGAACACGATGTTCACGTTGGCGTCAATAGAACACATGTAAAATACATTGAAACAGGGCAATATCCAAACTCGAACAGAGAATTTAGCGTCCACCGTTGCAACCACTGTGAAGATTCACCTTGTACAACGATTTGCCCGACAACAGCACTATTCACACGCTCAGATGGTATCGTTGATTTCGATGACGACCGGTGTATTGGGTGTAAATCGTGCATGCAAGCGTGCCCATATGACGCACTATACATCAATCCAAACACAGGCACTGCAGCAAAATGCAATTATTGTGCTCATCGAATTGAAAATTCATATGAGCCTGCATGCGTCATCGTTTGTCCAGTTGAGGCGATTGTAAGCGGTGATTTGGATGACCCAAATTCAAATTTATCTCAACTTATCTCAGAAAATGAGACAAAGGTTAGGAAGCCGGAAGCAGGTACAATTCCCAATGTGTTTTATCTCGACACTTCAGATGAAATGCTTAACCCTCTCGCAACTGACAAAACTCCAGCGGATATGTGGAGTTCTCAAGCGGCGGGCGTTGGCCATTTTGCCAAATACGCTCATGAACGACTTGGTGCAGCAGACGAGCACTCGATGATCGTACAACTTGCTCTCGATATGAAGGCAAAAAAGGCAAATCCTAGAGACCAAGCAATTATCCGAGATGTCGCTGCAAAACTTGCCGACACATCTTCAGAAGCAAAAAGAGCCTATGATGCACCATCGAAGGGTATCCTGTGGGGTTGGGAAGTAAGTGCTTACATATGGACGAAAGGTATTGCAGCAGGCACATACATGGTCGCCATGATGTTATGGTTGACCGGGCAATTGGACATGACTGACCTTTGGTTGCCCATAACTGGTATTGGCCTTGGTTTCCTCGCCATCACTGGTGTTTTACTCATCATGGACCTTGATCGCCCGGACCGTTTTCTGTATGTTATGCTTCGACCAAATTGGAATTCATGGCTCGTTAAAGGAGCATATATTTTGGCTGCATACGGAGGCATCCTCTTCCTCACTGCAGTGTTAGCATTCTTTGAACCAGCCAATTACGAACTTTACCTTGAGTATCTCGCTTATGCAGGCATACCAATATCCGCCCTTACAGGCGTCTACACTGCATGGCTCTTACAACAAGCCAAGGGTCGTTCATGGTCGCAAGATAGCCTGCTGCCACTCAAATTTCTCATTGAAACTGCTGTCATCGGTGCGGCCACTCTCGCTGTAGTGTACGGCCTCCTTTATGGCAACGGTGACATGAGCAGTATTCTCCAAATTGTCTTGGGAGGCATCGCACTCATCGTTATTCTCATTCACGGACATCATGTCATCGAACGACCACAGTTGGAGCCACTTTTGTGAGGGAGACATATGGCAAGAACATTTATCGAAAACATTGCTCAAAAATTAAGGATTATTCCAAATATTGACAAGAAGCATCACAAGGGTGCTGAAGGACCACTGCGAAAGTATCCAAGCATGGACGAATGGGATCATCACACCGAACTCGACGCACAAGCATGGCCAAAGCAAGTCGAAAAAAATTATTCCCTCGTCCCAACAACCTGCTTTAATTGCGAATCCGCATGTGGACTTCTTGCGTATGTGGACAAAGAAAATGGCGAAGTTGCTCGGTTCGAAGGCAACCCAGAACATCCGGGAAGTCGTGGACGAAATTGTGCAAAAGGACCTGCAACCATCAACCAAATCAAAGATACGGAACGAATACTCTACCCGCTCAAGCGAGTTGGCAAGCGGGGTGAAGGTGGATGGGAACGAGTCTCTTGGGATGAAGTTCTCGACGATATTGCAGGGAAGATCAGAGCGTCCTTACAAACCGGTGCTCGTGATAGAGTCGTCTATCACGTCGGTCGTCCTGGACATGAAGGTTATACAAATCGTGTCCTAAAAGCATGGGGTGTTGATGGCCATAATTCTCACACCAATATTTGCAGTGCTGGTGCCCGAACAGGTTATGCCCTTTGGCATCATCACGATCGCCCAAGTCCTGACCACACCAATGCAAAGGTCATTCTACTGTGTTCATCACATCTAGAAACTGGCCATTATTTCAACCCACACGCTCAGCGAATCCTCGAAGGTATGATGGCTGGCGCCAAGCTCCTTGTCGTTGACCCTCGCCTCTCAAACACAGCTTCGATGGCGGACCATTGGTTACCCACATGGCCAGGAAGTGAACCGGCACTTTTCCTGACATGGGCGAAAATGATTCTCGATGAAGGACTCTACAATAGGGAATTTATGGAAACTCAAGTGAATTGGGAACAATATCTCAAAGCAGTTCATCCGAAGGCTGAGCAAACATTTGACTCATTTATTGAAATTCTAAAACAAGAATACGCAGAATACACACCAGAATTTGCTGCAAATGAATGCAGAATTCCTGTCGAGCAGGTCATTGAAACTGGAAAAATCGTCGCCAACGCTGGCACACAACTTTCTGCTCACGTTTGGCGTGCTGCTTCCATTGGGAACTTAGGAGGATGGCAGGTGAGCCGAACACTGCACTTCCTCAATGTGCTCACTGGTTCTGTTGGCACGAAAGGAGGAACTGCTCCGAATTCATGGTCGAAGTTCAAACCCGACCTACCTCATGAGCCACCTGCACCAGAGGGATGGAATGAACTTCATTTCCCTCCTGAATACACTCTTGCTCATTTTGAAATGAGCCACATTTTACCACATATGATCAAAGAAGGAAGAGGTACGATGGATGTCTATTTCACTCGTGTATTCAATCCTGTTTGGACATATCCAGATGGCTTTTCTTGGATTGAAATGCTTCAGAATGAAGAAGCGGTTGGGTGCCATATCGCTATGACGCCAACGTGGAATGAAACTGCTTTCTTTGCAGATTATGTTCTTCCAATGGGCCATGCAAGCGAACGGCATGACATCAATTCGTATGCAACGTCATCTGGAAAGTGGGTGGCCTTCCGCCAGCCTGTTCTTCGAGAGTACCAACGCCGACAAGGTCACGAAGTAGAACACACCTACGAAGTCAACCCTGGTGAAGTCTGGGAAGAGGATGAGTTTTGGAATGAATTGAGTCATCGAATTGACCCAGATGGCAGTATGGGCATCAAGAAATACTTCATGTCGCCATACAAGGAAGATGAAAAGATGTCAATCGACGATTATTATCAATACATCTTCGAGCGAGTCCCTGGTCTTCCGGACGCAGCTTCGAAGGAAAATCTCACGGAATTGCAATATATGCGAAGGCATGGAGCGTACCAAATTGAAGAAAGTACATACAAGAAGTATGAACAAGAAGGATGGCCAACTCCTTCTGGAAAACAAGAGTTCTACTCAGAGACGATGATTGAATTTGGTTATCCTGAACACGCCATTCCACATTACAAGGTGAAATCGCATGTACATCCAGACAACTTGCAAGGTGAAAACGAGTTCTGCCTCTTGCCGAATTTTCGACTTCCAATGCACATCCACTCAAGGTCTGCAAATGCAAAATGGCTTGTTGAAATCGCCAACAGAAACCCGATTTGGATCCACCCAAGCGATGCGAAACGCCTCGGAGTCACCGAAGGAGGACTTCTCAAAATCGAGACCGAAATAGGTTGGTTTGTGGATAAGGTTTGGGTCACTGAAGCCATCAAACCAGGTATTGTTGGATGTTCACACCACATTGGCCGATGGCGAAGAAAGCAAGATGCAGGTAATCGAATGATGACCAATACTGTTTCCATCGAAGATAGAGGAGATGGAAAATGGAGAATGCGTACAGTAGAGGGTATCGTGCCGTTTGAATCAAACGACCCCGATACAAATCGACTCTTTTGGCGTGATGGTGGAGTGCACCAAAACATCACACATGCAGTTCAACCAGACCCTATCAGCGGTGCACACTGTTGGCTACAGAAGGTGAAAATCACTCTTCCGAACGAAGGTGAGGAATACGGTGATGTTGAAGTTGATACCAATAAGTCGTTTGAATACTACAAGAAATGGAATTCTTGGGCCAAGGAGAAGGAGCAACATCCTCGAGGTGAACGGAGGCCTTTGTGGATGAAACGACCTCTATCACCAAACAAAAAATACTGGTTCATTGATGAAGAAGAGTGATTTGAAGTTGGCTGAATGTGATTATTGACCAAACGTCGTCTTCACTTCTTCCTCAAGTTCATGTGCTCTCGATGCTTGAATTCCCAATTGTTTGGCTGATGAGGTGAGTAAAGAACGTTCCATGTCGGTGATGATGCCATCTTCGTACGCTGAAACGAGTAATTTTTTGTACATATTTTCATTCACATTCGATGATTTGGAAAGATTGTTCTCAATAATACGTGCAGAGAGAACTTCAATTGGGATGAGAAGAGAGAAAATCGATATTTTTGAAACAACGACCAACCATTGTTCTGAAAACATTGACTCGAGTTTAGGTTCAATGGCAAATTCGCTGACAACAAATAGAATGATGGCAAGAACCAAGGTGACGATTGTTGCTTTTCGCTTAACTTCTGCAGAGGTCAGTTGCATCATCGTATCATTCAATTCAAGAATCGTATTTTCCAAGGTCGCATTTGCTTCATCAAGTGCCTGATTTGACAGGTACAATCGCCTTGAAGATTCTTCAATCGTATTCTCAGCTTCAACTCTTGCGAGACGTTCTCGCTCCACCTTCCGCTCTAGACGATTGATGACTTCATCTGGGCTTTCGTCTTCTTTGGTCTTCGATTTGGCTTTTTTTGCCAATTCGAAAATGTCCATTTTCCTTCATCCTAGTCTTCTAATGTGCAAATAAACATCACAACTTGTTCATCGCCTTTTGTCCTATCTTCGACGTCAATGTTGACTGTTTCGCCCCAGTGTTTAAACGCACCTTCCATCAAACCAATGGCCAAATCAGCTAAATGTCGCGAAGAGTGGTATTCGAACCATAGCGTTCGCTTGTCTTCAGACAGCGTACTGACGAAGGATGGAAGTGTTGCATCAGGGTATAATTTGAGGACTTCGACGTGCACAACATCATGGATTGAATCCAAAAATTCAAACGATGTTTCGTGCTTGAAAAATATTGGAAACAATTCCAAAAACCTTCCAAAAAGATACGTTCCAAAGGCTTGAACAAGAGTGCTAACCTCAATTTCGGTCTCCTCAGACAAAGCGACAACAAGTTGGACCAACTCGGTGTGATCATATGTTCCGACTGCTGTATATGCAGCTCCACTTGGAAGATCACACTTCGAAATGATCGTATCAATCATTTGTTCACCAAAAGATGCTTCAACCATATCCGTGAATTCTTTGAAAACAATACCCTTCATTGATACTAGGTCGTGTCTTTTGGTTTATATCTTTTACACTCACTTCTCATATTGAAATTCAATGCAATGTTCAAGCAAATCGGTAAACTTTGTCACGTCTTTCATGCTCTTGCACGGATGTTCAAACTTTTTGCCAGTCTGAGCCGGTCCACCACTGTGTCGAATCATCACTCATTTTTCGCCAAGTGTAGCCGCTTTCATCGGTCCATTGCTGAAGAACTGTGGGCTCGGCTACAGGTCCTGGTGAAGCCGTAAGTGGTGTCGACATCACCTCTGCAACTGGCATCGAGGCTTGTTGTACAACTGGCTCAATTGGTGCATACTCGCTAAAAATTTCATCTGCGAGTTGTGGCTTTCCTTCTGACAGGTCAATTTCCGTGCCTCCTCGTCGACGGACGACGAAGAGTGCAGCAACGACAGCAAGAACGACAACGATGCCGATAATCATGTACATACGTTGTTGTGCGGCTTCTTCCTCTGCTTCTGCAGCGGCTTTGTCCTCGGCTATTTTCTGAGCAATATCGCCCACGCCGTCGCCATCTGAGTCCATTGTTTCAGTTGGGTCATTCGGGAATGCATCGGCATTATCACCGACGCCGTCGTTATCTGAGTCGATGGTCTCTGTTGAGTCATTCGGGAATGCATCGGTATTATCTCCTACGCCGTCGTCATCAGAATCCAATGTTTCACTCGAATCAAGTGGAAACGCATCGTCTTTGTCGTTGACTTCGTCATCATCTGAATCCTCATCAAATGGATCGGTTCCAAGTGTGGCCTCTTCGGTATCGAGAAGACCATCGTTGTCATCGTCTGTGTCTGCGTTGTCACCGACACCGTCGTCATCAGAATCCAATGATTCATTTCCATCGAGAGGAAACAGGTCGTCTTTATCGTTGACTTCATCATCATCTGTATCCTCATCCAACGGATCGGTTCCTAGTGTGGCCTCTTCGGTATCGAGGAGACCGTCATTATCGTCGTCTGTGTCTGCGTTATTTCCAACACCGTCGTTATCGGAATCGAAAGCTTCACCCGCATCTAGTGGAAAAACGTCGTCTTTGTCGTTGACTTCGTCGCTATCGGTATCATCATCCAATGGATTGGTGCCAAGTGTAGCCTCTTCGGTATCGAGTAGACCGTCGTTATCATCGTCTGTGTCAGCGTTGTCACCTACACCATCGTCATCTGAATCGAATGTTTCACTTGAGTCAAGTGGAAACGCATCGTCTTTGTCATTGACTCCGTCATCATCTGTATCTTCATCCAATGGATCAGTTCCAAGTGTGGCCTCTTCGGTATCGAGAAGACCGTCGTTGTCATCGTCTGTGTCTGCGTTATCGCCAACGGTGTCATTGTCTGAGTCGACTTGTTCTGATGGGTCATTAGGGAATGCGTCGGCATTGTCACCAACGCCATCATTGTCAGCATCGTATTGCTCATTAGGGTCATTTGGGAAAGCATCTGCATTGTCACCGACGTTGTCATTGTCTGAGTCGGCTTGTTCTGATGGGTCATTTGGGAATGCGTCGGCATTGTCACCAACACCATCATTGTCAGCATCGTATTGCTCATTAGGGTCATTTGGGAAGGCATCATCGCTATCGAGAACGCCGTCGGCGTCTGAATCCAAATCGATGATTGTTGCAGTCGTTGTTGATTGCTCCTCCATTCCGAGATTCCCAACAGAATCACGAGGGGTTACTGAAGCACTCCACACTTCACCAATTGTGGTGTCGGATGCCAAGATAGTGGTCTTTCCATTCATCGAAGGAACATGATTTCCATCAACAAACCATTTGATTTCGGAATTCGATTCAGGATCGCTATCGGCGTCTTGATAGGTATAAGTGAGTTGCAAATCTTGGTTGTATCCTACATTGCCATTTGGCTGGATTTGTACGTTCGAAGCTGAAGGTGGTTGATTTGCAGGGACATCTTCTTGAATATTGGTTGTGAGTGTATTCCAAGCATCTCCGGAATTCATACCGTTATTGTTGACCGTATTCACAGCGAGACGGATTGTAACTTGTCCTGAGCCTGCAGGTGGAGCCGTCCAGTCAACTGTCCAACTTCGTACGTTTGAGCCAGAATGTGTAGCACTTCCTTGGGAAATTTGTGCAAAACCTCCAGGATTGGATAGTGTTCCTTGCGTCACTTCAAGACTGAAACCACCAGAGGTTCCCGAAACGCCACCGTTCGCTCCGATAGTGACAGTGTATGTCTGTCCAGGCGTATACATCGATGGGAAGTTGTGTGTAGGCGTCACGCCGGAATTGGCTGAACCATGGCAGGAGCCACAACCTACGGCACTGTTTGGTTTTCCATTTGATGAGGCATCATTCAATGGTGTAAAGAGCACCATGACCAAAAAAGTCGCCAAAAAGATTGACATTGCAAATTTTCTCATGCAGCCTCCCTGGACTCTTCGTTTTTAGATTGTTGTGGTGCGAAGTTCATACAATCTTAACGAGGTGTGAAGGTTAACAAAACTTGAAGAATTCCATCATGTAATATCGTTCATGGATGAACAAGAGGGCTCATCCGATGAGGTAATAACTTCTAACTCAATATTAGAAAAACTCGATACAACGCCAAATTTAATCTTGCTTGGTTTTCTTCTTACATCGATACCAATTCTATTTCGGTTGTTGGCTACTGGGTCAATTCTTTCTGCAATTTGGCCCCATGCCGTTAACACACTAGAGTGGACAATGTGGGCAAGAGGACATGTGCATTTTATGCCAATGTTCTTTTTCATCCTTGCTTGTTCAGCATATACCCTGCGACAACCGAAAATTGTCAATGTGCGATGGGTTCAGCGTGCTCTCGACATCTCTGCAGGAGTCTTGTTGTGCATGCTATCACTATATTTTCTACTCAATGTATTTTATCTTCGAGGTGCTTTTCTTCTTCTGCCGACGGTGTATGCTGCACTTTTTCTCACGGTTCTCATAGGACGATTTGGTGCACCTCGACTTCGGACTTTAGGACAAACAAATTTGGCACCTACAAGAACATTGCACATCATCGCTGTGTTCTTTTGTTCATGGCTTCTGCTTCCTGGCTTACCTGCATCGTTTGGATTTGCACCCTCGCCCCCGGATGCTCCTGAGATTGGTTACGGCGCTCACCCTGGTCCTTTTTCTGTTGATGTTGTTCAATTTCCATACGAATTGCCGAAGGAGGTTGAGCAAATACGTGGCGACACAGAATCAACTATTGATTTCTCCATCTACCTCTATCTTCCGAACTTGAAAGATACGAATCTTTCAGAAATACCTCTTGCGATTTTGTTGCACGGGTTTCTCTACCCTGACCAAGAAGCATACACAGACTGGATTCATCATTTGGCTGCAAAAGGTATTGCTGTGGCGTTCATCCAATACCCTTCCGACATTTGGCCCGATGGTGTTGATGACTTTTCCCCTACTGAGAAGGATGGCGTGTCTGATTTTATGCAACACACATATCGAAACCTATCGATTCGCTCTGCACTCGACGCCCTTAGTGGAGAAATTCTGGGTGAAGAACGACCAGAAGCCGTTCATTCAATGCTTGACAACATCGCAATTTCAACCGATGTACTGTGGATTGGAGGGCACAGTCTCGGAGCATCATATTCGTTTTTTGTTGTTGATTATGCTATCGAAAAAGGATGGGGGCAACGTGCACTCATGATCGACCTTGAATCACCGGCTCCAAGACCGAGTCAACCAAACTTGCAACCGACGTGGTCATCACTACCTCAGAACACTATCGTCCATTCAGTCGTAACACAGGATGACATGAGCGTTGGCTCGTGTGCGGGTGCTCACATGCACGACTACTTCGCAAATCAAGTAGGAAACAATAGTGTGTTTATCGAGGTGCAATCCGATAAATACGGATTTCCTCGGATGGTCGCTTCTCATTATCTACAAACAAACCCTGCCCATGATGCACTTGCAGATTGGGCGTTCTATCGAAGGATTGATGCACAAGCTGATTGGTTGACTGCTGAATCTCGAAATGATTCATTTACAATTGACTGGGCACGAAATTACTTGCTCGATGAAGCCATGCTCGCACCAATGGGCAAGTGGTCGGACGGAACACCTGTATTGCCCTTGAATCTCATAGTTGGTGAAGATGTGGGCGTGAAAAAGTATCAAGATTGCTGACGGCCGGAAGATGTGAAAATGACAAAGAAGCAATTAATTCTATACCATTAGCCCACTACATTCATTAAGCGACCTACTAGGTGGCATATAACATCAAGGAGGACCTCTCATGAGTCACCATCCACTAAAAGAACTACGAGAACACATCGCGTCAAAAGGATTGATGAAGAAACCAACCATGAAATCTTGGACCAAAGTGATCGCATTACTTGGGATCGTCACATCGCTGTATTTTGTTCACAGCCAAATCCCGCTGTATTGGGGGCTCCTTCTCATTCCAGTTACTGCATTATTTACAACCACGCTATCAATGGCTGGACACGAAGGTGTACATGCATCAGCATGCAATTCAAGAGCAGGGAACATATCCCTTGCCGCCTTGGTGTTCCCTCTATTTTGTGGACTTTCAATGGAATACTGGCGGGATAAACACAACATCAAGCATCACGCACACCCAAACGTTGTCAATCAAGACCCTGACATTCATTCTTGGCCACTTACATTTTCCCAAGAAGAATATGAACAAAGCGGAAAAATACGACGCTTCTTCCAAAGGAATTTACAGGCTTACTTATTCTGGCCAATCTCCCTCCTCGTCGGTCACCTTATGCGATGGGATGGACTCAAATTTTTGATCACACATCCATTTAGAAATAAGAAAAAGCGATTTACAAAATTGTGGGCATTGGACTTGTCGCTCATGCTCGTGCACTTTTTCCTTTGGCTTGGCCTTCCAATTCTTCTTGGCGTACCTTGGCACATTACAGTTGGGTTCTATGTACTGCTCTGGGCCCTCGTAGGCACATATCTTACCGCTATTTTCATTGTAGGTCATGCAGGACGCCCAATCGTCACAGAGTACGATGAAAACTGGAGGCTTCAAATTGAAACAGGAAGGAGAATCAAGACCAACAAATTAACCTCATTCTTTTTCGTAGGCCTTGATTATCAAATCGAACATCATTTACTCCCATCCGTTTCACATTTCAATCTCCCAAAAGTCGCACCAATTGTGAAAAAATATGCAGAAGACCGAGGCTGGGAATATGAAGAAATGGGCTTCTTCCGAGCCCTAATTCATTCCACGGTATGCCTTCACCGTGCATGGAAAACACCATCGATACAAATTGATTCATCGGCGACAATTGAAGACTCGGTTCAACCACAAGCAGCCTAATCGAATGAGCCCATATGAAAACGAAGGCTCATAGCCTAGTGGTTCAAGCAAGAATCATGCGTCGTCATGGGTCTAGATTTCTGACCATCTTGATTGCATGTACAATTTCACTACCAATATTCGCAGGATTGGTTGCTGCAGAAGAAAAGTGGAACGAGGATGGTTGGCTGCGGACATCAATTGCAGAGGACCGACTTTTACTCGGTGATGAATTCGGGTGTTATGGCATGCCCCACCTTTCGACGTTCAATGACCCAGGTGCTGTCGCAAATGAGTGCACCGAATATATTCAATCACGTATCCCTGCAAGCATATGGGGAGAGCAACCACTCTCAATCTATACGCCACAAGGGCTTACAATGACACAACATCAAATCATAAAAGATCAAGGATATGCTGTACATGGCGATCTTACTGGTATCGAAGCTAAAGCCTGGCACACGAACCAATCGCCCAACGATATCTGGGATTGGTTCAACTTAGGGCGACGAGGAGGCAGCCTTGAACAATCACTTTCAGATGTGAATCAACTCAATGCTGCCCTTGCAGAAGGTGGCCTTGTTAATCTGTACTGGGTTGGAAGAGTCAACGATGCAACAATCCGCCATGATGGTGATGTCGTAGATATTCTAAGGGAAACACCTGCATGGATGACGACTTGGGGCGAGGCATGGTCTTACTGGTCAGCCCACCGATGTTACCTATTGGACCATGGCATCAATCAAACCTCGAATGGAACATCGTTCATTTATTTCGAATCACAAATTACAGAGGCTTGCAGTGCTGTCCAACCGGATGTTTGGAATGTACCCGTGACATGGATTCTTGATTTCAATGGTTCAGACTTTTATTCTATAGAATCTACTGGCGAAGATTTCAACAACATAGAATTTGAGAAAAGCACCAAAGAAGGATGGTTTGAAAATGAAACGCTGCTGTATTTGAGCGTAAAAAAGGGGACACGTATTTCCATTCACTTTGAGTCAAACGAGACAGAGTATGACATTATGGGACGAACTGATTTTTGGAATAATCATTCGACTGCAGTCACGATTGCAGGCCATGCTACAAATGATTTATTTCAATGGTCGAAACGATTTGACGATGACCCGTTTCTTCGGTTTACATGGCTCGTTATCCCACGGAATCTCGAGGACGGAGGTGATTGGATACCATATGCAGTCGTCGGTGTTTCGGCTGGAAGTATTGCAATGATGCTCTATTTTATCCGAAGAGATGTTTTGTCATCTGGCGACATCAATGACATCGAAAATAAAACATATCCACCCCAATTGATGCGAAGAGTTGATTTTGAAGAAGAAGAGGCTTAGGTCGTATAGGGGGGGGTTACACATGGCTAAAGATGTTCATATCGACCCATGGTCGAGTTCCCAATCGACAGATTATCAACGAATCATTGACCAGTTTGGCCTTCAAGAATTTGAACATGGGTCTGTTGACAATCCCACACATCTTCACAGGAGAGGAATTGTATTTGCTCATCGGGATTTCAACAACATTGCAGAAGCACAACGACATGCTCAAGCACACAGCGTACTCACAGGTTTGATGCCCAGTGGTCAAATGCATCTTGGACATTCGATGGTTGTTGAACAAGTTCGATGGTTTCAAGAGCAAGGTGCTGACGTATCCATTGCCGTCGCAGATTTGGAGAGTCAAGCAACGAGGGGAATTCCACTGACGAAAGGTCATGACATAGCAGTTGAAGAATATGTCCGAAACTATGCCGCATTGGGCCTCGACCCAGAACGAACACAGGTCTATTTTCAATCAAAGCGATCTGCTGTACAACGATTAGGCTTCCAACTTGGTAAAAGGACAAACTTAAGCGAGTTTGAATCCATCTACGGATTCAGTGGAGAAACAAATCTTGCCCATGTCCAAGCACCAATGGTTCAAGTGGGCGACATCCTTCACCCACAACTCGAAGAATTCGGGGGCCTACGACCAATCGTCGTGCCAGTTGGTGTCGATCAAGACCCTCATCTTCGATTGACTCGAGGTCTTGCAGCAAAGTCAAATTGGTTTAATGTCAAAATCGCAAATCGTGGAGTTTTGATTGGACTATCACTCCAAGATGATAACGCTGAAGTGTTCGGTATGCAAGCAAATGGAAGAGTCGACAAAGCGAAAGTAAAGCAAGTGTTTGATATGATTCAAGCCAAGTTGATTGACCGTGGCTTCTCTGACATCGAATCTGTTCCAAAACAAGGAACAATACAGATATTTTCTGCAACTTCAAAAGACATCCATGGTATTCAAACTATCTTGCTTGGCATCGAACGTTCCTTAGGTGGCATGGGACTCATGGCACCATCCTCAACATACCATCACTTTGCAGTCGGATTAACTGGAGATAAAATGAGTAGCAGTTCTCCAAAATCAACGATTTTTCTCAACGATTCGATTGAAGTCGTTCACAAAAAAATTATGAAAGCATATTCAGGAGGGCGGGCGACCATTGAAGAACACCGTCGCCTTGGTGGCGAGCCGGAAAAAGATGTAGCATACCAATATCTGATGTACTTTTTTGAAACGGATGATGGCCATCTTAATGAAATCTACAAAGCATATTCAGCGGGCTCACTTCTTGCTGGAGAACTCAAGCAAATCTGCTCGGATAAAGCAACAGAATGGATGAAAAACCTTCAAGAAAAACGCGATGAAACTCAACATCTCGTCGAACGATTTATTCGTCATGATTGATTTCTTGGTTTGAAAATACAGCCGGATCGGGCCCAACAGGGAGCGATTGAATTTCATCATCGGTTAATTCTCTCTGCTGAACATCACGATGAAGAATTGTTGAAAGCCCGTGAGGGTCAAGAAATTCGAGTGTAAATGGGGCCGACTCTTGCTCACCAGCTCGAAGAAGTGATTCTTTCATCTCAATCAATTGTTGCATTGATTCATCCAAATGATCATTGGCATCTGGTTCAAGTAGGTCTTTGCTTACTAAATTAATAACATCAATGAATCGTTGCAAAACACCTTCAACATTTGACACATAACCCGTCGAGTTTGAACCTGGATTGACGGCGAGATCTAACTCCGGAATTTGAATCGTACAAGATGAGGAGCGCACAACTCGAGCATTCAATTTCTCTTTTGCATCAATAAAAAGCGATAAACAGCCTGGGTTTTTTCCTTCGGGAGGTATGAAATCGGTCTGCCTCCACCCACAAGCATTACAGATTAATGTCAGTTGAGTGTGTTCTCCGAAATACGGAATCTCATCAATGTGAGTCAGCATCTTGAATTGACCTTGAACCGCACACATTGGACATGGCAATTCAATGTCTTGTTCAAACAAAATTAAACCTCCGTCAAATCATCTGGGTCGACTGCGAAGGCTTCCATTTCAAGGCCGTCAACACCCCGAACACCCGACGGTAGAATGAGGAGGCGGTCTTGGTTCAACTTGATGATTTGCCCCTTGAGGTCAAGTTCAATGAATTCATGCAATAAAGCGACGCTCGTTGAAAACTCGGTTTGACGTTTCATGATTTGCCTCATGTCAACAATCGTTGCGTGCCCATCTGCAGCCCAGTTCATGAGTTGCTCTGTTCCTGTGAAATCATGGAGCGTAGCATAGTGCAATACCAATTTTCCAGGAAGGATTGGCACTGGAGCATATGGATACAATTCCCCCAAATCGTGATATTCAATATGTGTCCTTGGCCTTTGTTCAGATGGTTTTGCAGTGATACTTGGCATTTGAAATGATTTCACATCACTTGAAGGTTCTTCGTTCGCAGGTTCGTTCTTTCGCTCAAGTTCACGTTCTGCAGCTTCCATTAAATCAAGATCCATCATTTCAGGAATGTTTGCTTCTTCTTCGACGATCGGCGTCGTTGAAAAGGCGTCCAATGAGAACTGTCCGTCTTCTCCTGCCTTGGGTTTTTTCTTCCGCACATTTACCGAACATGTCAAGAGTTCATCAAGGCTTGCAAGCATGTCTTTAAAATTCGTTGATAATGTCACGGAATGAGGTTTCCCGAAGGAATTTGTGAGTTGGCGATACCTCAAGGTTCAAAGAGTGTCGGTGTGAGGAAGGAACCATGTCAGAGGGCCAAGCCATGCTAAAGACTGGAACAAGCACGATAGGAATCACTTTCGATGGTGGCGTCGTTGTAGGTGCCGACCATCGAGCCACAATGGGTCATTTTATTGCAAACAAAAGTGTGCAAAAATTGTTCCAAATTGGAGAAAATTTGGCTCTAACGACCGCAGGGCTTGTTGGCCATGCACAATCACTTTCTCGAACACTTTCGGCTGAAGTAGCATTGTTCGAACTAAAGCGTCAACAACAGATGACTGTTCGAGGCGCTGCAACACTCACCGCAAATATTCTCGTTGGCCGACCTCATTGGGTTCAACTCCTCATCGTCGGCGTTGATGATGAAGGGGCCCATGTCTATTCAATCGACTCTGCAGGTGGCTCAATTCCCGATGTGTATTGTGCTACAGGTTCAGGTTCCCCATACATGTATGGTGTGCTCGAAGATGGTTTTCGTGAAAATATGTCTGAATCGGATGCCTTAAAACTGGCAGCACGTGCCTTACATGCATCAGGACAGCGAGATGCAGCATCTGGCAACGGAATGGACCTCGCAGTCATCACAAAAAAAGATGGATTCCGACTGTTGTCTGAAGACGAGATAAGCAAACTTCTCAAGTGAGCAATTACACTCCCTGCGACCTTGTCGCACACTCTGTGTTGATGTGTGATTGTCGTAGGACAGAGGTGAAAACATGACCTTGACATTTAAAGAAATTAAAGATGAGATTGAAAAATTAGTTCCAAAGAGCGTCAAATATAGCGTTGACCTTGAAGCTGGAAATATTGCCCTTATCACCTCTGATTTTGAAGCCTTTGGAGGAGGCGATGGACTCATCGGTAAAATCGCGAAGACGGTCAAGAGAAAAATCGTCATACGCCCGCCACTTGAAGAAATTAAGAGCCAAGATGATGCATTGGATATCATCAAGGATATCCTCCCCGAAGAAGCAGGTCTAGGCGATGTGTACTTTGATGAATGCAGCCGTGAAGTCATTCTACAATGCGAGCAGCCCGGCGATGCTGTTGGACGAAAAGGTGCAAACATCAAAGAAATTCGTGACAGAACTGGTTGGAGTGTTCTCGTCGAGCGAAAACCTCCGCTCTTTTCAAGAACCGTTCATGATGTTCGAGAATACCGAAATCAAAATTCAGACGAGCGTCGAAAGTTACTGAAAGAATTCGGATTAAGCATTCACAGACCAACCCGCCAAGGAGCGACTTGGGCTCGAATTACTGCTCTCGGCTCGTACCGTGAAGTTGGACGAGCATGTCATCTTGTGACAACAAATGAATCAAGAATCATGATTGATGTTGGCGTCAACATCGCTTCAGATACAGACCCGATGCCTTTCTTCACCGCTCCTGAAGCGTTACCACTGGAGAAATTGGATGCTGTTGTTTTGACGCACTCACATTTGGACCATGCCGGCATGCTCCCGGTGCTGTTCAAGTATGGCTACAGAGGCCCAGTTTATTGTACGCCACCAACGCGTGACCTTATGCTCTTGCTCCAGACAGATTACCTGAAGGTCGGAGGAGCGGAAGGAAAACGTGCACCCTATGACATGGAAGATATCCGAACTTGCATGTTGCATGTTGTGGATGTGAATTGGAATGAAACCACTGATATCGCCCCAGATGTCAAATTAACATTCCACAACGCAGGACACATTTTGGGTTCATCGTCTGTTCATCTTAATATTGCTAATGGAAAGCACAATGTGGTTTTCAGTGGTGACCAAAAATACGAGAAATCATGGCTCTTTGATGCAGCCAACACAATTTTCCCTCGAGTTGAAACATTGGTCATCGAGTCAACATATGGTGCAACTGGTGATTATCAACCATCGAGACAAGAAGCGAATCAGGAGTTACAGGATATTGTTTCTAGAACCATTCTTCGGGGTGGGAAACTCATTTGTCCTGTCTTTGCAGTGGGACGTTCCCAAGAAGTCATGATCGCTATCGATGAGTTGTTTCGCTCCGGCACGGTAAAACCAGTTCCTGTCTGGCTGGACGGCATGATTCAAGAGGCAACTGCGATACATGCATGCCACCCCGACTATCTGACCAATGCATTACGAAAATCTCTTTTGACCGACGATGGTCAAAATCCCTTCACAAGTGAATGGTTCCGTCCGGTTAAAGGTAGGGAATTACGAGAAAGTATCATTATGGATACTTCACCCTGTATTGTTCTTGCAACATCTGGGATGCTAAATGGTGGTCCAGTTATGGATTACTTCAAATCATGGGCAGCCGAAGAACGTAACGCCTTGTGCTTCGTTGGATACCAAGCAGAAGGCACACTAGGGCGACGATTGCAGAAAGGGTTTGGCGAGGTGCCACTCCTCATCAATGGAAAAACAGAGATGGTCAAAGTAGGTTGTGAAATGGTCACTATCGACGGATTTTCTGGACACTCGGACTACCGACAACTCATCGAATTTGTTGACCAAATCAATCCAAAGCCTCGAAACATCATTTGCCACCACGGCGATTATCAGAAATGCAATGAATTAGGTCACACACTTCGCGATAAATACCGATGTCGAACCTATGCACCGAAGAATTTGGAAACAGTTCGAATTCTATAGTTAGATTGACGGGATTTCTAAACCATGCTCATTAGGGTGCTCTAATTCTTGAATTTGGTCATCCAATACTTGGGCCTTCGTCGAAGATTTGATTTGAGTTCCATGGCTCAATTCATTTTTCACCTTTGGCTCAAGAAGGAGTTTCAACAGGAAGTACAGAGGCAACACAAGACTCGCTAATACAAAGGAAAGCGTGTGTTGTTGATCAATAAATGTGAGGACGGGGAACACCAAATAGAGCACGCAACACACAAGTGCAAGCAATGTTCTTTGTCCACTCATATTCATGGCCTATGACCATTTTATTCATGAACCCGTTGTGTCTGTCCAATGACATGGCGTCAGGAAAAACGAAATGCGAAGGTTGGCTCATGACAGCAATTGCACCTTGGGGGGAAAATGCTGAAGATGCTTTTGACCAAGGATTGGTTGAGTTAGGACTTGGAGATTCTCGAATGATTCAAGCACAAGGTGCAATGCTACCTCTTGGCTTTAACATCATACCTCCAAAGCAACTTCCCATTGGTTCGCTTGTCGAATGCCACATCGCTTCATCATACGCATGGAATGGTTCATCAGCATCTGCTGGTGTCGCCTATGCCCATTGCATTACACCCGAAGATGACGAATGTTCAATCGTTGCGACCATTTCCACAAATTTAGATTATGAAGAAACTGTGCTTGCATTGCGTAGAAATCTGCAGAGGAAATTAGCAAGTCGGGACTTGGAAGTGACGTCATTTGATGTCGCTGTTGATGAAGTTACGGCAGGACAAGACCATCACGGTGTAGCTATTGCCGCACTCATCTTACCGGATTCCCTATCCATAGGAACGACGCGAACGGGCCCTATTCGAGGCTCATTGACTCGCGAGTCAGAAGAGGCACCGAAACCACGAGTGCAAACAAAAGCACCTGCTGCACCCGCACTTCGACCCGGTCAGCAAAAGAAAAATTCTGGCCCTGATTTTAGTCTTTAGTGATGATGAACATGGTTGAGACTCCATACCTCGTCATTCAATGTGCAGCGTGTAACATGTGCCATGGATCGAGAAAAATATCACCACGTTGCCAACATTGTGGAGCAGCCATAGGCGAGCAGGCTAACATTGTCGCCACTGCAACGACACCTCAAGCACTTCAAGTCAAGGTTGCCCTCGCCAACACGCCGGAGGAATTACGAGAAGAATTGGAAAAAAAACTCATGTCTTCACTCGGTGATGCAGACACATTCGATGAGCCATCTCTTCCAAGTTTGTATGGATCATTTCACAAAAAATACACGGACCAATCTTCGATATCACTAGAAGAAATCTCTCGGTTTTTAAAATCAAAAGGGAGCACGATGATGGCGGAAACATTTGTAGGCCATTTGACGAACCAAGGTGTGTTGATTCAGTTGGATAGTTCAACTTGGCAGTTCATAGAGTGAACTTCATAGGTATGATTGCGTGCCGAGGGGTAAGGGCGTATGGGTTAGTTTGGCCTATACTCGGGCGTTTGGGACGCTTGGACCCAAGTTCAAATCTTGGTACGCCCACCATCAATGCTTGAGTTCATGAACCCAGATGACGTGATAACCAAATTTCGTTCGAATGAATTCTGAAGGAACGGTTTCAATCTCCGAAGACCAAACTGCTTGTTCAAATTCTTTGACCATCTGACCTTCGGTAAATTCATCGAGAAGGCCACCTTTTTTTGAACTTGGACATTTTGAATAATTCTTTGCCAGTTTCTTGAAAACCTTTAGCGGCTTCTTTGCAGAACGAATAGCATCAAGAATTTCTTTCGCCTGTGGTTTTGTTGGGACGAGGATGTGACGAACTGTTGCTATCTTCTTCGAATTACCTACGCTGGCCATTCAACCTCATCCTCTCTTGTATTCGACTAGACAATCGGTCAAAAATGTGTGCAATCGTCCAACTTGACAAGCCGAGAATAAATGAAGGAACCCCCCTATTCACAAGTTCAATTTCGAGGTTGGTGTCGAAGGGAAGAAACATTGTCCACCCAAGCACATATGATATGAATGCAAAAAATGTATGCGGGGTGCGATTTGAGCCGAGTAACCAAGAGAAGTTTCTTCGATGATGTTCAATAGCCATCATCCAACCTACCTTCAAAAAAAATGGAAGCCGACGAATACCTGAGATTGAAGAATTGTAGATTGAACGGACAGGAATTTCCTTCACTCGATAGCCAAGTGAAGATAGGCGGATGAGCCAGAAATTGGGATAACCATATCCTTGCCAAGAGTTGTTAAAGTCCCAGGAAACCAAAACATCTGAAGATACAGCACAATACCCACATTGCGGGTCAGACACTGGTTTTCCACTTGCGAGTGTGGTTGCTACTGAAAGAATTGATGAAGCAACTTTTCGATGGAGAGGCATTTTATTTAGACCATCGGAATGCAACTTGCGATTACCTTTCACATAATCGGCTTGCCCTTGTACAATCGGTCGTATCAATTCTTCCATGTCGGTTGGGTCCATTTGTCCATCTCCAGCAACAACAACACAAATGAACGGCTGCTCCAATTGTTCAAGAGCATAGACGAAGCCTGAGTCAATAGCAGCGCCAACACCTCGACGCTTGCTATTGATGACAGCGAGATTGGTTGTTGAATTCACCTCAGAAACTTGACTTTGCGTTCCATCTGTTGAGTGGTCATCGACCACGATAATGTTGTCAACAAAATCAGGTAAGGTTTCAATCACATTGAGAATAAATTCTTCCTCGTTGTGAGCAGGCACCACAACGACAACAGGCACCTGTTCTATCATGGTTCATGGCCATGCCTGAATTTCTTGAATCTAACTGAAACAACTCTTGGTTCAGGAAAAGAAGCACAGTTTTCAAATGTAATATCACCCACCACAAGATATGCGAAACGAGGAATTGCACATTCTTTTTCTCGGTCGGGATATTGAGTTGCGAATCGTTTCTCTTATCACAAAAGGTCGTCAATTTTCGGATCGTGTGAGTTATATCGACTGTGGCTCAAACGATGAAACCGTAGAACTAGCACAAGAAGTCGACTGTCCAGTTCATCACTACTCAGGAGAAATTGTCATTCAGCACCTTGCAGAATATATCTCAAGTACGTTACATCATGATGGTAGGATATTACTCATTCACGTGACAAATCAATGGAAAATTTCTGATCTTCTTCTCGATGTCAACAGAGCAAAAGAAGATTGGGACGTCTATTATGCCTTTCACACCGAAGACCAAGCTGATGAGGAAGAGGATGTTTCAAGTGTGCTTAGTCGAACGATTCCTCGAATTTTAGCAGCCTCATCGGAAGGATGCAAGCAACTTGGAGGCCTGAATCCACTTGCAACGGCAAGTGAAATCGACTCAAAAATGAAAGTTCGAGTCATCCATACTGGACAACGACCTGTTGTCATGGAGAGAGAATCATTGGCCACAGCTTCAAGATTCGCTCAACTCTTTTATTGGATGCTCGAGTCAAAACACCCACTATTTTTGTTTGGCATCCCGGGCGTGATTCTTTTCGTGCTAGGATATCGGTTGTCAGGTAATTTAACCAATATATTCACAGAGTTAAACACGACTTCGATTGGTGTTACGCTCGCAACAATCGCAATGACGCTCATAGGTCTCTTTGCAATGATGATTGCCATCATTCTCTACATCTTAGGAAAACAAGTCAAGCGCATTCAATCTCAATACAATTGGCCAAGAGAATCGTAGGTGATGGTCTATGGCAGAACAAAGGTATCTGATTTGTTTTGACATGGACAGGGTACTTGTCGACCATTTATCCACATGGCAATTTGTTTACGACAAATTAGGTATCAATAATGATGATTCCTTTGCATTATACAATCAAGGTAAATTGGATGAGTGGGACTGGATTAAACTTGACCTAGCGTTGATTAAGAGTGCACGTAATCCACCGCCAACTGATTCAGAACTTCGAGAAATGATGGCTGACATGCCGCTCATGAAAAATTGGGAACAGGCAATTTCAAAAATTCTCAAACAAAATGCCCATGTCGCCATCATCAGCGGGGGCCTTCAGCATACTGCACGCTACATAGCTGCACAATTTCCCTCCAATAATAAATGGAAGAAGAGGTGGGGAGGTATTGACCCAAATACAGCCAAAGAGCAATGCAATGGCTATGATTCCGTTTTTCATGTCTTCACCAATGGATGGCTTCTTGAAAACGATGAATATGCACATGATGCACTCGGAGATTTTGGCAGATACCAAGTTCAAATGAACGGCAAGGGATCGATTGTGAATATGCTTCAGCGTCGATTGGGCATCCCTAAAGCGAATACAGCATCAGTCGGTGATTCAGCCGGCGACATTGGCATGTTTGAACAAAGCGAAGTCTCTATTTGTTTCAATCCTTGGAATGAAGAGCCAATAGCGGTTGCAAATCATACAATTCATGAGCGTGATTTGATGCTTGTCTATGAACATATCAAAACTACATTCGATTGGAGATAAGATTATCCAGTATGGACGTTTACATTTCGTCATGAGTTTTGACGATGTCTCATCAATGTGCCATAACTGTGGATTTTTGCTTGGGGAATTTATTCCCGGCATGCCATGTCCAAATTGTGGAGAGCATATGGTATGATTAAGGACGTGTGAGTTCACCAAAATCATTGTACAAACTTGGGCCTTCAGTCATGAACCACATCACTCCTAGTCTGCTTCTTGAGTCTTCAGGTGTTGCGTTGGCGTTGGTCGAACATGGGCCAGTACAGCCATCGGCTATCGCAACATACACTCTACCTTCTTTGTCGATATGCAGGTCATTAAAGTCCAAAAGGTTGCGATTTGAACCACCAATGTCTCGACAGTCCCCGCTATTCAAACAAATGCTTCCTATTTGTACCGGGTCATCGGTGACTCTGTAGGTATGGAACACAGGGTTCTCATCGAGTGCGTTCAAACTGTAGGTGATATACAAGTGATACGAAACATTTCCAGTAGCATAATGGGCATTGCCATCCCAAGGATTACCATCGATGTTGGGAAGGCCTAATTCGCTTGAATTTTCACTTCCTAAATATGCAACTGCAATTCGTCCTTCGTCACCTGCAGAGGTTTGAGGAAAGACTGTGGAAATGACTTCAATCGGACTGATACGCAGGCTTTCTTGTTCCCATGATTCACCCGAATCAATACTTCTCGACATGTAAATGCCTTCATCTGCACCGGTCCATACATGGTAGGCGTTTGATGCTGTATCTGTCGCCACTTCAGAATTTTTTCTCGGGTTTGGTGTCGATGCATCCTCTCCCATTGTTCGTTCAAACCAATTAAATCCGTTATCTTTCGAAACGATGACGGTTGGAGTTGCAACACGTGGAGTGACATAAACAGTGCCGTCTGGTGCGGTTGTTATAGCTCCGTGAAGGCCACCATTTGTTGTTGCCAATCCTACAATTTGACCTCCAACCTCAAACGATGCTCCACCATCGAAACTTGTGAAACAAAAGATACCAATGAGTTTGTTGTAGCAATAATACACTGCAGTTTCATACAATGATTGTGAAAATTGTCCTGCAAGCCCATACCCTGAATCAGTCCATGGCCCTGATGCGAG
>JAYQSB010000032.1:0-22130 GCA_038146705.1 Candidatus Poseidoniales archaeon
TCGGCTACGTTTGTTGGTCAATCAGAAACCGCACCTTGGTACCAATTTTGGTAATCTGTCCTCTACGATGGAAGAACGCACTCCGTTGCCTTCATAGACTCGATTTGATTGGCGTTTGATATGGAACCCTTAGACCCATTTGGTGCTCGTCAAACACTCGATGTCGGCGGTGATTATTTTGCCTTGAGCAAACTCGATGAGGCCGGCGTAGGCACCCAACACCTGCCATATTCTGTTCGAATCTTACTCGAAGGTGCGATGAGAAACTGCGATGGATTCCTCATCAAAGAAGAAGATATCCGGACCATTGCAGGCTGGCAAGCAAATGGAGAGCGAGTTGAAATTCCATTCCGCCCCTCGAGAGTTATTCTCCAAGATTTTACAGGTGTTCCAGCGGTTGTCGATTTAGCCGCACTTCGTGATGCAATGGTTGAACTTGGTGGCGACCCTTCCAAAGTCAACCCTCAGGTTCCAGTAGATTTGGTCATCGACCATTCTGTACAAGTCGATATCTCAGGGGCTAACGATGATGCTCTGGCTATGAATTTGGATATTGAATACCATAGAAATATGGAACGATATACCTTCCTTAAGTGGGGTCAACAATCTCTCTCGAATTTCCAAGCAGTTCCACCAGCACGAGGAATTGTTCATCAAATCAACCTCGAATATTTGGCAAGTGTCGCACGACAGGACTCGGGAATATGGCTCGCTGATACGCTGGTTGGTACCGATTCACACACCACAATGGTCAATGGACTAGGGGTGCTTGGATGGGGCGTTGGAGGCATTGAAGCTGAGGCGGTCATGCTGGGTCAACCAATCTACATGCTCTCGCCTGATGTAGTCGGTGTACGACTCGTTGGAAAATTAGGTCAAGGAGTAACCGCCACCGACATGACTCTACGGATTGTCGAAATGCTTCGAGAATTGGGCGTGGTCGGGAAATTTGTCGAATTCTTTGGCGAAGGAATCAAGCATCTTAGTTTAGCAGACAGAGCAACCATTGCAAACATGGCCCCAGAATATGGTGCAACATGTGGTTTCTTCCCCGTCGATGAGCGTACGCTTGAGTATCTCACGCTCACAGGTCGAGATGCAGCGTCGGTTCAAGGCGTTGAGGCGTATTCGAAGGCACAAGGCCTCTGGTATGATGTTGGGGCTCCAGAAAAGGACTACACAAACCTCTTGGAACTTGATTTGAATACGATTCAACCGGCCCTTGCAGGTCCAAAACGACCTCAAGATCGAGTTGATTTGAGTGCCATGAAAGAACACTTCAACGAATCCCTCACAAACACACTCGGACTTCACGGCCACGGCCTGTCACACGACGACCTGTCAAAGAGTGCAATCGTGCCGAATGGAGGGGATATGTACGATTTGAATCATGGCGATGTCGTCATTGCTGCCATAACTTCATGCACCAACACTTCAAACCCAAGCGTTATGCTTGCAGCAGGTCTTTTGGCTCGCAAAGCAAGACAGCGAGGTTTGGATGTGAAACCTTGGGTCAAAACCTCTCTCGCTCCCGGTTCTCGAGTGGTTACAGAGTACTACAAAGCGACGGGTCTTGACGAAGATTTGAGTGCTCTTGGATTCAACACTGTAGGTTATGGTTGCACTACATGTATCGGAAATTCCGGCCCTCTCCCGCCAGAAATTGAGGCAGCCATTGATGAGGCTGACCTCATTGTCGGCTCCGTCCTTTCAGGAAACAGAAATTTTGAAGGTCGAGTTCATGGTAAAGTCAAGGCTTCATACCTTGCAAGTCCTCCACTTGTGATCGCCTACGCTCTTGCCGGTACACTCGATATCAACCTCGAAACAGAAGCCATCGGCCATGATGCAAATGGTGACCCTGTGATGCTCTCGGACCTATGGCCATCAAACGAAGAGATCAATACAGCACTTGCTTCCATCACTCCAGACATGTTCCAACAAAGGTATGCTGATGTTATGAATGAACCTCGATGGGATGCCATTCCTGCAACGTCGAGCCCATTGTACCCTTGGGAAGATGCCTCGACCTACATTCGCCTTCCAACGTTCTTCTCTGGATTGTCAACACAACCTGACCCGATATCACCCATCGTTGATGCAAAGGTATTGCTCAAACTTGGTGATTCCATTACAACCGACCATATTTCTCCAGCAGGATCTTTCCCCGCCGATGGTCCAGCGGGTACATGGCTCCGTGAGCGAGGCGTCGAAAAAAGCGATTTCAATTCATTTGGAAGCCGTCGTGGAAATCATGAGATTATGATGCGAGGTACATTCGCCAACGTTCGAATTCGAAATCAGATGGCGCCGGGCACCGAAGGTGGATTTGCGTACAATCATGACTCTGGAGAAATCGATAGCGTCTATGATGCTGCACAAATTGCTTCACCAAAGATTGTGTTAGCCGGTGAACAATACGGAACCGGTTCATCGAGGGATTGGGCTGCAAAAGGAACATATCTTCTCGGAGTCAAAGCAGTGATTGCTCAATCGTTTGAGCGCATTCATCGCTCGAATTTAGTCGGCATGGGAGTTCTTCCGTTGACCTTTTTGGAAGGGGAATCCCACGAAAGTTTAGGATTGGATGGATTTGAAAGCTATTCGATACCGATCAACGACGGTGTTGAGCCGCTTCAGGTCGTTAATGTGCAAGCCACAAAAAGTGATGGGACCATCAAAGAATTCAAAGCAACCGTCCGACTTGATACACCTGTTGAGGTTGAGTATTATCGAAACGGTGGTATTTTGCATACTGTGTTACGACAACTTGCTTCATGATTAAATCCGGTGATTGAAATGGCACGTTTGCGTGGAGTTGTCCGTTATAGATTCCACTCAGATGATGATGAAATCGAAATCCTCATCGAAGGTGAGGCATCGTGGGTTGAAGAGAAAGTCGAAGAACTCGGACTCACAGGTGTAGGGTGGTATACTCCAGTTGCTGTAGCACCAAGTGCCACCAATGTCTCATCCGTCACTTCAAGAAAACTCTCACAGGGTGAGACAGGTGATGGTGAAGAGCAGGAGTTTTCTGCGGATACCCCGCCTGCTGACATGGGGCCTGAACCTGACCCAAGTCGGATACCTGTTGTTCGTCGCCCTATTGGTGAGCTCGACCTCAATCATGCCATCTCCCGGCTTGAATTGGGTGCATATGAACGCCCGGACCCAATCGCCATTATGGAGGCGTTGGAAGACATTGAAAAGCCAGAACCACTCCACGGCATGATGAGTGTTGACCCCGAAGCTGAGGCTTGGCTTCGAGCCTTGATGGGCATCGTTGTCCGTGAATTTGGTGCAAGTGGGTTACGAACAGAAGACATTGAAGAAATTGCGAGTACACATCTTGGCGGAAGGGAAGGTGTTGAATTGGAGGTCTTCCTTGAATCGCTATTCAGTGCCGGTAAACTGGTAAAAATCCATGGCGGTGATGCGATTGGTTGGGGGCCATCACCAAAATGGCTCGGTGGAAGAATTTAATGCAAAATTTCGATACTATTTTCTAACCCATTCACGCAACTGGGCACATTTTTGCTAAACCTAAATGCAAAGGCATTATAGTCGAACAGGTGTTCGCAAGGGTTAGTGATAATTATGGCTCTAAAAAATCACAAGACGAATGATAAACTAAGAAGCATAACCCTCGTATTGTTGATGGTCTTTTCAACAACGCTTGCTATTGCGGGTACAACGAGTGCTTCTCAAGCAAGAAATTACACCACGAACAGAGATCCTGCTGAAATCGCCATTGGTGATTTCGATTGCGACGGCTACAATGACATGGCTGTCGCCACAGACGGTGCACACACGTTTAGCATCCTCTGGAATGATGGAAATGGTGATTTCAGCGAACGTCAAGACATTTGGGTTGCTGGCAATCAGAGCAGAAATGCGGATTGGGACGAATTTGCCAACGTAGAAATGGTCGAAGTTGGTGAATTTACCGGAGATTCAGCCCCAGATATCGTCATTTATCAGAAGAACAATCCATTCAAGACCGATGATCAAGGACTTCCCGCAGGTGAGCCAGGGAACATCACAATTATCGAGAACGATGGATGTAACAACAGAGATTGGACCATTGGAGCACGATTTACTCATTTCTGGGTTTGGGATATTGCTGTTGGTGACGCAAACCAAGACGGTGATGATGATATTTACGTCCTCGACCTCCTCAGTGACATCAGCAACCAACGCGTTGTGACTTACAGAGGGCCAGTTACAAGCAACACGCAACCATTGACCATGGCTCTTGGAGCCTCATCACAAAACACCTATCGTTCAATTGAAGTTGGAGATTGGGGTGAAACTCAAACCGGTCTTTCGGGGTCTTGTACGGATGATGACATATTTTTGCTTCGAAGCGAAGGACTTGACTATTCCACAGGCCAAGTCACAAACCCTGGAAACAATGACAACATCAGCATCATCGAATACAGTTGTCTTACACAATCCTACCCAGTCACCTACACATTCTCAACAAGCGGTGGTCAAGGAACTTCAGTCGTGAACATGGCATCAGTTGGATCCGAGGACTTTGCTATTGCAGACATGAGCGGAAACGGCTACATCGACATCATCGCCATCAACGATGCAAATGCTGAAAATGTGTCCTATAAAATCGCAACATCTCAAGGCAACTTCCCTTCAGCAGTTAGTCAAGCATACTTTGGACCATACATTTCATGGTCGATTGGTGTGCAGGATTTGAATGGAGATTCCGAACCTGATTTCGTCAATCCAACAATCGCATACCAACAAAACACATCTGACTCTGCAGGCGGTTCATCATCGACATACTATCTCAACTTCCCAACGACTATTCAAGTCACGCTCAGTGATGGAAATGGAGGTCACGTCAGTCCTCTATCGTACCCAGCAGGTCGGCGACCATCTTCAATAGCCATTGGTCAACTCCAAGGAGGTACATCATCTGCTCTTGACCTCGCAGTTGGACAAACACAATACAACTTTGGTGGCTGGAGAGACAACTTCGGATGGCAAGGCCAATACGACACCATCGTCGTTGTTGAAATGGACAACAAAGATCTCGCTGTAACAGACATCGATATTTCTCCAGTCGACCGATTCTTCGGAATTGTTGGTGAAGGAACTCGTGACATCAATGTCACTCTTACCAACACAGGTATGGATACGCTCAACGGTCAAACAGCAACACTTGAAGTGACACTCAACGAAGTTGACGAACAAAACTCAACGAACACTACCGTGTACGAAAACAATTGGGACGACCCAGAGGACAAAACCGGTTGTGGAACTGGATGTTCTTGGACATATGAATCGTATGTCGACAACACACCAAAGTGGAGGGTTGAAACGAACCACTCCGTTGGTGCATCCGACGGAAATAACGCTGAGAATGTGTCAGCCAATTACCTCAATCCGACAGACTTCATGTGGCCAGGAATTTACAAAACCAACGCAAGTGGTGGCCAATGGTCTGGTTATGGAAAGAACTGGGATGAGGCCATGACCCTCAACAATGTCGACCTCACAGGGGCAGACCGTGCATTCATGAGCGTTGAATTGTTCCAACATCTCGGATTCGGTGGCCTTGGATTCTTTGACGGTCAAGGATTCATTCTCGGTGACCTATGGGATGATTTAGCCATCATCGAGGTAGGAAGTGATTCGACTGGTTGGTCGACCATTGCCTGTCCACAAACAGCTTACTTGGAAGGTGCATGTCTTTCAGGCATCTCCATGTGGGGTGGATTCGACAACGATCGAGCCTTCAAGATGGGTGTTTGGGGAGCAGCTCCTGAAAACATTGTGTACTACGGTATCGCTGCGTCGGGCACATATTACGGATGGAACAATTTCACTGAAGATGACCTCGGCTCATTCGACTTGAGCCCGTGGGCAGGTGAAACCGTTGACATTCGATTCAGATTCAGGACAGGTTTCGAAGGTTCAATTGCTGATGACAACGAATCGCAATGGACTGGCCGAGACGGATTTGCGGTTGATAATCTTACAATTTGGAAGCAAAACACGCAATTCATGCCAAATCCGCAAGTCCAAACCACACCTCTCACACTATCCAATCTCCAACCGGGCCAGGAGTACGAAACCTCGATTCAAGCAAGTTTGACGAACGGCACATTGTATCGAATTTCTGCAGAATTAACGAGCAACACATGGGACGAGCAACCTGTGAATGACGACATCATTGGTTATGTGCGACCATTCAATCTTTTCGACCCTGCAATTGAATCCATTGAAGGATTCAGCCCAGGTGGCTTGTATGCTGAGGGTGTTTTCGACATTGAAGCAGTCACGAACAATTGGGGGAATACACCAGTCGATTTCGATGTGAAGGCTACAGTGTTCTCAGCAACCCCGTCAAATGTATTCTGTGGAACACCATCCGTGATTTGTGATGAAGACTTTGAAGGCGGTGCATCCGGTTATCTCCATGAAGAAAATCAACAGCCGAAAGGAGCAATTTACAACGAAGGAACGTGTACTACGAAGATTTTCAACAACTACGCATATTGGTTTGGTCACCCGTGTGACACATCAACCAACGGATACGAAGATGCTTGGGAAAATGAAACCCTCACAATCCCCGACATCGACTTGACCAATATGAACGGTGATTTCGTCTCTCTCAACTTCCAATATTACGCTGATACATTCTACACCGTCGACCAAACTGGTAACATTGATCCTAGCGATTACGCAGGTATGTGGATTGATTACACCAAGGACGGGACGACATATGAAGCCCTTGTTTACGCACAATGGAACGACTACAACGAAGATGGTACCTGCCAGAACGATGACGACGAAAATGGTATCGTCAATGCAACTGAATCAATTGACTTCACTGAACTTGATTACATCGGTGACGCATCCAACATTGATGGAAGTGGAAAGTACAATGTTTTCTTCAATTCCGAAGACCTCGTTAAATCTCAATCAATTGATTTGACCCACTTGTATGTCCAGAACAGATCCTCACTTGACCCATCACAATGGAGAACCGAGTGTATTTCACTTGCGGGCTCGACGGTCGATGTTCAATTCAAATTCCAATCGGATGACGATGGACGCAACGGTGTGAATGATGGGTTCAAAGGCGTTGGTTTCAACAACATCACACTCAGAGAATTCACTTTCATTGAAGATGCAACATACTCAGTATCGAGAACCAACGTCGATGCAGAAGATTCCGACACCACCCTCATTGGCTCCCACGAGTTCTTTGCTGGCGTGTACATGGTCCAAGTTGAATCCGAATTTGATAACACAACGTCTGGTACAACCTGGTTTGACGCACAAGAGCTTTCAGAGGCTAACAACAGAGAGCGTGTTATTTTCAACGTTGAATCCGTCGATATTTCACTCAGTAAACCGAGCGTATTGAAGTGTTTGGAAGATGTAAACTACGCATGTGTTCTCCCTATCGATTCCTCGTTGAAGCACTCATGGGATTTCCAAGCAACAAACGGTGTTTTGGATGGCGATTACATCTTCCACATGGATGTTCATGACCTATCCGACAACAGTTTAGTTCACTCGACGACGTCTGGTCAGGCAATTTCATTGACCAGTCAACAACGAACCGATGTTTCGTTCACCCCTGATTACCAGTGGCAAGACGGCAAGACATACAACATCAGTTTCTACGCGAAACTTGCGAATGGAGCATCCACAGGAAACGTACGATATTTCCATGCAGGATTCGCTGACAGTGTTGACGTCGCAATCCTATCGGATACATCAACTCGAACATCGACCATACGCGATGACCTCCAAATCTTAGGAATGACATACACACAATACGGTATCAACGATTGGCCAACCTACTTCGACGCTGGTTGGTTCACCCATTACGACAAGATTCTCCTTCCTATGCAAGAGCAAAATTCAGCAGATAATTACTATGAGAAACTCGCAGCTGATAACCGCAGAACATTACTCGAGAACTACATGTCAGCGGGTGGAACCATACAATTGCATCTAGGTGCCCACGGCAGTCAAATTTATGGAACAGACACAGCCCAAGGACGACTTCCATTCGGTATGGACATCCAGTCAAGAGACACCCCTTCGACCGAGATCACCTACTCGACCATGGACCTTGCAGACCCATATCATCCAATTATGGAGAATGTGAACACCAAAGACTTCGAAGGGTTTGTCGTAGCAAAGTCCGTCCTGAACACCATCTCTCAAAACGCAAACGAAGTTCCAAGAGTATGTGGAGACTACATGGAGAAAGGAGGTTCGTTGCAACGGATTATCCGCTCTGCCGCAACTCCATCAGATACAGTCTTGGGTGTATGCAGTTACTACGACGGTGGAATGATCGTATCAACCATCGACGTTGCCATCCACTCGGAGCGGGCAGATAGTACCACGTTCCCACTGCTCGGCAATCTCTTGCAGTACCAAGTCACTCCTTATCCAGATGGTTTCGGCATTCTTGGAAACGGACTAGAACTCACAGTGAATGGTGAAGTGCCAGCTGAAGATCCTGGCAACGGTTACGCAGTTCATTACATGAAGAGTGATGCAGAACTCACATTTGGTTACACAACCGATGCAACCGTACCTCTTACCACAGATTGGATTATCGAAGGACCTACAAGTTGGGATGGTTCAACATTGGGCGATGGCGTCACTGGTCACACTTCAGAATCTTCACCAGTGATGATGTTCTGTGACATTGACCTTGCATCCGCAACAGGATGTGCCCAAGGTGAGCAATGGGAAATCACATTGCTTCTCCACGATGACGAAGGTCACGCACGAGAAATTAGCATGGTTGTTGAAACAAATGATGTGAAAGCAGACAGTGAAAGACCAGTAGCCGAGGCTACAATCGATATTCGAGAAGATTACGAAGACAATATTGAGTACATTGGAACAAAGACTGTTTCAAACGTTGACTGGGATGTTCACCGAATCATCCTTGATGAAGACGGAGAAATCGTTATTCACTTTGATGCTGGTAATTCATCTGACGCAGACGCACTCGAAGGCAACGGCATTGAAAGCTATGAGTGGAAGGTTCTGTTTGACGCCCCATATGGTGACGAGAACTTTGACCTCGATGGCCATACCTTTACTCAAAGTGCAGCAAGCAACGGTCGTTGGTCCTACAACTTTGCAAACGTCACAGTTGATTCGACAGGAACAACAGAAAACCAAATCCGAATGGAATTGGTGGTCTACGACGCAGCAGGTAAATTCAGTGACAAGTATAGAATGTACTTCGTCGTTGTACCAGAAGGATTTGGTGATGAACCACCTGTTGTCAATCTCGATGCAAGCCTGAACGATACCAGAGTTGATACAGATACTATCAGCATTAGTGGTACAGTCCTGTCAGGTGCAGAAAATGGAGACGTATATGTTGAAGTCGCTTTCTTCGAAGAGAACTTCTCAGCAACTTCAGTGAAGAAGTATGAAATGAGTCTTGATGGATTATGGGCGAAATCAGAAGGCCTTGGAGACCAAGAGTCGTTTGCTTTGTCCCTCACATTGGAAGGAAAGTACTCGAACATTTCACGAGACCAAAGAATATTCATCAAGATTTACGAAGGTGAATTCCCTGATGAGCGATGGGTGACCATCAAGTGGATTGAAATCAGTTTGCCCGCCTGTCAAGGATTTGAAGCACCTCCTGAAGCACTCGCTGCTGGCGGAGAGTTCATGCTCGTCGACGGTAAGTGTGTTTGGGAAGGAGCCTACAGTTATGATGAAACAACTGGGGAATGGACAGCACCAGAAACAACCACTGACGGCGGAGACTCAACATCAGGAATGGATACAACACTCGTAGCGGCTATTGCTGGAGTAATTCTCATCATTCTTGTCATCACAGTCTTTGTCATGCGTGGCGGTTCCAGTGATGAAGCGGACAAATTCGACGCATTTGCTTCAGCAGGCATGTACGAGGCTGATCCAGTCGAGCAATATGTCCAACAACTCGTTGCTCAGGGCTATCCTGAAGAAACAGCACGTCAGTTTGCCCAACAATACATGGGTGGACAGGCACAGCAAGCAGCTGCCCCCGCTCAAGCTGCCGCTCAACCTGCAGCAGCACAGGAGTCAGCGTTCAGTCCAGCACAACAGGCTGGAGGTGCTTACGAGCAATACTATCAGCAGTATTACCAACAATTCATATCTCAAGGATACGATGAGGCAACGGCTGCTGCGTACGCTCAGCAATATGCTACACAATACGCCCAGCAAACAGGACAATTGTGACGTTGAAGAATATTGAACGGTACCATGCCTCTGTCTTTCCATAGGAAGGACATTGAAGTCCTCGATGCGTAAGCAATGACCAGTGAGTAATTGACATACGAAATGAAGAATTAGATGGTCCTTCGTATGAGGATGATGTCACTTTTCCTTCTGACGTGCAGTTTGCATGCGTCGATTCGGTGAACCAGTTCAACAACATTGTAGGAGAGGAGTGAGATTCATTCTTCTTCGTAGGCTGAGAAATCCTTCTCTTCATCATCATCTTCGATGAGTTCGTCAAGGTGTGAGTCGAAATCAGGAAGGTTAAGTTTCCATGACGATGGTAATTGTTTTCCTGCCTCAATAATTCGGAGCATGCGTTCTTGCCAAGCCTGTGGTTTTCGTTGCATGATGTACATGTACAGAACCGAAGTGCGGATCTCCTCCGAAATCACAACAAAACCAGTTGATGCTTCGAAATTCATTGCTCGAAGTAAATTAAATGCAGGGCGATTAGCCACTTGGAACATCTTTCTTGAGAATCGAACACCAAACAAGACGGCCATGAGAATAACAAGTGAAGTAAAGCAAAACGCCGTCCACCCGTCTCCTGCAAATCGTTGGGAGGAAATGACGATTAAGAAGAGGAAAGGAACGGTAGAGAGCAAGAAAATGTAATTTTCAGAAACCGGTGGTTTCTTCATCTTGTATTCAATTGCTTTCCAAGCATTGTGATTTTTTTCTTGAGGACGAAAGATGTCCTTTCTATCTTGATCTTGAGCTGCTCGAACAAGGCGAAGTAATCCATTGATCTTTGCAAACTGACTTGTTGCAACATCCATATTTTCGTTCAATATTGTTTCCAAGCGTTGTCTTGAAAGTTCATATTCGCCCATGTCTGCAAGAATCGAAGCTTGTTCTACGATCGGTGTGACTTCATTTGGTGCAATATGTCGACAATTTTGCCACCACTTGAGAGCATCATGAAGCTGGCCTAAATCATCTGCAAGCAATCTACCTCCACGAACCCAAAGGTCAAGTCGCTCTGGGTCGAGTTCAAGTGCCTTTTTGAGTGCAGAAAGAGATTGAGCAGCTCGTTGTAAACTTGGGTTTGTTTGGTTGAGCAAGTAGAGGTCTGAAAGAAGATTCCATGCGTCAACGTGTTCAGGGTCTATATCAACGGTTTTTCGTGCGTTTTCAATAGCAAGGTCAACATCATTTGATTCAAGGGCTTCCAAAGCATCGAGATAGTGACCTTCAGCACTCATGACCAATCCTCAATCGTCATCATTTCTGGCTCTTCGGAACCCTATTTCCTTTGGGGGTCGATTGTGTGCATGGTTCGGACCTTTACCTCTCGATTTGCGGTATTGTGAAGGTGGTTTTCCACCTCTTTGATTTGAACGTTGGCCACCATGTCTTCCATCATCTCTTCGAGAGCCTCCTCTGTCTCGATTGTTTGAACGTTGACCGCCTCGTCTTCCATCATCTCTACGAGAGTCACCTCGACCTCTGTCATTTGAACGTTGGCCACCTTGACCTCTATTGTATCCTCGAGGGCCTCCTCGACCTCTGTCGTTTGAACCATGACGTCGATCTGACCTTTGCCTGTTATTGCCAGAAGAGCCAGGCCGTGGGGCATCACATTTGTTGCAATTTTCACGGAAACTGAAATTTGAATTTGAACATTTTGGACAATCCCAGTCATTGTATGAGTTGTTTTTTCGTTGATTCCGACGGTCTCTCTGTCCATCATTTCGCGGTTTTGATTGCCCCCTACCACCTGGGCGTGGTGCGTCACATTTGTTGCAATTTTCACGGAAACTGAAATTAGAATTCGAACATTGGGGGCAATCCCAGTCGTTGTAGGTGAATTGCTTCTTGTTTTGTTGCCCGCGGCGATCTCTTTGTCCATTATCGCGACGTGAGTTCCTATCGTTTCGTTGAGAATTGTCATTTCTCCCACGGTCATTTCTTTGGTTGGAGCGTTGACCAAACGAGTCGTTTCGTTTTTCGAATTTTTTCCTGTCGCCAAACGAATCATGTTCCCTTCGTTGATATGAACTGGAACTGCTGTTTCTGCGATCTTGTCTGTCATCGAATTGTTTTGTTTTTTCTTTCTTTGGGCGGATGACAATTTCTTGGTCGATGAGTGATTCAGGGTTGACTTTATTGTCAAGGTGGGCGATATGAATAATTGGTTCATCGACAGTCCCCAACACACCATCGACTTTTCCAACATAGGATGAGTCTGAAGTTAACATCATCACGGTATTGAGTGCTGGTGAGCCGCCTGTAAATGAGGCAAGGAGTCCACCTTCGTGACTCACACGTTCGATTTTTCCTATGAATCCCATAGCACTCAAACATCCTACCCACGGCTCGGTGTTCTTGAGCATGTCGCTTGAATCTCTCTCTCAGCGTCGCTCTCGTAAAAATGCCAAACCTATCATACACAAACATGCAAACAGAGACAGACTGGGCAGGCCTTCAGAGGAATCTTTGTCATCTGGCTCAGGTGATGCATCAGAATCGATTTGAGAAAATGGGTCAGCAACATGAACATTCAATGTATTTGCGCCACCAGATTCATCGGTTCCTGTAATGACGACAGCGTAATCATTTGTTCCTGCAGCGATACAAGGTGCTATAGAAATGTCAACTTCCCAAGAATTTGCTGTTGTGATGAATCCCTCCGATGAAAAGCCACAAAGTGTGTATGAAAACGATACAAATTCACCATCAACCTCGTAATAGGTTCCGCGAAGAATGAACACACGCCCGCTTGCGTCCCATGTTGCATTTGAATTTTCCAATGCATTTGGTGAATGCTCAATCATTGGAATTGAATTTGGCTTTTCGATGTTTAATTCAATCATGAAATGATAATCCATCATGCCGTTTGCTGTTGCAACCCCCATAGCAGCAATGCTTCCTGGCTTCACTCCTGTCAGCGGCAATTCCACATTGACTGCCGTATTTCCGACATCTGCCGAAACCATTTGTCCCATATCATTTGATTGAATTTGATGAGCATGCATTGTTATTGTGAACGAGTTGACAAAACCAGTGGGTGTGATTGTTGCAACAATAGATGTTTGGTCTTCGCTTAATGTGGATTCAAGGGTAAAAGGTGTGCCAAATTCAAATGATCTGATGTCTTCGTTTGAAACATTGAGTTCATCGGTCAACATACAATCTGCAGACTCACTTCCATCCATATTCTCTGGATGAGTGATGACCCAATCACCATTTCCGTTCAATGTTGAACTTAAGAGCGTTGAAGAGAAGGTACAGTCCATCGTCCATCCATCAACATCTTGACCCCAAGATTGGAGGATTTCACTTGTAGCAACAGTTGTTTGCCCGCCCGAATTTAACGCAAATTTTGTTCCATCACTCGGCGAGTCTGCAGTCCAGACAGGCGGTGAGTTGACGAGCCGTTCTGACGTTGTGAATTCGACAAAGACAAATCGCTCGACATCCCATTGACTTCTATCAAATTCTAATTCAAGTCGAATTTGGACTTGCTGTGAAGTTGTGGTCATCACCTCAAGTGAATCGAGATTGTACAAATCGCCCGGTATGCCTTGGTTTCGGTCTTGCATGTACGCAGCATCAACTCTGAGGTTTTGCACAAATGGGAAGGTGGCTTGGAACACCCCACTTGTCATGTTGGTGATGTTCATTGCAAGGGTGAAGTTTGAATCCCCTTTGTTCGGCAATTGCACAAATTCAAGATTACTCACATCTGGCTGAGAAGATAGATGAATTTCCATGTTGTCAGTGATTGAGACGGGTACTTCTTTACAACTTGTGCTCGCACCAAAATTCGTACATGTTCGTGCATCAGGGTGGTTGGTTGGAACAATATTTACCTCATCGAGTGCAATACCATCGTTTGCAAATGTGAAGTTGTTCCACCCATATTCTCCATCCTTGAGATTCTTTTCGTTCATGCCAAGACGAGTTTCCATATCTTCAATGCACAATGGGCCAAACTCTCTCACTGCATCACGTTCATCGGTACTGATGTAACTGTTGTTTCCACCCGGGGCACCATCGAACAAACCGTCGAGATTTGCACGAACAATCGCCGAGTTTGAGCCATTGACCCAAGCAGATGCTGACATGTCTGCAGTTGCCCAATCGTCGAGAATGAGAAGGTCAAAGATTGCATAATCGTATTCAAAGAGGTCCTCAAATGTCAATCCGGTACAATCTGGGTCAAACCCAGCTTGTCGACCGCTTGTATCGTCAACTGACGTTGCCTCAGTCATAGAACGGCGAGCCTTTTCCTCGGGCAATGAGAATGTAGATATCAAGACACAGAGTGTCAAGAAAAGGGCAAGACCAATGCGAGAAGTGTGTGTCGCCATAATTGCACCAGCACTTTTGTGTTCAAGAATACTTGCATTGACTACAGGGTAAGGTGTTGAATCCTTCGTTTGAGAACCAACCATGGTATGAGGGTCCACAAGATGACACCAAGTAAGGTCATGGCTACAGAAACACCACGCTCAATATCGGGTATACGTAATTCAAGGAGGTGATGGAACACCCCGTTCGGAGATAGTAAATCGAGATGCCCTTCCAATCGAACCCATTCAGGATCATTTGGTTGACCTACCGCAACACCAGATGCAAAAGCCACCATTGATGTCACAAGAGCCCATAGGAAGGTGAACAAAAACCAAGTTCCAATCCCAAAAGCAATTGATGTGCTTTGTTCTTTTGCGAACGATGAAGCAATCAGTGCCAAAAGTGTGTACCAAAGAACGAGAACGGCAATGGCAAAAATGAATGTTATGAATTCGAGGAAGGATGGGAGCAAACCAGTTCTTGTAAACATGGCAAAAGTAGCCAACAATGAACAAAATGCAACGGGCAAAAAACTGCTCTGCCAGTAACCAAAAACCAATGCAGTAGTTTGTTTTGAGCGACGCATTGGCTGGGACAATCGTAGTTCGAGCACGCCGGATATCCTCTCTCTACTTATCCCATCATGTGCATGAAGAACTGCAAAGACGGTTGCAGAAAATAATATTCCAATCGAGGTATAGTAGAGAATTTCCATAGCTGTCTCTGGTTGGACTCCACCAGGAAGGACGACTTGTGGGTCGGAGAAACCCCAAGCAAATCCAGGAATAAAGAGCAAAAGTATTGGAAACATAATTTTTGTTCGGTTGGAAAATAGCAACTCTTTTCGAACAATCGATGAAAGCATGAGCATCCGTCTGTTCTCATTCATCTTCATCCACCTCCGAACGAAGTGGTACCATCATTTGTGGTTTGACCTCCAATGAAATTTCATCCAATTCCATTCCAGTTGCTGATTGGAGTAGGTCGACAAGGCTAGGCTCAAAAGGAGTCCACGATGTTACATTGACATTCTTCTTGAACATGGTTTGAATGATGCTCGAGGTGACATCACGAACGATAAGTATCCAACCATGTTCATTTTCCGAATGTTCCACAATGTTGTGGGGTTCGAAAAACTGCTCAATCTCGACGTCATCTTTGCCTTTGATTTCATACAAGCCGTGAAAACCTAATTTTTTAGACACATCGTCCATCGTCCCCTCTTCGATGAGTTGACCTCGATGCATGATAGCAATTCTGTCGACAAGGGTTCTCAAGTCGTGTACGAGATGAGATGAAATGATGATTGTGACACCTTTGCTGGCGAGCATTTTCAGCATGTTTTGAAACGAGGCGGACGCAATCGGGTCAAGTCCGTTAAACGGTTCATCAAGGAGAAGAATTTCTGGTGAACCAATGAGCGCTACGCCAAGTGAAAGCCTTTGACGCATGCCTTGACTCAGTCGGTGTACAGGGTCATGACGTTGGTCGAATAAGCCAACGAGTCCAAGAAGTTTAGAAGCGGATGCTGCATCCTCATTATTCAAGATACAGAATTCTTCCATAATTTCTTCGAGCGTCTTGTTGCCGTTCCATCGAATGTGTTCGGGCATATGGCCAATTTTTGCTCTTAATCGGCTCGTACTTCCCTCTTTTCCATCCACTCGAATATTACCTTTCTGAGGGGCATGAATGCCAGCAAGGAGTCGAAGGAGCGTTGTTTTTCCAGCGCCATTCGCACCAACGAGACCTAAAATTTCACCTTTATCAATTGAAAATGAGCAATCAAAAACTCCGCCACCGAGGATGGCGTGTTTCCGAATCAGTGGAATCCGCCCTGCAATTGTGTGGCGAAAGTGAAGTTGTTGAACTTCCAAATGCGGTTCCGCCATGGTTAAACCCACACAAACATGAGGCATCAACATTCGCACCACCAAAACTCTCTTACTAATGAAATACCCATTAAACTGTGAGCAGCAATGATGTTTGGAGTCGCTGGAGCACTTACAACATTCGGAAGCGCCATCGCTGCAACAATTTTCTGGCATAAGAAAAAGTCTGAGGAACAACCCTCCATCAAGGAGTTCATTGGTCCTAAGTCATTCGGTTTTGTGATCATCATGTTTGTACTGATGTGGATTGTTCCATATGGGGTCCTCCTTCTTCTACCTCTAGGTATTACCACCACGCTTGCAAGTCCAGCGGGAAGAAAAGATTGGGAAGACCACAAGCATCCTCGAATCGTTTTCCTCTCAGTGTTCGTGATCACTCTTTTGTGCACCTCGATGTTTCCTGTTCAACAACCACGGGCTTCAGAATCTTGGGGCCAACCCTTGTTCACAGAGAATCCAAACGCTCCTGCGATTCCCGCAAGTGAGCAATACACTTGGCTTATCGCTTCACTCAACGCTCCACTCGATGCAGTTATTTTGCAATCCATGGTAATTCGAACACCGTACCAATACGGTCAGTTCCATGCGGCGACTTCAATGCTCGAGATCTCATCCTTGTTTAACCTCGAAAACAGTCGACTTGAGCAAGCCATTCTTCTTCTCGATGAACGGGTATCGACAAATCTCGACCCAGATGAGATGAATCTCGACCCGCTTCTTGTCGAAGACAAACACATGTACCCAACAGATGCTGGCCACGTTGAACTCGATGTTCGCCTCTACGACCTTCGAAGTTTAGCCTTGGGTCTCGACCCCGAAGGTGGAAAGGTGGGCCATGTTGTCATCGTTGCTGACGGACGATGGGGTGGCGAGGTTGACATGCTCGTCATCGTACGACCTATCACACACTCCGAAATAGCAACGGACCCCTTCGGGGAGCGATTTGTAGCTCAGTGGTTAGCGGCTTAATCTGCTGCGATGTGGACTGAACCATCTTTGTAAAACAATTGAATTCGAGTTGGCACTTTTCGTGTGAGGGCTGCAATGACTTCATACATTTCCTCCTCTTTGATTTTGAACGCCTTTGCAGCATCCTTGGTTGACCAAGGCACCGTATGAAATTCACTTTTCACGAGCCACTTGAGCACCTTTTCTTCAGTAGCGGTCAGCGCGTCGGACATACACATCCGAAGCGACAAGGGCTCAAAATTGCACCGATGAAATCTGTTGCTTACATCGCAACCATTCGTCGACAACATTCCTCTGGTTCGATAGCACCGTCGAGCAACGTGTTGAGGGCTTTCGTGAAGGGAATGTTTAGATTCAAATCCTGAGCACGCTCAGAAAACATTCGTGCAGCACGCACGCCTTCTGCGACCATGTGCATCTCTTCGAGGGCTTGTTCGAGGGTTTTTCCCGAGCCTAATTTTTCACCCATTGTTCTGTTTCGACCAAATGGAGACGTTGCAGTGACGTAGAGGTCACCCAATCCAGCAGGCCCAAAAGCGACCTCTGGTTTAGCACCCAATTCGGCGAGGAGGAGGCATCCTTCCTTGAATCCGGACATGAAAATCGCTGCTTTCAGGTTATCTCCACCTAAATCGCCAACTTGTTTGAGTCCATCAACTAGGCCACACGCAAGTGCAACGACATTTTTGAACGCCCCCCATAATTCCGCACCAACAGGGTCTGATGCTGGTTTGAGGATAAATGTCGAAGTGCTCAACGAATCTGCGAGTGTCTTGGCAACTGAACGGTCTTCTGAGGCGACAAGAGCGGTCGTCATCACACCTTTTGCTGCTTCAGGGGCGATCGTCGGTCCAGTGACCACGGCCAGCGTGTTTGACTTACCAGCTTGGTCAAGCATTGTTTCAATCGATTCGGAAATGAGCTTATTTCCGGGAGCAAGGCCTTTTGCAAGGTCAAGCAAAACGTGACTTGGTCGAAGGTGAGGGATGACGTCTGCAACGACTTCGAGGATGACAGAAGAGGGAACAGCGAGGACAATGATTTCTGAACCATCAAACATATCCTCAAGTCGCATACTCACATCTAGACCAGGAAGTTCAACCTCAGGCAGATATTTTGTATTGATGCTTGACGACATAATCGACTCGTAGACCTCTTGTTCAATGGTCCAACCCTTGACTTTGTGACCCTCCAATAACCACATACGGGCAATTGCAGTTCCCCAATTACCTAAACCAAGCACCGATATATGAGCCATTGGAATCAATTCAAGGCTATGGCGTGAGTATATACCATTTCCCACTCAACACATGCCCAACATATTGATTTTGATATGGTGAAGGCGGTATCAGAAAAGGTCATCATCGTCTTCATCGAAGTCAAAGACATCATTCGAATCTGCTTTTTCAGAGGCTTTCTTGTCGTCCTGTTTCTTCGCCTTAGAGGGTGCTTTGACAGGTTTTGGTTCTGCAGGCTCTTCTGGTTTTTTGCGAAGTTCTGCTTGTTCTTTTTCGCGTGCTTCCAACTCTTCAGGGGATGTTCCTGCTTGAAGGGCGAGAGCTCTTCGACGGTCTTCTCGAGCTTTGCGTTCAAGTTGCTTGTGCTTTGCTTTCTCGATGCATTGCATCATGTACATCGCGTCGTGCTCGAGAAGAGGCGAATCCGAGATGAGTGTGATGTCGAGCCACCCACCATCTTCGACAATGAATTCGGCAAGAGGCTCAAAGTTGAGATCGGATTTTTTGATTTGTGTGTAATGCATAGCGTTTCCACTGCGATGCTCGACACCAGAGAAGTGACAATAGAATTCTTTGGTTCCAATGGTCTCTCTGACTTGGTCGAACAATTCACCATAATCTTCTGAGGTTCGCATTTGGCCATGCCCTCGTGCGTGGATGTGGGCAATATTCAGTACCGGTATCGTTCCATCAACGTGGTTGACTACTTCGAGGACTTCCTCAAGGCTACCCCACAACTCTTGACGGCCTGAGGTTTCGATGCCAATTTTGGATGGTTGACCGTCTTTAATCCACGGGAACACTGGAAATTCATCCTCGTCATCGTGCCAAATCTCATGCACTCGGTCGACGATACCGGAGAACACATTTGCTACATGCTCATTTGCTTCTTGAGTCCTGCCAAATTCGCCGTAATGTCCAGCATGCAGCGTCACATGTTGAGCATTGATGGTACGGGCTGCTTGTAAAGTCGCTTCAATTTTCGCAAGGGAACGGCCTCGTTGAACTCTGTCGCCTAGAAGTTCAGAATAGTATGGCCCATGGATATTCATTTCCATTTCTGCTTTGTTGGCGAGCACGCCAGCCTGCCAGTATTGCTCGAAGTGTTGAGGCGAGACCATTCGCACGGTTTGAATTTCCATTGTTTCGAGACCGAGTGATATGATGTCATCCATTCCTTCGACGATTGTCCGCCCTTTACAGGACAATGGTACACCAGCCGGTCCAATTTTTACGCCCATCAACCCACCTCCGCGAAACATAGCCAATAGGTGTCCTAACATAATTGCTTTCTGTCCGTCGCCTCAGTTTTTGCTATATTTTCACTCAAATCCGAATACGACTCTTCATGAAGGAGGTGTTTCACGCATGAACATGAATGCCTCCGTTCAGGCAGCCCTCGATGCCTTTTCACAAGGCCGACCAGTCTGCTTGTTTGATTCAGAAAAGCGGGAGGGGGAAACCGACCTTCTCTTCCTCGCGGAGAAAGCACAGCCAGCAACAATGCGTCAGTTGAGAAAAGATTGCGGAGGGCTTCTTTTTCTCGCTATTGGCCATGAAGTTGGTGAGATCTTTGGTCTTCCATTTTTGCAAGATTTGCACACTGAAGAACAGGCGACAAAACACCATCCTGTTCTCAGCCACCTCATCACACACGACCTGAAATACGATTCCCGTTCAGCGTTCACACTATCGCTCAATCACCGAAAAACCTACACCGGCATCACCGACCACGACAGAGCATTAACCACTCGACGTTTTGCAGAATTGACCAAAGAGGTTTTTGAAGCAGGTCGAACTCAAGAAGAGGCTATGGCTTTGCTCGGTGAAGAATTTAGAACACCAGGCCATATCCCTGTTTGTCGCGAATCTTCAGGTGGTCTTGCTATGAGGCAAGGGCATACCGAACTCGCAGTCGGATTAGCACACCTTGCTAGCGCAACTCCCGTTGTTATCGGTGCAGAAATGCTTGAACCTGAAGGTGATTATGCCCTTCCAGTCGACGAGGCAGAGCGTTGGGCAAGTGAACGAGGAATACCATTTTTGCACGGTGCAGATGTCATCCAAGCACTAGGTCTATAGAAAAATGAGGTGATTGAATGAAGCGTGTCATGGCTGTTGGCGTCTTCGATTTACTGCATGCAGGGCATCTTCACTATCTCGAGCAAGCCAAACAACTCGGTGACCACCTTACCGTCGTTGTCGCTCACGATGACACGGTTCGCATGCGAAAACACGACCCTGTCACACCTCATGAACTTCGATGTCGAATGGTGGCAGGACTCAAACCCGTGAACGAAGCGATTGTCGGAAATCCACCCAGCCAACCAATTTTTGATATCTTGCCAGTCGTACAACCAGATATCATTGCTTTGGGCTACGACCAGGAACACGCAGAGGAATCGATTCGATCGAATTTGGCCGAACGTGGATTCGGTCACATCCACATCACCCGAGTCGAAGGATTATCCGACGATTTGGATGGCACTCGAAAAATCATCGCACGTATTATCGAGCGTGCTCGGAAAAACGGGAGCGAATGAGATGTTCACAGGTATTGTGCAAGGCGTTGGCTCCGTCAAGGGCGTCACACAACATGCATCGCACACAACGATTCTCATCGAAATTCCAAATGTGGAGGGCTTGCAAACTGGTGCTAGCGTAGCTATTGACGGCGTTTGCTTGACAGTCGTCTCTTTTGAAAACAACGATGTTGCGTTTGATGTCATCGAAGAAACGCTTCGCCGAACCACCCTTGGCCAACTGTCCGAGGGCTCGAGAGTCAATGTTGAGAGGTCGCTCAAATTTGGTGATGAAATTGGCGGGCATCTCCTCTCAGGGCACATCATGGACACCGGGAGAATCGTCGAAGTCAACAGCCAAGGCGAGACGATGGATGTTTGCCTCAACGTTTCCGATGATGTTAGCCAGTACATTATGGAAAAGGGGTATGTGGCCGTCAACGGTGTGTCGCTCACCATTGGTCGATGCGAGGGTAACACGTTCTGGCTTCACCTCATCCCCGAGACACTCAATCTCACTACATGCGATACATTTGTGGTTGGTCAAATGACAAATATTGAAATTGATTCGACCACACAAACAATTGTTGCGACAGTCAAACGAACATTAGGGAAGTGAAACCATGAGGAAAATTTCAATCGTCTGTGCAAGTTATCATTTGGAAGAAATCGAAACGATGCTCGCTTTTGCAAAACAAGAATGTGCGACAAACAACATTGAGATCGCAGATATTGTGTGGGTGGCAGGTTCATTTGAACTCCCTCTCGCCCTCTCCCGTGAAATCCAAAAGAAAGGCATTCATGGTGCAGTTTGTCTTGGCGTCATCGAAAAAGGCGAAACCGGACATGGAAATGCTATTGGAGCAAGTGTGTTTTCAAAACTTCTTGATTTACAAATCGACAACAACAAGCCAATTGGT
>JAYQSB010000033.1:0-21154 GCA_038146705.1 Candidatus Poseidoniales archaeon
GTTTCATCGCTCGTGACATTCAAAGTACCCCCATCGGTTGGTGGTTCCGCATTTGATAGCGGTGCAAGTACTGATATCAAGAAGAGCCCCATCAAGAAAATTGTCTTTCGCATGAGTATAAGTGTTCGGTCATTTTTGATGAAGGCTTCGTCAAATTGGTTAGTACGGTACGTCTTTCCATCCAATTGCGTACCCAATCAAGTTGAAACTACGATGCAAAATAGGTGTTGCGATGATGAGCACAACCATTGCAGGAAGGAGTGCAGTTGAAGAAAGCAATGCGGAACCTAAGAAAAGTTGGCCGAGAATAAAGAGCATAATTGCAAATGGTAAGGTGTCAAGGATTGGTGCCTTTGATGAAACATTTCCTTCCCTCTTCAGCCCTCGTCTCCGTTTGAAAAATGACCCTGTCATGTCACCGAGTAAGCAAAAGAAACCGAGCATCGTGCCGAGCAAAAAAGCACTTGCCTCAAGACTACCCACATTCCACCAAGTGTCTTCATAACCTGTGAGCGGGTGAACAAATATTCCAGATTCCATATCCATGTACGATTCAGGTGCTCCCATCGAAATCGAGATGATCGTGCAAAGCAAACCACTTGTCAACGAGCCTCCAAGAAGTCCATTCCAAGTTTTTCCATCACCTAACAGGCGTTCACCATCTTTCCACACCTTTCCTCCATCGATAGGCCATGGGCCATATCCTGTTTTCGGCAACCACTTCCCCCACATCATTGCAAAGGTGTTGGCCAAAAATCCTGACAAATATAGCCAAAGCGTCATGAGTACAACGACCCAAAACGATGAGTCTTGAACAAATGCTGATGAGCTTGTCGTCATTTCTACCACAGATGTTGGTGACATTGCTTTGTCGTAGTCAATGAAGTGTTTGATATTTCCCCCCTCGGTTGCTTTCGTTGCTTGAGTGATGTTAATGAGACGGGTTCGTTTCAGCAATGATATGGGCAGATACGATGTTCTTGTGGTCGGTGGAGGCGGTCGAGAACATGCAATTTGTAAGGCAATCTCGACCTCAGCATTGCTTGGAAGCCTCCACTGTGCACCAGGCAATGCAGGTACGGCCAAATTCGGAACCAATCATGACGTAGGTGCCTCAGATATTGAAGGGCTCGTGAATCTGGCCGTCTCGCTTTCATGTGATTTGGTGATTGCAGGACCAGAAGCACCCTTGTGCGATGGTTTAGCCGACCGTCTTTTTGCCTCGAACATTCCTTGCTTTGGCCCTGTTTCAGGTCTGGCTCATCTTGAAGGTTCGAAAAAATTTGCAAAAGAGATGATGAGTGCCGCAAATGTTCCGACCGCGGGCTATCATGTCCTCAATGAGTCCTCGGACATCTCTTCCATTCTCGAGGCCAACGACCATGCACCATTTGTGATCAAACGCGATGTTTTAGCAGGAGGAAAAGGAGTTCTCGTCACCTCGTCGACTTCAGAGGCTGAAGATTTTATTCGCCAATCTATTGATTCAGACGGCTATGTCTTGCTCGAAGATTTCCTTCCAGGAGAAGAAGCGAGTATGCTTGTTGTCATGGACCAAAGCACGTTTATTCCCCTCCCTTGTAGCCAAGACCACAAACGCGCATACGATGCTGATCAAGGCCCGAACACCGGTGGCATGGGCGCGTATTGTCCAGCTCCAATCGTCACTTCCGAAGTCCATCAAAAAGTGATAAAACGAATTGTTCAACCGATGCATGAGCACCTTTCCTCGCTTGACCACCCTTATCGCGGAGTTCTCTATGTTGGTCTTATGATCGACCAGAACAATGACCCGTATGTTGTTGAATTCAATGTACGTTTTGGTGATCCAGAATGCCAGGTCACATTGCCGCTCATCAAGAGCGATGTCCTCGAGTTATTGTTTGCTTCAGCAACTGATGGATTGAGTAAACATACGATTCAATATCATGATGCACATGCTCTTACCGTCGTTCTCGCCTCTGAGGGCTATCCTTCGAGTGCAAAAACCGGATTGCTCATAGAAGGTATTGATGAACTTGAACGTGTAACATCACCTCACAACTTGTGGATTAATCACGCTGCAACCAAGATGAATGAGGATGGCCGATACATTTCGACTGGTGGCCGAGTTCTCTCAGTCACAGCCCTTGGCTCTACGTTGCAAGAATGTTATACTACGGCATACGATGGCATTGAGAGACTAGGACTTGAAGGCTCTCATTATAGAAAAGACATTGGCAAAAAGGCTTTCGATTTCGCATAAGAATTTGATTCGGTGTTCTGTTTCTTTCCCCATTCATCTGCGTCATCTTGAAAAGGGGTTCTCAAGTGGCAAGGGTCGCTCCAGCCTTGCTGTTGGAGGTAATCGAGGGATATACATGGAAAAACAAAACAAAAGCGTGCAACATCGCCCAAGTTTCTTCCTTGGCTGGATTATACCAGCTTTGGCAGTCGTCTTGGCGATTGCAATTATGAAAGTCGCAGGCATCACCTTCGACTTGACAACAGAGAACCTTACACCCTTCATTTTGATGGGTGTTGCCGCAATATTGGCAACTGTGCCAAAGATGCTTCTCGACTCTGGACGCTTTAATGTAACACAAATTTCCCTCAGCGTGTTGGTCATTGGACTCGTCCTTGCAGATGTCGTCTTCATGTACTACGATGCAATGGCAGGACTGCTGTTCTTCATCGTCTTAGTGTTCGGTAATCGCCTGAATTTGAAGGCAAAACACGAATGGCAATCAATGCTCACATTCTTTGCAGTTGGCTATTGGATGGCTCTTCATATTGCCAAATCAACTGACTTGCCAACGACGTTTGAACTTGAAAATGGGCAACTCGTCACAACATTGAATCTCGCAAGAGAGACAGTGGGTTACTTGTTCTTCACCTATCTGATGATGTTTACAATCCTTGGACTTGCAATTGGAGTCACGGCTCGAGGCGTTCTCAACGAAGCAGGTGAAGAGGGCTGGTTTGGTTACATCCCTTCCATCGATGGATTCCAACGTAATGCACTTCCGCTCATGATCGCCCTGTATGTTTGGGTGCTCGCCTACATTGGCTCCCTCTGGCATTACGATTCGGTCAGTCTAGGAAACAAACTCGGTGTTGCAACGATTGAAGGATACACAGGATATGTCGGATTTTGGACTGCGACGATGACCGGAATCGTTGCCCTTATCGTTGCGGGCATGTATGCAGAACGATGGTTCACACGCTCGATGTTCATCGGTTCGATGTGGGGACTGTATCTTGTTTCATCGTGGTATGAAAAGGGTATTTGGACATCAAGCCAACTCGAAGGAAACTGGGCGGCTCTTATCTGGCTCGCTTTCACCTTCTTTATCGGCGTTGCAATTTACTACATCGGGACCCACGAGAAGTACGGAGGATGGTCGAACTTAGAACCTCATGAAGGTTCAGGCGCTCGAAAATTCTGGAGTGCAAATTGGAGTTCAACACTTATTTGGTCCGCATTTATTATCGGTCTCGCAATTCGAGTACAATGGTATGTTGTTCCTTCCATGAACGCATACGGTACAGGTACGTGGGATATGACCGGTGGTTCTGACCCATGGTACATGAAGCGAGTTGTGGATTATATCCTTGCTCAGAATGCTCATCTTTTGGTCGATGCAGATAGGTACTATCCTATCGGTGGTATCAACCCAAGACCTCCACTATTCTCGTGGTCAATGGCTATTGGTGCCGTTCTTCTTGAACCGTTTTTGGGCGGACAAGCTGAAGACGCAGTTTGGTGGAGCATGCTCGCTCTACCAGCAATATATGGGGCATTGACAATTCTACCAATTGCTATCATCACACGTGATCAATTCGGAAAAGGAGCAGGTGTTATCGCTGCTTGGCTCATTGCATTCATGCCAGCACACGTCACCCATTCGACTTGGGCACTTGCTGACCACGATGCATTCGTCATGCTCTTCATCAGTCTTGGATTCATGTATTGGTTGAAAGCAGTTCGGTACTCAGGTTCTGCTCGACTCACACGTACGACCTCACCAAATCTTCCCACATTCATTACCGCATTCAGAGATGTTGTGTCGAATCGACGTGCAGCAGTTTCTTATGCAATACTAGCAGGTGTGTCCTTTGGAATTGCATCTCTGGGCTGGAAAGGATTCGTCGTTGGACCATCAATTTTGTTCTTAGCCTACGCATTACAAGTTGCGTTGAACATGTTCCGTCGAAGAGATTCAACAATCTTGAGTACATTGTTCATCATTATGCTCGTTGTCAATTTATTGATGGCACTGCCGTTCTATGCACACCCACAAATGAATCTGGTCCTCAATGCTACTGGTCTGCAACCGTTCCTCTTTGTGCTCGGTTTCACTCTAGCATTGACATTCATTACCACAGGATTTAGAGACAAGCCATGGCTTCTCGTTCTTGGAACATTGACGGTTGCCGGAGGTTTGTTGTTTGGTCTGCTCTTTGTATTGAAACAACTTGAGATATCAAACGCATGGGATGTTTTGCTCACAGGTAGTGGTTATTTCACAAAGACGAAAATCTTTGGAACCGTTGCTGAGGCTAACGCACCAAATCGAGCCCAACTCTTTGCATCATTTGGTCCAATCACATTCGTACTAGCCCTTGTTATGGGTATTCTTCTGCTCGTGGATGGCATTCGACACCGTAAACAAACACACCTGGTGTTTGGCGTATGGGTCTTTGCAGCATCGTTCATGGCTTGGAACGCAGCACGTTTCATGTTCAACGCTGCTCCTATTATGGCAGTGTTGGGTGCAGCAGGTGTTGTCGCTCTTTGGGGTAACGCTGATTGGAATGGCCTGAAATTGAAGTGGCAGAAGTTCGGAATTCGAACACCTGCAGATAGAATTACAGGTGCAAGAAAGGCAGTTTGGAAAACGCCTTCCTTCTCAGCCATCATGATCGTTATGCTTCTCATCTTCAGCCAACAAGCAACCTACGGTCTCGATTCAGCAATTCCTGGTTCATCAACATCTGAGCGTGAATTGGACGAGGACATTTACAATATCATGCCGGATATTTTCCGCTTTGAAGTTCTAGGTTTCTCACTGCTTGACAGTTCTTTGTACACAGGTAACTGGTATCTCGGTTCATTCGGATCATCGTTTAACGACAACGGTTGGAACCTTGCTTATCAGTGGTTAGCGGAGCAAGACACTGAAGCAGCGTATTCAGATCGTCCTGCTTTCGTGTCCTGGTGGGACTATGGTTTCCAAGCACTCAACACAGGTCAACACCCATCGGTTTCAGATAACTTCCAATCCGGTATTCCTGCGACAGGAAATATGCTCCTCGCAAGGAATCAAGATGATTTAACTGCTATGTTCATTTGGCAACTCGCTGAAGGTGACAGGACATACATGGAATCAACACAAGGCACTTTGGAACTCAGTCAAGGGTTTGTTAACAAAGTAGACAAATACCTCACCGATGAACAACTCGATGAATTCGTCACACTTCAAACACAGTTCGATGCGGAAATGGTTGATTACATCACGGATCGAGCATTCACAGTCATGAAAACCAACAGAGATGTTGTCATGGCACAAGGTTATGCTCATGATGATGGTGTGTTCAACTCGGACCAAGAACTCTTCAGAATTTGGAAAGATGGCGAGCGCCTCCTGTGCGAAGATACCTCGGGAACATCGTGTTCAAACGGCGACTGGCTCGACCAAAGTCAAGCAAATATCACCTTCACAAACAATATTCGAAGTGGTCAAGATACAGTGACCCAGACGACCCATTACATCATTGGTGACTATTGGTACACTGCAGACTTGGTTGAGGAATACCTTTCTGTCTCTACAAACATCCACCGAATGAATGCGCGATTAGCATTGACCGTACAATTGTTCGATGCCGTATTTGAGGCTCATCCAACCGCTACAATCCACGACCTGTACAACGATATCATCAATATGGAAGGATACTACACTGTGCAAGACTACAATGGCGGTCCGGGTGAAACGATTGACCGTGATCATGAAATTCGTTACTTTGCTGTTGACAACAGACTTTACCCACGAGCAGGAAGGTACACCGCTGATGCTCAATACAACTCTGGTCAACCAATGGGAATTTTTGGTGCACCAACAATTCTCTCTGGACAAGACATTCAAACATTCATGTCTGAAACATATGAAACCGTACGTGGTGAGTTCAAAGACGAAATGACTGCGGCAGAGTATGAGGAAGCGGTCAAGAAGGATTTCTTGAACAACCAAGCCGGTGCGGATATCGATATGATTGCTCTAGAAGATGTTCGAATTGACCACCAACCGACATTCTTTGATACAATGGTTGCACGCACATATGTAGGATACGGTGCGTCATCACTTGGATTGAATACGGATTCATCGAATCCACAACCATCTCAACACTTTGGTCAGTCTGGTTCACCAGGCAGCATACTGCAACAAGCTGTTCCTTTACCAGGTGCTATGATGAATCATTTCGTCCTCGCAAACTGGTACAGCAATGATTCAACCAAGAGTCTTGCAGATGCAAACACGCTCGTGAAGATTCTCAAGTATTATCCGGGTGGAGAACTTTCTGGTCAAGTTGTGACTGAGGACGATGGTGTTGGCATCCCGAATGCCCGTGTTCTCGTTGAACGAGATGCATTCTCAGGTGAGGGCATCGAAGACGACGATGCAGACACATATTGGATTCCAATTGGATCGGTAGATGCTGATGAAGAGGGTCGCTATTCATTCATTGCACCAGCAGGACGCATTCGTGTATCTGCATTTGCAGGAACATACAACCCTGTCTTCGATCAAGATAACATACGAGATGGATCATATGTGAGCAACATCCAAGATCTCCTTCAAGATTCAAATGACAACCGAACTGTGAATGAACTCACAGCTATTTTGGGTCAAGTCTCAAACATGACTTGGCTTGGTGAGTCTGAAATGAATATCACCGGCGATCAGGCAAACAGGGTGACAGATATCACAGAATCTCTCGACATCCACGTGGGTTCAAGTGGTGTTTCAGGAACAATCAAGTGGACAGGCCACGAAAGTTTCGAAGGTGAAGCAGTCGAAGAGACCACCTTCATTCTTCGAAATATTTGGTCGATGACCGACAATTACACTGTGACGACAACAAGTGGTACATTCACCTCAGAAGAATCACGTGTCCTACAAGGAACTGGTGAAGTTGAATTTACATACAATGGAACCTTTGAAAGCGACGGCGTTGCGTTTGTTAAGGAGTTCGTTGGTACATACACACGAGAAATTACGGACAAAGTGATGTACTTTGGTAACGGAACATGGAACGGAAAAGGTACATTCAAGGCATCATGGCTTGAAAACACAACGAATATGAGTCAATGTGAGCCAATTGAAAATTCAACTGAATTCGCAATGCCTGCCAACCAAACCATTTGCCAACTTGGTGAAGGTAGTCAAGAGTATCTCTTCGACGGAGAACTTGTTGGAAAGGGTATGCTCACATCGGATGGAATCACCACCTTTGTTCAAGAGTATGAAGACGGCGTCACCTTTGAGGGCATTGGAAATTTCTTTGGAACTGGAATTTTCAACGGAACTGGTTTATTTGTTGGTAACGGAACCTTTTCTGGACCGATGGTTGAACCGGGTTCATTCTACAAAACAGGTCTCCTCCCTGGAACATACAATATGATTGCACAGATGGAAAATGGGAAAGAAGTTCTCCTTCCAGATCCAGTCGTCGTTGGAATAACACCAAGTTATGACCTTGCTATGTCCATTCCTGCATCCCACTTCAGTGATACGCTCATCGATATTGAAAACAATCCGCTGGCAAATACAACAATCGAATTCATCGATGTTGTGCTCGGAGAAGATTCAATGATTGAAATTATCACCGATGAAAATGGATCGTTTGCTCACGGCCCTATCACCTTTGGTGAGTATTACTACAGAGTCGATGCGGACGATGATGGTTGGTACGACCTCAACCAAACATTGTTTGTTGCCGATGAATCAGAAAACCTCACACTTGGATTCAATGTTCCACCAACAGGTGACATCACAATCCAACTGGTTTCCCCTCTCGATGAAGAAACAAATGAACCTCTCATCGATGTATCCAACAGAACGCTCACCTTCGATGATGGACTAGGATTCGCTGAACCTATTGAAGCAACCTCGGATGAAGATGGCATCATCTACGTCGAATTACTCGCAGGTGAGTATACGATTATCGATAACCTCGACGAGTCGATGGTCTTGTATGAGAAAATTAGTATCGAACCAAACGACGAATTAACTGAAGAATTCGCATATTCAATTTCTGTGGTTCTCAATGGTTCTCTTCGTTCATACAATGGAGTTCTCAATGAGTATCATCAATGGTATCTCGAGACACAAGATAACCCAGACCTCCTCATTATCAACACTGAATCTGTGAAAGATACGCCGATTACTATGGTTTCAGGTGACCTCGAGTTCAGTACAACGACATCTTCCGATTCAGGTAACTTTTCAATCAGAGTACCGAGTGGGCATGATTATCACTTCACAATATTCTCTTTGACTAGGGCGATGGCATATGGTGAATTACTTGAGGTCAGTGGTGATGAAGATATTGACCTTGGAACAATATACCTTGAACCAACTTCGACCATTGAGGGATTCGTTTACCTTTATGATAATGCAACATTTTGGGATTCAACTATCCCCGGCTGGGAAACTGAGAATCTGTTTGCAACTGATGAAAATGGTCTGACTTGGAACACAACCGTTTCAAGCGAAGGCAGATTCTTCACTCAGTTGCCTGACGGCGTGTATGACTTTGAATTTGAAAATGAATTGCTCAACGCCACAACGATTGAAGGTGTCATTGTGAATACGTCCACTACACTTCAGAATTCATTCCTCGAATTCTATGTTTATCCTGAGGAAATTGAAGTGACATTGAATGTGTACATGGCATCAAATGCTGATGTTGACTCCACCAATGGGACGATGATTTCACCAAGTTTCAGCCTTCAACCAATGGGTGTTGGAACTTTGGTAAATATCACGGAAGATGATTACAATGATGTTGGCGAACTCGTGGTTTCGTTAACTCCAGGAAGCTACGAAATTGTTCTCAACAGAACTTCTGCAGGTGACGAAAATGCAACTGATTACGACTTAGTTGCGTTTTCCTTCTTCGACCTCATCGATATCGGATTGAATGGTCCGGATGATGAAATCGACCTTGTGTTCAAAGAAACATATCGAGTAAATGGAACTCTTTCCAACTCAACAGGTGATGGAATTGAGAATAGTTTCTTGATGTACAATGAAGAAAAAGATGATTATTTCAATATCGCTTCAGATGAGAACGGTACATTTGCTGCCTACGTACCAACTGGAGATTGGCTCTTCATTGTTGCACCATATTCCTCAGGTGAAATCACAGAAGTGCTCAGAAGCCCAGTGACGATTAGTGATGATGCCGAATTGCGTTCATCGTTGAGTTTACAAACGGTTCAGGGTGTTAATGTGAGTTTCCAATTACAGGAAGGTCTTACACTTAACAACCTCTCAGATCAGCGAGTCAAAGCGATCAGCCAAGATGGCCTCGGACAAATAACATTTGAGAAGACTAATGAATCTGGTTACACGACCGAACTTCTCATGCCAGGTCAATGGAGTCTCGAGTTGAATTATTCAACATCGACAAAGCACTTGACATTGAACACTTCCGATGCACCATTCAATACCGATGACCATGATGCTGAGTTTAATCTTGACCTTGGGACATTAGAAGCCGACTTGGAAGTTCAAATCGGTGGTAAGGTGTACTGGCAAATTAGTTCAGATAACCAAAAAGGAATTCAAGGAATGAATGTTACAATTTTGAGTTCAGATGAAATTTCGGTCAATGAAACAATTGAGACAGATGAATTTGGAGTATGGCGTCTCTTTGTCCCTATACAAGATGAGTACAATGTCACTGTATCAAAGGATGGATACGGCACCGTATACTACGAAACAACAAATGATAGCATTGGATTCGTCGTCGAAAACGCTTCAGAATCTCACGATATTGAAGTCGAGGCAATTACAGTTCAAGTTAGCGGAACCATTGTTGATTTGGTTGGTGATGATAATGTCGATGCTACAATTATGCTCTACCCGACTTCGACCTACGACCGTGATCCTCTCGAAATCATTGGTTCAATGAACGGAACAGTCCTCGAATGGAATGCAGAAATTCAACCTGGCGAGTGGGTCGTTTATGTTACATCACAAAACCTCGATGAAAATGGCGGAGGTGTTGCCATTGGTCTGCTCGATGCATCTGTTTCGAACGGTGGAACACTCGACCTTGAAATGAGGAATGGTGGATATATTCTCCTCAGCACCTCATGGACAGATATCCAAGGTGAAGCCCACCATGTTGGTAGTGACGACATCGGTTACGACCTCATCACTGAGGAAGTTGAAATTGAATTTGACTTCGGTGACGGCGTTGAATTTATCCAAACCGCCCCAGCTAACGGAACCATTTTCTTCCTAGCACCAGCAGGCGCGGTATCAATGGATTCTGAATTTATCACAATACAGCATGACTTTGAACTCGAAATGGAGTACAACGGCGGTGCAGCAGGCACGGTGCCTACAAGCGGCTCCCAGCCACTCACCCTAGAGTACAACCGTCGAATCAATTCTGACACCACAATGACAATTGTGAACACGACTGTTCTCGGTGCAGATTATGATGTCAATGATGCACAACGAATGGATGCAATTCCATCTGAAACTGAATACGAACAGATTACTTTTGATATCGACCTTGATTATGATGGTACTGAAGTGAATGACCTCTTTACCCTCACAGGTTCAGTTATTGCTGCACCTGATTCAACCGATTGGCTTGTGGAATTTTACAATGGAACCGAATATGTCGATGAAATCCAAGTCCAACTTGGTATCGGTGAAAATGCGAGTGATACAAGTGTGACACAATCTACAACAGTGTCTGTACGAATCACGCTTCCACCTCAAAACACAACATGGCATCTTGACGAGGGGCATCGAATTCTTCTCAATATGAGAACTCAACTTGCCGAGACTAGTGAAATCTCACTCAACGTCTTTGTCCCACAAGTCTACGAATTTGACATCATTGAAGAAACCGAGGTTGTTGGTTTATCGCCATCGATTTCAAGACAAATGTCATTCACCATCGAAAATTTGGGTAATGGTGACGATACATTTACACTCGAAGTCGTAGATAATATTCCAGAAGGTTGGTCAGTGACCCCAATGTTCACGACTGTGACCATTTCAAAAGATGATTCACGACAAATGTCATTCACAATCCTCGCTGGGGACAATTTCACAGATGGGACAAAAGAACTCTCTGTCATTGTTTCAAGCGAAGGTGATGGAATCACGACAGAAACGGTTGATGTCACTGTTCAAGCAGCCCGAATTAAACTGAAAGTTGACCAAAGTTTGATTTCAAAATCTGCAGATGCAGATGTCGAAACTGTTCTGAGTATCCCTGTTGAAAATTATGGTATGCTTGATGCGAGCAGCGTGATTGTGTACCTCACAACTGATGAAGGTGAAGAACTCCAAACGACAATTTCAGTGCCAGCTGAAGAGATTGTCTTCGCTGACTTCACGCTTAATGCAACAACAGCAGGTAATCACCGCTACGATGTACGTGTTGATGTGATTGGTGAAGATGCAGAATATGTCGATGTTCAGGTCGAAGATTTCGACTTTTCAGTTGATTTCTATGCAGGTAGTACCGGAGAAGGTAATTCGATATGGGTTACTCTTGTCATCTTCTTACTCATGTGTCTTGTCATTTATGCAGGATTCAAGGCAGTGCGAAGTGGTCGATCAAGCTCTCGATTCTGATGGAAAACGAGGTCGAAGTTCATGGATGAACTTCGGAGTGTCGAGTATTTGCCTGAGCCAAACGAACCACGTGTTGTCTCTGCAGTTGACCCTTCAGTGTCAGGATTTGAAGATGAATGGCGTTCTGAAGTCACAGGCTGGTTTCCTGCTATTGCTCAACCAATTAAGCGGGTGTCGCAGCCGTACTTCCTCGTCTCTCGGAGTATTGCTCTTGCCTTCTTTGCGGCCATTGTGGTTCTTGTTTGGAGATTCGAATGGTTGATTATCGAATTACCACTTCCCGATTCAGAATGGGCCTTTGAAGATTCAGGGATTCGAGACTTACAGGCGATGGGGCTTGATGGCACAGGTGTGCATGTTTGTATGGTTGATACGGGAATTGATTTGTCCCATTCTGCATTCAACGGGCGAACTATCGTTTTCAAGGATTATGTTGGAGGAAGTTCTTCTCCAGTGGAATATGGTGCGATCGCTCATGGGACCCTCATGGCGGGTATCTTGTTATCTCAGGAACATCAAATAGGAGTGGCGACGAATGTAACATTTGCAATGGTAGCAACGCTTCAAGAAGATGAAAATGGTATGAACACAGGTGATGAATCTCTCGTTGCAGACGCAATTCGTTGGTGTGACCAGGTATTCGATGCCGACATTATTTCATTGTCGCTTGGAGGAATGACACCTAAAGAAGGAGAAACTGAAAGTAAATCAGTGTCAGCCACGAGGCAAGTCACCGACAAGGGTATCTTTGTGGTCGCTGCTGCTGGAAACGATGGTGGACCAAGCGATGATGGTGACGTTTCCTCACCAGGTAATATTCCGAGAGTGATTACAGTGGGTGCACATGATCGATTTGGAGAGGTATGGAGCAATTCATCAATTGGAAACGTTTCACTTAACTTGGATGAGTCAAGGCAGCATCCGAACATGAAGCCTGAAATTTTAGCCCCCGGTGTGCAAATCATAAGTGCTGGTGAACAAAACGCTTGGTATTCCAGTAGTGGTACATCAGACTCTACAGTATTTGTTGCAGGTGCACTTGCGTTAATTCTACAAGAATATCCTCAATTAAAACCATCGAGCAACTCAAACGGTTCGTGTATTGATGCAGTGAAAGAGGCACTTATGGATTCAACATCAACTCAAAATGCAGCCCCAAAACATGATTCAAAGGAGGGTTACGGCGTCCTCAATGCTGTAATGTGGTACCAAGAAGTGGGCAAAATAGTGAATTGCTAAACCGATTTATGACAAGAAAATTGCTATTTATTGTGCTTGTTGGGAAAAAATTTACCGCTTTACTACAAATATGGTGATACTTTCGTCTTATTTTGATATTCTTAAATTGACAAATGAGGCACAGTATTATATTCTCTATTGATATGGCAAAGATAGGTGTAAGTATGCGCACAAAAACAACAACAAAAAGTCTAGTCCTCGTGTTTCTCATGGTCATGTCGACGATGATTGGTATTGTCAATATACCATCAGCAATGGCGGTCAATGAAACTACTTCTGGGACCGTTACAGGAACCGAAACATGGACAGGTACAATGAATCTCGTTGGAGATGTTGAAGTTGCTGAGGGGTCGAAACTCATTATCAACTCCGGTACGACAATCAACATACCATATGGTAAATTTATCGATGTTCGTGGTGCAATATGTATCGGTGATAGCAATTGTGGTGCATCGGCTGGAACAAGCAAGGCACGCTTTATTTGGCAGCAACCAACCGATTACACCAAAATTGGTCGCTGTTATTCCAATCAAACGGGAAGTCCCCTTAACAACGGAGATACAGCATGTGGTTCAGGGATGATCATCCGGAGCACCATTGACGAAGCAATTACTTCAATCAACAATGCACACTTTGAGAAGGCATATGGCTACCCAATATACATTCAATCATTGCAATCGATACAGTACGGCGTATTGGTTTTCGATGGGTCTCGTGTAACTGCTTCAGGCCTATCATTCACAGATGTCAACACCTCGAATGTACTCGCAGTCAACGGTGCTGCACCCACTCTTGACAATTCACAATTCACACTAGGCATCGACGGACGAGGATACGATGCAGCCGCCGTTCGTGCATACTCTGCAGGAATTGGCATCCAAAATACGATGAACATTTTCAATTCAGATTTCACAGGTGACCCTTCAAAAGACTGTGGGACACAAGGTGGCGGCCGTTCGCTTATCTTCATCGAAGATTCGTATGTTTCGATGGATAATGTTGACATTGGTTCAAACACGTATGGCATATTCCTCAAACGAACGTCTGGCGTGATGGGCAATTCATCTATCGTTACGAAATGCAACGCCATTGACACCAACGATGTGAAGACAACGGGTGAAATACGACATAAACTAGGCTTGTACGATAACACGATTACAACAACAGAAGGGGCTGGCCTCACAGCATACGATGGTGCAAGTGTCCTAGCCATCGGAAATACAATCTCTGGTGCCGAGCAAGGTTCTGGTGTGGGTATCCGTTCATCAGAAGTCACACTTGAACGAAATACAATTGGCCCAATCGCTGGTTGGAATGGCATTTGGGTCTATGGTGAATCTGATGTGGTTGCAGAGAACAACACTATTCAAGATACTGCAAAAGAGCCAGTTTTGATTGGAGAATACCATTTTAACGACCAAGGTTGGAGTGTGCCACGTCCTACAGAAGCACGACTATACCTCGCAAATAACGTCATTTCAAACAACACAGGAACATGTAACTCAGTTGAATACGGTGGAGATTTCGCTTGCCCAGCTGTTCACGTTTTCATGTCATCCGCAACGATCATGGGGAACACAATTTCGAACAGCAACGGGGACATCATACGCTCAAGAGGAGGCATTATCAATGTTCAAGACAACACCGGTGTATCAAGTGGAGCATTTGCTGGAAACATTTCCCATTATGACGACAACAACGGCATGAAGTATGGTTCAATTGCTTATTTTTCCAGCAATTCATGGTCCAATGTATCTCAAGTCTACAATGTCACTGAATCCCGTGTTACTGTCCAATCCGAACAAATGCCATCACCTGGCTTCGGCGCACAATATCCAGTCATGGTTCAATGGCTTGGTGCAGAGTGCCCATATGTTCAGAATGAGTGTCTGAATGTACCAATGACTGCTAACATGCCTCCAAAATATATGCCACTCGCTCTAGAACTTCTCAACAATGCATCTGTGTTTTCATTTGCCGATGTCCAAAACTTCGATGAAACCATGATTCACGTACAGAACCAAAACACTGAGTGGGGCACACAAATTCAGAAAGGTGAATTGGTTCGCTATCAAGTGAAGGCGAAAAACAGCAATGTTTACGATGCAACTGTGGTTATCAAAGACGCTACTGGCCTACCAATCTTTAACATGCAGACAGATGTTTTTGGATTCACCCCTCAGGTCTCACTTCCATCGGACTTCCTCCTTGACAGAAATTGGAATCACGTCGTCGGTGATTTGAATTACGTCATTCCCGGAACGAGCCCCCCTCAAACCGGTGACGCTGAGAACTCTTGTGCAGATGGTATCGATAATGATGGTGATACAGTTATTGACGAAGCCGATCCAGATTGCCTAAACGGTAGAGAAAAACCATTTTACTCGGTTGAGGCGTACAAATTTGAAAAAGGACGCAAGAGCTTCAGTTACATTCTTTCAGGGCCAGTTGATGATGTTATCAACCTCGATAATCTCCGTCCAGGTGTATCGGTTGACCAAGCAGATGGAACTTCATTCGCAACAATTGCCAAAATAACAGGTGAGTCATGGGACGGAATAAAATGGCCATATGCCAATGACAATACCGCATATGAAAAGCAGTTTGGACTTATCCATGACATCGAAATCCAACCACCAGATTCACAAGATTGGTATTCTGCGATTGACACTTCTGGTGTTTCTGAAATTACTCAAGAAAACCATCCGTTCAAAACATGGTCATTTGATTGGGACTTATCCGCTCATCCTGAAGGTGAAGAAGATGTGACATTCAGGGTTCGTTCTTTCGATGGCCTAGAATATTCACCTGTTCAAGTTCGTGATTTCAAATTAAATCTCGTGCCTCCAACAATTCTCGTTGAAACACCAAACGATGGATCAACGCATGACAAAGGTGTTGTCACCTTTACAGGTACATCTTTCGACCCATATTCGGGTGTGCAAGGAAACGATATTCAACAGATTTGGTTTGACATCACAGGACCTAATGATTATCAGAGTCACTTTTACGCTGAAGGTGGACCAAGTTGGGAATATGACTGGGATTTCAACGAACTCCCAAGCGGTTCATACAACTTCAAGATATGGGCTGCAGATTCTGATTTCTGTATCGATGATCCAGGACCATGTGTGCCTGAAACACGTACGCTCAACATCATCAATGAAAACCAAGCACCGTTCGTTCAAGTGACTTGGATTGGCGCCCAAGACATGTCGACTGGTGGTCTCAACATGGGTGTCGTACGAGCAAGTCAAGACACAGTCATTCAAGGAGTAGCCGTCGACAACGATGGAGCAGTATCCAGAGTTGACATCGAAGTGTATGACCTCGCAAGTGGAAGTGCTTTCCCAATGAATAACGGCCCATTGCCTGTCACCACATTTGCACCGAATGGAGCCTGGTCAGCGGTGTGGGATACTTCCCGCTTGATTCACGACCAACAGTATGAGGTCGTTGTAAAAGCATATGACAGCGACAAATATTCCAAAGAGGAGCGATTACGAATTATCATCAATAATCCAGCTGATGCAGATAACATCGACCCAGTCTTTAACGAAACAGGTTGGAAAAATACCATTACCATCTTCTGCGATGAAAACTCAAAGAGTTTTGATCGGTGTGGCGGAGGAGCAAGAATCAATCTTGCCCAGTTCTTTAGCGACCCTGACGGTATCGGCACCTCTGTTGATGCACTTGAATTCGATGTGTATGACGATGCATCCACCTCGGAGGATGACTTGTATTATGCCTATGTGATTATTGATGCCAATGGGTACGCAACGTACAATCCAGCATCTTCCATCGCATCCACAACATCGGTCATCTCGGAATGGTCGCTTGATTCAGTCATCTTTGTTGCTGAAGATAAGCAAGAGGCAAAGGTCTACTCAAACAGAGTCGATTTCCTCGTTCGAGCAATATCATTCATAGTTGAACGTGAAGATACTGGGTTGGTGACTGAAGACGATAATGCAGTGTTTATTGGGGAAGGTCTCCCAGGAAGCACAGTTGTTGCACGATTCACCAATGGTGGTCTTCGAGTGAATGCAACTGTTGTTGGACCTGATGGCACATGGCGAATGGAGGTTTCAAGCCAACAACTCGGTGTCGACGGAAAGAAAGAAATCTTCTTTGAAATGGATGACCAAGAATTCACATTTGAAGGTGAATCCCAAGCAGCTGATTTCGGTCTAAGTGTTTCGACAGGGGCCGAGGCCGGCTCGTCTGTGATGATGATCATCTTGATTATTCTCGGTGTCATCATCCTTCTTGGCATTGGAGCATATTTCTTCATCGAATTTGAAGAAGAATTCGATGATGGCGTCTTACAGGATGGTGGCGAAGAAGTCGAAGAAGATCCGTATGCTTGGGCAAAGAAGAAACAATATGATGCTGTTGAAATTCCTGCCGCTGGAGCCGCACAAGAACCTCAGGCTCAGCAAGAACAACAGCCTCAACAAGTCTCTCAACACCCAGGATGGCTTTGGGATGCTGCTAACAATCAATGGGTTCCAGACCCCAACTATCAACAACCACAGCAGTAATTCTCAACTATGGTGACATGAATGAGCATTGCAAAGCCTAGCGTGCAAGAGAGGATTTTGCTTCACCTGTTTGATTATGCAGATTTCAAATCGAGCATCGAAGTACCCTTTGCATTATCACAAATGGGAATTGCAAACGCAGTTGCTATTGCTAGGTCGAATGTCCCTAGGGCAATTGCAGGTTTGAAAGACGATGGCCTTCTCATCGAACGGCAAGCACACGTCAAGGGCGTTTCAAGAAAACGAAAAGCGTATTTTCTTACGGATATAGGAATTAAATTAGCAAGTGAAACATGGACAAGATTGCAAACGTACCCCCTCCGCTGTATCTTGAACGACGGAAGTTCGGTATCAACGACATTAGGTTCAATCAAATCATCGCTTCCATTTGAAATGCGGCCAGTCGATGTTATACGATATTTGGATGATAACGGGATTCTCGACACGCGGACACTTTCGGCTGATTTGGTTGAACGTGACCTCTCAAAACATGTTGAAAAGCAACTTGTCACTTCATTAACAGATTTACCTCGAGTGCGTCATTTCTTTGGACGAAGTCGAGAATTGGACAACATGGAAAGTTTGCTCGAAGCACGTGCAACTACCTTACTCGTTCCAGGTATCGCAGGTATTGGAAAAACCTCAATCGCTGCTAAATTGATTGAGCGCTTCATGCATCGACGAAACTTGTTGTATCACAGATGTCAAGAATGGGAGGGGTCAAGACCATTTTTTGAATCGGTTGCGGATTGGCTTTCATCCATAGGCGATTCGTCATTTGCAGATTTCCTCATGGCAAATCCGCATCCATCCCCGGCAGATGCCGCCCGGATGATTATTGATGGTATTGAAGGTGCTCAATCACTTATCGTCATTGATGATTTGCACAAGGTCTCCGATATGTTGCTTCACCAAACACTGCAAGCAATCACACTTGCCCTCCTTGAATCTGAAGAAAAAATAGGACTTGTATTGTTCTCACGTTCATTTAAACCAGTAGTACCGGCAAAGGATGCTGAAGGTCGTATTGCAAGTTTGTTTCTACCTCTTGAAGGTCTAGACTCCGATTCAGGCCGCAAATTATTGAGCAGTTATGACGGTATGGAAGATGAACAATGGTTGTATATTCATGGTTTATCTCGAGGACATCCACTCGTCCTTGAACTGATCAATCGTGGTGCATCAGCAGGTACATTCCACGAAACGTTGGAAAATTATGTCACGGTTGAAATTTTTTCAAAACTTAGTGCAGAACAAAAAAGAGTTCTTTCTGCGATTGCAATTTATCGAAACCCTGCAACCTTAAGTCAACTTGCCCAACAAGGATTAGATACAGATGAACTCGATGCTTTGGTTGATTCTGGTTTGGCACGTCGAGTCGACAAAGAATTGTACGATGTTCACGACCTCATTCGCGAATTCCTCCTCCAAAGCATGCCCACGCCCCTAAAAACAGAATATCATCTCAAGTGCCTTGAATGGTACAGAACCCAATCCGATGAATTGCACAACGTTATTGAAACGATTTATCACGCTATTAATTCAGATCAGCACGAAGATGCATCTCAAAATATCATCGACCATGGAAAGGACCTCATTTCTCAAGGCTATATGGAACTTCATGCCCACATCAACAAAATTGATTTTGACAGCATTGATGTTGCATCAAGAATACAAATTCTCCAACTCCAAGGTGACTTGTTTTCCCTCCTCGGCCGTCTTGATGAAGCAGAGGCTGCATTCGATTATGCTATCTCATTATGTGATTCAAAGAGTATCGAGTCGCAAGCAAATATTCTGTCTTCTTTAGCGGATGTTGCTAGGAAACAGGGTAATCTAGACCTCGCAATGGAACGCCACACCGAAGCATTGGAGCACTATATCAAGTTAAAAAATGATAAATTAGCTGCCAGGACGTACAACAATCTCGGATATTTGTATCGAAGAAAAAATGACAGAAGCACAGCACTTGAAGCATATGCTGAAGTCGAAAAGATTGTCACTGATTCAGATGATGAATCGCTTTTATCGCACCGCCTCACGCTGACTCGGGCTTTGATTGACCTCGATGAGATTGAACGAGCAAGAGACCATGCACTGAATTGTTATGAGCGTACACAAGAGATTGAGGATGAAAAATTACACGCACGTGCTCAATCAGTTCTCGGTCGATATTATGCAAAGATTGGCGATTCTAAACTCGCACTGCATCATTATACTTCATCGCTTGAAACGATGCATACAACTGGTGATGTTGTGACATTGGTCGATATCACCATCCTTCTTGGAGAAGTTTTGCAGGATGCTGGTCGAAAAGAAGAAGCGATGGAGCAGTACCGGGAAGCACTTGTTGTTGCAGAAGCCAACGATCTTCGTATGCAAATTGGAGAATTATTGACTCGTTTGGGAGGCGTTACACCTGACCGCCAACGCAGAATGGAGTATTTGCAACGAGCATTGGCGGTGTACCGTGAACTTGGTGCGAGCAACAAGATGAAAGAGGTACAAGCCCTTGTTCACAGAGCGGTCATGGGCCGCTAGGAAAAGTATGGTCTATCCGCTGAAAGATAGATTTGGCCATCATCGAGTACAATCCATATCGTGGTGATTCCAGCTAAGGCGAGCGTGCCATTATTTTCTGCATTACCTGTTCCAGAGTGATGAACAGTGTATCCTTCTCTTTCTGATTCATCAACGAGTTCAATCGTATTGGTTTCTAAAATGAGCGTCATTAATGATTCATCTGCTTCCGTCGGTCTCCAAGAAACCCATTCGGCATATGTGGAATTATCAATTCTGCTCGCTTCATTTGCACGTTCAACTGCTTCAACAATATCGTCCATGTTGGCTATAATCGCTTCATCGTTCCATCGCTCTCGAGTGGATGTTTCGATGCCCCAAGCCCAAATGCTGAACATTGTCATGAGGAGTACACCGAGAAGAAATGTGAAAATATAACCCAGTTCTGTTGCTGCACCTGATTCATCATGTGCCAATGTTGAGCGTGAAGTCATCGGTTCGCCTCCCTCAATGTGACTTCTAAAGCACTGAGTTGAAGACTGAATTTGATGACCTCTCCATTGGTATGCCATACAGTTTCACTCGTTCCGAAACTCGGGTCGGGAACCCAACCAACATAGTCTGTGAGGAGGTCAAGCCTCCCGGGATACACGGTCCAGTCTTCACTTCCCCCAAGCCCCTCACCCGCATGTTCGGCGATGGCTGCTCCGTATGGTTCGTTCCAACCTCTTCGAATTTCATATGCATCAGTGGAAGCGAGAGATGTCCGCAAATTTAGCTCAATGTCTATTGAGAGTTTACCGCCTCCTACAACGCTATCAGAGGAAGGGTGTAAAGCGGGAACAGTTGCAGCAAATCGTGGCCCTGGGCCGCCCCTGTCGGATGGAGGGACTACAATGTACGGATTGAATTCGGGATGATTTGTCATCACAGCTCCTCCTGAGTATGCTACCTCCATGCCCTCTACTGAGGTTTTGA
>JAYQSB010000034.1:0-19204 GCA_038146705.1 Candidatus Poseidoniales archaeon
CTCGAGACCGATAGTTTACAAGTAACGTGAGTGAAAGCTGAAAAGTATCCTTAGCGGGATGTGAAAAGAACGTGAAACCAATTGGGTACAGGCTGATAGGGCGTGAAAGCGAAGATATGAGCAGCGTCCTATCGTGCGTTTCGAAAAATGCCCCAGGGAGTCTTGTTCATTGGCGAGGTTAAGGAGTTGATCTCCGTAGCCGTAGGGAAACCGACAAGTCCGCAGCAGTTTACTGTGAGGGACGAAGTGTGCTCGCTTGGAGTCAATGGAGGAGGACCTGAAGCCCGTCGATCTATTCCTGGCCAGATTGAAGCCCGATGAAAGTTGGGTGGAGGATCGAACCGTTGCTGATCTGCAAATCGCTCGGACGAGCTGGGTATAGGGGTGAAAGTCCAATCGAGTTGGGCAATAGCAGGTTCCGCGTGAAACTACTCGTAGGTAGACGTTCGTGGAGATAGATTACGCTGTAGAGCACTGATTGTGCATTTAGGGGAAGCGATTCCTCGGTGTGCTGCCAAACTCCGAAGGTGTAATCGTTGTAGAAGCGAGCAGTGAGTGATGGTGGGTAAGCTACCATTACGCAAGGTGAACAAACCAGCCTGAAGTTAAGGTCCCTAAATATCAGTTAAGTGTCACAGACAAACCGTGTCCGTGGTCGAAAACAACCAGAAGGTGGGCTTAGAAGCAGCCATCCTTGAAAGAGTTCGTAACAGATCACTGGTCTAGCTTGCGGGCCGGGAAAAGGGACGGGGCTCAAACTGATTACCGATACTTCAGACCATCGAAAGATGATGTGGTAACGCGGCGTCGTGCATGGGCGGAAGGTAGGCTTTGAGGTCTACTGGACCGTGTACGAATGAGAGTCTTGGGAAGAGTAGCAGCACAGTGTGGTGAGAATCCGCACCGCCTTATAAACCAGGGTTCCTCGGCACTGTTTATCAGCCGAGGGTTAGCCGGTCCTAAGGTCATTCTTAACCGAAATGATCGAAAGGGAATGGCGTTAATATTCGTCAGCCCCTCACACAACAAATGGTGACGGCTTGGGCAAAGTCAATGGATCATATGCCAGGTCCATCGATACCTAATTTCTGGAGAACTGTCATAGTGAGAAGGAAAGAAAGTCCCAGGTCCCGTGAAAAGCCGTGTAGGGTGACCGTACCGAGAACTGACACAGGTGTTTTTGGGTGAGTAGCCTAAGGCGTATCGGATACAAATATCGCGAGGGAACTCGGCAAAATGGCTCCGTAACTTCGGGAGAAGGAGTGCCAGATTGGGAACAATCTGGTCGCAGTGACTAGGGAGCTCCGACTGTTTAATAAAAACATAGGGGACTGCCAGATCGAAAGGTTGAGTATAGTCCCTGAATCCTGCTCAGTGCTGGTATTTGAAACCGGGTTTCAACCTGGCGAAGAACCAGTAAACAGCGGGGGTAACTATGACCCTCTTAAGGTAGCGTAATACCTTGTCGCTTAATTGGCGACTTGCATGAATGGTCCAACGAGGGCTCCACTGTCCCCGCGATATGTCCGGCGAAATTGACTTTACTGGCGCACAGTCCAGTACATTCTACCCGCAAGCGAAGACCCCATAGAGCTTTACTGCAGCCTGTCGTTGCATAGTCGCATTCCATGTACTGAGTAGGTGGGAGACGTTGATAGCAGGGACGCCAGTCCCTGAAGGAGTTGAACCTAGAGACACCACCCTTGGAATGTAACTATGCTAACTCTTCATGAGGACACCGATTGGTGGGCAGTTTGGGTGGGGCGCCACGCGCTCGAAAACCTAACAAGCGTGCCCAAAGGTCAGCTTAGGTGGTTCAGCACTCCACCGATAACTGTAAGGGGAAAAGCTGGCTTGACGTGGATCTGCACAATGAGGATCGACGATGCGAAAGCAGGGCCTAACGAACCTACCAGCCTTATTTCTGAGGGCGGTAGATAACAGAAAAGTTACCTTGGGGATAATTGAGTTGTCACCAGCAAGAGCTCACATCGACCTGGTGGCTTGCTACTTCGATGTCGTCTCTTCCTATCCTGGGTCTGCAGCAGGACCCAAGGGTGGGGTTGTTCGCCCATTAAAAGGGATCGTGAGATGGGTTTAGACCGTCGTGAGACAGGTTTGTTGCTTGGTGGTAGAATCGCGTAAGGTGTCTGATGGAAGGGGTCCTTTAGTACGAGAGGAACGAGGGCTCGGGGCCACTAGTTTACCAGTTGTCTGGCAAGGCAATGCTGGGTAGCCACGCCCTCATGGATAAGAGCTGAAAGCATCTAAGCTCGAAGCCACCCCAAAGACGAGACACCTCAGAACACTCGTAAAAGACGAGATGATAGACTGCGGATGTACGCACGAAGCTTCGGCGACGTGTTCAGTCCAGCAGCACTAATGTTCGAGCATCTTTCGCATGTATGTATCCGCACCTCGAGTACCTTTCGTCTAAAAGATCATGCCAATTCAAGCGACGCTTCGTCGCGCCTCACTCCTATTCGCAAGGAGTGGGTGCACGGTCATAGCGAAGGTGTTTACCTGGTCCCATTCCGAACCCAGAAGTCAAGCCCTTCTGCGTCTCTCCCAATACTGTGGTACGAGAGTCCACGGGAAAGGAAGTCACTGTGCCCCTCTCCTTCACCTTTTTTTTCCGCATCGAGATGATACAAAATGCCAATCGATACAGCGGATATTTTTGGTTCTGACCAAGTTGGTATACACATTGCCGTTGTCGGAGATGTGTTCTTCCATCCAAGTGAATTACCTACAAAGGAAGTTGAAAAACTACAATCAATATTGCAACTCGAACCTGCACCACAATCCGTAGGTGGCTCGAATTTACTCGGGGCACTACTTGCCGGTAATTCCAAGGCTTTGGTTGTCGCCGATATCGCAACAGAAAATGATATTGATACACTCACATCCTTTGGTGACGTCGTTGTCATGGAAGGTGGTGTCAATACCGCAGGAAATTTGCTCCTTGTCAATGAACAAGGCATCATCGCATCTCCAAGTATTCCTGACGATGGCATCGAGCTGCTTGCTGATGTCTTCTCAATTCCAGTCGTTGCTTCAAGCATCGCCGATCATGATGTCGTGGGAAGTGTAGCAATTGCAAATGATTTGGGCGTACTCGTCCATCCAGATATTAACCAAGATGAAGCTCTCGTTCTCGAAGAAATACTTGGTGTAGCTCCGATGGTAGGCACTGTTGCCTTTGGCTCACCATTCGTCGGTTCTGGCGTTGTGGCATCCAATACAGGAGCAATTGCAGGAACATCCACGACAGGTCCCGAACTCAATCGAATCGAAGATGCTTTAGGGCTCCTTGATTGAAAATTCGATAATGAAATATTCAAGAGCCGTATTGGTTGCAATTTATTCATGGGTGAAATGCTATATCAAGGTAAAGTAAAACAAGTTTGGTCAACCGATGATGAAAATATTCTAGAATTTAGATTCACAGACCAAATCTCCGTATTTGACCAAATCATTCCAACACTGATACCTCGTAAGGGGGAATCGCTTAATCGAACCACGGCACACTGGTTCAAACTTGTGGAAGAAGAGAACATTTGCAAAACACATCTTGTCGATGTCCACCACGCCCACCGGTGTCTCGTGAGGAAAGTCGAGGTCATCAAAGAGCCCGGTGCGATTCCTCGTGACATGGATTGGGTGTTCATTCCACTCGAGGTCATCGTTCGCCATTATCTCTCTGGATCTGCTTGGCGAAGATTTGAACGCGGTGAATTAACAGCTGAACAATTGGGCGTTTCACCAGATTGTGAGTATGGCACAAAATTATCTAAGCCCTATGTCGAGGTGACAACTAAATTTGAGGCTTTTGACAGAAACATCGACAAGGCAGAAGCACTTCAAATCTCAAACATCACAGAAGAAGAATATCAACGAATGGTTGATGCAGCTCTAGCAATTGATGCTATTATTGAACGTGAAGCAGCAAAAAATGGATTGATTCATGTCGATGGAAAGAAGGAATTTGCATTTGCCGATAATCGTGAAATAATGCTCGTTGATACATTTGGGACACTTGATGAAGACAGGTGGTGGGATGCCGAAGCATATGCCCAAGGTGAATGTATTGAATTATCAAAAGAATTTGTGAGAACCCACTACATCGAAACTGGTCATCAAGCGGAATTGAAGGCTGCACGAGATGCAGGTACTCAAGACCCTCCAATTCCAGCATTGCCTCAGGATGTTGTCGATCAAACTGCAGAACTCTATGCGAGTATGTTTGAGCGACTAACTTCGCAAACGTTCTAAGCGTGATACCGAAGAAGAATACCCACATTTCTACGCTCTGCTGCTTTGAGAATGGACGAGAAATGACGGATTGCATCAGCGAGCCCTCCATCGAACGGCTCATCTTTACTTACTGTCCAAACTCTTGATGATAAATGAAGCCGAAGTGTTCGGACCTCTTCATTTGTCAAAAATCCACTGATGTGCATCCCTCCACTTCCAGAGGTGAACTTTTCATGACCAACATGTGCATCTGTGCATCGATTTGCCAATTTATCGAGAAGGTCACTTAGCTCATTGTAAATTTCTTCCTCGTGCTCAGTTCGATTCTTATGCAAAGAAGGGCAGATGTAGTCGAGAATGTATTGCATTGTGGAACCTCCTGGTGACGGGAACCTACCGAATCGCTCTCTTGTTTTTTGGTCACCCAATTGTAAAGGTGTTCCATCTTTTGTTAGTGTTAAAATCGAAGTAAAGAATAACATGGCATAATCCCAATGTATTGTTGTAAAGTCATCTGGATTTGACAATCCTTGACTGGATAATCTCTCCATTAAATGTTCATCGTTGAGAATCAAATGACGCCAATTCGCTTCAAGATGTTCTTGATTCAAAAATGCGTTGTATATCTCTTGGGCACGTTCGCCGTGGATTGCGTCAAGAGTAGCAAATGGACTTGTTGTCCTTAATGCATCCATATATCATATCTCGCATGTCAAATGGACATAAGCATTTGTGTTTCATTTTCCATCAAAAAACTTCTTCATTCTGTCTTCAATGGTTCCATCTCGAGGTCCATCTTTGACCTGCTCCATTTCTTGTCGAATGAAATCAAGTCGATGACTTGCATCTTGCTCTGAACCGTCTGTCTCTTCAGTATGTTCAACGAGCATATCGCTCAAGAAATCATCATTTGAATCCGCAAACATATCCTCTTCGATGGGTTCTTTTTGTTCGTCAATGATTTCTATTGACAACTCGTCAGCATCTTCATTTACTTTCTTTTCCAAAGTTTCCAGTTTTTGTTGCCGTTCGTCTTGTTGAGATACAGGCTTTGACGGACGAGCAGACATTTTTGTGCCAACAAATCCAATCATCCAAGCAATGATGAAAAGAACAATTGTTGTTGAAAGCACCCAAATCAATTTTGATGATGTGAGAACATCTTCTTCTGCGGATTTGTAAAATGTTGATTTTGTATTATCATCCGGATTATCATCTCTATCATACGGTGAATCACACGATAAGGTGGCTGTAATTTTTTCATCATTTTTCAAAACACCAGGGTCGCTTATAATGATGATTGGAGCATACGCTGAAGATGTTATGTCGACGTATTTCGTAAACGACCATCCACTTTCACCTTCGAGTTGAAGAATACAATATTCATCCTCAAGAATTTCATATCCAGGTCGAAGGATGCCAATTTGCAAATTCCCATTTGCTTGAAATGACTGGATACCAATATTCCATCCAGTGGGTCGAACAATCGCTTCAATTGCTTCAATTTCAATGGTCTTTCCATGTTGATCAATAATTTTGAGTTTAAACTCAAAATATCCCTTGGAAAAATCGGACTCAAGTATACTGATGTTTGTTGTGAGTGATGAATTCATTTCTATGGAATACATCGATTCCTGTAGTTTGTATTCTTGTCCCAATTGGTCAACAAGCAAGACACTGATTCGTTGATCTGCTTCATCGTTATTTTCAAATGTGCAAGAAGCGACAGTACCATTTGTTCGACCTGTGTTGAGAGCCGTGAAGAATTCAGTTACAAATGAACAATCTGCTTCGACATCTGGATACAACCATGTGTTCACAAACATCGTGAGATTGGACGTTTGGTTTTCTTCTTCAAAATTCAGTGTTAACTGACCACTGCTACCTCCATGTTCAATAGAAATTTTGTATGCACCATCTTCATTCAAGAGTTCGATTCCTTCTGAGGATTGCAGCATGGCAATTTCTCCTTGGGTGTTGAGCGCAATCGTAGATTCCAGAGATTCATAGTTTGATACAACAGGACTACTCTTCCATGTGATGTTTGATTGCTTTACCAAAATTGACCTCGTCTCTGGTTCTAAGTCAGGGTGCTGTATTCGAATTTGTGCTAAAAACTCAAATCCATCCCAATCAGATGGTGGAAGGAGTTCAATTTGGAGGCCTCTCATTTCATTCGGTGATAACGTCATTTGCAAAGGGCCAAGAATATCCCAATCAGATGGTAAGCCAGATATTTCTATTGAGACTTGAGCGATATCATTTCCGTTGTTGGTGATCCAGGCTGCAGGAAATCCACCTTCCTCAGATACTTTCCAGTGACCTCTTGCATCAAGTGTGACATTTGGTTTCGCTGCCACGCGAAATGGTATTGATTCGATTGTTGAACCCTGCCCGTCATTGTCTGAAATTTGAAGGAGAATTTCTTCAATTTCACCGGCAAATGATTGAGGCGGTGGCGAAACAAACACCTGAATTTCGATGAATTCAAATGGTTGTACAATATCAGATATGTTTTGAATCGTAATGTTCCAACCACTACTGAATTTGTAAATGTAAGGAGTTTCGGGACTATTTCCAAGGTTATCCACTTGTAATGTAACGTTTGATCCACCAGGCTCAACCTCTAAATCCATATCAGTAAGATTAAATCTCCACCCTGATTTTTGTAATACGACATAACGTATACTCGTGGTATGAACTAATATTTCATTCGATTTGAATTCAATGTGAAGGACGATTTCGGTACCAGCTCGAGACATCGAATGGCTGGTGATGTTGACGTAAATTGGTGAAGAATCGTTCACTTGCACAATGTCTGTTGCCCCATCATGAACAGTCCATTCATTTGCATCTTCACCTACGTAAGTATAGGATATGCTGGATGTTGTTGTTAGTACATCAAAGGCGTTTCCAATGTTTTTGGCATCAAAAACAACAGAATCAGTTTCTTTTGGTAGAATGCTCCTGTTGTTTTCACCATCCAATTCAATGACCCAGTCTCTGTTTGGGGCAGGTTGCACAAATAATGTTGAAACTGCTGTTTGAGTAGAATCACCAATGCTTGTTGAACTAAATGTAAGGAAAATTGTATCGAGGGCTGGGAGTTCATTTCCAATGAAAATATCAACAGAAACCACTCCACTACTTCTTGCGTCTATAGTTTTCAATGGGGTGAGGAAATTAATCTGCACAAATTCATCGATGTTTTCTCCGTCTGTATTTTCTACAACAGAATTCAACGCATAGGTATCTTCACCATTTCCTGGATTCTCTATCCCCAGGAGGATTCTATGTGATTCAGAAACTGTGTAGATGAATGGGTTCGATATCGATGTGTCAGAAGGCGACAAAATCTGAAGTTCACTTCTAAATTGCTGCAAAACCTGCAATGAAAAATTGAGAGGAGTTCCGTTTGAATTACCATCAAAATAATGACGCATTGGGGGGGTGTATTCCGGTAAGTTCAACGTCAATTGTCCAGATACAACCTCTCCTGTGTTTCCTGAGAATTGTATTGTTGTTGATGAAGTGATGAGGTCACCATTTGACGACCATGCCCATCCTGAATTCAACATCGATGCAGAAGCCATATTCCATACAACGTCTTCATTCGAAGGCATTGTCCCCACAATGTTCCATTGTAGTGTGGCATTCGGTAATGTTCTTTGATGGTTTGGTGTCACAATAAATTGTTTCACTTCAAATGTGATTGTAATTGTAGCACATGTGAGGTCTTCACCGCTCCCGATACATATCGTCAAATCTGTCGATGTGCTATCACCAATCGAAGCAGATAATGGAACATCAACTTCAGCAAACAATTCTTGACGTTCACCCGGTTCTAACTGAACATTGAAAATTTCAATACCTTCATCGTTTTTCAAACTAGGTGTTTCACCCCAACTTGTAGTTGTCCAATCAAGCGTCGTCGTTGTTTCATGAGCGTTTCCAACATTTTCAATCAACATCCATGCCTCTGCAGGACCACCAATCATGCCTTGACCTGTAGATCTTTGAACGCCACTAGGGCCAAGCAGCGAAAGGCCTCTTGTTCTAAACACCTCGAGTTGTAAGTTGTATTCTTGGGTGATGTTTTGATCTGAATCGAGTGTTAATGTAAAATGTACAATGCCTTGTTCATCCCCAAGTGCTGTTTCCGGAATAGAAAGTTGGAATTCAACATATTGTGGAGACATGTAATCCAACAGGTATGTTGGTGTTGAAGGCGACACCGGAACAAAGGTCCAACTTTCAGGTAAATTCGTCGAATCCCATGATAAACTCCAATCTTCAACCCGTGAACCTGTTGACATCAACCCAATTTCAACAGTATCTGTCCCACCTGGGATAATGCGAGGTGGATCTTCAGGTCCGAGGAACTGAGCGACATACGGTTCCACAACGATTAGATTTCGAATCGCGTGATTATTGTCTTCCCTCGCTTCGCTTACATTGTTATAGATGTCAAGTACTAATTCGACTGAATGAATACCCAGCTCAGCGGTGATCGTAGCGGTAATTGTGAGTGGACCTCCGTTACCAGTAGGTGCAGCAGGAGCGGCTTCGGAGAATCGCTCACGAGAAACCTCTACCCCATTGACAAGTAGCATCACATCGACATTTGTATCAGGGTCCTCTGTGCCAACATTGGAAAACTGACCTGTAATTGTAACAACATCCCCTGGATTCGGTTGGTTTGGATTAAATGAAATTCCCCTGCCGTCACTTGTTGGTTCCAAGTCAACAATCGCTTCTGAAATGAGGGTATCACCCATGAGAATATCAAGTGAGCCATCACCGTCAACATCTGCAATCGCAGGTGCAGCCCAAGTCCGATGTGGCATTCCGAGAGGTGTTGACCAACCATCAGATACATCAGCAGAGGCACCGGTGTCTCCATCAAATGCATAGATTCTTTTTCCGAATCCTACTAAAATTTCGGGATATTCATCACCGTTGATATCCATCCAAAACGGAGGCGATACTGCGATTTCGTCATTGCCATTCCCTCCTCCTCTCTGCAGATTCCGAGTCCACTCTTGTGATGGATTCTCATTGCTTATGTCATGACAACCCAACAAACCCTCCCGATTGGTTGGGTCCCATGTGCCTTCTCTATACCACGTCACCCAACACAATCTGTCATGTATGCCGTCCTCATCAGTATCGATGGCAACTGGTTGAACATCACCAAAACCGTTTGGTGCACGGAACGAAAATATTTCGTCGGTTGATGTAATCTCCATACCAATGTATTTCGCACCACTTCCTGAGGTTGGACCAGTAGGGTCAGTTGGCACAGTGATGACCATTTCAGGTGCATTGTCGCCATCGAGTTGAACAATAACAGGTCCGGGCAGCCTCAAACGTGGTGCCTCATCGTCACCAGTGTCAGTCCCTTGAACAGCGACTCGTTCCCAAAGAATACTTCCTGTGGGGCCTTCAACTTTCCAAATCCACATATTTCCCGAATTTGAATCAATTGTCGTGAGCAAGACCACACTGTTCGTAGAATCGAGTTGTGCAAAGACAGGGTCTGATGGATGTGTTCCTCGGTCTAAACTCACTGACCATTTTGGTGTTGTGGGAACATTCATTGAAAGGTCAAAAGCAGTTAATTCCGGGACGGGATTATTGTCCGGGTCGTCCACCAATGCAAGGATAAGATTTGGTGTACCATCTAAATCTAAGTCTGCTAAGAGTGGTTGAGTGACGGCAAAATGTCCTGATTGTCTTGTTGCCAAGTGAGGTAAACGAGATGAAATTCTCACATCAGCATCCGAATACGACCAAACCAATTCATTTGAATGCCCAGTTTCCTCCCATGCTGAGTTTGAGCACGTCAATTCTGGCGACCAGACATCGATATGAAATGATGATTCGGTATCATATGCGACAATGATTTCTTGTTTAGAGTCACCATCGATATCGTATATCATTGGTGTGGCTCGTATTTCTCTTGTTTGCCCAATCTCAACTTCCCATGCAACTCTGGCATCATCACCGGATAGAATCGAAAGTGTGCTGATGATGTTACCACTTGAATCATCGCTTGAGACGATGACAGGGAAAAGTGAATTGTTGCCACATCGCTCTTTTGCTTCTTCTGGGGCGGTAATGCTTGCTGAAAAATTTCCTATAACTGAGCCATAAGAATCCGCTTCATTTGATTCAAAGGCTTGCCAATTGACAACAGGATTCGCAATCGATTTGAGTGTTTCAACGTCTGCAACTGAACCTTCTCCCGGCCCGCCATTAGGACTGTGGAGAGGAATGGGGCCATTGTGTGATGGTATCCCTCCGTATTGAGGCCATGGTTGTTCATAGATGTCCCAAGCATCGATATGGTTTGATGGTTGAATTTGATCTTCCTCGAGTGTGTTTTCCTCATGGTCGATGTGATCTGCCATATAATATTGGAATGAAATAGACATGAACATAAAGGCAACAAAAATTGAAGCAAGAGGCTTTTGTTGAAACGCTGCGCCTCTCATCATTTTTTTGTGCCTCCATTGAGTAATTATGGCTTATGCTTATCTCATAGTAAAAAAGGACTATTTCTTCGTGCTTCATAGTTTTCAGTGCGTGTTTTCATCCGCTTTGATTAAATATAAGCCGTCGGTGGCCAAACTGACTACGGTCAGTTCTCTCCCGAGGTGGAAACCGGTGAAGGACGGAATCTTGTATTCCTTCTTTGCCCCAACTCAGGAAAGGTGGTGGAAAAATGTACAAAATTGTATCAAAAGAAGACACGATTCGAATCCCAGCAGAATACATGCGGAGAGGGCAATCCCTTGACCAATATATCGACAGGCTTTCTATGACTGCTTTCGAAGGCCGATTTGATGACGAAAACCGATTTATCCTTGTGACCACAAATCATGAACCAATTGGCCGAGGAAGAATCATTCACGGCGATGGGGCAATATACCAAAAAGTCCGATTTGATGCAGTTTTGTTCTGCATGGATGATTATGAAGTTGTCGAAGGTGCTGTTTCAGAGATCAATGAATTCGGTGCATTCGTCCGTATTGGTCCAATGGAGGCCCTTCTTCACAAATCTCAAATCATGGAAGACCAAGTTGATGTGAATCCTGGAGCAGGTCACATCGAAGGAAAACAATCTGGTCGAAAGATTGCCATTGGAGATTCTGTTCGAGGACGAATTGTATCACTCTCATTTGATACAACCGACCCACGACGTTCCAAAATTGGTTTAACAAGCAAACAAGTAGGACTTGGATGTCATTCATGGATTGATGACGACAACACCAAGGGTGAGTGAATATGGTCAAAAATCCGTTTGCTTGTGGTGAATGCCGCCTCATTCTTTCAGATGGTGTTGACCAATGTCCTCGCCATCCATCTGCAAAAGTTTCCACAGATTGGCAAGGATATGTGATCATTCGTAACCCTGAACGCTCTGAGGTAGCAAAGCGTTTAGCAATTGACGTTCCCGGAACATATGCATTAAAAGTCATTATTGGAGGATGAAATTATGGAAATTGAACGATATGAAAACAAATTACTTGACAGAGTCGAATTAAACTTCACTCTTCGTCACCAAGGTAAATCAACACCATCAAAGAAAGAGATTATGGATGCAATTTTGAGTCAAGAAAAAGTCTCCAACCCAGACCTTGTCATTATTAAAAATTGCAAAACACGATTTGGACAAGCTCTCACAACAGGTCTTGCTTACATCTATGAAACTGAAGAAGCAATGAAGGTTGAACCAAGTTATATCCACAAACGCCATGAAGTGTTTCGAGCATCTGAACCGGAACCCGAAGCACAGCCTGAACAAGCCCCTGGTGAAGACGCTGCTAGCGAAGGGAATGATGAAGAATCGGAAGGTGATGCATAATGGGAGATGGACCAAATTCTAATGCTAAGCATTCAAAATATTCAATTCAGGATGGACAACTTGTCCGAGCTGAGCATTGCCCATACTGCGGACCAGGCATTTTCCTCGCAGTCCACAGCGACCGAATGTCCTGTGGTCGATGTGGTTACTCGAATCTTGAGAAAGAAGAAGAATAATTATTCAATCGCTGAGATTGAACCATCGTTCATGATGACGTAGTCTTGAACATCATTTCGCCAAACAAAAGTGCAAATGTCCTGAAACCTCTTCGAAATCACTTGATTCGTAGTCAATTCAAGAACTTCTCTCCAGCCTGCAACGTCCCATCCACTGTTTTGGTCATTCCATTGAGCACTTTGTACAGGTCCAGAAAGTTGATGAGAATTCACCAGGTTGCCAGACTCATCAGTCCAAAGGACTTCATTGTTTGATGTAATGCTCAAATGTTGGCCTAGATGATAGTAATGCTGTGATATCGATACATTCTCAATCAGTGTGTTCACTTGTAAGACAGAACCATCATCCTTTGAAATTTCTGCAAAACCCCCGCCCTTTGAAACGACGAGAATCGCATTTGGCGTTTCATGCATCGACACCAGTTGGTTTCCCTGAGGTATTTTTTCCAATAATGGCCATGTTGGAAGAGGAGCCCTCCATTCTTCAACAGCATCTGTCCTCAATCTGTATAGGCCACGTTTCCATAATGCAAACACAATGGAATCATCAATTTGAACCATACCAAGCACATCTGCATTGAGAGGATGCGACCATGAGTTTCCATGTGGATGAAGGTCTATCGGCGTAGATGTCGTTGATTTACGAACTTCGCTTTTCAAGGGTCCATCGGCCATAGGTTGAGTCAGTGGAAGCGACGCCATTCGTCCAATGAGGATATCATAATCGAGCCATGTGGCAATGAGTTGGTCATCTACAATGCACGCGTGTGTAATTTTACATGGGAACGGTGTGACTTTTGGTTGAATGATCTCAAGAGTTGAATTGAGAATTGTAATTTCTCCATCGACGCCTAGAACAACAATTTTTTCTTTCCAATTCAAAACTTTTGAAGGGGCGAATCCTATTTCTGTTTTCTTCACGCCTTCCATGAAAGGCCGAGGCATTCTATGTTGTCAAACCTTGTTATCGATGTTCCTAAATGAAACCGACTAAAGCAATGTGTGTGGCGGGAATTGAAACAACGCTCATCGTCATTAGTCAAGGCGATATTGCATCAAAAAATCAAGGCGAAGCTCTCCTTGAAAAAGTCACATGGGAGGAGATTCAATCTGTTGAAGGACACCCGTCCTACAAACGGCAGCATGTACGAATGTGGTGGTTGCCGGATAGAGTGCTATGGGAAGATCATATCGATGTACGATGGAAAGAAGCAACGGGTGAGCAACTTTCTGAAGTGATTTTTCCGTCACGTCATTCTGCATCGAGTGGTAGGCCATCCCTTACCATGCATCCTATTGGTGTTCCTCAATACAAGACCTCTGATGAAGTTCTGTACGGTGGCCGTGCAGGAACAACTGTTCCACCGAACCAGAGAATCAGTGAATGGTGGAAATTGTTTCACAAGAACAAATTGAATAATAGTTCATTATCATCATTTGAATTGACATTGGAAGTAACGCATCATGGGCCTTTTCTTCAAACACCATCGATGTTTATCGAAATTGGCTCGACCTCTGAAACGTGGGGTGACCTCAATGCTGCCTCATTCTTGGCAGACGTGATGATTGAAGGCCTCGGCTTAGATACTGGTATGGGCCGGGGATCTTGGAACAAAGAGTGCGCTGAACATGAATTGGTTGTTATCACATTAGGTGGTGGCCATTATGCGCCACGAGCAAATTACATTGCCTTGCTTCCGCATATACGGCTCGGGCATATGTTAGCATCGTACGCACTTCCGTTCGGCGAACAAGACATGCCGAATGACCAATGGAAAAATTCACTTCAATCCGCAGTATCCTCGACGCAAATTTCGTACCCTGGCGGAAGAATTGTCTGTATGATTGAAAAGAAAGCATTCAAAGGATGGCAAAGGAATTTGTTAAAGGAATTTTGTGCTGAACTGGGCCTTGAGATTCTACAACGCAAGGATATTGAGCAATTTTCTGAATCAAAACGAGAAGAAGAAAGGGTCAAGGATTGAATTCACTTCCACAGATCATGGTGGGATGGTTTTCGAAACTTGTCGTTTCAATGACCATCCGAATGCCTCGATGGTTCGTGAGGTGGGTAAGCCGTAGATATGTCGCTGGGCCGTCCCTTGAAGATGCGGTATTGGTGATGAAGCGTCTTGAAAAGGAAGGTGCTTGCTTCACTATCGACGTTTTGGGTGAGGAAATTCACTCAATTGATGAAGCAATGGAATTTTACAATGAATATGAAAACGTCATCCGAGCGATTACAACCAATTCGATTGATGCAAATATTAGTATCAAGCCAACGGCTTTTGGAATTCATATTGATTACAACAGAGGAGCCGAACTCATAGAGAAGTTGATCAGATTTGCAAGTGAGTTCGATATGTTTGTTCGCTTGGATATGGAAGACCATCGTGTTACAGATGATACCATCAAGATTGTAACCGAACTACATGCCAAAGGGGTGACAAATGTTGGTACCGTACTACAAGGTCGATTGCATAGAACAGTGGATGACATTAAAAATTTGCAACAAATCCTCGGTCCCGCTGCAGATTATCGAATCTGCAAAGGGATATATCTTGAACCTGAAGACATTGCATTTACCAGTTACAAAGATATTGTACAATCGACAAATGCCGCAGTAAAAGAAATGCTCAACGCAGGGGCATACGTCGGCATTGCATCCCATGACAAACCAGTCATTGACTATTCAATTCAGCAACTTCAAGAGTATGGCATGGGGCCGCATCAAACTGACCCTCGACAAAATGCAGGAAAGGTTGAGAGAAAAGGCAAGGGCCCTGGATATGAATTCCAGATGCTGCTTGGAGTCCGTGGCCCAATGCGAAGAAAATTACTACGCGATGGACATCGAGTTCGAGTGTACATACCTTATGGTGAAAAGTGGTATGAGTATAGCATTCGCAGATTGAAAGAAAATCCAACGATAGGAACTCATGTGGCGAAGGCATTCTTGATGCCATGGACCAACCGCCCATAATCAATTTCGACGTTTTTTGTGTCTTCTTCCTGAGCGATGAGTTTGTGAAGTCTTTTGCTCAGTTGGTTTGATTGGATTTGGATTGTAACCCAATCGACCTTCTTTCCAGGCTTGTCGTCGCTCTCTCGGGGTTTTTGGTTCAAATTCTTTTTCGTCGATAGGTTCATGCAAATAAATTCGTTTAATATTTTGACATGCAACACTTCCTCTCATCGTTCTTCCAGCACCTGTGTGTATTGCTCGAATGATCCAATCCCTATTTTGATGATGGTACATTGTGCCTGCCTTGAAATGAGTGTCGTATGGAACAAAGATGACGTCAGGATACGACCGTTCACCAACTGTGCATGTGAGTTTTACTCGGATCATATCGACTCGGAGTGCATTGATCGTTTCGACGAGAGGTGCTCCTAATCGCTTGTGAAATGTCTTATCTTTTGCTTGTATCTGATGGATGCGCCAAACCTTTTCATCATGCTCAAAAATATCTTCGAGAAAAAATTCTTCATCATTGTCCACATCGATTTTGTGGTGATGGGATTGGGAACCATCGGATAAGATAAATGAAATTTGAATTTCTGGTGGCCGCCTAAACTCAAAGGTATACACATGAGAACATTTGGTACATTTTACCAGCATATCTATGCCAGAACCTCTTTCTTTTTCGTTCAAGATTTCGTGCTCAAACAAATCTTCACATTGTGGACAGTGAAGTGCATTTTCGACGATTTCCTCCTCATACTCGTCGTCGTCCATGCCATATGGCTGAGCATTCTCCGTTTGAATTCATCGGCGAATTCAAAGTAAAAGCCTTCATAGATGCTGAGTATTTCGCTGATATATGGAAGATGAGTCATTCTCTGCCGAGGTTGAGTCTCTCGATGAGATTGTTTCTATGCATCCGGGTCAGCCAAGAGAGCAACCTCTGATTTCTGAAAACATCCACGAACAACTCAAGCACATGGAATTATCTTCTTGGTCCATTTCTGTACATCGTCGTTTACGGGACGCAATTTTCAGAATACGACCTGAACATGTGCTGGAATTCGGAGGTCAAATTGGGCTTAGAACCTCGTGGCTCTTTGATTTAATTGAACGCGGTCAATGGTCTCCAGAGCAATATTATATCATTGAAGAAGGTCCAAAATTCGGTGTGATTCTCAAGCGTTTAATTCAACGTTATCAACACAATGATTTCACACGTGTTGTGATTCAAAATCCGATGAAGTATATTGAAGAACATCGCTTGTGGAATCGAACACAACTCATCAATAATGAGATTGAAGAGCAAAAATTTTTGTCAAAAGTCGACTGTATTCTCGTCGATTCAAGCATTGAACAGCATGTGGAAATTGTAGAACAATCTTTGAAACTTCTATCCCAATCAGGATATTTGTTCACCGTCGAGCCAGATATTCCAACCGATGATTTGGATACAGAATTACCAGAAGTCCAAGAACGAATTTCTATGTTCAATCTCTGGATAAAACTCATTCGGGATGCAAGTGATGAGTATGAAATCGGTTTCACTCCCCTTCATGAAGGAACCCTTGTCGTCTTTAGGAAGATGCCTCAATAAGGTCGTTTATTTTGAGTAATCCGTACCCATATTTGTCATCGTGTCCATTCTGCTCGGGGAGCGGTGAGCTTGTTTCCATGATCCATGTTTTCACATCTTCAATTGTTGTGCTACCTTCATTTGATTCATGCTGAAGTTGAGGATTTGCTTCAAGAAGGAGCGCAAGTGCTCCACTGACATATGCAGTTGAAGCACTTGTACCATCAACAAGTGCCCATTTGTCACCAATACTAATCACAGGAACACTCTGTCCGGGAGCGACCACCTCAGGTTTTTGATTTGGGTCGCTTCTCGGGAGGAGAATAGGCCAAACTCTTCCATTATTATCGCCAATTGATGACCCACTCCATGCTGTGCCAGTTGGTGTTACACCTCCTACGCTAATGACCAATTCTTCACTGGAAGGATGGGCTACATCACCGTCATCGTTTTCTCCGCCATCGTTTCCAGCAGCGGCGACAACAAAGATTCCTTGTTCGATTGCATCGTTGGCTGCATCACCTGATGTTCTATCGCCACCGATTGTGAACGGTAAAATTCCGGGTGCACCTCCAAGAGACAATGAAATGATGTCCGCACCTTTGAGTACACACCAATCAACGGCTTCAGCAACGATTTCATCCGAACCTTCCCCATTTTTAGATAATGCTTTGGCCACGTAGAGATTGACTTCTGGTGCAACGCCTCTCATCCAACCATCAGCGATGATGATGCCAGCCATTGAAGTGCCATGTCCATTATCATCGTAGGGGTTCACATTACCGTCTATAAAATCAAACCATCCTCGTAATTCAAAATCTTCGATGTCAGGATGACTTAAGTCAATGCCAGAATCGACAATGCAAACATCAACACCTTGACCTGTGAATGAAACTTTGTTTTGCTGAACCATGTTGTGATACAATGTTTGTCGTTCCAAAGCAAATTCTGTTGGCTTCAGAAGAATTGAACCTCCGGAGATATACAAGATCACAAAATATGTTATGGCCGAAATAAAGGCTATGCTAAGACCAACAGAAACAAGGCGTTTGACAAAGATGATGTCAGGGTCCTCACTCAAATCGATGTCTTCTTCGTAATCAGATTGATGATTGAGCAAAAGAAAATCCGGTGGTGGCGGTAGCCTGTCCTCCATGGCATCATCACCTCAAAATGGTTAGAATTTCCTCTAAGGTTTCAGCAAATAATTTCACTTCGTCGACGGTATTGTACAGATATGCCGATGCTCTTAATGATCCCTGTATGCCTTTTGCATGGAACCAAGAATGAACGCAGTGCTGGCCACTTCGAACCATTACATTTGCAGATTCATCAAGCAACATTGCAATTTCATGTGCCTCATGGCCTTCAAGGTGTAGGGAAAGGATTCCGCCACGAAGTTCCGGATTCTCAGGGCCAATAATCGAAATGCCGTCGATATCTTTCAGATGGTTCGTCATCACTTGATTAAGCTTGATTTCATGTGCTTGAACATCATTCATATCAAATTGTGCGAGGTAATCAACGGCATCTGCGGTCCCCTTCATTCCTGCGAAATGCCCAAGTCCACCTTCAAAGCGTGCCGGTGGCTCTGCCCATTCAAAACCGTCGTATCGAGTGGTCTTTACGGTCTGGCCACCTGCTTGTATCGAACGTAGTTGTTCCAAATGTTCCTTTTTTGCCCAAAACCCGCCCATACCGGATGGGCCACACATTTTGTGAATTGAAAATGCAAAGAAATCGATGCCCAAATCCTGTACATCAACAGGCTTGTGAGGCAGTGATTGCGCACCATCAACACATACCAATGCACCGTGGTCCTTTGCAACTTTGGTAATTTCTTTCACTGGAGTGGACACTCCATCAAGGTTGCCAACATGGCCAACAGACACCATTTTCAACTTCTCACCAGCATGTGCACACATTTCTTCAAATGTTTCTAAATCAAAGGTATTGTCTTCAAAACTAGGTACAACCTCATGAACAACGCCTTGTTCTTGTTCCAATTGCAACCACGGGACGAGGTTTGAATTGTGTTCTCTGTCAGTTGTTAAGATCACATCGCCTTTTTCCCAATGGAGCCCTTTCGATATTTGGTTAAGGGATTGAGTTGCATTCTTAGTGTAAACAATCTCGTTTGATGTATTCGCATTGACCATATTTGCAAGCTTTATTCTCGATTGAGTTATAGCCTTGGATACCATTGTACCATATTTGTGCACAGAGCGTCCACCGCAGCCCGGACTGATTTCATAATAATCACGAATCGACTGAATAACAGCATGTGGACGTAAAGTGACACATGCATTATCGAGATATGCAGGGGCATCATCGGTTTGGAGCGTTGGAAAGTCTTCTCG
>JAYQSB010000035.1:0-18729 GCA_038146705.1 Candidatus Poseidoniales archaeon
TCTCACATTCCTACCGGTGTTGGTATCTCTGCAACATACGAAGTTGAATTGTGCGACTCATCAAGACTCATTGATTTGGATGAATTGAATCTCAACGAATCATTCTACGAGTGGGAATTCACCCTCGACATTGATGGGGACCTCTATCCTCTCAATCTCACTTCACAATGTGGTCCTTCCACATCTTTAGGTGAAGATAACCGCTTTGAACTACCTACTATTTCTCCATATCAAACCGATTCCTTCACCATCATCGTCAACCCGCCAAACCGGCCTAATCTTCTCTCCGGTGACGGGTGGGACTTGGAATTTAGATTGTATCACCCAGATGAAAATGCTGGCTACACAGTATTCGACAGCGATATTTTCACGTTTAAACTCGACAGCAGTGCAGATCCGGGTTACAGTTCGATTCGTATCGATAATGACCTTGGTGCTATGGAAGGCGAAGAGGTCGTCGTGACTGCAACCCTCGTCAACTTTGGTACTGCACAAGCTATTGGAGTTTTACCAACCCTCTCTTGTGATTATGCAGACGTTCTCACACAAGCTGAACTCATTCCTATCCTCAACGACACTGATGTCATTGAAATTGAATGGATTATAGTACCTCACACGATGGACTGGTTTGAGACAGTCGCTCCTCTTGACTGCGAAGCAGGCCTCACAGCAGTACGAATGGAAGGAAATATGTTGACAAACGACAAGGCTAGATTGGATGATGTTGATAGAATTTCAGCCGCTCCAAGCATAACAATAGCCTTTGGTGCGTTTATCGGCCTCCTGTTCCTTGCCTTCGTCTTCTCCCGACTCAAAGGTCAATCCGAGCAATGGGGTCATTTCTCAACATACGCTGCAGTATTGGCCCTTGGTTTCGCCTTCTACCTCATGAACGTCGAATATTACGGCTACGGCATCCTTGCTCTTACAGCATTACTCATCTGGAGGGCTGCATGGAAGAGCGGTGAAGAATTTAGGCTCGTTCATGAAGACTACCAGCGTGCTCGCAAGGGTAATGCAACGGTGTACAATGACCACCTCCAAGCACTCAAGGATGGACGTCGACAATTGCTTGTGATCCTTTCACTGCCGGTGTTAGGACTGTATGCAGTCATTTTGGGTGTGCCACCGCAGTTACCAACTGATAACACAAATCTTGGTTTCTTCGGAGCATACTTCGTGTTTGTCTCTCTTGGCATTTGGTATCTCCTTCGAAGGTCAGATAGAGTCTATGGAAACCTGTATGGTCGTTTGACCGATGTGGAAATTAAGGCTATACGTCTCGACAGAGATTTGAGAGACCCTGCAAGATTACTCAATGAACTCGCAGACGATGGTATCGACTTTGAGAAATTCTTTGACTCTCCTACGCAGGCCATCCCAACAACTCAACCCGTCTCGCAAGGTCAAGACGAAAGCGACGAAAGCGATGAATCCCATGAAGGTGAGTCTTCAAATGAAGAATTCGTTGACGATGAAGAAGATGGAGGTGAAATCGATGGCTGATGATATTTTCAACGACGTTCAACGTAGCCTCGATGGTTCATCAGTTACAGGGATGTTAACTGGAGAAGATTTCACAGATAATATCTCAGAGACTGAATCAGACATATTAGATGCAAGAACATACTTGGGATTGCAGCAACTTGGCCGTGCGAAGAAGAGAATTCGTAAAGCAGAGAATCGGTTAGGAACATTGGAAGAAGATGTTCTGCAACTAAGGAAAAATATTGCCATGGTTCACAGGATTCTTGCCCACAAAAACATCTCCCTGGATGAAGCAGAGTTGATTTTACACAAACTCAGAGATGCTTCATCGGAAGCAGAAAAAGGTAAGGTGGATGAAGCTGCGATGGATGTCGAAGATTTGCTTGAATCACTCATCGGTGGAAATTCATCAACCCTAAATCCGTTCTTGTTTAGGCACTTTTGGATGGGTGTCCGAACTGTGTGGCCTGCAGGTGGCGACGCAGGTTACCTCCTCATTCGAATCATCAACGATGGGCCAATCCCACTACCAATGCTTCGAATGGCACCACCATTGCCCGAAGGTTGGACCTCAACGCCAGCAAGTGTCGACCTTCCAATTATTGGCCCCGGAGGTAACGTACCCATTCGATTTGAGATTCGACCAGATGGAAGGTCATCGGAAGAAATTCCACTTTCAAGAAAACTTGCCATCACCACCGCTTACGAAATGCGTTCCGGAGAGATTACCGTCACGATTCAGGCTCAAAACAGATCTCTTGAACCGCTGAGTGACGTCCTCATCCAGCCTTGGCTTCCACCAGGCTTTACTGCAGAAGAAATCCCATTTATACCAAGATTACAGCCAGATGAAATGGCCACATTGCGATTCCCGCTCTCAATACATCTCGGTCGAGGAGGTGCTGCTTGACCAACATCATATTCCACCCGAAAAGGGGGAAAACACAAAAAAAAGGAAGTGAAAAAAAATGAAGAACGAAAAAACGAACGAAAACCGCGACAACATGGCGGCTATCGGTATCGGTGCAATGATTGTGTTCATTGCATTGATCCTTGTGGCTGCTGTGGCAGCTGCCGTCATTATTCAGACGGCAGAGAAACTGCAACAGAACGCACAGACCACCGGTGAGGATACAACCGATATGATGGCATCAAAGATTACCATCAAGTCGGTGATTATCGCTAACACTGATGACCTGTATGTGACCTTTGAATTGGCACCTGGTTCAGACCCAGTTGTCAGTGACACGGTCGAGTGGGTCATCACTTGTGATGATGGTGCTACCGGTGGACTTGACGCTGGGAACTTTGACGATGAAACAACCACGGTTCGTGGTGCGATCACCGGAACAAGAGATATGGCTGGAGCAGCTGCTACAACCATTCAGCCAGGTGAAACCTACACCATCCAGCTAAACCCAGCTGATTGCCAACCAACAGCAAATGAACAGCATACATTCATGCTTCAATCTGGAACAGGTGGTTTCACCTACGAAGTCTTGAATTATGGTGGATCTGTAACTGACGGCGAGGTGGTCATTTGAAGACCAACAGAGACGTTCAATCCAAGGACAATGATTCTCTTGCAGCTATCGGTATCGGTGCAATGATTGTATTTATTGCATTGATTCTTGTTGCAGCAGTTGCAGCAGCAGTTATTATTCAAACTGCAGAAAAACTTCAACAAAATGCACAAACTGCAGGTGACGACACCGCTGATGAAATGGGTGGAAAACTCATGATTAATGCAGCATATGTTGGTACAGGTAGTGCAACTGCGAATACCGATGAGTTCCACCTTCTCCTACGATTAGGGCCTGGTAGCGAACCAACGCTCCCATCCGCAATCACCTATCAGGTATTCTGTGCCAATGGTGTTGTTGAGGGTGAACTTGCTAACACTGATGTACACACAATGGAAGACGAAACCGACCTTGCAGCAGCAACTACACAAATGAATGTTGGTGAAGGTTACATTGTATACATCGATGCAACAAGTGCAACAGTCGACTGCGGCCCAGACGCAGTTACAACTGCTGAACTCTACCTTCACGTCGAGCGCGGTGGAACAACCTACGAGACACTCACAATTGACGATACAACTCCAGGTGCACTTGTGGTCTGATCACTCCTAAGAATCCATCTTGGATTCTTGGAGGGAGGTTTACCAATGGCATGGCCATTTGGAACAGGTTCGAGTGGAAACAAGAGTGCAGAACAAGCCCAAACTGAAGAGAGAATGAAAATTCTCTCAAACGTCGCCATCGAGCAAGTCCCTCTCCCAGGAGAGGGTGAACTTGCCGAAGAGGATGCTTGGACGATCTCAGCGGGACCAACTCGAGCAAAATTGGACAGCATAGGCAGTGTTCCAACCGTTTCACAAGCAATGTCGCCAGCACCAGTTGCTCAAGCAACAGGACCAGCGACAGTTGATACCTCAGGTCTTGAACGAATGCTCAGCAGTCGTTTCGATTCCATTGAGGACGCTATCAGCATCTTTGAGTCCAAACTTCAAAGCCTTCCGCAACAACAGATTGTTGAACACGAAGACGATGAAGATGAACTGGACCACGAAGATGATGAAACGATGATGAGCGGTGGAGACCGAGTCATCACCGCCTCAGGTGAGGTTCGAACGGTTGCAGGCACACAACGAATGATGGAAGAGGACAAAGCACCTCTGGTCGAATTGTACGAGGCACAAGCTCTAGCTGCAAATCCTTTCTTGGTCGCACCAGACATGCAGGGTTCTCACGAATCTTCGGTTGGTGCACCTACGGTTGCAGCATTGCTTCTCGACAACATGAGCGGCATGGCTGCGGTGAGTTTCACCCAGAAGGCCATTGACTCGGGAATGTTGACTGCAGACGAAGGAAAACAGGTATTATCCATCGTTCAACTTGCTAGCCCAGGAGAATCTGATGCAGCACTAAATGATCACTTGCCCCACAGGGCATTGCTGACATTCTCTGCACTCATATCCTCCTGGCGCGGTATCAAGCACTTGCGCGGAGAAGAATGACATGGGTGCATCCGTTGGAATTGGTGGATTGATTGTGGGCATTTCGATGCTCGTCGTGTTCAGCATGGCATATCAATCAATCAATGCTCAAATTGAATCCGGTATTGAACGGATTGAAGGGGCAGAACAACCAGTTCCGACGTACACTATCGAAAATGCAGATGTTTGGGAAGGTGCGATTGTGAATGTGACAGTAACTTCTGCAGGTGCATCATACACTGGAGGTGGAACTGTGGTCGTAACCGGAACAGGTTCGGGCTTTTCTGCAACATATGCTATCAATAGCGGTGCAGTAGAGAGTATCACAATTCTTACACCGGGAAATTACTCAGCAGGTGCTACGATTTCGATTTCAGGAGATGGTGATGGCAATGCGGCATTTAGTGTGACGCAAGGCCAGTATATCTTTGCAAATATAACCAACACGGGTTCGAACCACATTTCTTTCGACGATATGTGGTTTAGTGTTGATGGTGAGATGTTAACTCAAATGAGTGCAATCCATTCAACAATGCTTTCTGATACGCTAGTAAGCTATGACAGGTCGACGATACCATCAACAAATTGGTATTCGGGAGAAACCTTGTACCTACAGTGGAACGATGTTGGAGCAACAACAGATCCATCCAGAATGGCATTGACGGTTGATTCGACAACTACGGGAGTGAATCTAGCTTAGGTGATGATATGGCAGATGGCGGTGCATCCTCATTTATCATGCTGGTCACAGCATTGCTCATTTCAGGAGCGGCTGGGACTATTTTGATCGACCAATGGGGGTCTGCGGTTCGGGCCATGTCAGATAACCAACAAAAAGCTGAACATCAGTCGAAGGTTTCGATTGATTTCGCTGGCGACCCAATGATGGTCGTTATGGATTCAACAAGTAGTAACGACATCACAATTCACGTCCTAAATTCAGGAGAAATCGAAATGAGTACAAGCAATTTTGAGGTCTTTGTAGATGGCGAGGCACCTTCCTCGACATCTACTTCAATCTCACCATCGGGTACAGATTGGCTTTCTGGTTATGTTATGGAAATTACACTTTCTGACGCTGGATACTCGTCGTTAAATGACAATCAAGACATCAAAATATTTGTTACTGCAACTTCAGAGACGTTTGCTGGACATACGTACACAACGTCGTTTTCTAAAGAGGTGAGGCTTCATGAAATCTGATGATGAAGACCCCTTTGTTATTGCACATAAACCGGTCGAGGATGGTTTCCCATTTGATTTGGAAACCGATTCACTTGCTGATTCGTTAGGCTTGCGGTTGCCTAATCGTTCGTTATATGTTGTGCAAGGCAGAGTTGGAGGTGGAAAGTCATTGATTGCTCAAAGGTTGACTTACGGACTTGTTGAAAACGATGTGAAAGTGCTTGTCATTACCACTGAACTCACGACAAGAGGTTGGATTGAACAAATGGAATCCATCGGATATGGTGTTACTGAATCGATTCGTGAAGGTCGAATTATGGTCATCAGTCGTTTTGGTACCATCGCTGAATCACGTAGTGATGTCATGATTTCAGAAGTTCTTGATAGCCCAGCAGTCGAGATGGCGGACGTTGTGATTATCGACGCAGCCAGTGCTCTAGTCCCTGCAAATCTTGATGCCAATGAGAGGTTTTTGTTCATGCAAAAAATGAGAAAAATAGCCTCTCAAGGACGTTCGATCATGATGTGTATTGACCCAGATGAAATGGACGGTCGTCTCCTTCACTCAATGCGGGCATCAGCAGAAGTTGTCCTTGATATGCAAACGGCGATGATCGGTGGAGATTTGAAGCGAAATATTGTCGTAACACGCTTCCTGCGTGCAGCTGGACCAGTTCAGACTTCAATTGGATGGCGTGTTGAACCAAGCATGGGTTTCATTGTGGATATTACAGCCGTGAGCTGAGGTGGAGTGAATGGCGGAGGAATCGAGATTTGCAAAAGGCGACCTCAATGGCGTCATGAATGCTCATCCTCACGTTGCAGAATGGGTTCGAGACTTCGAAATGCAACATGGGTCTCGTCCTATTTACTACGGCCCACTTGACCGAGATGCCAAGAAACAACGCCCGTTGAACCTCATCTATGTGACAAAAGAACCAATTTTCGTTCACATTTACGAACCTCCCGAAGACGAAGAGGGCGGTGGCCAAGTGTTGTGGTTTGGGCTTGAGCCTCAACTTACAGACCAAGAAGAAAATATTCGTCGAGGCCTTGTGGAAACACTTCTCCAAGAGGCTCCGTCGGCTCCTGCTTTTACAACAGACTCCGAGTTTGAAACAATTCTCAGCGGAATGATTGACCAATACACAGTTCTCGATTCAGAAGTGAATGCGATGACACGTCGCCAAGGACGAATTTGGGAAATCGTTGGATTGGAAGACAAACGCCAAATCGTCAACATGACGCAACGAGAGCGACTTCGGTACATCATTATCCGTGACCTCATTCGAAATGGACCTCTCGAACCATTGCTTTCAGACGAGATGCTGGAGGATATTCACTCCGTAGGGCTGAAACATATTCACATGGACCACAAGGTGTTTGGTATGGTAACCTCAAATATTCGATTCCGAGAGCGTGAACTTCTTTCTCGTTACCTACGTGCTATGTCGGAAAGAATCGGGCGGCCGGTTTCGGACAATAAACCGATTATTGACGGTGCATTGCTCGACGGCTCTCGTATCAACATTATTTTCTCGGATGACGTCTCGATGTTAGGTCCGTCATTCACTATTCGAAAATTCGCTGAAGAAACGATTTCTGTTACTCAGTTGATCAATTGGGGTACAATGTCTGCTCAACAGGCGGCCTACATTTGGATTTGTCTTGAATATGGTATGTCTGTACTGGTTTCTGGTGAAACAGCATCGGGTAAAACCACTACGCTCAATGCAATTCTTCCTTTTATTGATCACAATGTCAAGATTTACTCTGCTGAAGATACACCTGAGGTTAAAGTACGACACAAGATTTGGCAGCGACTCGTCACAAGGGATTCCAAGAACGAAGAATCTCGTGTTGAAATGTTCGATTTGTTGAAAGCAGCTCTTCGTAGTCGTCCACGATACATCATCATTGGTGAAATTCGTGGTGTCGAAGGGGCTACAGCATTCCAAGCAATGCAAACTGGCCACCCTGTTATTGCAACATTCCACGCATCTTCGATTGTCAAGATGATTCAAAGATTCACTGGTGACCCAATCAATGTTCCAATTCGATTTTTCGATAACCTCAATTTTGCGATTTTCCAAGAAGTCGTGGAAGCACCTGGCGGAGGTATTGCACGTCGTATCACAGGTATCGACGAAGTCATCGGTTACAACAAACACAGCGATGGTGTCCTGACTCGTGGAATGTTCGAATGGGACCCTGTCAAAGACAAGCACTACTTCCGAGGTATGTTTCAAAGTCACTTGCTTGAAAATAAGATTGCAGCAATGGCAGGGTATGCAAATAAGCGTGACATTTACGATGATATGCAACGTCGTGCATCGGCTATTCAACGCATGTGCGACCGTGGTTTGACGCATTACGACGATGTATTCGATTTACTCGGGATCTACTATACCAACGGTATGGAATCATTTGAGCGAGCAATAGAATCATGGGTTGGCGTCAACCAAAAATGAGGTGCTAGAACGATGGAGAAAATGCCAATTTGGCAAATCGCCGTTCGCCGCCTCGAGATGCCCATTGAACGATTTTTTCTGTTCTACGTTGTTCCTGTCATGGGCGTTGGTGCACTCTCAGCCATCCTCATCATCTTTCTAACCGGTGGTTTCTCAGAGGGTGCGTTGTTCTCTGGTCTTTCCGGAATTTTCCTCATTCTACTTCTCCCCATAATTCTCGGTGCTGCGACAGTCGCCTACCCGTTAGTCGAAGTTTCGCGTTCAGCGAATCTCATTGAAGAAGAAATGCACATGTTCATCACGAGAATGGGTATTCTATCCCTTGGTGAAGTAGGTGCACAATCGATTTTTGATATCCTCAAAGAAATGAAAGATTATGGTGAATTGGCATCTGAAGTCCAACGAATTGAAACCTTGGTCGATAAATGGCATACTTCGTTACCAGAGGCTGCAAGAATTGTCGCCTATCAAAGTCCGAGCCCTCTTTGGTCAGATTTCCTTGACAGAATGGCTTTTTCGATTGAGGCAGGTCAGCCAATTGATGAGTTCATGCGAAGTGAGCAAGAAACAATTGCTGAGCAGTACAACACCATTTACGATACTCGTCTAGAGTCTGTTGATACCCTCAAGGAAATCTACGTCAGCTTGGTTACAGCGGGTTTGTTCGCTCTCGTTATTGCAGGTATTCACCTTGTCTTGTTCGAAGTCGGTAGTGGGGGAAACACGCCCATCGAGTTGGCAAGCAGGATTCGATATCTTCTGCTTGCATCTCTTGTGTTTGTCAGTGTTCAAATTGCTGCAGTTTTTGCGTTCCGTTCTACCATTCCAAAAGACCAAACCTTCGCACGAGATGAGATGGATACACCATTTCGAATAAATTTTAGAAGGTCATTTCTTATTGCAACAGGGATTTCAGCATTCCTTTTGGTCATCTTCAGTTTTTCAGCGATTTTCCTGTGGGAGTTCCTCTCACAAAACTGGGACAAATACGGTTTGCTGTATGTTGTCATCCCGTTTACGCCTTTCCTCCTACCAGCCACAATGATTGGTCGAGAAGAGAGGCAAATTCAGAGAAGGGACGAAACATATCCAGATTTTATTCGTGCACTAGGTGGAACTGCTCAAGCACGTTCAGCAGAACCCTCCGCTACAATTCGAGCACTTCGAGGTATTGACTTTGGATTATTAGATAGTTCAATTGACAGACTTGAGAAACGGTTGTCCACTCGTATCGACTCCGACCGTGCTTGGGATTATTTCAACGCAGACACGAATTCAGCAGTGATTTCACGATACACAAGAATTTACATTGAAGGTTCACAATCCTCAGGTCAACCAGCGGCAACCGCTGAGATGGTTTCGAGATCAGTGGGTAATCTCCTCTCACTTCGTCACCGCCGCTCACTTTCTGCGAACACAATGTGGGGTGTGGCCCTTGGTTTGATGATTTCAAGTGTTGCATCACTCAATGTTACCATTTCTATTGTTCTACAACTCGGTGAAGCAATTGCAGGTGTTGCAAGTTCCTTTACTGATACTGATGTGAATGCCTTATCCGAATTTGGCGCAGGGATTGCTTTGCCTGTCATGGAAGACCCGTCAGGTGTAGATGACAATATTCGGATGTTCAAAATCGTCGTCTCCATAATCATTCTTGCACAAATTATCTCCGTATCCATCATTGCAACACGACTGCGTGGTGGAACCAAAACTAGTGCCCTCGGTCAAATGATCACGCTTACCTGGGTTGCTGGCATTGCATCATTCTTTACCGCTGTTCTGCTTGAGCAGGCTTCATCGGTCTTCGGCGTCGGTTAGCGTAGTGCCGATAGGCTCTATTTTTTCTGATGCTTACGCTCCATTGCTTGACGCTTTTTGGTCGAAGCCCATGAGCAAATTGGACATGTTGTGAGGTCATGGAAGCGTGCAGGGCAATACTCTCGACCAAAGAAAATAATTTGTAAATGGAGTTTATTCCACGCTTCTCGAGGAAATATGTTCTTGAGGTCAAGTTCGGTTTTCTCAACCGTTGTTCCGTTGGATAGCCCCCATCTTGCAGCCAATCGGTGAATATGTGTGTCAACAGGAAATGCAGGGACGCCGAAGGCTTGCGACATAACAACACCTGCAGTTTTGTGCCCAACACCTGGTAAAGCCTCAAGGTCTTCAAAAGAATTTGGGACTTCACCGCCATGCAGTTCCACGAGCATTTCAGATAGACGCTTGATGTTTTTTGCTTTCGTGGGAGCCAACCCTATTTGTCGAATGTCATTTCGAATCACTTCAACATCAAGTTGTGCCATTTTGGCTGCATTGTTGGCTTTTTTGAAGAGGGCGGGAGTGACCTCGTTGACTTTGAGGTCTGTGGTTTGGGCACTCATGAGGACAGCAACGAGCAACTCAAACGCATTGCTGTGGTCTAGAGGAACGGGCGTCTCAGGATACAATTCTTCGAGCATGACCATGATTCGCTCGGCTTTTTCGGACCTTTTCATAGACATCACGTCGTGGTCTTACTCAACTTTCAATCCGTATTCTTCGCCTGTAGCCCAGCCAAAAAACAGTCCCAAGAAGATGGAAACAAGTGGGATTCCGTTGCAAATAAGAGTTTCAAATGGTTCCGATGTTGGTTTTCCAGCGAGGTACCAAATCACGAGACCAAGAAACATTCCTGGTATGAACATAACGCCGCCCATAATCAAGGTACGCAATGTACGCATGACCGAACGAGATGATGCTGATTCATGAAGGTGTGTCTTATTCCTTTTGAGCAAGAAGTGCATCAAGTTCGTCTATTGTTCTTGTATTGAGGACATCTTTCGATTCGAGCCAGCCCTTTCTACCAGCCATAACACCGTACGAGATATCGGTTAGCCCCCTTGTTGAGTGAGCATCTGGGTTGATGAAGATGGGGACGCCAAGTCCTTTCGCATGTTTGCACACTCGCCAATCGAGGTCGAGCCGATACGGACTTGCATTCAATTCCATTGCCTTGAGGATGCCACGCTCGTTGTAATCGGCCATATGCTCAAGGACTGCAAATAAATCGATTTCGTAGCCTTCTCTACCTTGCAATATTCGGCCTGTGGGGTGACCCACGATTGTGGTGGATGGGTGGTCGATCACCGTTAGCAACTCCTCTGTGTTTTCTTGCTCGTCGCGATTTCGCCATTTTGTCATCGCATGAACGCTCGCTACAACATAATCCAATTCAGCGAGCACGTCGTCAGGATGATCGAGTTTGCCGCCTTCGAGAATATCGGATTCAACGCCGTGGTAAAGTTTGAAATCAACTCCTTCTTCTTTCCATGCTTGATTGTACTGTTTGATTTTGTCACCTTGGGCAAGTAAATCATCAGCGTTCGCACCATTTGCAATCTTTAGGGTAGGCGAGTGGTCGGCTATGCCAAGCCAAGACCAACCAAGTTGCCTCGCAGCGTCAGCCATCTGTTCGAGGCTTGCTTCTCCGTCCGATAATGTCGTGTGATTGTGCAAGGCACCACGCATCTCATGAGGTTCAATCAAAACTGGCAACTCATTTGCTTCGGCAGCTACGACCTCACCCATGTCTTCTCTCAATTCTGGTTCAACGAAATCAAGGTCGAGATGGGCGTAAATATCCCGCTCACTTGCGGCAGGGAGTGAGAATTTTGCGGCTTCCATCCCTTTGAGGCCGCCTGCGCTCGCATCAGGGATGAGACCAAACTCGTTGAGTTTGAGACCTCGGTCAATCGCTCTCTGTCGCATTGCAATATTGTGTTCTTTGCTGCCGGTGAAATATGCGAGTGTGAACGGTGCGATATGTGGAGGTACCAATCGAACCTGAGCATCTATTGTGCCCGATGCTTCAAGTTGTTCGTAATCATCACCGCCGATGGCTTCGAGGACATTTTTGTCGATATGACCGAGTCGAAATTCTTCTTCAAAAATCGAGGTGTCGAGGATGAGGCTGATTTTTGAGTCGCCAGCACCTTTGACATCTGCGATTCCTGATAAATTGAGAATCGCATCAGAAACAGCGTCTTTCTCTTCATCGTCAACAGCAACAACGATGTCGAGGTCGCCAATGGTTTCTCTTCTCCTTCTTGCACTACCTGCTAGCGTTGCATGTTGAACACCAGAAATTGCAGAAATCTTCGCTTCGAGAACTTGACCGTAACGTAGACCAACATCCAAGCGACGACGTGCATGGAATCGGGATAGGAGTTCGATGCCATCGAGCATCCGCTGTTGTGTTTTTTCACCAAATCCCTTCATAGGGGCAATCCTGTTGTCCTGTGCTGCTTCTTTCAGCGATGCAACTGAATCGACCCCAAGTTCTTCATGCATTATTTTGATTCGCTTTGGCCCTAATCCCGGAATCCCAAGCATTTCGATGAGACCTTGGGGCGTGTCGGTGTGTAAGCGTATCCAGTCTTGTGGCCACTGTCCAGTGTTCATCGCTTCTGTGATGGCCTCGCCAAGTCCCTTTCCAATACCCTTGAGGTTGAACAATTCACCACTAGCGACGAGATCGTTGAAATCTTCAGAAATTGAGCCAATAATCCGACTCCCGTTTTGATATGAGCGAATTCGGAATACATTCGCATCTTGCAATTCTAAAAGAATGGCAACTTGGTGAAGCATTTGAGCAATTTGATTTCTTGAAAAAAATGGAGGTCCATTCAGGCGTGGCTTTGGAATTGTAAATGACGACCCTGCCATGGTAACTGCACGATGACAACCCTTCATAACCTTCCCATACGAAAGTATGCCCACCTTCAAGAAGAACTGATGATACCCACCGATGTGGTCAATCCAGATATCATCGAAATACTCGCTGAGGTGGCCTGTTTTTCTTCCATTTTTTTGTTCACATTCATTGCAACGTTTTCCCGTTCAGAAAAAGCGGAGTTGTTCGTTCAAAACATTCTGTTCTATCTTCTACTCGCATGTGCGGCGATTCTGTGGTGGCTTTCACTCTCGGGAGGCTCGCTATGGGGCTCTAATTATTTGCCTAAGCCACTTTCTTTGTTTTGTGTCATCCTCGCAGTTGCCGCAAAAATAAACATCAAAGGGCAAAATGTTTCATTCGGAGCAAATCCACACAATATAAGGAAATCGACAAAAAATGCTGAAGATGATGGTGCTGACGAACCTAAATAATCTCACCTTGAGGTTCATTGCCCCCTTCATTTTGTTGTTCTTCTGATTCCTTTCTCATCTTATCGTCGATGAATGTTCGCATGTATTCTGGCAATTCGCCGTTGATGAAGATGACATCGTTGACTTCTTCCAATTTTTTGAGTGAATAGTAAATCTGCATGGCCGTCATTGGCGTTGAGGAGCATCCGGTGCAACCTCCTTCTAATGAGATCATGATGTTGCCATCCGTTGTGTCGACCACATTGACAATACCGTCGTGTGCATCGAGAATTTCTTGAACAGAGCCGATTTTTTCGAGAACGTCTTCGGCGCTGATGCCCATGGACATCGCCACACGTTCACCCTCTTTGAAGAATTTGATTCTATTTTGGTGCTGGAAATGATAATCGATTCATGGAAAAGCAATGGTGTGCCGAAGATTGTGCGAGATACTTATGAAGGGTTTCTAGGTCGCCGTCGGTAATAGGTGTAGACTATGATGGAAAATATACCAGAAATTTCAGCAGGCATTGCAGTAGTAGGACTTCTTATTGCATTCGTGCTTTACAGAAAGAACAACAGTATCAAAATCGAAGACGAAACTGTTGCAGAAATAACAGACGAAATTCAAAAAGGTGCAATGGCTTTCCTCACTGCAGAATACAAAATACTTGCAGTATTTGTTGTCATTGTAGCAGCAGCGTTGTCACAACTCAACGACGTTGAGACTGCTATTGCCTTCCTCGCTGGTGCAGTCGCATCTGTGCTCGCAGGTTTCTCAGGTATGCGTTCAGCGACCTCAGCCAACGGTCGAACGGCCATGGCTGCAAAGAACGGTGGACAACCAGCGGCCCTCGCAGTTTCGTACAACGGTGGAGCGGTCATGGGATTGTCTGTCGGCGGGCTTGGCCTCCTCGGCATTTCCCTCATCGCTTTCTGGCTCGGTGCTGGAACCAACAGTTCCTCGATTGAAGCTGCTGCTGGATTCGGTATGGGTGCATCATCTATTGCCCTCTTCGCACGTGTGGGAGGAGGTATTTACACCAAGGCTGCAGACGTCGGTGCCGACCTTGTCGGTAAAGTCGAAGCAGGAATTCCAGAAGACGACCCAAGAAACCCAGGTGTTATTGCAGACAACGTTGGTGATAACGTTGGTGACGTAGCAGGTATGGGTGCAGACATCTTCGAATCATTTGTCGGCTCAATCATTGCCGCCATGGTGATTGCAGACACTTCAAAGTCTGGTGCTTTCACATCAGATTATGTCCTTATGCCAATCCTTCTCGGTCTTATTGGATATCTTGCATCCATTGTCGGTGTGTTCTCAATGACCGTCCTCAAGAACGGTAAAGACCCAGCAGCAGCATTGCGAAACACCACCTTCATTGGAGCCGCTCTCTTTTGGGCAGGTGGTTATGGAGCAATCCAAATGGATCTCATTGATGTCGATATGGCGGTCATGCATTCGGTCGTCCTCGGTTCTGTGATCGGTATCCTCATCGGTCTCGTGACCGAATACTACACTGGCATCGAGCCGGTGTTCGGTATCAAAACACGTGCAATTCCTAAGATTGGTGAGATGTCTAAGCAAGGGCCAGCAACCAACGCAATTGCAGGTTTGTCGGTTGGAATGATGTCTACATTTATTCCAATTCTTCTCATCGCAGCCGGTATTTACGGTGCAAATGAATTCATGGGCGGAGGCGACATGGGTCTCTACGGTATCGCTATGGCTGCTATGGGTATGCTCGCAACCGTTGGTGTGACCATGACCGTTGATGCGTACGGACCAGTTGCAGACAATGCGGGTGGTATTGCAGAAATGGGCGGACTTGGAAAAGAAGTCCGTGAAATTACAGACGCTCTTGACTCGATTGGAAACACAACTGCAGCGGTGGGTAAAGGATTCGCTATCGGCTCAGCAGCCCTCACAGCACTTGCCCTCTTCGCTGCGTACTCAACTGCTGTCGGCGGACTTGCCCTTTCACTCAAGGACCCAGAAGTTGTGATTGGACTCCTCATTGGTGGTGGCCTTCCATTCCTCGTGGCTGCAATGACGATGGATTCAGTCGGAAAAGCAGCAGGTGAAATGGTCGAAGAAATTCGACGACAGTTTAGAGAGATCGATGGCCTGCTTGAAGGCCGAGAAGGCGTGAAACCAGATTCAGCAACATGTGTTGACATTTCAACAAAGGCGGCCCTCAAAGAAATGGTTGGCCCATCGGTTGTTGCAGTTCTCGCACCAGTCATCGTCGGATTCGTTCTCGGTGCAGAAGCACTCGGCGGCCTCCTCGCTGGTGCTCTTGTGACCGGTGTTCTGCTCGCACTCTTCATGGCTAACGCCGGCGGTGCTTGGGACAACGCAAAGAAAGCGATTGAACAAGGCCACATCAAAGGTGCTCAGAAAAACGATGATGCTCATGGAGCAGCGGTTATTGGTGACACCATCGGCGACCCATTCAAAGATACATCAGGACCTTCACTCAATATTCTCATCAAACTGATGTCCATTGTTGCAGTCGTTCTTGCTGGAACTGGTCAGCTGTGAAGTTGAGCGTTAGTCTTTCAAGAGGCTCCAGCGAGGCATAGCCATGCGAGCCTACGCAGTGATGCTTCTTCTGCTCTCGGCCTTGCTAGCGGGTTGCACCGAAAACAACTCAACGTCTATGGGAACGACGGAGAAAGAAGACCTCGAATTGCCCGAATGGGAAGTTGGCGACTCATGGGTGTACACCTTTACAACGCCTCAGTTCGGACAGGATACAGCACGTCTCGTCGTCGTCGAGCAAGATGATGGCGAGGGCAACTACGTGGTTGGTATATCATCCGAACGAGAGGCTCAGCGACATGCTGTCATCAATCATAATCCGTTCCTAGGTCGAATGAATCAACAATCTCTTGGCGTGTACGAACAAGGAGAGGTGCAACAAGTGTTTTCTTTCCCTTGGCAAAAGGATTCGACTTGGTCATTCAATCTATTTGGTCAATCATGGACCTCAGAGGTCAAATCAATCTACAACAAAGAAATAGATGTTGAAGCAACCTCCGCCGAAGGACACAACATCAAGTACACGTTTGACACAAACATCGAGTTTTTGAGCACATTTGAGTGGACCAACGATGAAGGTATATCCCAATTGTCAATGGTCGTTGGTGAAGCGAGAAGTGGTTACAATGGCGACGTATTTTTCTATCGTGCACGAGATTTGCTCGATTCTACGTATGAGTCAACAGACCAAGAGATCTACGACTCATTCTTTGATTCCGGCCATCCCGATGGCTCTGAGTGGAATGTTCTCGTATGGTACATTGATGCGGAGATTGCAAATGGTGGACAAGGTAACTTAGCAATGAAGGACAGAACTGGTGCGTCCCCGCTCCTTCGTACATGGGGTTCAGGTGCGACAGAAAAAGGAGCAATTGGAACTATTCCATCAAACACAGGAGAATACACCTTGACAGTTCAGTTGAGTGGTTCGAACTCGATGTTGCATCTCAAAGTCGCAGGGGCTTTATCGTTTCAATGGTCACTTTGAGGTGATGCCTTGCCAACACTCATCTTGATGCACGGCATGACAGGCACCGCAGATATGATGTTGCCATTTGCTCAAAAAGTCGTTCCAGATGGATGGACACTTGTCGTCCCCGAAGCACGTTTCCCTCATCCAAAGAGGGGGCGAACGTGGTGGAGGTATGAAATCGAAGACCCAGAAGCACCTCGGCGTCAACAACTCACACGAAGAGAATACATTGATGTTGACTCGAGTCTAAGTCATCTCGAACAAATTATTGCAGAAGAAGCAGATTCAGGACCACTTGTCGTTGGTGGATTCTCTCAAGGTGGTGCAATGGCCCAAGAGTTGTTGCATCTGCCAATAGGTGATCGAATCACTGGTGTCATTTGTATGGCTTCTCGATTAATTCGCCCACTGGAATTACGAATGCGACTGCAAGAACTCGAACCCAAACGCTTGTTTTGGATGCATGGTGAAAGAGACCTGCGCGTACCCATCGAAGATGGCTGGGCTATCGCACACTTGTTTGAAGCAGCTGGTTGGGCTGTCGAATTGGTTGAACACAAGAAAGGTCACATGATTCCTATTGAATATCACGACGCTTTGCGGGAATGGCTTGAATCGCTCAGCGAAGCATAGCATTTGTTTCGTTGAAACCACCAACATATGTTGGATTCTCCGAGCGCAAATCAATAACGACTGGCACAGTTCTATGGCCAGTTTCATCAACCACTCTTCGTCGAAGGTCTGGATGCTCATCAAAGTTGAATTCCGTATACGAGAGGCCTTTGCGGTCAAGAAGTCGCTTGAGTGCTACACAATATCCGCAAAAGTTACCTGTGTAAATCAAAAAATCGGTTGAAACTTCACTCGCCTGTGAAACAATAACCGAATCGTCCATGGATTTCTCTGGCATCCAATCTTCATAAACATGATGTTGTGGCTCATGAACACATATGCTACAGCTCTGAAAAATGTTTTTGACTACACGATACTCGGGCCGATTTTTTGTGATGTGATACTATATCACTTAAACGAAGAAGCCTAATCGATGCCATGGGCAGACTTGTAGCGCTCTATGCATCAACTGGAAAAAACGCCGACCTCGCCAAATCGTGCGCAGAAATTGCTCAAAATGTAGGCCATGAGGCACAACTTATCGATATATGTGGACTTGATTTTCCACTTTACACGCCCGAGGTTGAAGAAGCGACTGAACATATTGACGGTCTGGCTGAACTCATGGACACCCTCTCTGCGAGCGACGGTTGGATTGTTTGTGCCCCCGAATACAACGGCTCAATGCCTCCCGTGCTCAACAATATGATTGCGTGGCTTTCTCGGGAAGGCGATGATTTCCGAAGACTATTCCGTTTCCGCCGTGTCGCTTTAGCGACGGTTTCGGGCGGTGGTGGCCAAACTTGCATCACTGCAATGCGCCTCCAGTTTGCACATCTTGGGTGCACGGTTCTCGGACGCACGCTCGTCGTCAACAAACACAGGCCTAAAAACTCAGCATCTATAACGGAAATTATTGAGGAATTGATGTCATGATTTCAGCAAATAACCGCCGTATTGAATCGATTGTCCCAACCCATGTGGTCCTCGAGGGAGGGGGGTTCAAAGTCCGGCGACCTGTTGCTATGGGGCGACTCATGAGTCCGTTTTTGTTACTCGATGAAATGGGCCCCGTCCATTACGGCCCTAGAGAAGCAATAGGGGCTCCAGACCACCCGCACCGTGGCTTCGAAACGGTCACCTACATGTTGAGTGGATGCATGCAACACGCTGACTCAGCAGGAAATAGAGGCGACCTCAACCCTGGTGATGTGCAATGGATGACCGCAGGTCGTGGTGTCATTCACTCTGAACTCCCTCACCCTGACTTTTACGAAACAGGAGGGCTCATGCACGGATTTCAAATCTGGGTCAATCTCCCAGCCAA
>JAYQSB010000036.1:0-18560 GCA_038146705.1 Candidatus Poseidoniales archaeon
GTTCGCTCTCATATCAAATGCAAAATTTTCAGTATTATGCCGAGAGCTGGCGGCAACCTTCCTTCGGTGCGTATCATGCAAGGGCAAGCATTTGCAACACTTGAGTTGAGAACAATAAAAAACGACGACCCTCGTTTTGAGTTGATACAAAACCTTGGAAAGGATGACGAAATTATCATTGAAAACGCCATCATACAAAGTACATTCAAAGGAGAAATTAACGTTAAATTTGATCCCTGGACTCAAATTCATTTTGAAAACAATGAACTTGAATTATCAACTCTTCTAAGCCACCGGACAAGATGGAATGTTGGAGGTAAGGTTGCATACACGTTCAGCAAATCAGGTATAGGAGCGAGTGGTAAACCTTGGCATCGAAAAGGCCTTGTCTTGTTCGACAATACTGGTTCAATACAAATTGATGGATGGGAAAATCAGTGGGGCCCGCAATATGACATGATTGAACAAGGAGACTCGATCATTTTTGTGAACATCTCTTTGGACGCCTGGGCATCTCAACTTCGGGGCGATATGCAACACAACACATCGTTTAAACGAATTTAACCACCTGAAGATATGGTAATGACTTCAAGTATAATCTCTTTTTGTAGAAGGGTTGAGTGTGGCAGAATTTGGTCATTATAACAAACGATAACCGTTGAAGATAGAATGTTCGCTTTTTGAAGTACCTGGGCAATCGAGGTTCCAACCTCAACATCAAGTTCAACATTGCCTTCTTTCCACAACAATTGCACATTCATTACTCAACGCACAATCATCATGCTTATCATGGTGACGCTGAAGCACCAATCAAGCCGAGGTCGCATAGCCCGGTATTGCGGTGGATTCGAAATCCACTGTCCCTTGGACGCGGGGGTTCAAATCCCTCTCTCGGCGCTTACATATACGATGTATCGTGTGCGGTCATTTCCTTGACAAAATCCGTCTCTGAGCCGATTGAGTCGCCCAACTTCGCACGTAATCTTAAATTCAACATTTCCTCATTTGGTATGTTCAAATCAAATCCAAACCAATCATTTAGTGACGTGAGTAATCGAAGTGAAGACATGACATCCTTACTCGTTCCTACAGTTGAAGAAATGACACAACATGATTCAAGACCGTATACCGGTGCCAAACTTGCAATTAGTGCGGAGACGCCAATGGCTCCTGATCTCGGCTCATCGGTTCGTACATGAACACCCATGTCTAACATTTTTCTCTGAGTTTCAACCGATGTTGATACAACAAAAATTTCTTTTCTCTCTGGTTCATCCATAAGTCCTGCAAACACGAAGATTTGACGAATCATTGAATCCTCTAGGAATTCCAAGATTTGTCGAGCAAGCATTGATTGTTCTATCGCTTGATTGGGTTGAGAATGACCACTCAGTGTGTACAAGACTTGATCGCCCGAGGTTTCAATTCGATGGATCTTAATGTGCGGCGGAGCTAGAAGTCCTTGGGAATCCAATTCAGCTATCGGTGGCAAACCAACTGGGTGCAACCGAAGAACTTCATAATGTTCATTTGATTCAAGCAATTCTTCAATAGCACACTTACCGACATTTCCGACTCCGGGAAATGCAACGAAAATCGAGGCATGTTTCTCTAAAGCGGATTGGTCGCCAATCCATTGCTTGAGCAATGTCATAATGCAATGATTTCGAATCAGCAGTATAATGTTTGAGTTTGTTTTTCTCAAATGAGATGGATAATTTCAACTGCTAGGAAACTTGACATTCATAGTACTGGAAGTTTCAGAATCCATTCGTCAGAACCTACATCATTCATTTTTCTTCGGATTGAAGCACGTTGGTCTTCTGGCGACCACTTCAATGGTGCAGCTGCTTGAGCTACTCCTCCACAGTGGGTGCATATGATGTTTAAACTCCAATTCAAGCAGGAAGAACATTGTTGCAGGAGTTGTTTTGCCATGATATCACCTAATCTCTCCAAGCATTTCCATCTCCACCATGCTCTTTGAAATACATAATTGCACTCTTGGTCGAATTATCCCAAATCTTTTCTGCAGTTTTGAAATCTGGGGCCTTTAGTTCAATTCGATAGTTTGGTGCACCATCGTAATGACACGTCACACTAACTTCATTTTTCTCATCTGTGAATTCTTCAATTTTCAACAGAGTATCCCGAATGAGATGAATGCCTTCTTGAGATGTCGTTTGTAGTTCAATTATTCCTCTCAATTCCACAAAGGGGGGTATGATGTTTTCGACCGCTAGTGTGGTAAATTCTTGAATCCACTGACCTTCAAATCCAGCATTTACGAGAACATTTTCGCCAAGTGCTGTTTCTTCAAAAGCAGTGTACAATGTACCAAACACATCAATAAGTTGTTCTCCAAGTTCCTGTGTTTGTTCTTGATTCATCTCAATTTTATCTGAGAGGAAACGAAGGAGTTGACTGGCCCGTTGTTCGTTTTTCCATTCTTGAAGTCGATCTCTTCGGCGTTCTTCTGTGACTGATTTTAAGGACAACTCAATAGCTGAGTTGTCTTTTTTTGCTTTGATGACTTTACAAACAATGCGTTGGCCTTCTCGGACAACACTTCGGATGTTCTTGACCCAACCACTTGCAAGTTCCCCTATGAAAATGAAACCTTCTCGACCTTCATATTCGTCTAAATCGACATAAACGCCATTTTGCTTCACATTTTTTACTGTGACAATAACAAACTCGCCTTCTTCAGGTGCAGTTTCGTTGATTGCTGAACTAATGGGGAATCCCCCCTCAATCCAAATATTCTACAATTTGACATCCAACAAGTTCGGATTTTCCACCGGTAGATTTTGTAAGTGTTGCACTACAGGTTGAACAAATGACTTGAGTTGTGGCTCTTGAGAAGAGAATCGTCTCTTGACCACAATCTTTGCAACTAACACGAATGAATGAGTTTGCCATACTTTGTCACCTCACTTGTCTACCAATTCAAATTTCTTTGCTCGCTTACAAGGAGCATAATGAGCTTTTCCAGTCTCAGTGCATCTGTAGAGAATATTGACTCTCTTGGTTGGTTTTTCACGTCCTTCCGGTCGAGGTCTTGGGAAACCACGGTAACCGGCCATCACCTTTCGGAATCTTCGTTGACCCCAGCGAAGTTCGGATGCTCGCTTTTTCTTCACTCTTTCAACGGTGTGAAGAGTATGCTTGCCTGCTGAAGGGCTGTAGCGTTTGACTTGTCGTGGTCGTTTTACCATGTTGAGCACCTTGGGCATTCGACCCACTGTGGTCTTGTATTTATGCGTGTTGATGGAAAAACGGACACTTTCTCCATGGTTTGCTTCGTGGTAATTGTAATTTACATTAACATCTTGGTTATGCCATGGCAAGCGATTTTAGTGCAATCCTCTTTTTTTGGTTGCCAGGAATCGCACTCGTAGCATGTGTTTTTTATTCGCTTTTGAAGAAAAATGAACTCGATAAAAGGCGTGGCGTGATTGGAGCATTCGTTTGCCTCGTTTTTGTTCTCATATCACCATGGACATTAACAGAATCTGACTCCAGTGCCTTCGGACACCTTCTTGGCGTCCTCATAGGCCCTCTTGTTCTCATTTTATTGGGAATGTATAACATTATTTTCTCGATTCAACCGGGGACGTTCCAAATTGCAAAAGATGAGAGAAAACTGGGACAAATTATGTTACTCTTTGGAATTCTTTGGCTGTTTGCTTATCACTGGATTGGATACACACCATCCTACGATGGTGTAGTTAACCGATACTGGATTATTTTCCTAACAACAATACTTATTCTTTCGCCACTCTTCTTCTTTGCATTTGCTATTCTCGTCTCAGTTTTAGGACATGAAAGAAAGAATGTTTCGTGGTTTATGGGTTTGATCGGTTTCATCACCTTTCAAGTCCTCATCCTCACAATGGTGCTCGATGGCTCTTCAGTATCATCTATCGACTTTAGCCAGCATTTGGCTGGGAGCCTGCTTGAGATTATCGGGTACGGAATCGGTTTCCTTCTTGCAGCAATTGTCTTTTCAGTTGTGATTAGCATCTATGAAAAAAGTCTTCCAATGATGGCCCAACTTGAACCCCCAAATCAAGAAGAGCTCAAATATGCTCGAGAAATCATCAAACTTCATTTGGAAGGAGGTCTTGAAGATGAATAGTCTAAACGTCAAGAAAGCAATGGGCCTCCTTGTGCTTCTCGTTCTTGTCTATTTTGTTCTTGTCTTTTCCTTAGCAGATAGTCTAAACGAGAACGCATCGGAGATGTATGAACGCCGATTTTGGAATGCCATCCTCACTTCATTTATGCTCAGTTCGTTTATGTTGTTATTGACGCTTGTCATGTATGCTGAATCTCGCCAAGTTCGCCTCCCTCCTGCCGCAGGAATGTTTGCTTCAGGAGGTGTCGGAGCATTGTTGATGTTGTGGCTCTTACCTGCTCTTGATGTCCAACTTCTCGAAGGAAATGGTACTCCTCTTGCACAGTTGCTCTCAAATGTATTGAGGTATTCTGCAACACTTCTTGCGGCGTTGGTATCGATAATCATCGGATTTGGCCTATTTTATTCTGCAATGTTGCCCTCAAAAGCAAATATTGAGTGGCCATTTCATCGAGAAGAAGAATGATGGCTTTTCCGTTGCTTTCATAAACAAGAGGTCGGTGGCCGAACTGTCGGTGATTCAATGTCAAAGGGTACTCCATCAATGGGACGTCGTCAAAAGACGACGCATATTCCATGTCGACGATGTGGAAGAAATGCATTTCACAAGCAAAAATCAGTATGTGCATCATGTGGATATGGAGAGACTGCACGAATGAGAAAATTCAACTGGTCTAAAAAATCTCACCGACCAAAAGCGTGATTTCTGAAACAAAACTGTTAGATGCCAAGAACAACTGCCAATCAATGAGGGGCAGAGCATGTGCGGAATTATCGGCATCGTTGCCCAGCCAAATGTGCATGTTAATCACCTCATCTACGATGGACTAACGGTGCTGCAACATCGAGGCCAAGATGCTGCAGGAATTGTTACAGATGACAATGGACATTTTCACCTACGCAAGTCAAATGGCTTGGTTTCTGATATTTTTTACAAACGCCATATGATGCAACTCAAAGGAAACTTAGGTATTGGTCACGTACGTTATCCTACCGCTGGGTCATCTTCTGCTGCTGAAGCTCAACCGTTTTATGTCAATTCACCATATGGCCTTGCCTTGGCACACAATGGAAATTTGACCAACGCAGAAGAACTTCGATCATCCCTCGAAAACAAGCATTTGAGGCATATGAATACATCTAGTGATTCGGAATTATTATTGAACATGCTTGCCGTTGAACTCACAAAAAGAGCAAGAGACCTCATGATTGACGGTGCCCCTCACCTCAATGTAGAGCACGTCTTTGATGCTATCAAAGATGTGCACAAGCAAGTCAAAGGAGCATACGCTTGTGTCGCTGTCTTAGCAGGTTATGGGCTCTTAGCATTCAGAGACCCCAATGGAATTCGACCACTTGTTTTCGGGAAAAGAGTTGTTGATGGACATGATGAGTACATCGTTGCAAGTGAATCCGTTGCAATAACCGCACTTGGCTTCGATGTCGTACGAGATGTCGCACCTGGGGAGGCAATTTTTATTTCAAATTCCGGATATTTATTTTCAAAAGAATGTGCTGAGGGAACCACGCAAAGCCCTTGTATCTTCGAATATGTGTATTTTGCAAGACCAGATTCTGTGATCGACGGAATTTCTGTGTATGAAGCGAGGTCAAATCAAGGACATCGACTTGCATCAAGAATTCTAGATGATTGGCCAGACCACGATATTGATGTGGTAATTCCAGTGCCCGATTCAGGCCGTATATCAGCATTAGAAATGGCGAGAACGCTCCGGGTGCCCTATCGTGAAGGGTTTGTCAAGAATCGATATGTTGGTCGAACATTTATCATGCCTGGCCAGGCAATGCGACAAAAATCAGTACGACGAAAATTAAATGCAATCGAAGCAGAATTCCGCGGAAAAAACGTCTTGCTGGTTGATGACTCAATTGTGAGAGGAACAACGAGTGCACAAATTATTGAGATGGCAAGAGATGTAGGTGCGAACAAGGTATACTTCGCATCTGCTGCACCACCTGTTCGACACCCGAATGTCTACGGCATCGACATGCCTGCTGTCGATGAATTCATTGCAAATGGAAAAAACATCGATGAAATAAATTCAACAATCGGTAGCGACCGATTGTTTTACCAAACACTTGAAGACTTAATCGATTCGACAAAAGGTGCTCAGCAGAAAATCAAACATTTCGATTCAAGTTGTTTCAATGGCGAGTACATCACCGGCGATGTGACCGACGAATACCTTGAGAAATTGCACCAGCAACGCAATGACAGCGCAAAGCAATTGCGAAACGAAAACGATTTCGAGGATGTAGCTGAAGATGAACAGCAATAAATCGCAGGGTGGCGTATACGTTGATACTTACAAAACCAACTGTTCGTTTTCATCAAGAAGATTCAAATTGTGTCGCTCTTTTTGTTGATGAAGAAGAAAACCACCTTTTGTGTGGATTTCAAAATGGATTTGTCAAGTGTTTTGATACAGAAAAAAATAATGAAATCCTTTGGGAACATCAATTTTTGAGTGAGGTATCCTCAATCACTAAATTCAATCAGTGGTACCTCATCGGTAGTCAAGAAGGCATACACATATTGAATGAAAAAGGGCACATTGTCGACGATATAGTTTCAGATGCAGGCGTTTTTTCGATTAATATTCTTGATTCATCAGCCTTCATCTTCGACAATTTTGGTCGAGTCAATCAACTATTGAAGAGAGAAGAAAACTTTGTGCTCGTTCAACTTTTTCAAGATCTAGAAATTGAACATTTTTTCTTCACCGAACACAGTTTATTCCTCATTCATCAAGGTCGTGTGGTACAAACAAAAAACGGTGAAATCATTTGGACTCGCCCTCAACGTGGAGATATTGGTGAACGAATCTTGAGTATTGTTGAAACAAAAAACGGAACTATAGTAATTTGCAGAGAAGGTCATGCATATGTCGATGGGGAGGAAGAAGTTCTTGAGATTGAATGGTGGCAGAATCAAGAATGTATTCACCGAATGGAGGTTCAAGCAAGCATCACCGCATCAAATGTTGTGGGCGAGAAGGTGTTGTTTGGATGTGATGATGGGACGATAGCAACATCCAGTGCCTCAGGCGAATGGGAGGTTCTTAGCAAAAAGGAATTTCCGATTCAAGACATCGTTGTCTTTGAAAATCAAACTCTTTTTTCTTGGTGGTTTTATTTAACTGGTCTCGAGCATGATCAAGAATGGATTGTTGAGCATAGTGGCATGATACAAATGTTAGCACTATGTTCCAATACTGGAGCATTGTTTTTCTCTGGTTCTGACCAAAATGATTACACAGAAAGTGAACCTATCGGCATGATACGTTTAGGAGAAAAAGCAGTTGAAGTCGATAAAAGTGAATTGACAACTTGGTTTGAAAGCGATGTTCAAGAGATCACAGCAGATGAGATCTACTCGTCAGACGAAAAAATGTTGCAGCATTTATCAAAACAAGAACAAGATTTGTTGCAAGGCGAACCCGATTCAAACATTCAATTCAGTTCACTCCTCGATGCTATGAATGAAGATGTAGTGCAATTCATTGATAACGACGCACTTCGTGAAGAGGACATCCTTCTCGACCTTCTCCTTGATGAATCGATTGTTCGAAGTCCATCGCCAAATGCTGGTGAAGATTCTGTTGTAAAATGCGATGAACAAGGGAACGCAATCATTCATCTCGATGCATCAAACACTCAAGACCCTGATGAACAAATCAATTCTATGCAATGGGTTGACCATCTTGGAAATACGATTTCAACTTCTTTTCAATGCAAGGTAAAATTGCCTATTGGTACCTATCGTTTCGAATTCCGAATTCGTGATAAAAATGGAATCTGGTCAACTGACAGCATTAGTGTCAAGGTCGAGAGGTAGTAGAATGCAGCGGCTATACATCGAACACTTCCTTGTCGGTGCATTACAAATGAGGTGTTCTGTCATCACAGACTTAAACAGTGGAGATACACTCATTGTTGATGGAGGCGAAGAATTCGATCGAATTTCAACTTGGATTGATTCATTTCAAGGCCTTGGCCCAGATTGGATGAACATCAATATGACGAAAGATATCTGGATCGCTGAGCAGCTTCCTCAACGAAACGTATGCGGGCTCATCAATACCCACGCTCATTTCGACCACACAGGACACATCCCTCATTTTTTGCAACACTATCATGTCGATTGGTATCTCCACAAAGATGATTTTTTCTTGCAATCGTTGGCACAACAATCGGCAAAACGCTGGGGATTCGAAATTCCAGAACCTGCAACTGCCACAAAATCATTTTCTGATGGTGAACAAGTCGAACTCGGTTCTCTACAATTTACTGTTCATCACACACCAGGCCATACATTAGGAGGGTGCTGTTTGGAGTTTGAAAATGCTGAAGGTGCAAGTCATTTGTTTGTTGGCGACACCATTTTTGCTGGTTCGGTCGGTCGAACTGATTTGCCGCATTCCGGTGGAGATTTTGAACTCCTTTCAACATCAATTCGAGAAAAAATATGGCCACTTCCGCATTCAACTATCATTCATCCCGGACACGGGCCTTTAACGACTGTCGGGAAAGAATACGAAACCAATCCATATGTTGGTAAAAACGCAGGTGAATTCGGCACCTATGGGTTTGGAAAATACGCCTAATTCATCATACCTTGAAGGGCTGACTTGAGTACTGGGAGTGCTTCTTCCCATGTTGCAACAATACCGTAATCAGCATGTTGGAAAATTGGAGCATCAGCATCTTTGTTGATCGCTACAATATATTTTGACGAACGCATTCCTGCTAGATGTTGAATCGCTCCAGAGATGCCAACTGCAATGTACAAATTCGGATTCACGGTTTTTCCAGTTTGACCAACTTGCATGGAATGTGGAATTTCATCCCATGTGTCAACGGCTGCCCTCGATGCACCGACTGCAGCACCGATGACATCAGCAATTTCTTCGAGATGTGAAAAGTTTGATGGGTTACCCATACCTCGTCCGCCAGAGATAATGATGTTTGCTTCTGCTACATCAAGTCGTTGAGATGCACGGGCAATCATTTCCTTGACTGCGGTTGTAACTTGACCCGATGTATCTACCACTTGGACTGAATTTGAGGCTCCATTGGAGACTTGATCGAACACATTTGCTCGCACCGTGATGACAGCATCACCATCGCATCGAACGGTTTGCATTGCTTTTCCAGAATAGATTGGGCTTGTCAGTTCGCCATTTTCAACGGCAACGACATCTTGAACGACTGAAAGATTTCGTAGAGCAGCTAACCTTGCTGCCAAATCCTTGGATTGTTGGGTTGCTGCAGCGATGATTGTACCTTGAGGCATGATGGCATCGAGGGCACTTGCCCATGCTGCTGCGTCGTATGACGAAAACACCGATGACTTGGCGGCGAGGACTTGACTTACCCCGTCAAATGAAGAGGCTTCATCCGCAATCGACGCATCTGAACAGGGGACGACGAGAATCGGTTGACCCTCTATAGAATGTGCTGCTGTTATGAGTTCTCTTGTTGTATCGTGGATCTTCATGTTGTTGATTTCTGCTATTACAATCGTTACCATCATATCACCTCATAGAATGTTTGCTTCCTCTCTCAAAAGTTTTGCAACTTCACTGGCGGAATCTCCCCCTTGGAATGTTTTACCTGCTGGCTTGGCTGGCGGCATTGAGTGTCGCACGAGTTGAACAGTTGAGGATGGAGGGGTCGAAGATACAACTTGAACTGTTGCCTTTTTTGCAGCCATGATTCCTTTGACGTTCGCTTTTCGCACCTTGACATCACCTTTGTCGCAAGAAAGAACCGCTGGAACTGAAACCTCGATTTTTGCACTCGACCCACCCATTGGAGCAACGACACAAAGTGGAGAACTGTACTCAATTCCAACGACGTTCGAAACGGATGGCCAGCCTAAGCGTTGTGCAATTCCTGGACCTGTAGAACCGGCCCCTGTATCAGCAGCAGATTTACCGCAGTATACGACCTCTGCACCTAAGCCTTGAATGGCATCAACAAGTACTTGCTGCAATGCATTCGAATCCAACTCACCCCCTACGTCGACACGAACCAAGTCGTCAACGCCAATTGCTTTCGCATCTTTGAGAATTTTGTCCGCAGAAGAATCCCCGACGGTAATTGCTGTGACTGTTCCACCATGAGCTTCCTTGTGCTGAAGTGCACTTTCAATGGCAAACTCATCGTATGGGCTGATGACCATCTTTACGCCAGACAGGTCGACTCTATCGCCTGATTGCACTACGATTTTTGCGTTTGTATCTGGGACTTGTTTGACAAGAACTGCAATGTTCACCATGAATTTCACCTTTGTGTGATTTTTCCCAAAGTCAACCGATTGATGAACCTTGTTCTTTCAAAATGCGACAAAAATTGTAGAATTCTACAACATGACATTCATTAACTCCAACCTCTCGTTTGGTATATGGTTCGGAGCCGCAAGATTGGAATGCAAGAAAACGAGATGGATATGCTGCACGATTGGCGAATCTTATTGCAAGAGTATGAAGAAAAAATTTCATCATTCAAGCATTCTGAAGAACACGTTGTTGGTTTCGAAATACAATACAGCGACATAAAAGACAATTCTCGATTGCATACTTCACTTCTTAATTGGACAAACAAGTGTTTAGAATTGGGGAATCGAGTGCTTTTCGAACATTTTCAAAAATTCAACATCCATTCTCGTCCAGTACTACGAATCGAGAATTTTCAAAGCCGAACATCCTCTCCTTTAGAATCCTTGAGAATGCGAGATCGAGGTAGAATCATTTCGACAACAGTACGGGTAAAAAAGGCAAAGGAATATATGGGGTGGTTAAAAGTTGCAACCTATTACTGTCTTGAGTGCGGTACTGAACAAGAAATCCCCCAACGTTTGGGCCGAAACAGAAAACGCCCGTATCATTGCAGCATCTGTTTTGACGAATTTATGGGTCGAGATCCGCCTCCGGAAATAGGTGAAATCATTCGGTTCAACCCTGTGTTTGATTTTGATGTTGAAAAATGCAACTACGAGGACATACAATATTTGGAAGTTCAATCAACAGATCAGGATGATTGTCGACTCACTGCTTTTGTTAGAGATGAAATGGTTGGCGAATTTTCCGTTGGTGATGAATTGAATGTTCTTGTTCTCGTCCGCCTTGACCATATAGCAAAACGCAATTTTGAAGAGGACACCAGGCGAGTGTTGTTATTGGAAATTTTGAATGCTCAACGTGTTTGAATATCATTTTTCGACAAACGACGTGACTTTGTTCAATAAATCCGGATGCTTCGTGAAGTAATTTGACACGTTTTCAAGTCCTTTTGCGAGGCCGTCCGCTACGGCAAACTTTGCATCGAGAGGATGGAGTTCGCCCGACATAACGGCTTGTTTGAAGTCAGCAAGATTTGTCCAATCGCTTGGGGTTCCAAATTTAGGGTCAGGTCGAACTTCGACAACACCAAATTCTGGCAAAACGACGTGCTCGACGAGTTCATACACCGGCGAATTTTCATCGCTCGGGTCAAGATATGCTTTCCTCATCTTCTTACGAATTTGTTCAGGAGTATCGTGTAAAATGAGAGCTGCATTCGGTTCTGACTTGGACATTTTGTGGTCGAAAGATTCCATTCGAACACCAGTTGATTTTAGAGACGAGATAATGTGGGTGTGGAAGCAGGTTGCTTTCTCCCAACCATATTTCGAGGCTACATCTCGCATGTACATGTGTGCTTTGCGTTGGTCCATCCCACCAATAGCAACATCGATGTTCATCTCAAAAATATCTGCTGCCTGCATGGCAGGATAATAAAATCTTGACAAATCGTGATCTGAAGATGCCTCATCCCTGCCCATAATTGTGAACGTCTTTCGAACCATGGCTAAAGTTGCACCTTTCGAACATCGTAAGACCCTTGCCCAATAATCCATTGAGTCCATGATGTTGGATGCCCAAACAAATTGAAGTTGCCCTGGTCCGTCACCTTCTGGTGGATGATGAAGCAATGCTCGAAATGTATCTTCCATGTACCTTGCAGTTGTTTGAATTGAATCCAAATCACCTTTGAATTTATCATTGACCCATGCGTGCCAATCAGCCAAGAAAATGATGACATTTGCTTCTGCGTCCAACATTTTTCTCATTTGTAAAGACAAGACTTTCCACCCAATATGGGCTTTTCCACTTGGTTCTATACCAACATAGCATCGAATTGTGTTATCGCCCCCGAATGTTGGTTTTCCTGAGAGACAATTCACAAGATGGTCCAATCCTACAACTTCTTGAACGCCGCTGGTCATTAACTCAAGACGTGTACGGTCATTGTCGGATAATGCAGATATTTTTGACTCAATATCATTCGCATCAGAAGCAGACATGCTCATCACTTAGAAGATATCGTTGAGTTTCTTAACTTTGGATTCTGGTGGAGTTTGCCCACTATCGAGCATTGATTGGATTTCTTCGATGAGTGAATTTGCAGCATCAATTTTTTCTTGTTCTACATTTTCAATGAGCTCCATTGACTTCTTCGCCATGTTGATCGCAGATTTTGCTTTTGACAATTTCTTTGCGTCCTCTTTGGCTTTATCGCCACGCTGTTTTGCGGTGTAGCCTGTCGCAACATCGAGAAAGGATGACCATCGCTTACGTGATTCCATGGCAAGTTCTCGACCCCCGTCAGATGCTAAGAATTCTCCAAGCTCATCACCTTTCATTTGTTCGACATCAACAACCAGTTTACCGCCTTCATATGCACCAACAACCTTTGTCATGATTCCAAATGAACCGGTGAATTGACCCTCACCAGTTGCAGTGATATTGTCGAAATATTCAGCGGCTGTCTTACACAAACCAGCATTTCCACCCATCGATTTTTCAACACCCTTCTTGACTGCAAATCGCTCCATATTTCGTCGAGCAATCGTCGAGTCATAAGTTTCACCGTCGAATAGTGTGAAGGACGAGAGAATGAAAGGTGTTTTGAGTTCAAACTTTACCGACCGTTCCATGAGGCGAATCGCATATGTCTTGGTCATCTTGCTCCTTTTGCCTTTAGTTCAGGCAAGCGAGACCATACAAACAGTTGATTTGTCGCTCGAGAGAACTCTTCAAACAACAGATACAGGCGTCATTTCAGGAGCGATTTCTCCAGATAAAAATGATGTTCTCCTGGTCGGCCAGAATGGTTTCATCATGCTTATTGATGCCGATGAACCTGACGAAAAGAGCCGTGACCTAGAGTTAGATACCAATCGCAATGTAGCAATCCGTTCAGCAGACTGGCACCCGCGTGGAAACACAGCACTCATTGCTGGCGATAGTGGGACTGCGATGCGATACGACACATCGGACAATAGTGTCTCAATGCTCAATGGGTCGTTCCAATTGGCCGGTCTCGATTTGAAGACTGTCACTTGGAGGCCTGGTGGCGACTTTGCTTATTTTGGAGCAGATGACGGCAGCATATGGAAATTCGCAGAATTTTATGGATTTGAACCTCTTAATGATACAAAGGAGTCTCAAATCAGCGACATTTCGTGCCATCGTACCTACAACATCTGTTTCGCAACAACATTAGGAGATGGAATCGCTGTCATATCTCAAGACCATGAAGTTTCATGGATTGCAGGAACCAATCAAGATTCGTGGATAGGCGTCGATTGTGCCGATCCAACACTGAATGAGTGCGTTGCATTTGGAAGTAATCTCAACACGATCGCCATCAAAATAAACCTCATTGAAGCATCAAATTCAGAAGCATTGGGAACAAGTTATCTCGATTCAAAATACATCGAAGGAGGTATGAGTGGGATTGCAAAGGGACATGATTCGACAACACTCGTCTTCCTTTCCCCAATTGGCTTGTTTAGAAATAATCCGCTGACAAATGATGCTTTTTCAATGGTTCAAGGCTCACACATCACCGAATGGGATGTTGCGATTGGTTCCCGTGCGGTCGTTTTTGCTTGGGAAATTTCAACCAACAATGGTTTCTTCGTTACAGATTTCGGTCATGTCATTTCGTTTAACCCACTGACAGAAGAAGTGGATGCAGGCATTATGACCGTCATTGTCTTCATCGCCGTAGCCGTATCTGTTCCAGGTGTGATTATTGGACTCATCTACATGAATAGCCCATTTCTTCAACGTAAATACAAAGATTTTCGAAATCGAAACAAGAAACAACAATCTCGCAAAGGCTAATTGGATACCTTCTTGAGTCCCCTAGGGCACGAAAGGATGAGGCGAGGTTATGGAGCGGTTCGAGGGCGTTGATTTTTACGACATTGAAAGCCTACTGACAGAAGAGGAAATCATGATTCGCGACATGGTTCGCGAGTGGGTCGACGAGGCTGTACTTCCCAAAATTGAACACGCATGTGCAGAAGGCGTCTTTCTCGATGAATGGAGACAAGACCTTGGTGAGATGGGTGTTCTAGGAGCACCGCTCAAAGGCTACGGATGCCCTGGACTTTCCTATGTCGCCTATGGCCTCATTTGTCAAGAACTGGAACGTGGCGACTCAGGTCTCCGTTCCTTTGCATCTGTGCAAGGTTCACTTGCGATGTATCCAATTTGGGATTTTGGTTCTGAAGAGCAAAAAGAATACTATTTGCCAAAGATGGCCTCTGGTGAATGGATTGGTTGTTTCGGCCTTACAGAACCGGACTACGGCTCCAACCCTGGTGACATGATCACCAAAGCCGAAGATATGGGTGACCATTACCTCCTCAACGGTGCAAAAATGTGGATCACCAACGGGACAATCGCTGACCTTGCAGTCGTTTGGGCAAAACTCGACGGTGTCATTCGTGGCTTCATCGTTGAGAAGGGTGATGAAGGGTTTTCAGCTCCAGAAATGAAAGGAAAGCATTCGCTCAAGGCAAGCGTCACAAGTGAACTCGTGTTCCAAGACTGTAAGATTCCCAAAGACCGAATGCTACCAAATGTGAAAGGACTCCGTGGACCATTTTCTTGCTTGAACAATGCTCGTTATGGTATTTCGTGGGGAGCACTTGGAGCAGCCATGGCTTGTTTCCACAGTGCAAAAACATACGCTTTATCTCGAATTCAATTTGGTGAACCCATTGCTTCATACCAACTTGTGCAAAACAAATTGGCTTGGATGCTTAGAGAAATCACAAAAGGACAGCTTCTTGCTTATCATCTCGGCAAGAAAAAGGACGATGGTTCATGGTTCAATGAGCAAATATCCCTTGCTAAAATGAACAACGTTGACATCGCACTTGAGATCGCACGAGTCTCACGAGACATCCACGGTGCGAATGGAGTTCTAGATGAATATCCAGTCATGCGCCACATGGCGAATCTTGAGTCAGTAAAAACTTACGAAGGCACCCACGACATACACAACCTCATTCTCGGACGATACATCACTGGAATCCAAGCGTTTACTCGCAACAGTTGAAATCGCCGTTAGATATACACATCATTCTCATGAATGACCGTTTGACACGTCAAACCGGATTCCATCGCTGTTTTGATTAATCGCTTACCTTCATCATTTTTCACATAGGTTGCAATTCCTGGGCTCACGTGCTTATTCCAGTTTGCTTCGAACACTTTTGCGTCTTTTTTTCGTTGACATAAGGCCGTAGGTATTCGGTGGTACATGACGAGTTTTACTGATTTTTTACGGATATATTTTGCTATAATCTCAGGCATGAATTTTGATAGAAGCGTGTCTTTGAAGAACATCGCTGACCTATCGATGACATATCTTGCATCATCAAGTGGCCCCATCGCTTCGTGCATCGCTGTGGCAAAGATTTCTGCCTGTTCTGGAGTTGCTCCCTTGAGATAATAACGAAGCCAGCCCCCACCTCTTCCGCCACCCCCGAGTTGAACTGAATTGTTGATCATGCCGAGGTCCCACATGGTTCTCGAGATGGCCATGGCAATATACCTTGCAAGAATGTCGTCCTTTAGAGCCGTTCTATTTTTTCCAAATGCAAACCCAGTTCCAAATCCTGAACTCGGTTTTATGTTGATTGCTCGACTTGATTCCGCAGCGAAAGGTTGGCCTATCCCCCACAGTTCTCGAACCTTCATTCGTTGTTTAGATCGCTCAAGCATCTCTTTGTTGAACAGCCCCATACTCTCATTGACCACTTCTGGTTTCAATTCTGTGAAAGCAGAATGAACGTGGGCTACGCCCTTCTCAATTGAGCCATCATCACAGACACCATACAATTGCACATGTTTTTTCTTGAAGCGAGTATAATCATCGTATCCCTTGATGAATTCCTCAGCCAGACAGATGACATCCCAATTGTTTGCAACTTTTTCTGGCCATAGTTTGTCAAGGCGAATTGAGCGGCCTCTAAGTTGATTGATGCTCATATTTGTTGTCACTGATGTTAAATCAAGAAGGACATTTATTCTCGACGCATCCCATCCTTCGCCTAATAGCCCTCTTGTTCCAACAAGACATTGTGTGTGACCCAATTGGAAGAATTCGGTTATGATTGTGGAATAATAACGTGGTGCCCAATCTTTTCCTGAGCCATGAATTTGGTGGAATCCGTCAATCAACTCATCTATAATTTCGATGTTTAGATTGTGCTCCGCAATCCAATTTTTCATAAATTCAATGAATGTTGGTGCCAAATCGTCGTCAACAAATACCGTGCTGCCAGTCATCAAGACTGGATTGAGCAGGTCGGTTGTTTCGTCTGCGACGAGTGCTTTGTAAATTGAAATGGCACCTCCAACCTCATTGTCATGAATACCCTCAACGACTGCTGTCGATGAGGTTTTTTCATAATCTGTAACAATGACTGCTCGCATTTCTTGTTTTAATTCTTGATATTCGTTGCCTAAGATAGTGAGGACTGCATCTGTTTTTGCTTTACTGTAGGCAAGAATTCTCGAAACAGGAGAAGCGCAAGGCGTAGCCCCGCCATCACTGATTTGGACGCCAATCAACCGCATCCTTTTCTTCACTTGTTCCGCAAGTTGATGGTCTGTTTCATGAGTTGACCGAATGAGTACATACCTTGTGTAATAATCAATGATGGAGACAAAAGACATGATTCTATTCTGTAAGGATTGCTCAAAATTATTCACGACTTCATCTTTTGATGTCTTGACAATATAATTCTCATATCCATATGGAATTGATGTTTCAGAATATGAAAACCATGCCGATAGATTGGAACTTAGAGATGATTCTTTTTTCAAAAATTCTTCAGGTGATGAATATGACCGGTTCAACAATGTCCTCGTATTCAAAACTTCAAGAATCCATTCATGAATCGTTGGACGAGTCTCATTTGGTTCATTGAGCAAATCTAAAATTTCGTAAACATCTTCATCTGCCTTTGAAATATATTCGATTTCGTCTAATGTTGGCCGTACAAAATAACACAAGTCCTGATATGGAGAGAGATTCGATTCGCGAACTAAAGCAGGAATTGGCACCTCATAATCGATTTCTCCAAGCATGTTCTTGTACAAATTTGATTCATCTGTAAATGCATGATCTGGTGGCGTTGCTGTCAAACCCAAAACAAATGGATGGCCCAAATATTCAATCAATTCAATAAGAACCTCTCCCCAATGCTCCGTTAAATGATGGCATTCATCAAAAATAACGAGTCCAATGTTTTTTGATTTCAACTCCTCAATTGTTTCTTTTGAGGATGGATTTAGCCAATTCAAAATGCCTTCTTCTTCGCTAAGAATTTCACGTTCCGCTTTCTTGTATTTTTTCATATTACGTTGATATTCTTTCTTGTTGGAGGAGGCTAAACTTGTGATCCAATCAATTGCCTGCTCCTCAGAATTTGCTTCTTCGTTTACAATCAACGATTGAACCCAACGCATCATTGCTCTATCATCAAGCGTATCTGATTTGGTGCGAGGCATTGTTACTGATTGATATGTAAGAGATGTCAGTAAACCGGGTTTCTTTCCATCCAGGCTCAATTGATTCTCATGGCCATCCAAGTCAAAAAGCGAGGTGCGGGCAAGCCATTGGGCTTGGATAGCTGAATTCGGGGAGAGAACAAGGGTTGGTTTTTTTACCAATTCTGCCCAAACATACAAACCGAGAATTGTTTTTCCTGAGCCCGGTGGTGCTACGATATGGAGTTTCTTTTCGCCTTGTTTTAATTGAGGTTGAATCACCGAAACCGCCGCTTCTTGTGAAGGTCGAAGCTTGCCTTTGAACGAAATGTTTGGAAATTCAATGGATGATTCCATGCATCCACCTTGACCTAGAATCTACTTTCGAGGGCCAGGAGGACCGCCTTTCTTCGGACCGGGGGGGCCGCCACCTGGACCGCCTTTTGGAGGGCCACCTTTGCTAGAACCGGGGGGACCACCCTTCTTCGGACCCGGCGGGCCACAACCTGGAACACCGTTTAGAGGGCAACCTTTGAAACTATATCTTATACACA
>JAYQSB010000037.1:0-18181 GCA_038146705.1 Candidatus Poseidoniales archaeon
TCTCGCATCAGGCCTCGTTCGAGTTCTCAATGACAACGGAGAAGCTCACGGTGAATGGGATCCAAAATTGGATGATGATACATTGATTCTAGGTCTTGAATACATGATGCGACTTCGCATCTTCGACGACCGAATGATGAAAATGCAGCGAACTGGAAAATTGTCATTTTACATGCGATCATTTGGCGAAGAAGCGATAGCCATTGCACAAACGATGGCTCTCGAAGAGCAAGATTGGTTGTTTCCATCCTATCGTCAACCTGGTGCACAATTCGTTCGAGGACGAGACATGGTCAGCATGATTTGTCACTGTATTGGAAACACCGAGGACAATGTCCGAGGCCGACAAATGCCAGTCCACTACACATGGAAAGAAGGTCGATTCATATCGATTTCATCACCTGTCGGAACCCAGTTTTCCCAAGCGGTTGGTGTGGCTATGGCTAGTGCGTACAAAGGTGACGATGAGGTTTGTATTTCATGGCTCGGCGATGGTACATCTGCACAAGGCGATTACCATTACGCCCTAAACTTCGCTTCAACATTCAAACCTCCTGTCATTCTCAATGTCGTCAACAACCAGTGGGCTATTTCGACCCACGCATCCTTGGCAACAGGTGGTCGAACATTTGCTGAGAGAGGGTTGGCTTACGATATTCCTTCGATTCGAGTCGACGGAAACGATTTCCTCGCACTCTACAGCGTAACAAAATGGGCTAGGGAACGTGCAAGTGCAGGTCTTGGTGCCACTCACATCGAAGTCTACACCTATAGAGCAGGTGCTCATTCATCCTCTGATGACCCTTCCGCCTACAGACCAAACGACGAATTCGAATGCTGGCCTGGTGGCGACCCAGTCGAACGCCTTCGCCAACATCTCGTCGAAAAAGGCGTGTGGGACGATGCGAAGAACGAAGCATTAGCCAATAAAATTGACCAAGAAGTCATGACAGCGTACAAAGAAGCCTGCGAATTTGGTGACCTTGCATCTGGACCATATCCCCCGGCATCAACGATTTTTACTGAAGTCTACGAAACAGTACCTTGGCACGTGCAGGAACAGCGAGAGGAACTAGGAAAGTGAGGTGATTAGATGGCAAAAATGAACATGATTGCAGCATTAAATTCCGCACTTGACCACCAATTAGAGCGTGACCCCAATGTGGTCATCTTTGGCGAGGATGTAGGTTACTTCGGCGGAGTGTTTCGAGTTACTGCTGGGTTACAGAAGAAATACGGTGAGCACAGAGTCTTCGATTCTCCGCTTGCTGAAGGCGGTATAGCAGCGATTGCTATGGGCATGGGATTGAATGGTCTTCGCCCAGTTGCAGAAATTCAATTCGCTGACTATATCTTCCCTGCATACGACCAAATTGTCAATGAAATCGCAAAACTACGGCACCGCTCAGGCGGCGAGTTTTCAACACCAGTGACGATCCGAACACCTGCTGGCGGCGGCATCAAAGGTGGCCATCACCATTCACAATCCCCCGAATCTCAATTTACGCACACTCCAGGGCTCAAAGTCGTGTATTGCTCAAATCCAAGAAATGCAAAGGGTTTGCTCACAAGTGCAATCGAATGCAACGACCCGGTCATTTTCTTTGAGCCAAAGAGATGCTACAGAGGGCCGTTCTACGGCGACCCTCACAATGTTCCAACGTGGAACGACCACCCAGATGGTGAAGTTCCAGAGGAATATTTCTCCATCCCTCTTGAGCAAGCTGAAGTGGTCAGAGAAGGCGAGGCATGCACGGTAATCGCATGGGGCACTATGGTGCATGTTGCTTCCAAAGCTATTGAAGAATCAGGCGTTGATTGCGAACTCATCGACCTACAAACCCTTGTCCCTTGGGATAGGGACACTGTCGTCAACTCAGTCAAGAAAACCGGACGATGCGTCATCGTCCATGAAGCACCAAAAACGAGTGGATTTGGTGCTGAAATGAGTGCATCCATTCAAGAAAGGTGTTTCTACAATCTCGAAGCACCAATTGAGCGTGTTACGGGTTGGGATACCCCCTTCCCTCACACAACAGAATGGGACTATATACCGAGTCCAGCACGAATCGCTGAGGCAATTCGTCGAACACAGGAGGCATAAACATGGGAAGTTTTGAATTTAAATTACCAGATATTGGAGAAGGCGTCGTTGAAGGGGAAATTGTCGAATGGATGGTCGCCGTTGGCGACACCGTCAAGGAAGACGACCCCATTCTTTCAGTGATGACCGATAAAGCAACCGTTGAGATTCCATCGCCATGCGACGGTGTCGTTTCAAGCATGGTTGGAGATGCAGGAGACATTCTACCAGTTGGTGCCGTTTGTATCGTCTTTGAAGTTGAAGGTGCAGGAAACGCAAGTTCATCTGAAGAGGCTACAGAGAAACCAGCTGTTGTCGAGAAAGAAGAAGCGGCCCCCGCTCCCGCTGTTGAACCTGAAGTTGTTGCTCCAACACCATCTCCTGCTCCAGCCCCTGTTGCTGTAGCCCCTGTGACTCCTCGGGCCGAGGGCACGAAGGCTCTTGCTTCACCAGCAGTTCGAAAGCGAGCACGTGAAGCACATGTGAACCTTGACCTCGTTGCTGGAAGTGGACCTGCTGGAAGAATCACTCACGCTGACTTGGACACCCACATTGCTGGGGGTGCAAGCTCTGCCACAGCGTTTGCACCTGTTGGTTCATCGGCCAAGGTCGCATTGAACGGTACAGAGGACATCAAAGTCATCGGACTTCGAAGAAAGATTGCAGATGGCATGATGTCATCGTACAGCACTATTCCTCATTTCTCCTATTTTGAAGAGGTTGATGTGACCAATCTTGAAGAATTACGACAACACTTGAATGCAACACGACCTGAAGGGGCTCCAAAGCTAACCTACCTTCCATTCATCATGCAAGCACTCGTCAAAGCCCTTGGCCAGCGACCTGAATGCAATGCACTGTATGATGATGAAGCCGGGGTTGTTACAAGGCATCAGGCCATTAACTTGGGTATTGCAACTCAAACTGATCGAGGGCTGTATGTACCTGTCGTCAAGCATGTCGAAGCAATGGATATTTGGCAAAGTGCGGTTGAAATGACAAGGGTCACACAGGCAACACGGGATGGGAAAGCTGGCGTCGATGATCTGACTGGCTCCACATTCACCATCACAAGCCTCGGAAGGCTCGGTGGATTGGGTGCAACCCCAATCATCAACAAACCAGAAGTCGGCATCCTCGGCGTTCACAATGCAACAGAACGTGCTGTTGTTCGAGACGGTCACATCGTTGTTCGAAGAATGATGAACCTCTCATCTTCATGGGACCATCGTGTTGTCGATGGTCATGACGGTGCCAGTCTTGTCCAACTTGTCAAGTCCTACCTTGAACATCCAGCAACCATCTTCATGTGAGTTGATGAACCATGCAAACAAAACAATGTCAAGTACTCGTTGTTGGTGCTGGTCCTGGAGGCTATGTCGCAGCAATTCGTGCATCACAACTCGGACTGAAAACTATTATTGTCGAGGGTGAGCGAGCCGGTGGAACATGTCTTATTCGAGGTTGTATTCCTTCAAAGGCACTCATTCACGCTGCACACACATTCCACAACCTTGCCCGACACGCTTCCGACGCAGGCCACATGGGCATCACCATTCCCGGCCCTGCAGAATTGAAGATGGCAGGTCTTGTCGAATGGAAAGAAGATATCGTCACACGACTCAACAAAGGCGTGGAAGCACTTCTCAAGAATGCAGGAGCCGAACTAGTGCATGGATGGGCTGAATTCCAAGATGCAAAAACCGTCAAGGTTGGAAGCGGAAAAGATGCAACCATCATCCAAGCCGACAATGTCATTCTCGCTAACGGATCGGTTCCTATTGAACTTCCATTCATGCCATTTTCCGACGATGTGCTGTCTTCAAGGGAGGCATTGAGTCTCGAGAACTTGCCAAAGCGAGTTGCCGTCATCGGCGGAGGATACATCGGACTTGAGCTGGGCATCACCTACCACATGCTCGGCAGTGAAGTCACCATCATAGAAGCGATGGACACCGTCTTACCTATCTTTGACAAAGAACTTCGTCGCCCACTCGAATTATTTCTCAAGAAGAATAAAATTGCTGTCCACACAGGTGTTTTTGCAAAAGGTGCTGAATCGGGTAAAGGTGGCGTCAAGGTATCGTTCATTGATAAAAATGAAAAAGATGAGAAAAAAATGCAATCCATTGATGTTGACAAAGTTCTCGTCACCGTTGGCCGAAAACCGATGTCCAAAGGACTTGAGACAACAGGTGTCGCCATCGACGAACGTGGTTTTGTGAAAGTGAATTCCAAATGTCAAACCAACATGAAGGGCGTTTATGCTATTGGTGATGTGTGCGACTTAGGTGAAATGTTAGCGCACGTTGCGAGTCATCAAGGAGAGATGGTTGCGGAAATTATCGCAGGTCACGAACGTATCTACGACCCACAAGGCGTACCAGCCATCGTGTTTACTGAGCCTGAAATCGTGTCAGTTGGACTTTCACCAGATGAAGCAAAACAAGCAGGACACCCCACAATCGTAGGCAAATTCCCACTCGCTGCCAACGGTCGTGCCCTCACACAAGAGGCTGAAAAGACTGGTGGATTTATTCGAGTCGTTGCCCGTGAAGATGACCATCGTATACTCGGTATACAAGGCGTTGGGACACATATCAGTGAACTGGTTGGGGAATGGACCTTAGCTCTTGAAATGGGTGCGTTGCTTGAAGACATTGCACTCACCATTCATGCACATCCAACCATGACAGAAATGACACATGAAGCAATTCTTGACACCCTTGGGCACGCCATCCACAAAATGTGAGCGGTGAACAACATGAGTGCATACCTCCACTCTATCCAAGTGAACTCTGAGGGAGGAGTGCCAAAATATAGGGTTGATTCTGCATTTATTTCATCACTTGGCGTTGAGGGAGACAAACAAAACAATGTCAAAAATCATGGCGGTATTCTCAAGGCGGTTTGCTTGTATTCTCTTGAAGTTATTACATCCTTACAAGAGCAAGGCCATCCCATTCATTGCGGTACGACTGGGGAAAACCTCACCGTTGCCGGTCTTGAATGGGGTAAAGTCCAGGCGGGTACAATCCTCAATATTGGCGATGTTCAACTCGAAATCACAATGCCAGCATCACCATGTTACAAGATTGCTGATTCCTTTCTTGAAGGAGATTTTTCTTGCATTTCACACGATGTTGACCAGGGAATGTCACGAATGTATGGCAAGGTCATTACAGAAGGTACGCTCAAGCCGGGAGATGTTGTTTCTCTCCAAGAGTCAGCGTAATCCGTTTGCTTCAAGCGCTTTGAGCAAAACTGCTCCTAATTCAGAGGGGTCTTTTGCACATGCAATTCCAGCCGCCTCAAAGGCAGCAAACTTTTCTTCTGCTGTACCTTTTCCACCCGAGATGATGGCTCCTGCGTGGCCCATTCGCTTTCCTGGAGGGGCAGTCGAACCAGCGACGAAGCCAACAATTGGTTTGGACATGTTCTCTTTCGCCCATGCAGCAGCTTCTTCCTCAGCAGTTCCTCCAATTTCTCCAATCATAACTACGGCTTCTGTTTGAGGATCTGCCTCAAATGCAGCCAAACAGTCAATGAATCCTGTACCGTTCACAGGATCACCACCGATACCGATACAGGTGGATTGGCCTTCGTTGATACTCATTGTTTGAGCAACCGCCTCATACGTGAGCGTGCCTGATTTCGAAACAATTCCAATGCGTCCTTTCGCATGAATATGGCCAGGCATGATACCAATTTTCGCTCCACCTTGTTCGCCTGGTGTGATGATCCCTGGACAGTTAGGACCAATGAGTCGAACACCTGGTCGATTCGCAACGAATGCTACTGCCTTGACCATGTCAAGGGTTGGGATTCCTTCAGTGATGCAAACGACAACACCTTCTCCTTTGATGGTATCAAAAGCATCTGCAGCCTCCATAATGGCTTCTCCTGCAAACGGTGGTGGCACATAGATCACGGTAGCATCTGCGTCTGTTTCTTTGATGGCATCAAACATTGAATCCCAAACGGGGAATGATTTTCCTTGTAGTTCAACGGATTGACCACCTTTACCGGGTGTACAACCGCCAACGATGTTTGTCCCATACTCAACCATTTTATCCGCATGGAACATACCTTGTTTTCCAGTGATACCTTGAACGAGGACTTTTGCATCTTCTTCAATCCATATTGCCATCACACCTCACCTCCAATGAGTGCAACTATTTTTTGGGCTCCATCAGCAAGGTCATCTGCTGGGTGGATATTGAGTGTCGATGCTGCGAGAATGGCTTTACCCTCGTCTACATTTGTACCGGCCAATCGAACCACTAAAGGCACATCGAGGCCAAGAGATTCAGTCGCTCCAATGACGCCTCTTGCGATGATATCACACCGCATGATACCACCAAAGATATTGACGAGAATGCCCTTGACATTCGGGTCTTCAAGGATGATCGAAAAAGCGGTTTTGACCTGTTCCTCATTTGCACCACCGCCGACGTCGAGGAAGTTTGCGGGTTCGCCACCATACAATTTGATGACGTCCATGGTGGCCATGGCAAGGCCAGCACCATTGACCAAACACCCGATGTTTCCGTCGAGTTTCACATAGGACAAGCCTGTTTCTTTCGCACGGATTTCAACTTCTTCTTCCTCGCTAAGGTCACGAAGGTCGTCCCAGTTTTTGTGTCGAAATTCTGCATTTTCATCAAATGAAACCTTTGCATCAAGTGCAAGGATGTGGTCATCTGATGTTCGGACCAATGGATTGATTTCGAGCATTGTGCAATCGTTCGCAACGAACATTGTGTACATCTTTCCGATAGCCTGAGCGAATGATTTGTGAGCAGCACCTGTAAGTCCAAGTTGAAGACCAAGGTCTCTTTTCTGATAGCCGAGCAATCCCACGTTTGGATCGACGAGGATTTTATGAATTTTCTCGGGTGTTTCTTCAGCAACTTCTTCGATATTTACTCCACCTTCAGTTGATGCCATAATGAGGACTGATTTGTTCTCCCGGTCGACGAGTATCGCAAGATAGTATTCGTGAGCGATATCACATCCCGATTCAATGTATAGATTTCGAACGACCTTTCCCTCGTCTCCTGTTTGAATGGTAACAAGAAGATTTCCAAGGATATTGGTGGCATAAGATTCGACTTCCTCCCTAGAGAATGCTACCTTCACACCGCCATCCATGATGTGTTCTCTTGTTTCGGGATGATAGAGTGTTCCTTTTCCACGGCCTCCGGCGTGAATTTGAGACTTGACTGCTACAACCTTGCTACCTAGAGTATCATATGCTGATAACGCTTGTTCAACGGTTGTGCAATGTACGCCTTCGAGAACCGGTACACCTGACTGACGGAGCAATGCTTTTCCTTGATATTCATGTATATTCATACGACCAACAAGAAAGTGGAAAAAAAACCCGTCTTTGAATACTTTGCACGAAATCAATGATGCTTGAACCGTCCCTTTTGATAATGTCCACCTGTTCGGAGGGGTTATGCAAGTGGTTGTCTTAGCAGGAGGGTTCGGCACCCGTCTCTCGCCTTGGACGCATCACATTGCCAAACCAATGCTTCCAATGCTCGATAAAACACTGATGGAGAGGGTTGTCGAAAACGTCCCTAAGCACTTGGTGGACGAAGTCGTTATTGCGGCAGGTTACAAAGTCAAGGAACTTGAGGAGTACTTCCGCCTTCAAGACCTCGATTTTGATGTTCGTATTGTGGAAGAAGATGGCCCTCTTGGTACTGGAGGTGCACTTGGTAATTGTCGTGATGTCCTCTCCGGTACGTTCGCATGCTTCAACGGGGATATTGTTTCATCCCTCGATGCTGGCCAACTCCTCGACCTCCATGAAAAGAAATCGGCCACAGCAACGTTAGGTCTTTGGACAGTTGAAGACCCTACGCGATTTGGAATCGTTGGTCTTGATGATGACCAGTTCATCACTCAATTCAAAGAAAAGCCAAAACCTGAGGAGGTTTTTTCCAATTACATCAACGCAGGTTCCTATATCATGAACGATGACATTTTTGATTACATGCCAATTGGTAAACACTCTCTTGAACGGGATGTATTTCCAAGGCTAGCGGAAGAACAGAAATTGTGTGGCTTGCCATTTGAGGGTTATTTCATCGATGCTGGTACTCCAGAATCTTGGAGCGATGCTGTTGATGCATGCATCGCTCATCAACGATATTCAACTGGACGTGTTCAAGCATCAACATGGTATGAGAGCGAAGTACTCGATGGTCAAATCTTCGGAGGTATGGTCGGTCGAGAATGTTCTATAGAACAAAGTGTGTCAATAAAAAATTCAACATTACTACAAGGCGTATCCGTTGGGAAAAATACAACCTTAAGCGGTTGCCTTGTTGGCAAGAATGCCCACATTGGCGAAGGCTCAAACCTGCAGAATGTTGTGATTGATTTCAACGCCAATGTCCCAAACAACACCATACAAATGGGAGGCACCTTCCCAAACAGAACTGCGGAAGGCCAATAATTGCCAAACATCTAAAACAACGCCCTCATGGTTGAATCATGGCCAAACCTCTCATCGTTGTGAACTTCAAAACCTACGCATCAGCCTCGGGAAATCGTGCATTGGAATTAGCAAAGGCAATGCAAGAAGCAGACAATACAAAGGCAACATTTGTCGCCGTTGTTTCTGCATTCGACCTTTCAGAAGTCTCAGGATTGGACGGACTAGAAGTTTGGAGTCAACACCTCGACCCTGTGGGTCAAGGAGGCCATACTGGTTGGCTAGAACCCAAAACAGCCATCGAACGAGGCGCTCAAGGCTCGATCATCAACCATGCGGAACACAAAGTGGAGTTGACCCATGTCGAGAACCTCCTCAGCATGCTCCCTGACGGTTTTCCTGTATGTGCCTGTGCTGCGGATGTCGAAGAGGCAAAAGCTCTTGCAAAACTTCAACCCGATTTCATCGCTGTCGAACCACCCGAACTCATCGGCGGCGACATTTCGGTGACGACTGCAGACCCTCAAATCGTCACTGATACGGTCAATGCTGTGAAGTCTGTCAATCCTCATGTTCGCATTTTATGCGGTGCTGGTGTGAAGAACGGTGAAGATGTTGCGAAGGCGATTGAACTCGGTTCCGAAGGCGTTCTTCTTGCGAGCGGTGTGACAAAGTCTGACGATCCTGCCGCTGTTCTTGCAGACCTCGTTTCAAAACTTTAACTCGCGAAGCCGCTGCAACGACAGCAACTTTTGCTCCAATTTCGCCTCTGCAAGCCCTCTCGATGCTGGACAGGAGGTTAAGTGCGGGCATGATTTACAAATCCGTGGATGACGTGCTAATGGTAGGACATCGAGTGAACGTGTACGGATGACAGTGTTTCGAACCTCTCGCATCGCCCCAAGGTCGTGCTCAATCAATTGTTGAGCATTCTCCAATGTTTCATTTTCACATTCAAATTCAATACCCTTCCATTGTGAATTGTGATGAAGTGAGAGATTCCGAATTCGGATATTACCACAGACCTCTGTCATGTATGGGCGTTCAAGCGCCCATATGCCCATGCTGATACACTCAAGTTGCGATGTGTTGTTGTTTCGAAATCGACTAAATTGAATCCGCAAACACGTCCAGACACCGTGTTCATACAACAAGACATCTGGTGCACAGTACATGATATTGCCATTCTTTTCCATCGATTCTGTTCGAGGGAAAAATAACCAAGACGTTGAATTGAACCGTATTTTCGAAAACCAAGGATGTTGGAACAATGCGTTCATCCAACCATGAACCCTTTTGATGATCGATGTCATTCGAAGTTCAGTACATTCTATCTTCATTGCATTGTACATGAACTCTGTAATGTCACGAATTTGTTGTCGATGGAACCCATCTGACCAAAGTGAACCGTTCTTGTGGTCTTCAAGCCATTCATACAACACACGTCTCGCCACACGAACGCAAACGTCGTTTTCACTCATTCTCGATGAGTGATGTTGAATGTCACGCTTCTTTTTTGGGCGTCCATATTTCAAAAACCATTGACGTGGACATTGAGAAAAAAGTTCGATATTCGATTTGCTCCAAGACTGATGTTTTACCATGCCTTGAACAAATATCGTCTATGGTCTTCAATGTTTAGAACACACCAATATTTGAAAGAGAGAATATAGTGTTTGCAAGTGCCCATAGTGCAATAGGAATCAGGGCCCACCCCACAAATTGTGCGAACACCTCGCTTCCAAATTTTCCGAACAGGCGTGAAAAAGGTCCGCCCCAAGATGCGACGAATCGCAAACAGAGAATCGCAACTCCTGCGAGCAGGAGGTAGATGAAAAGGAGGAAAAGGCCCATGGCAATTGAGGAACCTCCCATGAGAATGGTTGCACCGACACCTTGCTGGAACCACATTGGATAAACAAACCACGTCATCCATCCTGCCCAAACACCCAACAGCACATCTCGTTGCATGTCGACAACATCACGCCACTCACGGAACACCTTGGGGAAGAGAGAGTGCAAGAATTTCCCAACATAATCTGCTTCGTACGGCACCCCTCTTTTAGCAGTGACCAAAGCCATCTCAAGGAACCAAAGCATCATCAAGATTTGACCGAAGTAGCCGAAGGACAATGGTAATGGAAGGAGAACCACAAGAAGCATTGGTAGATTTACGAGAAGGACACCAAGTGCACCTGCACTCACGATTGAAGCCCAAAGAAGACCAGGTGGGAGTGGTTCCTCAGGTGCATGCCAACCTTCTCGAGGTAAAGCCAAAAACAACAAAAAGAGGGCTGAGCCGAAAATAATACCAAATAGTGGTGCAACTGGCTGACTTCCTCCAGTGCCTACGGCTTCGATTGCGTCAGCGATATCTTTGGACCCTGCGGTTGGTGCTGACGAGTATGAGATTATTCCTGCTGCATCGACGAGCAGCACGATATCCGAAATACCTCCTGGCGAAAGTGTTGCAAATGCGTTTTCTGTGTCGAGATAGACGTTCCAAGACACATTGATACTTTCTTCAAGCAATTGAACATCGTAAGAAGTCGCATCTTCGCCCATCACGATATGAACCACTTCAATCTCTTCGTCATAATTATCAAGGGTGGTGTTGAATTCATCAGCGTGGTCAAAAATATTCTCGGAACCCGGGAGAACGATGGCAAGTAGAATGAGGTTTTTGTCGTTGTAGAGGTCTGATAGTACGACAGCACTACCGTTTCTGTCGTTCAGTTCCACATCTGTCAGTTGTGGCGTGTGCTGATCTGGTGGAATTCCATCAAGGTTGTATTGAGCAAGGACTGGACCCATGATGATGGACAGGAGAAGAACCACCAGAGCACCGAGAATGGGTAAAGGGAGAAGCAAATGTTGCTTGTATGAATTGTACACAAAGCCAAAGAGACTCAGGGTTGTTGCAATCGAGAGAAAAAGAGTTGCATGTGCAAAACCGTCGTATCGTTCTTCCACTTCAAATCGCAGAATACCAAATGCATGACAATCGCTGTTCAAGTCACCTGCTACAGTGCGTATACATATTTGTAAATTCAAATCACCAATCGGTAATTTTTCAGCTCCTGACCATGTGTTGACCGTCGTGTTATTCCCTAAATTTCGAATCATTTTGATACGGTTTGCACTGGTTTCAACCAAGAGGTCACCGTCATTGGTGAATTTTTCATCTTTGTCTAGAGGACCCCATATCTCCCATTTTTCATCGCGTAGGTCTTGAGGTCCAAATGGCAAATTCTGTTCGATTTGTATGTGGGCTCGTCTTGCCTCATCGATGTAAATTGACGCATCGGGTTTGTACATGACACCTTCCATGATGATACCTCCGCTGTTGAACTCGAACCCACCCCATTGTACGCGTGCGGTCGTGCCGACACACCGATGATGAACTGAAACCTCCAATGAGAGGGAATCACCGGGTTCCATAACGACACTTACATTTTGATATGTTCCTGAGAAATTCATAGCATCGTTTTGAGCGACTTTGTTGATGGTCTGCGTCACCTCATCCTGATAGACTTCTTGACCGCCAATTCGAACGGTGTAATACAATGTTGTCGAACTATCCGTGAATGTTTGGCGTGTACATGATGTTGGGCCTGTGTTTGCTTGTAGAATCATCGAAAAAAACACCGACATCTGAACATCAGCCTCAATCGACTCAAACACAGGAGGACTGTCTAGGGTGAACACAGGCACGGGTCCACCCGTCACACCAACCACAAAACCTCCAACTGCAGAATCGGGTTGACCGCGTTGAAGCGCCGCTGTTTCAACATCTTCGCCTTCGACAAACAATCGTTCGAGTGGAGCGATATCCCACTCTTCAAATCCAGCGTCGTAGGTAACATCGCCTTCTGCTCCAATTGCGGAGAAACTCAGCGAAATCGATGAGAGGAGCACGAAAAGCAGGAAGATGCTCACTTTCCTCCGCATGTTTGAACCACATCGTACGAGTTCAATAAAACAATGGCTTCATGAGAAGAGTGGCATGCCAAGATAAGCCCACATGATAAGAATACCACCAAGAATTGAGAGAGCATTCACGGTACCTTTTGTGAGAAGACCTCGATTTTCCAATGTTGCACCGAGCACACTGTCAATTTGGCAGCCCAACCAGCCTGTTGCAACCAGTACAATTGTGATCATCATGCCGTCGTCAACATTGACAACTCCAGTGAGATAAGCACTAATGAACGTGCACAGGGAGACGATGAGCGAGCCGAGGAAAGCGGCGAGTTGCCCATTGGGTGAAAAACCGCCATTTTCGCCTTGCTCGCAAGGTTTCATCGTCGTGATCATTCGAACTCTAGGGTCGAGGCATCCGATTTCAGACGCAAATGTGTCCGAGGCAGCAACCGCAACTGATGCTCCAAAAATCCAAATTCCTGCCTCATAATCCTCAAAATAAAATGCGATTAGACACATGAGGCCGGGAAAGAAACCGTTTGCGACAACATTTTTCCATCCTCGATGTCCATCTTCTGATTCGCATAGGCCCAACGCCTTTTTATCTTCAAAACGCCATTTTGTCGCTTTGTGGCTTGATAATAAAAATCCCAGCAAGATGATGAGCCATGTCCAGTGACCGAGACCACCGACGATGAAACCAAGCACCGAGGCAGCAATTACACCTTGCTTGTCAAGCATTTTTGCTCGAGTTGACATGGAAATCAAGAAGATGAGAATGATGACTGTAACAGTCAAATTCGTCGTGTTTAATCCACTTGAAAAAAAATCCATAGTACTCCCTCCGGGTAAAGTACCTTTCACGCAATAACGCTGCTCGCCTATGTTCTTCTCGATGGGTGTAGTTTATCAATTAAGTGGCAAAGGTGGCGATTGCTCTTCGACTTGGAAGATTGGAGGCACGATTCGAACGATTGCGAGCCACAAAAGGAAGACCAGAACAATTATCCATACCAGGTTGAGCAGCGCATAGAAAATGATGTTATCCAATTCAATGAGGCCAATTCCCCAAGAGGTCCCGTTCCAAAATGCATGACCTCCAATGGCCAGTAGTAACCCCTTTTTCCAATCTTTTGGCAATGTCCATGCATGATTTCTATGTTTCAACACCCACCTTGATAACCATTCAGATGGTTTTGCTGCGAGACTCGATGTTGATACCACCTGACCTGTTGATTTGTCGTACAACACCCATTCTGTTTTTGGTGCTGCTGTTCGGAAATCATAGACTGAATGAGAATTTCGTGCACGCCATTGGATACTTGAAGCAATAGCATATCCTGAAATGCCCGTCCAGAGTGCATGGCCAGGTATAGAACCAATTCCTCGAAGAACCGAGGTGATCAGGAATGAAATGCCACCGTCACCAACGGCAAGGGAGCCGAGAATATACTGTGCATTCTCCACCAAAGCGAACCCAAGGCCTACTGTTGAACCAACATAAAATCCATGCCGGGGTGTCTCGAGATATCGATAGAGCATGAGGACCACAAGAGCCTTTGATAGTTCTTCGCCAATCGGAGCGGAAAGAAAGAGAATCATACCATATCCAAGGTCAGTCATCGTTTCCATCGGGATGCCTAGGCTTGTAATGAGTATAGGAGACACAAGTGAATTGATGATAATTGCAGGAACACCTGCGAGCATGCCTGCCATCAACATGAGTTCCCCATCTTTCGCCCCAATCTGAAAACCCATGTGCTTGCTTGTAATTGACCACCAACCAAAGACTGGCGTTGAAAATCCAATCAACCAAGCAGGCAGAAAAATGAAGATAGCGAGCAAAATTGTTCCAACATTAATGATGCCCAATGCCAGAGGAAGTAAACAGGCTGTTGAAATGACGACGCCACCAATAAACAATGCCCAAAGATGACGAGTTTTTGGCATATCAAGTGGTGTGTTTGAGCGAACCAGGTGGTGCCTGACATGAGTTGGCACAGGAGTTGCCACAACCATATTCCCACCGATGTTGTGATGCTGCACACCGTTTGGTGCGGGGGTAGCTACGACGCTGTGCGTCAACTGTGGCTTTCTCGAGAGCAACAAAAGTGCGATAAGAGGCAATGAACAAATCCCGCCAAAAAAAACGACAAATGCATCCATTGGCCCTAAGATGTAGTTAAAATTGGAATCAAGAAACCCAGCAGCGATGAGAATCGCAACGTTAGATAAGAGAAAACAGAGAAACACAATGCCCAGCATTGAACGCACGATTTTCCAAGGTTTTGCCTCCTGCCAAACCAGATGGTCATGCGGTAATGGTGTCAAACCAACCACAGTGTTGCTTGGCTGAATCATCGAATCACCCTGTGTCCCGCTCAGTTCGCCCGTCAATCAACGAAAGTTCGTTGCGGTAAGCAATCATCATCGCGGGAATTGAGCCTAAGTGCCCAAACACATGAATTCATCGCCGTTTTTTGTTGAACCTTGGCTTGATTGAGCATCAATCGAGGAAGCCATATCGCCAATCGTGTGGTGGAGCAAATGTTTCTTTGATGGACCTGGAACTAATCCAACGAAGTAGATTGAGCGGACTACCTGCTTTGTCATTTGTTCCACTTCCTCGTGCCCCGCCAAATGGTTGTTGGCCAACAACAGCACCCGTTGGTTTGTCATTGATGTAGAAATTGCCAGCACTAAACCGTAGGGCGTTGAGCGCTGTTTCTATGTGACGGCGATCGGTTGCGAAAATTGAACCTGTTAAGGCATATTCAGAGGTTTGATCGCATGTGGTCAATATATCCTCAAATTGATTGTCAGGATAGACGTGAATCGAAAGAACTGGCCCAAAGATTTCTTCGCTCATGGATTCATACTTAGGGTCCTCGCAGAGAATGGTTGTAGGCCGAATGAAGTAACCTGTGGAATCATCGTAGGTCCCTCCAGTCACAATTGTACATCCTGCATCCGCCTTTGCCCTGTCGATGTATCCGGTGATAGAATCGAAAGCCTTTCTGTCAATAACAGCAGAAACAAAGTTTGAGAAATCTCGCACATCACCTTGCTTGATACTTTCTACTTCTCGAATATAATCATCTTTGATGGCATCCCACACCGATTGCGGAACATATGCACGACTTGCTGCGCTGCATTTTTGTCCTTGGAATTCAAATGCACCTCTCAACAAGGCGACGAGCAATGCTTGTCGGTCACAATCTGGATGAGCAACGATGAAGTCTTTCCCACCGGTTTCACCAACAATTCTTGGATAGGAACGGAGGTTCTCAAGATTATTTGCGACATCTCGCCACATTTTACGGAACACAGCTGTTGAGCCAGTGAAATGAATTCCAGCGAGCATTTGGTGAGACAAGCAAATATCACCGACTTCGGAGGCCCGACCAGGAACGAAATTGATGACACCAGGAGGCAAACCCGCATCCATCATCAACCGCATCAAACGATAATTTGAGACATAGGAATTACGACTTGGTTTCCAGATTGACACATTGCCCATCATCACCACTGAGGATGGCAAATTTGCAGCGATGGATGAAAAATTGAATGGCGTAACGGAAAAGACGAATCCTTCCAAAGGCCGTACCTCGCTTGAATTCCACATACTAGAAGGCGATACTGGTGGTTGTAAATCCTCGTAAATTTGACGCACATAATCAGCGTTGAATCTCCAAAAATCAATGAGTTCGCATGCAGCATCGATTTCTGCTTGATGGCATGTTTTTGACTGATTTAGCATAGTTGAAGCGTTGATTTCAGCCCTGCGGGGCCCAGCTAGCAACTCAGCCGATTTAAGAAAGATAGCAACCCGACTTTGCCATGGCATGACCGACCACGTTTTGTGGGCTTCAAGATTTGATTCGATTGCCGCTTTGATTTCATTTGGTCCCGCAAGGTGAACTCGTGCGAGAACATGGCTGTGGTTGTGTGGCACGACCTGTTCAACGATGTTGTTTGTCCACACTTCTTCTCCGTTGATGATGCACGGAATCTCAAGCACTTCACCTGATTGACGGTCGAGTTCTTGTTCTAATGAACTTCGTTCAGAACTTCCTTTGAGATAACTGAGTACGGGTTCGTTGATTGGGGTTGGCGGCGTAGGTATTGAATTAACCATAATTTTCCCAAAAGGAAGACGTCTTTGAATATGACTCTTCCAAACAATGACCTATCATTCTTCAAAGATGAAGAGGTCGAATAGGATGACTTAGCCAACTTTCATCGTTTTTCCAGTCAAACGATGGTACGTCCACATACAACTCAATTTCATTTCCATCAGGGTCGAGAATGTAGAGGGAATGTGAAACTCCATGGTCTGACATCCCAACAACGCGAACTTCTTCATCTTTACAACGTTGAAGTGCTTCTCGGAGTTGCTCGTCATCATCACCGATACACCAACCAACATGATACAAACCGAGTCGATGCCCTTGTAGTGGGCCCTCGGCTTCGCCGACCTCAATAAGAAGCAATTCGTGGTGAGTTCGCCCGCCAGTTAACGCAACTGCCCGACCTCCAAAGGTAACCCCTGCAACATCTAACCCAACGACTTTTGTGTAAAAATCGACCATCGGTTTGATATCTCGAACATAGAGGACATAGTGCCCTAATTCTGTCATAACCCTTCGCGGTGAAGTGTCTTTTAAGTTATTCCTCTTCGATGTCCGAAGGTGATTGAAGGCGTGGTAGAATGACCCATGCAAGAGCGATGAGGTTGAATGGAGCGAGCATGACTCCTACAAGTGGACTCTCTTTGAGAAATGGCTGTTCGCCGATGGATACATTCCTCCACCAAGGATCGGTTGGAACCTCCTCTCCAACGATGTGATTCTGACCAATGAATGGTGTTGCGACGGTCAAATTTCGTTCTAGCCCGTAGGTCGAGGTTCGTTCAAGAGGTTCATCCCAGTGGTGAAGTGCGAGTTCAAATTTTGAATTGTGAATGGGCAAAATTGCTGAGGCGTTGAGGTCGATCCCCGCCTGAACCACTTCATCGGGCATCATGTGAATCTCTTTCCATGCTTCATTGTACTGTCCAGATTCAAGGAACGCCAAATCGAACGGTCCGTATTTTTCACCTATCGTTTTGAATTCTTCCATGTACCCAGTATCTCCACTAAAGTACAACGATGTGTTGTGAACCTTCAAAACCCAAGATGCCCAAAGCGTTGTATCACCATTGAACAGTCCTCTACCGCTAAAATGCCTCGAAGGGGTCATGGCAACTTCAAGGTCAGAGGAGATTGTGGCTTCATCGTACCAATCAAACTCTTGAACCTGATCGCTATCGAGGCCCCATTCAAGAAGGTGTGATTTCACACCCAAGGGCACAAAGAACGATGAGTCTTCGAGCAGTTGAACAGTATCCATGTCGAGATGGTCATAATGGTCGTGCGATATGAAGACGTAATCGATATCCGGCAGTTGTTCAATAGCATATGTGTGCTCATATGGGAACGGTTTGGGTCCAAAAAACAGGGGCCCTGCACCACCATCACCAAACACAGGGTCCATGAGGATGGTTTGGGTCGTCGAGCGAATGAAAATGGTGGAGTGCCCGAGCCATGTAACACTCACCTGTTCTGGCTCAAGAGGTTCGAGTGTGAAAGGTTTTGAGGGCAATGCTACATTTGGTGAACGAGGGTCATCCGACACCATATAATCGCCGAGTGTCCCCCAAAACGATGCATTTTCCCCTGGAC
>JAYQSB010000038.1:0-16393 GCA_038146705.1 Candidatus Poseidoniales archaeon
CATCTCGTTCGAGGCAATCTCGGTGGACTTGCGATGTTGCACCCGGGTCAACCAGGTGTCATGCTTGCAACAAAACATATGGTGATGCTTGCTTCGATGGATGAACGAAGTATTTGCATTGGTCAAATGGGCAGTGGAGTCGCTCCAAGGGGTGCTACATCAGACTGGCGTTCATTCGAAGTTGTTCTTGCAACTGTGAGTATGGTCACTGGCGGCCCTGCAGCAGCTATTCGAGTTCATGCTCCTTACACAACCGCAGTGAGTTGTGAACAAGACCTTGTACTCGTTCAGCCCATTGACGTGGTAGGAAAACAAAATCTTGGAAAAATCATCATCGTCGAGCCAGATGAAGAACATCCTGACGAATTCCTTCGACAACTGGTTGAGGCCCTTCAACAAGGTGGCATGAGAGCTGTTGTGATCCGGGGTCACGGAGCCTTTGCAGTTGGTGCTGATTTTAATCAAGCATGGGCGAACGCTGCAATGCTTGAGCAAAGTATGCAAATTTACCTACTCGCACGCCAGGCAAACATTCGATTTTGAATCCAAATCCATTCTTTATAACAAGTGGAGAATATCCTTCTCCAGTACCCAACGGAGGCGATGAGGGATAACAATTCAATATCAAATTCACGGGTTAGGAAGGAACTAAAATGAAAACATTTACAGTACAGATAGCAGATAAGACTGGGCACACTGTTGCTCAAATGACCCAAGAAGAAGTCGTCGAACGACTTGCTGACGCAACCAACACATGGGTGTATGTCAACGACACCTCCGTTAGCATCGATGATTTTGCAAGCATGGATTTGGAAGATGATAGCCTTATTCGACTCATGCCACCTATTGTTGGTGGAAGCGATGACGCATCAGCTCTGAAAGTCAAAATCCCGTCCTCTTCAGGTCATACGACAGTGTTGATGTCGAAACAAGAACTCGTCGAAAAGGCAACATCCCAACAAAACAACAGTTGGCCATTCGTGAATGGTCAGATGCTCAACCTTCAACAACTGGTTGAGCATGATTTGACAGAAGACGACGACATCATCCTCATGCCGCAAATTGTTGGTGGCCACACCAATTTTTGAAATGTCTCACAAAGCCAAACGCAAACCCACTTCGAGGGCGAAGCAGAATCCACTTGTCAATGAGATCGTTGATTGCATTGAACGCCATGGTTCTGACGCAGAAGCAATTTTTCAAATTGCTTATGAGCTCAACATCGACGAAATCGTTGTTGAAGAAGTCATGATGGAATTGATACGAGAAGGTCAACTTACTCTCGTTCCATCTGGTGTTATCGATTATTTTTCGGGCATTCATGAATAAACACATTCAAAACCAATGGGCAATTCGGAGGCACATCGAGGGAATAAGATGATGGAAAACGTCGACTACAAATGTGCCGATTGCGGCTCAATAGAAGCCTTTCATCGCGACCGAAATGGAATCAGTTGCAAATCTTGTGGAGCTCGAATCTTCGTCAAATTGCGACGTCATGGTACTAAGCGTGTTTCTGCTGAGTAATCTTCTTCGCAGAGTTGAAAGACTCTCGTCATGTCGTATTCAACATGGCAATGTGGCTTGAATCCAAAGCACCACGCTTGTATTCTGAATTGCTCATTCCCGAAGAAGTTCATGCGTATCTTCAACATGTGACCACCGTCGCTGAACCACCTCATCTTCTCATATCCGGCCCATCTGGTTGTGGGAAAACTGCGATGCATCGCCTTGTATGTCGCCAAGTTCTTGGTCAAAGTTGGAAAGCAACAAGCCATGTTCTTCAGGCCCGAAACATTGTTCGAAAAGAAGGTGCTATGGCGAATTTCGAAGCGTTCCTCCGCCCTTCCGGCTCACAATCAAGCGATACTTTGGCCTCTCGTACGAGCCTCGATTCCTTTCAATTTCTTCGATACGATGAAACTTCAACCTCGCCACCACCCGCTGGTGCTGAACTTGAGATAGGAGATCAGCGCCCAATTTCTCGTATTTTGATTATCGAAGATGCTGACTACCTCACACGAGGCATGCAAGCATATCTTCGACGAATGATGGAGAAAACAAGCATCAATGCTCGATTTATTTTTACAGCGACCACACCTTCCAGAGTGATTGATGCATTGCGAAGTCGAACCCATCACATCCGCTTACCTGCACTTTCTTCATCACAAATCGAAAATCGCCTTACACAAATTGTTACTGAAGAGCAATGCTCTGTTGCAAAAGGTGTATTAGGCGATATCGCTCATGTCGCAAATGGCAACCTTCGAAGAGCGATTTTCCTGACAGATACGATGCATCATCACGACCATCTTGGTGAACGAGAAAATGTCCAAAAAATGGCATCAAACATCATCTCGAGAGAAATCCAATTGATGGTGGAAGAAGCCATGAGAGGTAGAATCATTGATTGGAAACGGGAACGAAGAGAGAACAAGCAAGTTCTCGTCCTCAAAGGAGCGATGGGTTTGCTGGATCAAATTATGGCAAAACATTATCTTAGCTCAACAGATGTTGTTGAGCAAATTCATGCCTTCCTCATCAAAGGAAGATCACATTACGATATTGATACGATGGATATGCTGATGAACGCTGTGGCAAAATGCGATGTTTCGATAAGGTACGGTTCGAAGGGAAGAGTGCATTTAGAAGCACTATTTTTCTCGATTGCCGACGCGATGAAGCAGCCAAAGTGAATCATCGCAACCGTCATGAAACAATCGATGACAGCAAGATTTGGGCGTGTAGCACAGCTGGATAATGCGTCGGCCTCCTAAGCCGAAGATCGCGGGTTCGAATCCTGCCACGCCCGCTTGTCAGCTTGCCCAAAATAGAAATTATTTTTCAAAAAAAAGCAAAAAGACCCATATTGCAGCAACCCAGCCACCACAATAGGCGGGCGACCATGGACGACGAAAAACCGGCCACAGCACAAGTTGAGCGTGCCCACAATATCTTGCCAGACCCTTACGGCTCTGGTTTTACTCGAACAGATAACCCTCTTGAACGAACCCTAGAGAAATGGGAAGTGCAAGAACGAAGAAGATTGCAGGCTGGGAAAATTGCAAGAAACAAATTCCTGATGCTTCTTCGGATTATGTTTGGCTTTAGCATTGCTATCATAGCATTATTTACAGCATTGATTCCAGAGGAATCGGTTGGTAATCCACTTCAAGTGTTTTTGATTTGGTTTGTTCCCGTTGGCATTGCCATCCTTCCGCCACTTCTTGCCTCAGAATCGATGTGGTCTGCTACGCAAGCAAAGTTGTCCCTGCGTGAACTTGGAAGTCTTCACATGACACACAAACAATCCCTTCGATCTCAACCGGGTATGGATAGGGTGCTCGAAGGATTGATCGACGTTCGAAGACATATTCTCACCAACGTTTTTTTAGGCATGATGGCCCTGTTTTTGCTCGGATTTGCAACAGCAATTACCCCTGATACAATTGCATGGAACCTTGCTCTTCTCGTCGCAATGACACTTGGGTTTGCCCATATGTTTCATTCCATTTTCACATCCGAAACCGTTCGACAGCAAGGAGATTTAATGCCATACCTCACCCACCACTCGCCGACGCACCACCCAACGCAATTGGGTTCAATTTTGAGTGAGATGCTTGTTCTTCATCTCGACCCAGACCTCACGATTGAATGGAATGAATGGATGAGGAAGTTCGATGAAAGTGTCTTGCCTGGTTTTGACAAAGAACAATCGTGGGAACGTTTGTTGTATGTTCTCTACCTCGATATGAAGGCAGAAATCACATCGAACGAGGCACTTGAAGAAATAAAAGAATTCATTCGAAATGATGCGATTGACGACCTCATTCTTGACCGAAATCATTTGTTTCACTGGCGGTCTTTTCAACGCCTCATCTCACATGCAAGAAATTGGCAACCAGGCGCGTTTCAATTGCTTGAACGTCTTCAATTGGACCTCATTTCTGGCAGACCTGAATATCTTCGTTCGGATTGGAGAATGGATATTGCTCTCGATAAAGAATGCGTTGGTGGGGCAGGACACCTTTTCATTGCATTGAATAATCAAACATTCGAGGAAAAGGTTGCACGAATCGAAGTCATATGCCCCGATGGTGAACCATTGACAAGAGATCACCGATTTGAAGTTGCACCTTGCCCTCCTCCAACAGGGCCAGTTCAATTGCGAAATGATGGAGATAACGATGCACTGGATTGGATGCCAAGATATCTTCAGCGCGGAGTTGTTCTTTGGCTCAGTATTGCGTGGAACAAAACCAACAATACCCTTCAAAATGTACAGGTGATTCTTCGCGACAGCGAGGGTATCGTCATCGAATCTTCGGTCCTCGAAACAATCTCAACACGTGCTATCAATCAGAACAGCTGGAATAAGAAGAAAGAAGAGGAGAGGGTTCGAAAATTGTCGTTGCGACCTTTCCCAAATTTCACAGATTAAGCAGACGGTTGAAGCGGTTTGCTTATGGAGGGAGGGTGTTTCGACAGAGTTGAGGGCGAGTAAAAATGGAAGCGTGGGATGTCGTCGTTCTTGGTGATACACATGCTGGATTGCGTGCTGCGAGCGAATCTGCCGCTGCGGGTGCAACAACACTTCTCCTCTCTTCAACTGGTCTTGGCCATCATGGCCATGGTTCACGAGACGGGATTGCAGCAGGTCTACAAGAAGCAAACAATAGAGGACACAGAGAAGATACAGTTCGTTCAGGAGCCTTTCTCTCAGACCAGGACGTCGTTTCAACAATTACAGCAAAAGCCATCGGTGAAGTTGACTACCTTGAACGGAAAGGCGTCATCTTTCACCGCGACCAAAAAGGATTGCCAAAGACCCGTCATGCCGTAGGGCACCATCAACCACGTTGTATTGATTCGGGAGATAGCACATCACTCGAAGTCCATCAAGTGCTCGAAGAGCAAGCGATGAAATTTGGTGTCGTTCGAAGGGGCGACCACATCCCTCTTCATCTTGTGCTCAACGATTTCGCAGTCGAAGGTCTCATCGCCCTTGACTCGATGAATGGAACCATCGTTCCAATCCAATGTAAAGCTCTCATCATCGCCGATGAAGGATTTGAGGGTGCGTTTTCAGGTGGTTCTGTTGGATTTGGGATGGATATGGCGTTTCGAGCAGGCATCCCGTTGAGGGATATGGAACATGTGATATCCCACCCTCTTTGCATAAAAGGAACGAACATAGCATTACCATTCGGACTTCTTTCAGATGGAGCGATGCTTCATGAATCATCAGGTCCAGAAATTGCAACCAAAGACCTTGACCACACAGCACTATGCGACGCAATATCTTCTGCTGTTCAACCTGTCCTCGACGCACGTCATCTCGGCGAAAACAAAGCATGGTGGGCTTCAACCTTTGACCTTGTGAAAATGCGAAGCGGCATCGACATGAATCGGTCAACTGTTCCCATTGAATGCAGAGTCGATTTCACAATAGGTGGTTTACCCGTTGATAGCCTTGGCCGATGTGTTGTTGGTTCTTGGTCGAGATGGGCCACGGGCCTTTACGCTGCTGGCGACGCCGCCTCAAGCGGTTTCCATGGCGCAGGCTTGCTTGTTGGCAACCGCCTGCTCGACAGTCTTGCGATTGCCTCGGAAGCGGGCAGAGACGCTGCATCTGGCGACTGGTTATCTGGCAGATCATTCGCCTCACCAGACCGACTGCAAGAAGCATTTGCACAAGTGGAAGCAGATATATCCGCCATGATGGAAGAAGATGAAGAGAAGAGCCACGCACTTCGAATTGGTAATATCGTTTCATCAATCCGTTCGTCACTCGCTGCGACCAAAGAAATGAACACACAGTCACTTGAGCAACTCAAAGAAGAACTGGAAGCCGTCTCAATACAAGCAGAGTCACTTCATCTCGACCAAACGTCGTTGGTGATGAACACCAATTTACTCGAAGTTCTCAACGCCCAAGCCAGTATCCGAATGCTCACAGCATGCACGGCCTCATCACTTGCTCGGGAAGAATCGAGGGGGCAATTCAAGCGATCTGATTTCCCTGAATCTTCGCATGACTTCCTCTACCACATCACCGTGGATGTTTCGGGCCAAACTGGTCGACTCGCACTCAAGAAAGGTGCAGGCGGTCATTGGATTCTCGCTCCACAAGAAGAATAATACCACCATTTGCGGTGCTTAATCTCAAAAATAGATTGAGAGTAGCAGGTCTATGGCTGACCAAACTCTATTTGAAAAAATAGTCGAGGGAGAAATCCCTTGTCACAAAGTCGCCGAGGGCGAGCAGTGGTTTGCGTTCCTGGATATCTTTCCAAGAAGAGAAGGTCACACGCTTGTCATCCCGAAACGTGGTGTTTCTCACCTCAGCATGCTTTCTGAATCCGAAGCATCAGCATTGATGGATGGTATTTCCCAAGTTCAGCAAGTATTGAGCAATCACTTTGGCACGAGCGATTTTACAGTTTGTCTTCACGATGGACCAAACGCAGGGCAGGAAGTGCCACACGTTCATTTTCATGTTCTTCCAAGAACGGAGGGCGATGGGGGCTCAACATTAGCAGCGATGTGGCCACGAAGCCCAACTTCTTCTGAAATTGACCACGAAGGTTTGGCTTTGCTCGCATCTTCACTTCGGGGGTAAGTGAATGACAAAAGCCGATTTGGATGCCGAAGTAGTTGTGCATAACGGCGAGGTTTTACCAATTCTATCCGCTTCTGCAAAAAAAATGAACATGGAGAAATTACTCCGTGCCCCACTTCCTGTCTTCAATCGTTCAACACCAGGCTCACCGTTTTGGACATGGCTTGGGTTTTGGTTTTGCCGTCGAGTTTCAGCCATACAATTTCGAACAACATCCTCCTCTTCAGTTGAAGAATTGAACCACGAAGGAGGTTCCATGTGCTGTGGATGGCACACAAATGGCCTCATGGACCCGCTGGGCATTTTTTTACAGCACCCCAAGGAATTTGTTGTTGGCAGTCGCCACGACTTAGTCACCCGATTCTTTTTGGGGTGGTGGACGAGAAAACTCGCTGTTCAACCTGTGGTTCGAAAGGCGGAATTGCTTCGAGGAGGTTGCACAGAAGAAGAAGCCAATCATATCAACGGTCGATCTTTGCTGTCCCTCGCAAGTGGAATAGCACATGGATTTGGATGTGTTCTCTTTCCAGAGGGAACCAGCCACGACAAGGCCCACATGATTCGTTTTCGAACAGGACCTATGCGAACAGTCCTCGCTGCAGCAGCACTAGCAAAGGCCAACGGGTTACCAATGCCAAAACTTGTTCCAACAGGTCTTCACTTTCGAACAAAGGAATACTTCCGCACCGACCAATACATCGAATTTGGACAGGCGATTCCAATCGATGCAGACATGATACCCGATGATATGGTTGAAGCGGTTCGGAAAAAGGATTGGGTTGAGCCACCTGCTGAACTGGTTCACCATTTCAGAGATGAACTTGAACATTGTTTACCAGAGTTAACGCCTCATGCTCAAACATGGGACGAGCATCGAGGTTTCCATGTTCTCGCGCATGTGCAATCTCGCGTGGAACAAACGCCGTTGAATCAGTGGAGTGAAGAAGTTCATGCGGCAAGAAAAATTCGAGAACGGTACCAAGCAGAAACGAGTCTCCCTCCAGCAACAACATCTGACCAACTTCTTGAGAATGCAATCGAAGCCGGAAAAATTTTGGAAAAACACGGTCTCGACGGTCGAGATTTAGCATCAAATCCTTCTCAACTGCGAAAAGCAAACCCAGTCTTAGCCGTGAAAAGCCTTGTACGTTGGTCGGTTTTCATAGCGTTCTTACCCTTATTCCTGCTCTCGCTTGGCTTTCAATTGTTGATGGGCCGCATATTGGGCGACAATACCGATGAGGGACTTGATGCGAGAACAAGTTACCAGTTCCTAGCAGCAATGTTTGGCTCAATGATCGTCTGGCCTGTTGCTTCCCTTCTTCTTGTGGGGGTGCTGATGTGGCAAAGCGCATCGATAGAATCCCTCACAGGAGTTGATTGGATGACTTTGCTTGGAACCTCAACGTTGCAACAAACATGTAGCATTCTCGTGGTGTTGATTGTCTCGCTTCCGCTATTTTGGATATCTGGGCATAGTTTTGCTTGGGCATGGGATGATTTTGTTGACACAAGAAAAGCATGGAATCGAAGAATGATGTCAAAAACAGAAAAAGAGCGACTACGAACATTGATACAATCGATGGTTGAAAGGCTAGAAACGAGATAATTTGCGACGTTTCTCAATCCAAACGATTCAAACGGGATGAGGTTTTAGCCACGGACGATGGATGCTTCAGACGTTGTTGAAAACTTGAAAAAATGGATAGCAGATGAGCGTTTAACAGTCCGAAGTCAACCTGACAAAAGAGCCCAAGCTCATTTCCTTATTCGATATCCTTCCGCAGGCCAGGGGCACATGTTTGCAGTTATCGTTCCAAACAATAGAGACCTCGTTGCTATTTCCTCAATGACCAGAGTTGACGAAGGGCAGCAAAATGAAATGTCTCAGCACATGTCCGATGATAAAGACGGATGGGATGAATGGGTGCATGAAAGCCGCCTTCATCTCATTCGACAGGGTGTTGATTGGGGCATCCACATGGGCCATGATGGTAAGGACAAACCAGGCCCTCTTCAAGCGTTTAATGTCAGCCTACCGATTTGGTTTGATGGACTTACAAAAAATGAATTTATGAACACATTGAGGAAACTGTGGCTTGTGAAATTAGGCCTTATTCATGAAATCAAATACTCCTACGGACCGGGTGTTGGAAAACCTGGACCTGTTGATGATTGGGCAAAGACCAACGCACCAGAACATGATGGCAATGTCACTGATGTTCAAGAGATAGAGATTGATGAAGAGCGTACATTCGGTAGTGGTTTTGACCCTTCAGAATGGGCTTAATTCCATTCAATGCCTCCCACACTCATCGATTCATCCCAAACAATATTCCAAGGGTCGAGTGGAAGTTGGCGAACAAAGAATTGTGGAGAGCCTCTTGGATAATTGAGATACTCAGCAGCATCTTTGCCGCGACGGCCCATCCATGATGTTGGAGGAGTCCAATGGTCAGCATTGATACTAAAGCTTTCAGAGAGGTCAATCGTTCTGGCTTCAGCGGGTTGATGTGTGGTGAATGGTGAAATGATTTCTTGCACATCATCAACACCCATGGCGTTTCGAATGCCTTCCCATTCTTCAGGTGATACATCGGGGAACAGGTTGCTGTGAACATCAGCAGGGTCAGCATCGAGCGTCGCCATCATAGCCATTGTCGCTGTGTTGGTTGCCTTTTTGTTCCGCCTCTTATTTTGTGCATTCATAATCATTCCAGGAACAACAAATAATTCGCCAATTCGAGTTGCACGAATTCTCGATGGGGAGCCGGGTGTGATCACGATTTCTCCACTGCGATGGCTAATCACAGCCTCCGCATCGCCCGTTTGGAAGTGAATTCCATCATCTGTCATTCGAAATTCTGCATGTTCATTCCCGTCCAATCGCTTGACTAAGTCCATGACGGCCTCATGAGAGATTTTCCCATGAGCGTGTTTGAGTGTGACGCGATAAACCATTAGACCACATCCTGATATTGCTGAACCATCGCACTGTACTTTTCTTGCATTGTCTTCTTGTTTGACAAGTAGACGAGAAGAACAACCGCCATCATGCCAACCCAATAGGTGAGGAATCCTTCGCCCACAATATCTTCATCAATGAAGAAAGCAACACCTACAAAGCACATATTCAGGAAGGCGAACCTTCGCCACATCCGTAAAGAATGATGTGAATTATGTATGGATTGTGTGATGAGAACATAGAGGACAAAGAGAATGATGACACCTTCACGACTAGGATAACTTTCGCCAACGAGCATGATGAAAAAGATGAGGGTTATTAATAGCGAGCCCAACCAATGCAAGAGGATGTTAACAATTTCTCGCCCTTCACTAATTGTGGTTTCATCGAACAAATATGGAACGGGGTCGGGCCTATTTTGTTGCGAGCGACGAAGCTCAGTAATTTTTGAAGCACGTAAACTTCGCATCGTGTACGAGGCAATGAATACAATAGGTAAAAACAGTCCCGTGAATGATTCATCCAAAGCGATGTACTCGGCGAATGAAAAATCAATATAATCGAGAACATTCATGAGTTCAATAAGCCAAAATGTCGCAACAAACCAAAACACAAAACGACCATAGTCGGGAGGCACAGGATTTCTTTGAACGAATTGTTCACGTTGTTGGGGTGTGATCACTTCAGTTTGGCGAGATTTCGAGGCTAATTCAAACAACCTCCAAACTGGTTGGTCGAGTGTAACTTCTTTTTCGATGAGCATTTTCTTTACGTTGCGTAGAACACGTTGGTCATAATTTCCATTTTCGGTGATACCAGACAACAGTAGGAGCATAGCACGAATTGAAACAGTGGTCGATTCACGTTCGAGTTGGAGATATGCTTGGCCCTGAGGTGGCAAAGATAGATTTGAAAAAGCGATGAGGCCGAAAAAGAACACAAGTTCATCATCGAGACCGAGGTAGCCTTCGGTTAACACGCGGTCGATGGCTTCTGCAATGTGGTCTTCATTCAATAATTGACGAATGCTTGATGACTTTTGAGCCTGTGTTAAGGCACCATCTTCGATGATATTGTGAACGCCTTGTGTGAACTGAAGAAGTGCACCCATGACTTCGAGTTCGATGAGGCCTGCTTCACGAGATGTCCGTTGAATAGTTCGAATGCCCGCCAAAAGACGTTGATATTCACCATGACGAACAAAGTCTGCGAGATTGATGAGCATTGAATAGAATCGAAGACCATAGCGTTCACTGGATGATTTGAGGTCTTCCCAAATGTGTTCTCGAATCACCCAATGGGTGTTGTCTGCTGAAAGGACCAAGGCAAGAATTTGGGCTTCGATGTCGCCTGCTTTGCGTGCTCTATCGAGTCCCATCGACTCATGATGATCAGCAAGGCCACCACGGGCTCCTTCGTGGTGCTCACCTAGTGAAATATGGAGCCATGCTGCAGCAATATCGTTACCCTCACCATATTGTTCGAGATACGTTGTAACATGTTCGACATATTTCATACGGTCGATGGATAATTCTTTGCAACATCGAATTGAGGTGTGCAGAGCACAAGCAGCAAGCTCAATCAGACCGTGCTCGTTTGCGATCTGAAAGGCTGTATCGGCATGTTGCAACGCACTTCTTGGTCGCAAGACTGCAGTTTCCGCATCTGCACCAAGAAGATGTGCAGCTGTCAAGATAGCAGGAGTTGAACGTACCTCTTCTCGTCCAAGAAGTTGAGAAGCGATGATAGCAAGCAGTTTGGGCTGCGCCATGGCCCGAAGCAACCGTCCAAATTCAACGAGATTTGGTGTGGATAATTCTCGAAGTGGACCTGGATCACGGATTAATTGAGGAATAAGTGCTTCGATATCGTGACGGGAAAAACCGCCATCAGGTAGTTTGAACCCTACGCCGCCACTCTTGAATTGCGTAAGTTCTGAACGCAGTTTTTCGACGAGTTCATCGGTATTCATCGTGTTTTGTACAATTGTAACATCGCCTGCAATGGCCGAATCTTGTAGGTTGATTTGTGCAACACCAGAGCCTGTTGACGTGACTGAAGCATCACCTGCGATGACGCCGTCTCGAACCGAGATACCGGTTTCATCAACGGCCATGTGTATTCCTTGTCCGCCTCCGTCTTGAAACTGCCTCAAAAAATTGGGACAAAGTAGACAAAAAGTATGATGAGAAAAATCGAGATGCATTATTCAATTTCTTCTAACCAAAGCTTGAGTCGACGAACGCCTTCTTTGATGTTCTCTTCACTGGTTGCATAACTGATACGAATAAACCCTTCACCACCTGGCATGAGCGAACCGGGAATGCATTGGACCCTTGCTTCTTCCATTGCACGGAGAGCAAATTCAGCATCGCTCATACCCGTTCCTCTAATATCACAGAACATGTAGAAGGCCCCTTCTGGTTCTGGTACCTCGACACCCGGGAGAGATTGGAACCCTTCGTGGATGAGTGTTCGACGTCTGGCGAATTCTTTTCTCATGAGTTCAACGTCATCCATTGCGTCAAACGCATGCTTTGCGGCTGGCATAAGGAACGTTGGAACATGTGTTGCTGAACTTGCATTCACGGTTTTGACATTGCTCATGACATGTGTTGGTCCAGTAATCCAACCGAGCCTCCACCCTGTCATCGACCAACCTTTTGACCATCCACCAATTGAAACTGTTCGTTCTGCTCCGCCTTCAAATTCTGTCGGTGAGGTGTATCCTTCATCGGTCCAAGTGAGGTTTGCATAGATCATATCATCGATAATCCAAAGGTCATGCTCAACTGAAAATGCAGTGAGTCGCTCAATCTCTGATGAAGTGTACACCGCACCAGTTGGATTGTTCGGAGAGTTGAGGATAATCGCCGTTGTTTTTGATGTAACAGCAGAGGCAAGGGCATCAAAATCTGGGTGGTAGTTGTGGTGGTGTACAGGGACGTGAATTGGGACCACACCCAAAAGTTTGAGCATACCATCGTACGATGGCCACGCAGGAGAGAGCAACAAGACTTCATCACCTGGATTGAGGAGTGTTAGCATTGAATAGAACAATGCCTGCTTGCAGCCCGGGGTGATGAGCACATCATCATGGTCTCGATGAATGTTGTATCGTTGTAGGTATGAAGAAACAGCCTGACATAATTCAACACTTCCTTGAGGCCGGGTGTAGGTGGTTTCTCCTCGGTCGAGTGCATCTTTTGCTGCTTCAACAATTGATGAAGGCGTAGCAAAGTCAGGCTGTCCAACCGTGAACCGAATGACATCAGGCTCTGGTGGGGTGAGGAATTTAGCAAATCCTGAACCAACATTGGCAAGTCGTTCATTCATTTCAGGCATTCAATCACCATGTTATTGTTGTAGAATCGTGGAGCACGGACGGAGATTCGAACTCCGGTCTCAGGATCTGCAGTCCCGCTCATAGCCACTCTGACATCCGTGCATATGGACAGGCCAATCGGAAATCATATTTCAACGCGACTTTCATCACTTGCATATTTTGATTGGCTAAATGTTCAAGATAACGTCTTGCGTAACGTCGCCATGTCTGATGCTGACGAAGGGCCAAAGTCCAGCGAATCGTCCACCTTCTCAGGTATCGAACAATCAGCCGCCCCCCAATCAATTTCAATTCCATTGTCGACACAACCTGTTCTCACTGGTGAAGTTCAACAGATGATGAGAGCAGGGAGTCAGCAATGGGAAAGTATAGCACCAGTCGAAAAGAAACCTCCATCATTTGCCTGGGGGCTTCTCATTGGGTTCATTCTGTTTGTTCTTCTAAGTTTTGCATTTGGGGCAATCAATGCCCTTTTTGCGTCAAGTTGGTCTGAATATTATTCTGATTACAGAACAACAATTTCATCAGAAAATTCGACATATATTTTGGTGTTTGACATAGAAGAAAATGAAGGGCTAGAATCATGCCATGGCTATCTTGAGGAGGGAAACATAAGTTACAATCTGTGGTGTTCTTGGGAAGATTATGGCGTCGACCGAAAAATCATGTACAACTCCTATTGCAATTATGACTGTGAAGATGAACAAAACTCAGAAAATGACAAAACAACCCCGCCTCGAGACAATGAAAAAACAATTGGGTACTATTTCTGGGAAAACAAAACGGTTTGGTTTGAAGAACCAGAATTGGAAAACAAAACCATCAATTTTGCATATAGTATCATTGATTTTGTTGCTCAGGAAAAACAAGAAGCAGAATGGGAGAGAGAAGAGACTGTGTTCAGCACACTATGTTTGGTTATGCCCCTCACCTACATCGGATTCACTGTCCGAGCATATCGTAAATCTTCTGCATATGGGCACGGCATGTTAACTATTGGAGCAATCTTGAGCGTCTTACCATTTATGCTTCTGATTGCAGCATTAATTTTATTTGGGTTTTGAAGATGACATCACCGGTTGAATTCCACACGATTTTTCCCGGAGAGGATATCCCTCAAGCATACTTTAGGACGAGGTTTGAAATTCTGCGTCAACCAATTGGAATGCCTGAAGGAAGCGAGCGCCTCGAAGACGATAACGAAGCTATCCATTGTTTTGCTACGGTTAACGACAGAATCGTCGCAGTAGGGCGGCTCCACCTTATACCCGAATCGTCTGATGGTGAGGCAAAAGACCACGACGGACCAGGGGCAACCACAATTCCCGCATTCGGGCCGCTATCATCAAATGACTCCTCATGCAGGCCCGCCGTTCAAATACGACAAATGGGGACAGTAGCTGACCAACGACGCAAAGGTTTTGCAAAAGAACTCCTACGTTTGCTGGAAGAAGCCGGAATGTCACATTTTCAAGCTGCGGCTGGATTTCTACAATCACGAGAGATTGCTATTGATTTTTATCAACATTCGGGATGGGAAATGATCGATGAGCCGTATTCTATCGGGAAAATAGGCCTCCATCGTTCGATGATGAAGCGATTTTGAATCATGTTTTATAAAATGTCATCATTGTGCGCCATATGAAAGTACAAAAACGAATTACGGAAAAATAAACACAACCCCGTGAAAGTTTACGGAAATTGCCGTGAAAATGAGGGAAGAAAATGAAAAATCAAGCAATCAAAATAAAGAAAGAAAATAAAACTACCACTATCTCACACAAATTAATGCAGGGGTCCGCCGATAAGGGTATTGACAAGCGGAATAAGAAATTCCTCAACGCATTAAATTACATCTCAACCCATGACCCAACCGCATTTGAACGGGTTGCTCCTGAGTTACTTCACCGCACACTCTGGGAACTTCGAGGCGGTGCAGATCCGATTTTTTCAGAAAAACTTGATTATTGGATTGAATCTCAACACAAATGGAAAGAATTTTCTGAAATCTTCATTGAAGAACAGAAGCCAACAGCGAAGAAAAGAGTTGACGATTTTGAATTAAGTAACGAAGATATTGATATCTTACAAAAATTAGAAGATCGATTTTACGGAGATTTCCATCGTTGGGATACTGTCAAGCGTCATCAATTCATCATATTGGGCATCATCGCACTTCATGGTTCGAAGGGAGCTAAACAAGGAGATTTGATCGAAGGTCTAGCATCAGGCTATGAACGCACAAGCGTCGAAGGATCGAACGCCATTCGAGCAACAAAGGTAGCACTATCTCGACTCCTTCGCCCGTACAATGTGTTTGGCTCCTCAACCGGACACGGCGTAAATCGAATCCATAAAATCGATGATGAACATTTGGCACGGATCATTTCATTGTTTACGCTTCAACGAAAGGCTTCAGTCCTGCTCCCCACCAATTTGAATTATCAATTTGATTTGGAAAAAGCAAATTTACAGCATTATGTTCAATAATTTTTACGCTCACCCAAATTATCGATGAGTTCTTATACACTAGTTCACTTTGAGAATGTAGAGGGAACGCTGGGTTCCCTATGAACAAACCGTGAAAAAACGATGAAAACGGAGGAAAACACCACACAAAAAAGCAAGACGTCGCCACACATCGCCAACCCTGGCAGATGCATCTCCTCGGCACAAGTAGACGTTTTGCGACCGGCGCGACTCTGCATTAAGCAGCGTCGCTCTTCTCCCGCAATATTTCCTGCTCTAGAGCAGTGCATGTTTTCGGAAAGAGAGGACAGTGGGTTCTCTATTGTATAAAACAAAAAAGGAAGTGAAAAAAGATGAAAACAAAATTATTGAGCATACTATTGGCTTTGTTCCTCGCACTCTCAACAGCAACAGCTGTGAGCGGGGATGGTTCCGACCCTCTCGATCCATCAGACGGTGGTGCAGATTGGGACGGCGACGGTCTTACAAATGCAGAAGAACAAAACCATGGTACAAACATGAACAATGCGGACAGTGACGGTGACGGACTACCAGACGGTTGGGAAGTAGCTAACGGCTTAAACCCAACCAACGGCGGTGACGGAAATGCAGACCCTGACGGCGATGGTCTAACCAACGCCCAAGAATATGCAAAGGGTACCAACCCTAACAATTCCGATACCGACGGTGATGGTAAAGCTGACAACGTTGACCAGTTCCCAACTGACCCGAACGACGGTGAATACTCCGATTCCGACGGTGACGGTATCCCAGATGCATACGACCCAGATTTCACAGAATCTGGTGCTGGCTCTGGTGATGGTGGCACTGAAGGCGGTGGCGAATCCGAAGATCAAGGTCAAGGCCAAGGTCAAGGCCAAGGTCAAGGCCAAGGTCAAGGCCAAGGTCAAGGCCAAGGTCAAGGCCAAGGTCAAGGCCAAGGTCAAGGCCAAGGTCAAGGCCAAGGTCAAGGCCAAGGTCAAGGCCAAGG
>JAYQSB010000039.1:0-9416 GCA_038146705.1 Candidatus Poseidoniales archaeon
CTCGCCACGAAGGTTTTGGGTGTGCAAGCGACATCGAAGATTACATCGTCCAGGGCCTTGTTTTAGGGCCGGGAGCCACTGAAAGAGTCGCAACGCAGCGTCACAAATCAATCGATGCAGCCGCATCAGCATGGGCGTGGCTCGTTGCAGCAAATCGCTCAACTGGACAAGAGTGGCATTTTGACAACGATGCCCGAGACCGCGGTGGTGTTTGGGCTCTTTCTGCTGAAAAAATGTTGAACGTTGGAACCGAACTTCTCAACAGTTCTGAAAAGAGTGAAGAACTTGAACAACAATGGAATGAAGCTTTTGAAGAATTGAAGGTCAATACCGGTCAATGATTCATGCTACGACCAAATACACGGCAACGCCAATAAGTGCAATTCCAAACACTTGGTTGAGGATGCGTCCTGATTTCTCCGAGGTGAAGAGACGTCGAAGATAGGACCCAAACGCAGCCCAAGAAAACACGGCAGGCCAACCAAATGAGAGATTGAGCATCACGAGCAGAACCTTGGACATCACGCCTGAACCAAAGATAGTCCCGAACGTTGTCATTAACACGAGAAAGTGAATCCATGCTTTCCCATTAACAATTTGAAGCATGAATCCTGTTTTGAATCCGAGTTGTTCATCCACTTTCTCAGATTTTAGCGATGAACTCCGCATCACGCTCACCCCGATGTAAGCAATATAGGCTGCACCAACGACGCCGAGTGCTTCAAAGACCGTTTTGTATTTCTCAATCGAATCTGTTGCTACGCCGATGAGTATCCCAAGAATTGACCATCCAATACCCATGCCCAACATCATTGGAACGGATGCTTTAACGCCAAATTTTGAACCGTGGGCTGCACACAAAATATTGTTTGGGCCGGGTGTAAAACACATTGGGATAATGAACGCTAATGCAGCAATGAGCAATTCGGTATCCATGCCCTTCCCTTCGTCATTCAGAGTGTGGCGAGGGCTTGTTCGATATCCGCCCAAAGATCGTCGACATCTTCGATACCAATGCTCATGCGAACAAATCCTGGCACAATACCTGCAGCAATTCTCACATCCTCTGGGATGGACATATGACTTGAGTTAAACGGACATTCGATGAGAGACTCGACGCCTCCGAGGCTTGTGGCCTCGTAAATAATCTTGAGATTTCGCATGAAATTGAGAGCATTTGCGTCACCGCCTTTGACCACATATGCTACCATGCCCGAGCCTTTTGGAAGGACCTTTTGAGCAACTTGGCTATCCGGGTGCGATGCAAGTGATGAATGATACACTTTCTCAACCATGGGGTGAGCCTCCAAACGCTCAGCGATGGTTGCTGCGTTTTGACAAATTCTTGGCATACGAACATCGAGTGTTCGGATACCGCGCTCAAGCATGTAACAATTATGTGGGTCAGCACTTCCGCCAAAATGTATCTTTCTTTTGAAAATTTGAGTAATTAAGTCTGCACGGCCCACGACACAGCCACCGATCAAATCGGAATGACCACCGAGATACTTTGTGGTTGAGTGAATCACCAGATCTACGCCCATGTCAAGTGGTCTGCAACCCCATGGAGATGCGAATGTATTGTCGATAATGAGCAATAATCCATGTCGCTTGGCGATTTCAACGAATGCAGGAATGTCGCAAATCTTGAGCATTGGATTGGTGAGAGTTTCGATGTAGAGAATCTTCGTATTCTCTTCAATCGCAGCTTCATAGGATGCTGGGTCTCGAATATCGGCCATTGTGTGGGAAATGCCAAAACGCGGCAATTCTTCAGTCAGCAAACCGTACGTTCCACCATACACATCTGGGCATGAAACGATATGGTCGCCCGCATTGAGTAATGCGAGGAACGTCGTTGAAATTGCCGCCATACCAGATGCAAATGTTTCTGCATCCTCGCCGCCTTCCAGAGCCGCCATTTTTTGAGCGACTGCGTCGGAGTTTACCGAAGACATTCGTGCATAGAGCAAGGTGTGCTGGGCTCCTGCAGCCCAACCCGCATAGCGTTCTTCGGTGAGTTTGTATGTGGAGGATAAGAAAATTGGAGTGTTTACGGCATCACCTATGTGCTGTGTACCACTATGTACTGCATTTGTTCCAAATTTTTTGTTGTTCATACTGTCAGTCATGTCAGTCCCGAATGAAGATGATGGTCCGATGTCCTTCAACACTACGGTTCATTTTTTTCGTAAAATGTCAAAAAAATTCCTATGAATAAGACGGGTGCTGGCGAGCCGAGATGTTTGCTTGAACGTTGAACGTTCAGGATTCCGGTGCTTCATCTGGAGGCGGCCTGCTCGTTACTTCCACAATGATGTTTCCAATGAAGATGGCTAGTCCACCAAATGCTATCCAAAGCGACCAAGGGACAAAAGCAAGGACAAGTCCAAAGAGTGTAGCCCAGACAGGTTCGAATGTGTAAATGATGGATGCTTGAACTGGGTGCAGGTGACGTTGGTATGTATTGAGCAGGACCAGTGCCAAAAAAGATCCAAAGAGGCCTAGGCAGAACAGAGGCACAAAGACACCCTCGGTCGTGAGAATTGTCCACATAGCCCCAGGGGCACCTGAAACCATCAAAGGAATAGGTAGCAGACAAGCGATAAAGACGACGACAAATGAAATCTGAGTGATGCCGAGTGGGTTGTATTTCTGCGTCAAATCTTGAATGAGCATGATGTGAAAGGCAAAGATGACCGCCCCAATTAAGGTGAGCAATTCGCCTCTCCCCCATGTAAGATGTGGTGGCCCATCGATGAAACCAGCTCCGAGCGTCGCAAGAACGACGCCTATGACAAGCCCGCGTGTTATAGGTAGACCCGCAAAATATGTACTCAAAACTGCAACAAGGACGATGTCCATCGACGTCAAAAAGGCCGATGTGGCTGGATTGACATCATCAAGACCAACCATTTGTAGTGCAAATCCGGCGAACATCAAACCTCCAAGCATCGCTCCCTTTCTCCACATCACCGCATCTCGCATCGACGCACGGGCATCACTCGATATTGAAAGAAGGGCGATGATAGCAATCAAAAATCGTGCTGCGATAAGTGTGAACACCACCATCGTGATGCCATAGGTGTCGATTTCATCTGCAAGGGAATTCAAAGCCATTTTCATCCAAATGAATGTTGCACCCCAAATCACTGTGACAAAGAGCAGGAGAATCAGCGCACGTCGGTGAAGAGTGGGTGATGTTTCAAAGTTGATATTCACGCCTTCGACTCCTTGAATGAGTCGATGGAATGGCCATCACATGATGAGGCTTTCATCATAATCCGACCATATTCTCAAGTGTTGCCGTGGTTCACCCCTCTTTATGAGCATGGAATCCATGTATGAGGAAACCTCATGGTATGGTGAAATTCAAACCGGTCCGGTTCCAGAATCCAATGCAACATTCGATGCAATCGTCGTGGGTGGTGGCCCAGGTGGTTCAAGTGCAGCGGGTTATCTCGCCCTCGAAGGAAAAAAGGTTCTTCTCATCGAGAAAGATGTTTGGCCACGGGACAAAATATGTGGTGATGCTGTTGGAGGAAAATCCTTGAGTCACGTTAACAATCTTGGTGTCAAAACCGACATCGAGAACACAGACCACTTCCGTGTTACAGGCATTGTGTTCTCCTCGCCAAAAGGCCATCACGTTCGAGTTGCCCTACCCGAAGAAGATGTACAAAAATTGGAGGCGGGATATGCATTACCACGCCAGCAATTCGACCATTTGTTGTTTAATCGCGTTCAGCAACTTGTCCGTGACAACGGCGGATCTATCATCCAAGGTGGTGAAGTGCTCAACGTTCTCTATGACGACGGACATGGTGGTGAAGACCCTGGTAGTGGAACGAAAAACCAACGACATGCCAAGGGCCTTGAGGTTCGTATTGGTGGCAGAAAAGGCGATGTGCTCACATTTTACTCGACCCAACTTGTCGGGGCTGGAGGATACAGGTGTCCGGTTGCAAAATCCTTGGTCGAAGATACCTTTGGCGAAGCAATGGTCGACCGAGAACACTATTGCGGAGGTTACCGAGAATACTGGAGTGGTGTTGAAGGGTGTGAAGACGCCGTGGGTGACATCGAAATTCATTTCGTCGATTCCGTCATCCCTGGATATTTCTGGCTCTTTCCCGTCTCAAAGGGCATCGTGAATGTCGGCATCGGCATGGTCATCTCAGAACTTGACAAACAAAAGAAGAAACTCAAAGCCTTGCAGGCCGATGTCATCGCCAATCACCCCATTTTCAAGAAACGATTCGCAAACGCCACAATGATCGAAGGAAGTGGCCGGGGCTGGCAATTGCCCTTTGGCTCACCACGCAAAAAAGCCCCACTCCAACCCCGAAGGTCTGCAGGTTGCGGGATATGGCTCGTCGGTGATGCGGCTTCACTGGTTGACCCCTTCAGCGGCGAAGGTGTGGGCAACGCCCTCGTCAGTGGGAAGATGGCTTGTGAACACATCGTTGAAGGGAAAAGTCACGAATCGTACCAAGCAGAACTCTGGAATTTACTCGGCCCAGAACTCTCAAATTCGTATCGAATGCAAAAATTAAGTCGCAAACAATGGCTTGTCAATTGGTTTGTTAAGAAAGCCAGCAGAAAGCCTGCTCTTCAAGAAATGATGACCGAAATGATTGCGAGTAAAGAGGCTCAAGAACAACTCCACTCACCGTGGTTTATGTTCAAAACGCTGATGTTTTAGGTGGTTCCATGGCTTCATTACCTTCCGATATCAAAGCCATCTTCCTCGACCTCGATGGTACAATGTACATGGGGAGCAACCTCATCGACGGCGCCCATGATTTCCTTGAGCGATGCAAAAACAAAGGCGTGGCGACATTTTTCCTATCCAATAATTCAAGCCGTTCGGTCGACCAGTACAAAGCAAAATTGCAAGGCTTTGGCATTCACGCTACCGATGATGAAATCCTTTTGTCGACCCACGACCTCATCGCTTGGCTGCAGGCAAACAACGTCACACAAACATGGGCAGTTGCAACCAAAGGCATGTGCGAAATGCTCGAAGGCGTGGGCATCTCAACCCGAAGTACAACACCCCAGTATGTGGTGGTCGGGTACGATACCGAACTCACCTACGAAAAAATCTCAACCGCAAGTATCCATCTTCATGCTGGTGTTCCACTCGTCGCCAGTCATCCCGATATGGTTTGTCCAAGTCCTGATGGAGGTCTACCGGACACAGGTGCGTACCTTGTGATGTTTGAAGCAACCACTGGCGTGAAGCCAACCCATATCTGTGGAAAGCCCAATCCAGGAATGATTCTGCACAAAATCGAAGCCTTAGGTCTTGAACCACATCAGTGTGTGATGGTCGGTGACCGTTTGTACACCGATATTGCCATGGCCAATCGAAGCGGCGTACATAGCGTACTCGTGTTAACCGGTGAGGCAACAATGGATGATGTTGCTTCGCTTGAACAAGGTTCTGAATTCATTCCAAATCACATCCTTTCAAGTGTTGACGAACTCCTACGGTGATGGCGTGGGTTTGCTGAGCAATTTTCGTTGGCTCAAAGAACGACGGGTGAAAACCGAGCCCGATACGATTCAACGTGCTGGAGAAAACGCTGAATTTCGTCTTGGCACATTTCTTCGAGCTGCTGGTGAAAAACGAGGTTGGAGAATCTATGAATCGCTTCGCGTGCCTCAGAAAGACGGGCCGCACCGTGGTGAAATCGATTTTGTTCTGCTCCACGGCTCAGATGTGTTTACTGTCGAACAGAAGCACTGGGCTGGCACACTCACCATCGGTGAAGATGGTGCTTTCATCCAAGAGCGACCAAATGGAACCACACAAGTTCACGGTGATGTCAAAGCAAAACATGAACGAAAAACCGTTGATTTGAATCACTATCTCTCAGAGCGACATGAAAACAACACCTACGGGATGCACATGTGGTTTGCATTTACTCACCCACGATTTGAATACAAGCTCTCTGCACAACATCTCGAGATCGACATCATCAGCCAAAAAGAAATTGTTGAACGCCTCGAAAAGAGTGTGAAAAAACCCTTGAATCAAACGATTGCGAAAACGCTTGAACAACTCGGCACATGGGATGAAGTCGAGGTGTATGGTGGACGGCGGTACAAAGGTGATATGCTCGACCTTGGCCTTTCAGTCATGCAATCCGACATTCGTGGAACGACGTATCCGTTATCCTCTATCGAAGTGGAACACGCCCGTTCATGGTTCTCCATCTTCAAATCTCAACCCTCAATGGCAAAGATACCTTCAGAAAATCAAATCCTCAATGAACTGCTCGAAAGGGAAGCAATGTTGAGGTTTCATGTTGTTGGTGATGCATCGCCGATGGAAATTCCTTGGTCGAGCGTCGTACAAATCAATCTCTCAAATTAATATGAAAAAATCGTCGTAGGCTTCAAAGGGAGAAGGGGGTTTGTCGATTCATGGACGGTACAATGATTGATGCGATTGGCATTGCTGCTGGCGTACTCGGTGTCATCGCATGGTGGCCACAATTGAAACGTGTGTGGTCCGAAAAACGCCATGATGGCATTTCTGTCCCTACCTTCCTCATCGTTTGTTTATCCATTTCGCTCTGGCTTGCTTACGGTGTGTTGACCGAATCAATGCCCATCATTGTAGCGAATGCTGTGACATTGCTCGTCCTTCTCATCTTGGTGTTGGGTGTTGTCAAAATTCGAAGGCAGGAAAAGCGTGAATGGGAAGAAGCCCATCCTGATCAACAAAAATTCTGAGCCGTGTACATTATTCAGTGGGTAGCGTCTGTATCGGCCCACTGAATCCCCTTTGTATCGGAAAATAAAATGCAAAGGGGGTTCGGATAACCCCTTGGAACTTATCCGAATCAATTAGTTGGTGGATTGCTCACCTGAGTAAAGGCTCTCCTATGATTACACCAAGTTTTTCAGACCATTCTTTCGCAATTGCAATTCTTTTTTTCTCATTCAAATATGTATGACGATCTAGCTGGATGGATACATCACCATGTGATACAAAAAAATTGTTGAAATCTGGTCTTACAGCACCATCGGAACCAGGAATAAATTTACAATAAATCTCGCTTTTGTTTGAGAGAGTAATCTCATCAAGAAATGTGATATCGCCAATTAACTCATCATTGGTTGCATCAAGAACAACCTTGACCTCTGCGAGGTATCGCTCACCACGATTGAAGAATACAGTAACCTCATATTTCTCATACTCTTCCGGATTAATCACCTCTCCAACTGAATCTCTGACATTAAAAAAACCAATCATTGTCACGATGATCCCGCCCGGAAAAATACAGCATAAAGTAACAAAGATTGGAACCTCACTATCCGGGCCAAATAGAGCAACAAATCCTGCAAGTATGAAAATGAGCCCTGCAATAAGCCAAGGAAGGAAAAAGATTGTACTGAATGTGTTGCTTGCAATATTTCTTCCACCAGTGTGACCTGTATATTCTCTAACAACTTCAAAGCGGTGCGAAATTTCTCCGGATGCCAATTCTGTTATGAGGTCATTTTTCACCTCATTTCTACTGTACTGATTGAGTAAACTCATTATCCTCTTTGAATCCTAACAACTCCTCTGTATAATCTTTGACCCGACACCCATGCGATACCCTTCCGTGAGACGCCTGTTGCGTCCGTACGATCTGATGACCCGTCTAATCAGAGGTTCCCTAAAGGTTCATCAATAACCATGTACGAAGACTGAATTTCTTCAGCAAACCGATTTGGTTGTCGAGATGATGACGGCTCCAATCTTGTATGGATCGCCATTTGACGCTGGTCGGCGGTCTTCAAGACGTCCAACCCAGCCATCTGTAGGGACGGATGCTGGCACTCGAATTGATGCACCTCGGTCGGAAACTCCGTAAGAGAATTGGTCGATGGATTGTGTTTCATGAAGGCCTGTCAATCGCTCTTCATTGTGTGCACCATAGACAGCCATGTGCTTCTCAATATTCTTTCCAAAGGCTTCACAAATGCTGTTGAAAAGATCTTCACCACCAACGTCTCGCATAGCCCCGTTTGAGAAATTGGCGTGCATACCTGAACCATTCCAATCACCCTTGATCGGCTTTGGATGATATTCAATGTAGTACCCATAACTTTCAGTCAATCGGTCAAGCAAATATCTGGCAACCCAGAGTTCGTCACCAGCACGTCGTGCTCCCTTTGCAAAGATTTGGAATTCCCATTGTCCACAAGCAACCTCTTGGTTGATGCCCTCAAAGTTGATGCCTGCTTCGAGGCAAAGGTCAGCATGTTCTTCGACGAGTGCTCGTCCGTGAGTGTTCTTTCCGCCAACTGAACAGTAGTACAGCCCTTGTGGGCCAGGGTATCCCCCAACAGGGAAACCGAGTGGGAGTTGAGTTTGAACATCCATGATGAAATATTCTTGCTCAAATCCGAACCAAAAGTCGTCGTCATCGTCATCGATGGTCGCTCGTCCATTGCTGTCATGAGGAGTGCCGTCGGGGTTCATGACTTCACACATGACAAGGTAGCCATTGACGCGTTGTGGGTCTGGGAAAATAGCAACTGGTTTGAGCAGGCAATCGGAGGAACTTCCATCTGCTTGTCGTGTTGATGAGCCATCAAACATCCAAATCGGGCATTCTTCGAGCGTTCCGCCGAAATCTGTGCGGACCATGGTCTTGCTTCGCATGTTTTGTGTCGGTTCATATCCATCGAGCCAAATATATTCTAACTTTGCTTTGTTCATTGTTATCGAATGCACCGCAACCGAGACGGTATATCAATCATACGATGATAAAAAGTTACTAAATAATCATCTATTGAATAATTATATCAATAAATTATAATCATATGTTCAACGAATTTTCACATTTATCAAAATTTAATTTGTGTTTGCTCAATTGAATTATAAATTTAAGTGTCAATTGAGAAAATCTTCAGTTTTTTAGCAACTTATGCCCAAAACCTTCAGCCGAACATCAGTTTGAGAATTCTTTGACCTTCTCAACGAGATTCATTTTTCGGAGTCGATACACGCCCACTGGCAAGGTTGCAACGGAGATGAGAATGATGACAAGGAGAAGACGCAGTGCAACGAAAGTATCGAGCACAACAGGGAAAAAGAACTGCCACGATGAGAATGAAGCGGCCAAACCAACCGCCCCTAAGAAAGCAAAAATGACACCAAAAATTCCGCCCAGCACCCCAATCAAGAGGCTCTCGACAAAGAGGATCATCGTCAATTGCTTTGTCGACGCCCCGAGAACTCGAAGCGTGGCTAATTCGGCATCTCGTTCGCTAATATTCATGATGAGCGTATTGAAAAGAACGGCAGTAGCAAACAAAATGCCAAGCCCCATCATCACCGCAAGGGCATTGGTTTGCTGGTCGAGAAGTGAACGAATACCTCGAAGAAGTGATTCTCGTTCCACGAT
>JAYQSB010000039.1:10263-14636 GCA_038146705.1 Candidatus Poseidoniales archaeon
ATGTCCTCGTAAAAATCGAGCATGAAATTCATCCCGTACGGACCGAGCAATCCACCAAAGAGGCAACCAAGAGCACCGATTGCAAATGGGGCGACCAGATAACCGGCCATCAGTGAACCTCTGGGGATGCCGAGGGTTCTCAGGATAGCGATTTCACGTGCTTGCGATTGGATAAATCGTTGCAGTGTGAGAACGATGACAATGCATGAAATCAGTGCAATCATGACTGTGAAGGGTACAACTGTACGCTTTGCTCCCTCGAGGTCTTGGCGAAGAAATTCAACGGGTGCTTGTTCACCCCGGTCCATAATGCGCCCACTCAAACCCGTTTCCTCAGCGGTTTGAACGAAGGTCTGCTTCATATCAACAAGTTCTTCGCCCTCGAATTCATCTGTGTTTGGAAGGTCGAATTGAGGTGTTCCTTCGATGTCGATGAGAATGGTGTTTGCTGAGCCAACGCTCGTGTTTGACAACCGAGCCATTCCTTCTTCAGTCATGTATCCAACAACAAAAGTGCCTTCTTCAGGTGGAAAAATAGAACCTTCGGGGGCAAAATACACGTGCAGGGGATGGAAAGCAAAACCAGTGACTGTGAAAGGTATCTTCCCTTCACCTACGCCAACCTCTACCACATCGCCAATCGCAACATCGATGGTGTCGACCACGTGAGCATCGAGAACGATCTCATCGTCGTTAACGGCTGACTGTCCGGGGCAACAGGATTCATCGGGGAACCAGTTGCGGTCGACCGTATCTGTTGATGAGAGGCCGTGCCAAATCCCTGCTATGCCTTCTTGGGAGCCTTCAAGATACATGGCACCATTGAGAATCAATCTTGATTCGCATGCGTCGATGGAAGGGTAGTCGGACTTCCAATTCGATTGAAGTGTTGTGCAAAAGGTATCGACCTCGCTCTCATTCCATACGGTTGTTTTGTTATCGAGCCACAGGTCTGCAAGGTTCGTGCCCTCATCACTATCCTCGTACATGGCATCATAGACGTGCTCAAGATTCGCTGCATATCCACCAAATGTGATACCTGCAAAAACTGCGATGGAGACCATCAAGACAACCGCAGCAAGACGCAATTTATTGCGTAAGAAATTGCGGAATAGTCGCTTGGTGAGCAAAGAGGACATCGAAATCACGCTTTTTGAGTTGTCTCGTCTGAAATGATTTTTCCACTATCGAGCCGAATGACTCGGGTCGCATATTTTGTCAGTTTCTCATCGTGTGTGACAAACACTGCTGTAATGTTCTCTTTCTCGCAAGATGCGATGAGTGCTTCCATGACGCTCGCACTTGTCTCGCTGTCAAGATTGCCGGTTAATTCATCACCGAGCAGCAATCTTGGGCTCTTCGAGAGGCTTCGAGCAATCGCAACACGTTGCTGTTGCCCTCCACTGATCTCACCAGGGAATCGGTCAACTTCTTCAGATAAACCAACCATTGAAAGCAACTCTTTGGCTCTCTGTACATCTTTTCCACCAGCCAGTTCTTGGATGAGAAGAACATTTTCAAGAACGGTGAGGTCTTGAAGGAGATTAAAGAATTGAAACACGTAACCAATGTTATCTCGTCGGAATTTCGTCATCGCTTCGGAATTATCTCGCGGAACTTCTTGGCCACCGAATTTGTACGTACCACCAGTTGGACTATCGAGTGCAGATAGGCAATTGAGGAGTGTGGTTTTTCCTGAGCCCGATGGTCCAAGCAAAATAACTCGTTCACCCTCCTCAACGCTCATGTCAATTCCGTCAAGGGCTTTGACCACACCAGATGGCATTTCATAGTGACGTTCAACGCCATTCATCTCAAACAACGACATACTATCAAATCATTCGGATAAGTGAAATCGTATCAATGATTTGTTTCATTGAATGCGAAGGTTGCACAACAAAGGCGGCTTATTCATTCGATGAGTTCTCTTCATCTTCTTGTTCGGTATCATTCTCTGAATTGGTTTCTTCATCCTCAATCTTCACTTCTTCTTCCTCTTCACGATGAGCAAGCCAAACGAAGAGTGCGAGGAGAACGACAATCAAGATGATTGGGAAACAGAAGATTGGGTTGATGCCTTCATCGGGTTCCTTTTCTGGCTGTTTGTTTTCAAACGAGAAGACCACACATTCTCGCTTGTTGTTGATGGTAGGTACATTCGTGTTATCGTATGGGTCCGAGCCACACGTAAGTTCAAATGTGTCGTTAAAGCCATCGTTGTCATCATCGAAATCCTCGAAGACGGTGTCGGTGAGTGTTGCATTATCTGCTAATCCATCACCGTCGTGGTCAGGATGAACGGTAAGATTGAACGACACTGCCACTGAAATGCCATGGGTGAGGTTGGTCGCCGTCACAATGTATGTTGTCCGCGGCGACTCAAAGAGGGGCACGCCACCAATTGCTCCATTCATGCCCATACTTCGAGCTGGGGTAAGGCCGTTGAAGGTGAGGCCTTCGGGGAGGGCAGGCGAAATTTCCCACAAATCGATTTCAATATCTATTGTAATTGGTACGAAGGAGACGTTCTTTTGATAGATGATCAACTCAAACTCGTTTGACGAATACTTCACGCTCATGTTTTCACGAACATCGCAAATACCGTTCTTGTTCTTGTCCTCTGGCACATCGTTTTCATCCAGCGGGTCGGTTGGTTCACAGTCGAGTTCAACCGTATCGTTCCAGCCGTCGTTGTCATCATCAATGTCTTCAATGAGGGTGGTATTCTTGTTTGGAAGGACCGTGTCTGGCATGCCATCACCGTCGGTGTCTCGCCATGCAGCATCATCGCTTGGGAAGTCGTCAGGGCCGGATGTACATGTTGCAGGAGATGGCGGAGTGAGCGGTCCATCGCAGTATCCGTCGCCGTCAGTATCGGCATTTTCTGGGTTAGTACCGTTGTTGATTTCTTGATCGTTTGAATACCCATCACCGTCGATGTCATCGTCGAGTTCATCGCAAACGCCGTCCATGTCAAGGTCAGGAGGTGTCGATGTACCATTGAGTGGGTCGCTCAAACAATCTATTTCGTCGAGGTCTTCTGCTCCGTCGTTATCATCGTCGGTATCTTCAGTCAAATGGTCGGTGTTGTCATCGTCTGGAACCTCATTTGGAAGTCCATCACCATCGAAGTCCTCAAGCACCGAGAGGTTGAATTGTACTGTAAGTGTAAATCCACTTCCGTTCGCGTAGATGGTGTACAGTGTGAGGTCAATCGACTCTGTCGGCGTTCCACTGATGATTCCCGTTGATATGTCAATACTGATGCCTTCGGGTAAGGTTGGCTCAACCTCATAGGTTGCTCCTGGAATACCGAGCGATGGCTCAACTGGCGTCATTTCGGAATTGTTGACAAGATACAGTGGGTCAATGGTGACATTGTACTCGAAATCGTACACGGTGATGTTGATCGATACAACGTGGAAACCAAGCGGATTGATGGCCGAGATGTTGTATTGTGTTCGCTCGTACGCCTCTGTTGGTGTACCCCAAAGAGTGCCGTTGCTCGATGAGAATGACAATCCTGCTGGTAAGGAGGCATCAATGGCCCATGAGGCAACTTCGCCTGCTGTGGAATTGGCAATCAGTGGAAGTGCGTCGGCTTCATTGCCGACATAAAGCACCAATTCAAGAATAGTGTAATTGAATTCGGGTGATTGGTCTTCAACGCTGATGTAGACGGTCGTCATCGCTGAACCACCAGAATTGTTGGCCCAAACGGTATAGGCAGTTCGGTTCCAAAGGGTCGTCGGCATGCCAGAAATCGTTCCATTGTCTGCGTTGAATTGGAGTCCAGGTGGTAGGTCTGGGCTGATGGCAAGGCTGGTGATGGCTCCACCGCCAAGTATGGCTTCAAGTGCTTCCATATCCATATCTTTGACAAGGACAACTTCGGTCATGTTGTAGGCAATGGTTGGCAATTGGTCAACGATGGTGATACTAATGGTGGTACTCACCGAACCTCCGGAGTTGTTGGCCCAAATTGTGTAATTGAGGGTGGTAAGAACCAGTTCGGTTGGAGTTCCCCATATCGTTCCGTTCTCCGAGCCAAAGAAGAGTCCTGCTGGTAATGTTCCATTGATTTCCCACGAGATGATTTCACCAGAGCCTGTCAACGCTGGAATAAGTGGCAATTCTGGATTGCTACCATTCTTGGTCAAGTTCAAACTGCTCGGAGCATAGGTAAATGTTCCAGGCACCTCATCAACGACTGTCAAATTGAAGTACGCCACAACCGAACCACCAGAGTTGTTGGCCCAGACCATGTACGCAGTCGTGTTCCATAGTTGAGTTGGCGTTCCATAGAGCGTTCCATTCTCGCTTCCAAACGAGAGTCCGGATGGTAGCGAAGTGTTGTTGAGTTCCCATGAGGT
>JAYQSB010000040.1:0-13311 GCA_038146705.1 Candidatus Poseidoniales archaeon
CTTTCGATGAGGGCTCATTTGTACGAAAATCGAGTGAATTTAGAGACTTGATCACTCGTGACGGCGCCTTCACGCCCGAATCAGGTCGCTATCATCTGTACATTTCACATGCTTGCCCTTGGGCTCACCGCACCTTACTTGTTCGCAACCTCATGGGTTTGGCCCACCATATTTCAGTCGATGTTGTCGATTGGCGAATGAACAACGATGGTTCATGGTCGTTCAATCCCGATGAACCTGGTGCGACAGTCGATTCTCTTCACGGCTGTTCGTCTCTCGAGGAAGTGTATCAAATTGCAGACTCAACGTGGAAACAAAGTGGCCACATAGGAACTGTGCCAGTTCTTTGGGATAAGAAAAACAACACAATTGTCAACAATGAGTCCAGAGAAATCATTCGAATGTTCTCTGAGCACTTTCGAGATATGAGCAGTTCAAGCGGGCTCAATCTCGCACCTTATGATCTCCGGGATGAAATCGATGCTATGATCGATGCGAACTATGAATCGGTGAACAACGGTGTGTACAAATCTGGGTTTGCTCGCAGTCAGGCTGCTTACGACAAAGCCGTTGGCGAGTTGTTTCATCGACTTGATGAACTCGAGCTCCATCTAGCAACGAGGGACTGGCTTGTTGGAGAAGGTCGAGGTTGTCTTACCGAAGCAGACATTTGTTTGTTCACAACACTGGTACGGTTTGACCTCGTGTATGTCGTCCATTTCAAATGTAACTTGCGAAGAATCATCGATTATCCTCATCTTTCAGCGTTTTTAGAGCGCATGCTTCGAATTGAAGGTATTGTAGAAACTTGTGAATGGAACCACATCAAGTCGCATTATTTTTGGTCCCATCAACTTCTCAATCCATTTCGAATCGTTCCCGCTGGACCTCTCGAAGGTATCCATACATTCGAATTTTAATATCGATTCTTTATAGGACAAAACACTATAAGGAGAACATAGCGTGAAAAGGCTAAGGAGAGATAATTTTGAACAATAAATTACTAACTTTAATTTTAGCCCTAAGCTTTGTTTCTGCAGCCCTTGCTGGTTGTACAAGCAATGAAGATGACGATGATGGCGACACTACCGAGGAATCCACGACGGTCAAAATCGGGTTTCTTAACCCGCTAACTGGCCCTCTAGCACAAGATGCTGCCGGGTTCACCTACGGTGCAACTGAAGCCATCACCGACCTGAACGCAATGCAAACGGATGTGACGTTCGAACTTGTCGAAGTCGATTCCGGCTGCGACGGTACTGCCGCAGCAGCAGCAGCCCAAACACTTGTCGACTCCAAGGTCGTCGGTGCAGCAGGTGCAGCATGTTCCGGTGCATCAATGTCAGCCAACGCAGTTCTTTCTGCTGCTGGCATCCCAATGATTTCGTACGCTTCGACCAACCCTGGTCTAAGCAATGCGACTGCGTACCCGAACTTCTTCCGAGTTGTTCCTAGCGATGCTCTACAAGGCCCAGCCGCTGCAGCAATGATGGCTTACGACGAAGTCGAAGAACTCGCTATCCTCCACATGACCAACGACTACGGTGCAGGTCTTGCAGATTCGATCGAAGGTGCATGGGAATCAGACCTCTGTGCTAAGGTTGGATATTCAGAAACAGCGACTGATATCTCCGCAGAAATTACCCAAATCGCAAATGCCGGCTGTGACGCTATCTTCATGGTGTCCTACGTGACAGACGCTGCTCTCATCCTCAACGAAGTCGCAGCACAAGAACTCGATGTTTGGATGTACAGCGGTGACGGACCAGCAGGCGTTGGTCTTCTCGAAGAACTTTCAGACCCAATGGTTGCTGACGGCCTATTGGTCACAGCTCCACGAGCAGGCTCAACCTATGGTGACTTTGAAGCACGATACGATGCATCAGGCGTTGGAAGCATCAAGCAATACGTTCTTACTTCCTACGACGCTGTGACAATGATCGGTAAAGCATACACCGCTGACTCCAGCGACATGACCGCTTCAATCAAGACCGTTGGTACTGCATACGAAGGTGCAAGCGGTCTACACACCTTTGACGCAAACGGCGATGTCAGCGGTGCAGGATACGATGTTTGTATGTACTATGACGACGAATACGAGTGCGTTGGTTACTGGACGCTTGAAGACGGCATCACTGAAAACGAGATGGAAATTACAACATTCAAGATTGGTTTCATGAACCCACTTACAGGCCCACTTGCTCAAGATGCTGCAGGATTCACCTACGGTGCTGAGCAAGCAATCGCTGACCTCAACGCAGAAGGCGAAGATTGGGGCTACGTATTCGAACTCGTCGAAGTTGACTCCGGTTGTGACGGTACAGCAGCAGCAGCAGCAGCACAGACCCTCGTTGACTCTGGCGTCATCGCAGCAGGCGGTGCAGCATGTTCAGGAGCCTCAATGGCAGCAAACGCAGTTCTCTCCGCTGCGGGCATCCCAATGATCTCCTATGCTTCCACAAATCCAGGTCTCAGCGACGCAAGTGCATACCCTGACTTCTTCAGAATCGTTCCAAGCGATGCTCTTCAAGGTCCAGCAGCCGCTGACATGATGGCATACGCAGGTGCTGAAAGCCCAGCAATTCTCCACATGACCAACGACTATGGTTCAGGTCTTGCAGATTCCATCGAAGGCGCATGGGGTGCAGATGACGTCTGTGCAAAGATTGGCTACTCTGAAACTCAAACAGATTTCTCAAGTGAAATCACACAAATTGAGAGTGCTGGTTGTGACGCTGTATTCATGGTGTCCTATGTGACAGACGCAGCCCTTATCCTCGAAGCAATCGCAGGTTCAACCCTCGATGTGATGCTCTTTAGCGGTGACGGTCCAGCAGGTGAAGGTCTTCTTGAGGAACTCACCGACGACTCTGCAGCAGATGGCCTTCACGTCACAGCACCACGTGCTGGTGCATCCTACGGCGACTTCGAAGAACGCTACGATGGCTCAGGCGTTGGAAGCATCAAGCAATATGTCCTTACCTCCTACGACTCGATCATGATGATTGGCGAAGCAGCAGTCTGGGATGATTGGGGCGAATGCGAAGGCGACTCCATGTCCGATTGTATCTTCGATGTTGGACAAGAATACGAAGGTGCCAGTGGACTTCACTCATTCCTTGAAAACGGTGACGTTGCAGGCTCAGGATACGATGTCTGTGGATATTACGCCGAAGGCGCTGCTGACGGCGAATACGAGTGCGTTGCATACTGGACTCTTGACGACGGAATTGTCGAAGAAATGGAAGAAATCACCATCAAACTTGGTTTCATGAACCCACTCACAGGCCCTCTTGCTCAGGACGCTGCAGGATTCACCTACGGTGCTGAAGAAGCAATCAATGACCTCAATGAGATGTACGCAGACTGGGGCTACACCTTCGAACTTGTCGAAGTTGACTCTGGTTGTGACGGTACAGCAGCAGCAGCAGCAGCACAAACCCTCGTTGACTCTGGTGTTTGGGCAAGCGGTGGAGCAGCATGTTCTGGTGCATCAATGTCCGCCAACGCAATTCTCTCTGCAGCAGGCGTTCCAATGATCTCCTACGCATCAACCAACCCAAGTCTCAGCGATGCAAGTGCATACCCTGACTTCTTTAGAATCGTTCCAAGCGATGCTCTTCAAGGACCTGCAGCAGCAGACATGATGGAAAGCATGGGTGTCACAAGTCCAGCAATTCTCCACATGACCAACGACTACGGTTCAGGCTTTGCTGATGCCATCGAAGAAGCGTGGGGAGCTGACGATGTCTGCCAAAAGATTGGTTACTCGGAGACTCAAACTGACTTCTCAAGTGAAATCACACAAATTGAGAGTGCTGGTTGTGACGCTGTGTTCATGGTATCCTATGTGACTGATGCAGCTCTCATTCTCGAAGCAATCGCAGGCTCAACACTCGATGTTATGCTCTTTAGCGGTGATGGCCCAGCAGGAGAAGGTCTTCTTGCGGAACTCACCGATGACACTGCTGCTGACGGCTTGTATGTTACAGCCCCTCGTGCAGGTTCATCCTACGGCGACTTTGAAGCACGATATGACGGTTCAGGCGTTGGAAGCATCAAGCAATACGTCCTTACATCCTATGACTCGATCATGATCCTCGGACATGCTGCAGTTGGATGGACAGAAGACTCATGCGACACTGAAAACGACTGTATCTTTGAAGTAGGTACCGATTACGAAGGTGCAAGTGGTCTTCACACATTCCTTGAAAACGGTGACGTTGGCGGTGCAGGATACGATATCTGTGGATACACTGCCGACGCAACTGATAACGGTGCATACGAGTGTACACAGTACTGGACCGTCGCAGATGGTGTTCAATCCGAATAAGATTGACCGATGAATCAACAAAAGTTGAAGCAGTCGTCCATTCACGCCGGCATACATGATATGCTGGTGAGATAGGGAGAGCGATGCGTATGGATGATGATAATACACTGTATTCTCTTCGACAACGCTGGAACAACCAGTCCAGACTTCGTCGAAGGCTCATCATCGCAATTGTCGTTGCTTTTGATGCCATCCTCGGGCTGTTGTATCAAAACGGACTAGGGAATGGTATCGATTGGATCCTTGCCGGCAATCTACCAAATGATTTGGTATGGATTTCACAGTCATTGCAGCTCATTTCTATGGGCTTCATGCTTGTGAAAATTGTCTTCGACGATTTGCAACAGGGATGGGTGCGCACCTCATTAATGGTGTTCTCCCCATTGTTTCTCCTGCTCGTTGTGTTGTTCACTATCGAGTTGTTGATGCTCGGTCTTGACAAAAGTGCGACGATTTATTTCAACTTTACATCGATTGGCTTTAGCACATTGACCTGGTCTTCGACCTATCTGGCGATTGCAGTTGGCTGTACACTCACGTACAGCGTTCAAAGGTATGGGAATTTTGCACAAAGTGAATTTTTCATGCTCGGCATGTATGTTGCGGTTATGATGATGTGGATGGATTTCTTCTATCCACTCCATGCAACGCCCAAAGATGGCGTCATCGTGTGGTCAGTGCTCATTTGGACACTTGTGGGTGCCTTTATCCTCACAGGCATAGCAGGGATTGTAATTGATCGATTGGTCTTTAGAGGATTCAGGGAACGAAAATCACATCAAGATGTGATGATGATCGCCTCCCTTGGTGTCGCTCTGGTCCTCCGTGCAATTGTTTACCTTCGATTTGGTGCAGGAACAAAATTGTTCGAGCCAGATGTGGATTGGCGAATTGCTCGTGAACAGCGTTTTGAAGCACCAACGATGCTCACAAAGTTGAATTTAGGTGACCGCTCTCTCGAAAGTGGTGAATCGTACAAGTACGGAGCATGCGAACAAGTGGGTGTCGATGAAACCGGGGCACCGGTCTTAGAGAAAATCACTACAGAAGGGAGCAAACCTCTCGCCGATGTGTATTCAGTCGGTGGCGATTGTGTCACCGAACTCACTTCAAATTATACCTACTACAGTGCAGCGATGCCATTCGTCATTTTTGGCTCGGTAGCATTGCTCCTTCTTCTCCTTACCAAGACCCGACTTGGTCGAAGAATGCGTGCTGTCGCAGACAACCCCGAACTTGCAGCGAGCAGCGGAATTAATGTCGAACGCGTCCACATGACGAGTGCCTTCCTCTCAGCAGGTATTTCTGGAATTGGCGGAGCGATTTTTGCAATGACCATACGCTTTAGTCCAGAAACAGGATTCACGCTTCTTCTACCAGCATTCGCAGTTATTGTTTTGGGAACAATTGGCTCGGTCCAAGGTGCCATTGTTGGAGCGCTTATCATTGGATTTGTGCGTTCGGTTTCATCGCCAATTTTGATGGGCATAGGAACCCCACTTGAACGTTCAAATTATTCGAATTTAGCCGAAGTCATGCCTTATGTGTTGATTATTGCCATTCTTTTGATTATGCCGAAGGGAATTGGAGATGCATACGACCAGTGGAACATTAGGAGAATTCGAATGAGAGCCGAAAAAGCGTTTGAATCAAAACCGAAGAGAGCCGCTTGGCTCGGCGTCTTCTTTGCACCAATCGGTATACATCACTTTAGCAATAGACAATCGCAGCGGGGTCAGAAATATCTCATTTCGACCATCATTGCTTACATCGTTTACAAATTCAGTTCATTTGTTCGTGACCATTCAATCGCAAATTCGACCATTTTTGATACGTTGACTGGTGGTGATAGCAAGATATCGATCGCACATGCCCCAGCCTCACTTACTGTAGCCCAACAAGAACATTGGTTGTGGATGATGGAAGCAGAGCAGATCCTTGTTGGGTTCTTGTCCAATATTGGCTTTATTTTGTGGCCAGGTATTCCAATTCTCCTGTATCTCTTTGCTTGGAGGGAAGCCTATTATGTACTGAATGAGAAGGAGATGAAAAAGAATGAACGTTTGATTGCATTGCAATCGTCTCTCTCAAAATCGTGGGTTAGCATCACGACTTCAATATCCCAAGTCATTCATCTCGTTCAAACCCAAGTTGACCAGAAAACTGAATTCATTTCAAAGAACATCAATCAAACGGTTTCAAAGTTCAAAGACGACATTTCAGAGTCGATTGCATCAAAACGTGATGCAACGCTCAAGCGCCTCAATATGCCATATGGAAGAGAAAGTGAGCGGGGCTCTTGGTACCTCTTTACTATTCTAGCACTCATTATGGCTGGATTGATCTATTGGCTCCCTGTTGCCGATGGAGAACAAGCAACATTCGTGAAATCATTACAATTGTCCAATGTTCTTGTTACCCTTTCGATTTTTGGCATTCTTGCCATGTCACTCAACCTTCATACCGGTATTACCGGTCAATTGAATTTCGGTGTCATCTTCTTTGCTTCGATTGGAGCAATCACAGTTGGACTTCTAACAGCGCCAAAGGAGTTGCACGGTTATGATTGGCCAATTGTCTATGCCGTAATGTTTGCCATGGCTCTCGGCGCTTTGGCTGGATGGTTGCTCGCATATCCAACGGCAAGATTACGAAGTGATTATTTCGCCATCATCACTATTTCGCTTGGAGAAATTGTACGGGTGTTGCTCAGTGGTGAGCCTCTCCTTCGTGCAGGTTCATGGGGCAGTGCTGTGGGAATCTCGAGATACAAACTTCCGCTGCAAGAATGGTGGTTCTGTGGTTCTGAGACACCGGTAAATACCGATGGTGTCGCACTTTCACCCGTCGAGTGTTCGAAGAATGTCGAGGAATACAACATCGAAAGCATGGCTGTATCGGTTGGTGAATTTTTCAACCTGGGTGAACCTGCACCTTATCTTATGGTTCTAGCTTTCATCGGTGTTGTGGGTCTTCTCATAACCTGGTGGTTGTTGAACACGATTTTGTCATCACCTTGGGGCCGAATATTGCGTTCAATTCGTGAGGATGAAATGGTTGCACAACATCATGGCCATGATATTTTGCGACACAAAGCAGCAAGTCTTGCACTTGGGGCAGCCATCGCAGCCTTTGCAGGTGCTTTGTGGGCATGGAAATTAAACGGCTTCCAACCGACGTTTATGTCGCCATCAAAGACTACGTTCCTCGTTTGGGCTGCATTCATTATCGGAGGTATGGGCAACAATCGGGGAATGTTGATTGGTGCGAGTATCATTGTTTTGATGGAATTCGTGTTCAACGTTCTGGTTGCAGCACAAGGGACATCAGACTTGCCACTCAATGAATTGGCTGCTGATATTGACGGCTTATTCAATTGGTTTGTGACTCAAACAAATGAGGCGATGTGGATTTGTTTCGCCATTATGATCATCGCTTATTTACTTCGATGGAATAGAATTAGTGAGACGTTCATGTGGTATGGTGTCGTCTTTGCCCTAGCCCTATTCTTCTTTGATGAGCGTTCAATCAACGAAGTGTTCATGATTGGAACGACGCTTGAGATTGAATCCAATATGGCATATGTCAAAGTCATGCTCGTAGGTTTACTTCTCGTTCTCTCATTACAATTTAACTCCAAAGGACTTCTCCCTGAAGTTCCGTACCGACCACCTCATCCAGAAAAGGAGGCTGAAGAACAATGACGTTGCTTTCAGTCAAAAATCTACGAAAGGAGTTTGGTGGTTTGGTTGCTGTCAAAGATGTTTCATTTGAAGTTGGCAAGGGTGAATTCGTCGGTCTCATTGGTCCAAACGGGTGTGGCAAATCAACCACATTCAACTGCATCAGTGGTTTGTTACAACAAACCAGTGGAAGTGTGGAGGTCTTTGGCACGGATGCATCCGATCTCCGACCAGACCAAATCCAAAAATTGGGTATGACAAGAACATTTCAACACACCCAACTTTGGAAAGACATGACAGTGATCGAGAATTTATTGGTGCCGCCAAGAAAGCAATTTGCACCAAACCCACTCCTTACATTGCTGAGAGGCCGCTCAAGAAAGGAAGAGAAAGAGCGTCTTTCAAAGGCGTTTGCTGTTCTTGATCAACTCGAGGTACCTCATATGGCACACAACCTTGCTGGAGAACTTTCAGGCGGTCAAAGTAAACTGGTCGACATCGGGCGTTCCATGATGGGCGACCCACAACTCTTGTTGCTCGACGAACCTGTAGCAGGTGTAGCGGGGCCACTAGCAATGAAAATATTCAACAATTTACGCAATCTTGTGGATACGACAGGCATTTCAATTCTTGTGATAGAACATAACATGGACTTTATCCTACGTCAAGGGGTCGACCGTATCATCGTGATGAACGAAGGTAACATCTTGATGGAAGGTTCCCCTGATGAAGTCAAATCGAATCGGGCAGTCATCGAAGCTTATCTGGGTGCAGCAGGCGATGGAGGTGAGGAAGAATGACACGACTCCTTGATGTTCAAGGCCTTAGTGGAGGCTACGGCAGTGTCCAAATTCTCTATGATATTGACCTCTATGTCGATGAAGGCGAATTTGTTACCATTATTGGTCCCAACGGATGTGGGAAATCAACATTCATCAAAACCTTATTTGGTATTGCAACCTATTATGGAGGTAAGGCAAGTTACAAAGGCCAGTCCATCGAGAAAATGCGAACTGACCAACTCGTTCGTCAAGGCATTGCCTATGTGCCTCAAGTGAACAATGTTTTTCCTACATTGTCCGTTGAAGAGAATCTACAGATGGGAGGGAACTCACTTCCCAACGCCCTCCTCAAAGAACGCATCGAACGAGCACTCAATATGTTTCCAGATTTGAGGTCAAGAGAACATGATCTCGCTGCCTCGCTCTCGGGTGGTGAGAGACAAATGCTTGCAATTTCACGTGCCCTTATTTCCGACCCTCAATTTCTCTTGCTCGATGAACCCACAGCGGCTCTTTCGCCATTGTACCAGCAACAAATCATTGAGCGAATTGATAATTTGCGCTCGGAAGGCATCACCGTGCTTATCGTCGAGCAAAATGCTCGTTTGAGTCTTGCTCGTTCTGACCGTGGTTATATTTTCGCAGGCGGCAAAGTCGTCCACACTGGCGATGCCAACTTTATCCTCAATGACCCGGAAATTGGTGAATACTTCCTAGGTTCACACGATGACCACTGAATCAAATCTTGGGAATTTTCTTTCCTTGTTGTTCCACTGCCTCGTAAGCAGCTTCTTGCTCTGCGTATGTCTCGGGGTTTGAAGTTGGAGCAGGTGATGGTATCTCATACAATTCTTGATGCAATTGATTCTCAAGAACGTCATCAAGTTCGGTTCGCAATCGTTCCAGTCGAAGTGCTTGATGTGGCCCTAACATTCTCAACATAACAGCCCGTTCATAGCCCATCGCAATATCTTCGAGGTCTTCTCTTCGTGTGGCTTCTCGTAATCGATGTTCATACTTTTGTGCCCGTCCGCCCCGGGTTACAAGTCCAATGAGAATCCACGTCGTCAAAGGAACCCCAAGGAAAATCCCAATCAAATCCCATGCACCCAGCCCGATTGCAGTGCCAGGTAAGACAATCTCAAAGGTATCAATCGGTTTGGATTTGGAGTTGAATGGGTCGGTTCCTGCATTGATTTCAGCGAGGTCGAGGTATCCATCGTTATCGTCATCAGGGTCAGCCTCATCACCGATACCATCGTTATCGTGATCGCTTGACTCTCGCGGGTCCGACGGGAATTTGTCTTCTGCGTCCGGTACACCGTCGTTATCCAAGTCTCCAGGGGAAGGGAGAAGTGGAAGAATGTCGATACTGTCATTGTAGCCATCGTTGTCTTGGTCAAAGAGGAACGGGTCAGGATTGTTTCCACTTAGATTATCGCCAAAACCATCCCCATCTTCATCGATGCATTGGGTCGGGTCATTGGGGAACTTGTCGGCGAAACGACCGAGTGGGTTGTCTCCACAACCATCCATGTCAATATCTGACCATTGACTTGGTTCGGCAATAAATGCGTCTGCATTTGACCCATTTGGATTGTCGCCGTACCCGTCGCTGTCTATATCCGACCACTGTGTAGGGTCACTTGGAAACTTATCGCCATTGGAGCCAAATTTATTGTCTCCAAAACCGTCTTTGTCTGAATCAAGCCATTGCGTCGGGTCGAATGGAAAATCATCTTCGCTGTCTTCGTAACTATCCCCGTCTGTATCGATGTATCTTGTTGGGTCGAGAGGAAAACCGTCCCCTTTGTCAGAGACACCATCGCCGTCTGTATCGACACAACCATACCTGTCGGAAGTACTGTTTCCATATTCATCTGGACAAGCATCTCCACGGTTCCCCGCTCGATTATCGCCATACCCGTCACCATCAGAGTCTGCAGATTGCGTGGGGTCATATGGAAAGTCGTCAAATTGGTCTTCAATACCGTCTCGATCGTTATCAATCCAACGAAGTGGGTCATCTGGAAATCCATCGCCTTCATCAGAAAAGCCGTCGCCATCAGAATCTATGCACCCGTAGCGGTCAGCCGTGCTGTTTCCATACACTGTTGGACACGAGTCACCTCGATTTCCAGCGGGATTGTCACCATACGAGTCGCCATCTGAATCTGCAGATTGGGTAGGGTCGTATGGGAATTCGTCGAAACTATCCTCGATTTGGTCGCCATCCGTATCGATGTATCGAAGTGGGTCGTTTGGAAATCCATCACCTTCGTCAGAATATCCGTCCCCATCAGTGTCAACGCAACCATATCGGTCGATGGTCGAGTTACCGAACGTGTTTGGACATGAATCGCCTCGGGTGCCTCCTATATTGTCGCCGTACCCGTCTTCATCCGTATCGTTGTGTTGTGTGGGGTCGAATCTGAACTGGTCAGGGTTTGTACCATTTGGGTTGTCACCATACCCGTCACCATCGAGGTCTTTTTGTTGTGAAGGGTCGTATGGTAAGGCATCAATAATATCAGCATAATTGTCGCCATCTGCATCTGGGCACCCTTGTAATTCAATGGTGCTTGAGCCATAGGTCTCTGGACAATCATCACCACCTGCACCTGCAGAATTATCGCCAAATCCATCACCATCGCTGTCTTTCCATTGAGCTGGATTGTTTGGATAGTCATCGTTTACATCGCTAAAGCCATCAAAATCTTGGTCAGGACATCCTAACCTGTCTTGGGTTGAGGTTCCAGACTGGGATGGGCAATCATCGCCATAGTTCCCGCTTGTGTTGTCGCCATAACCATCGTTATCGCTGTCAGCCCATTGTGTAGGGTCGAGCACGAATTTATCATCCACATCTGCCCAAGTATCTCCATCTGAATCTGTGCATCCTCGCTTGCCCTGTGATGAATTTCCAAAGGCGAGCGGACAGTCATCCGACGTCGTAAAACCTGGATTGTCACCGTAACCGTCACCATCACCATCCGACCACTGATTGCTATCAAGAGGGAATGCATCGTTAATGTCTGCGTACGTGTCGCCATCGGTATCTGCAGCAAGAAGTGTCAATTCTTGCAATGAGGCATCATCGTGGAGTGCAAGAATGGTCATTGAACTTGCAGCAAGGTGTGAGACACAGCCGGCAGTTGCTGAAAGGACTGTGACATTGAGTATGCCGGAAGGTCGCCATGCAAGAATTGAATTTCGTTCATTGGTGGACCCAGATGCGACTGTCGTTGCTTCATTTGTCAAGGAACCAGTGTGGCAAATAGAAATGAAATCGACGACAGAGGTTGACCCCACCGCTACACCGAGCAAGTCTTTTGTTGTGGAAAGAACATCAGTGGTTGAAGCATTGAGTCTTCGGTCACCGATCACTAATGCTTCGCTGTTCAACCAACGTTGTTTGAGCAGTTCATTTGTTGTTGACCCATCGTTTTCATCATGTGTGTCAATGGAGCATTGTTGACCAGGTGAACCAGTCGTCCACCCTATGACCTTGAACACCATGCTATGTCCAAAGTGATAAGGCACAAGTTTCATGAGATTATCATACGAACATTCAGCAGCACCAAATTTCCATCCATCGTAATGTTCAGTACCTCCATTGTCCATTGTTGATGCGGTCAATGCAATACCCCAATCGGAGAAGTCATCTGGCGACCAGTCTGATGTGCCACCAAATAAAGAGACAGAAGTTTCAACATTCTGGAATGTATTCCAGTCCCCTGATGTTGCACAATCAGTTGTCGCTAAGCTATCCATTGCTCCGTTTGGATGCAGATAGAGGAACTGCTCACAATCAGGTGATGGGGATATGATTTTATCAAGCGTACCAGTTTTTGTACCATATTCTACTGAAGATGTTGACATATTCAGCCAACCTACAGATGCTTTGTGAGTTACTGATTGGGAAGGTAAATCGACACTGTACGTGGTGAGGTTGTATCGTCCGGATGAGGTAGCACACTCATCTCCATCGAGTGTTGTGCTGCTTGAATCTTGAACATAACATCGAACCACGAGGGCAACATCATCGCCGGTAGCATCAATTGCAAGGAGATTGAACGGTCCTGTTGAACTAGAACCGATTTCGAGTGAAGTGACTTGTTGTGTTGGTAGGTCATGAAGGCTCAAATTCACAATTCCTGAGTCGTTGCTAGCGATGAGAAGGCCTTGGTTTGTGGAAAAGATTTGAGGTTGAGCGTGGGGCGTGAAGTGATATGGTGAATTCAAAGTACCGTTTTCATGAAGGAGGAGAATTGAATGCGTGTTTGACTGACCAGTCCAACTTTGTGATCCAATTTGGCCATTGCCGGAGTGAGATATCAGCAGAGCGTAACTTGAATTATGTTCGATGATATCTAAAACCACGGCCCCATTTCCTATTTGATAACTCAAAGCTTCGACGTAGTCGGAGACGGGGGGTGTTGAAGATGTTGCATTCGAAACATGGTCAACATCAAGAAATGAAGCATCGTTCGCTAAAGGAGCAACATACGCC
>JAYQSB010000041.1:0-8728 GCA_038146705.1 Candidatus Poseidoniales archaeon
TGAATTATGTTCGATGATATCTAAAACCACGGCCCCATTTCCTATTTGATAACTCAAAGCTTCGACGTAGTCGGAGGCGGGAGGTGTTGAAGATGTTGCATTCGAAACATGGTCAACATCAAGAAATGAAGCATTGTTCGCTAAAGGTGCAGCATACGCTAGAATGAGGAGAAGGACCAAAGCCTTGGAGTTCATCATTATCTCAATCGTTGCATAGTTTATCAATCTAGTGAGTTGATATCATTCAATAAAAGATTAGAATTTGTTGGAAAAAAACGTTCATATTTTTCAAGAATTACCTTGAAAAAAATTGGAAAAACTACTGCGTGGTTCATCGGTTTCAATCAAGTGCTCGTGCCGGGATTCGAACCCGGGTCGACGGGATGAAAACCCGCAATGATGGACCTGGCTACACCACACGAGCGGCGACTTGGCCTAGAACATCCTCTTCATAATGCTTCCTTTGGGTTAGGATACATCTCATTCATGTTCATCGGTTCCGTTTCATGAGGGTGCATTTGACGAATTGGTTCTAAAAATCAAGTATCCAATGACACCACTTAGGACAATAATGGCAGCACCAAGCAACAACTCGTTGTTCAAAAACCACATGATTGCATCAAGAACTTCATCTCCATAATACCAAATCAAAATGGCTTCTAAACCAAATCGGAATCCTCTGCCGAGGAGTCCTGCAACAACAAACACCTTCTTGTTCATGGAAGCCATACCCGCAACCCATCCAAACACTTTGTAAGGTAGAGGAGAGCATGCAGCGATGAAAATACCTAATCCTCCATATTTCTCAGACAAATTCTCCAATGTCTGTATGTGGCGTTCATATCCGAAATTCGATATGAGTTGTACACCGTACTTTTTCCCCAAAAAATATCCGACGAGGGCTCCTGCTACCGATGACAATGTAACGACAATCCATAGCCATAGCATCAGCGGACCATTGCCCAAGGCATCAAGCAACATCGGGATGTAGAGAAGGTCTGGCGGAACGGGTTGGATGATAGCTTCTGTGAACGAGAGCATGGCAAGAGCCGCAGGTCCGAAAATGTCAAACCAATCGATGATGGTCTCTTTCCAGCCCATGCGGCAGGGTAAAGTTTTGACTTCATCAATGTAGGTGTTAACGGTGTCTTGAAGAGGGTGTTTTTGTACAGCACGATAGATGCGAGTACTCGATACATCTGCTCTTCTCAATTGGCCACCGGAAAAAATCTCCGGTGGTTTCTGTGCATTGTCTCAGAAAGCAGAAGTTGAACGATTGAGTTCTTCGAAGATGATGTTGCTTGATACCTTGGATATCCAATGGATTGAGCCAACGAATGAAATGCTGAAGTATGCAAGAGAATGTGCTGCAAAAAGCGGTGATTTGGCAGGTCTATCGAATGTTGATCTCGAAATCTTATCGATAGCGCTCTCAACAGATGACACAATCTTGTTTACCGATGATTACCGCCTGCAGAATATTGCAACGTTCTTTCAATTGAACGTTGAGAGCGTGGTTGTGAGGAAATCAAAACAAGTTTGGGCATGGCATTTGAAATGCAAAGGTTGCCGGACAAGTTCCCCTGTTCCAGAGGAATTTGACCTTTCGAAGAAGGGTCATACAATTGAGTGCGATCGATGCGGTGCACAAATGGAATTGAAACGAAAGAATTGATTATTCTTCACTTTCTTCCATTGCTTCGAGTGCTTCAACCTTCTTTTTCAATTCATCAACGGTCATTCCGGCGTGGTCGATTCCGACCTTTTTTGCACGGTCGATGAGAACTTGGTCAGGTGTTTTTCCATCGGCTTCAAGGTCTACAATCGTTTGCTGCTCAGTGCTCATTTTTGTTGCTTCAGTCAAACCTTTTTGGAATTCTCCTTTTGAGCGACCAAGTGCATTTGCAAGTTCAGGGAGCCGATTTGCACCAAACAGAATGAAAAATAGGAAAAGCAAAATCAAAATTTCAGGTGTGCCAATGCCGCCGAACATATTTGACCCTGAATCTCCGACATTGTCGTAGTGTTCAAGGCTTTCGCTTCAAAAAGCCCTAGCCGCCGCTCATTGGCGGTAACAAAGCAATTTCATCACCTTCGCCAATGATGTCATCAATCGAGCATCTCTCGCCATTTTTTGCAACAGATAAACCAAAACCAATCCATTTTTCCAAGTCTACAGAGAGAATAAATTCCCGAATTGTTGTACCTTCGTTGACATCATGTTCGGTTTGACGTTCACCAAATGTTTCAACGAGCGGGCCAAATGATAAAATTTGGAACGAGATATTCTTGCCGACCATGTTGTTCATTTTGACCAACACAACGGAGTTTATGAACGCAATTCTTCCTGCTCTTGACATGGGCAATGTGTTGCGAGCAGAATCACTTTGGAAAGTCTACTACACCCATGAGTCAACAGTGGAAGCGGTTCGAGGAGTTGACCTTCGCATAACCGATGGTGAAATCATCGCAATTATGGGTCCTTCGGGCTGTGGCAAAACGACGTTGCTCAATGTCTTATCCGGAATTGACGACCCGTCTTCAGGGGATGTCTTTGTCAACGATGTCTCTTTGTATCAAGGAACTGAAAATCAACGTACTGACCTAAGAGCACAACACTTTGGATTTATTTATCAAAACTTCAATCTTCTCCCGGTGCTCACCGCAGTCGAAAATGTCGAAATGCCTCTTCTTCTCAATGGTGTTTCGCCTTTAGAAGCACGACGTCGAAGTATCGAAGCACTCGGTGCAGTTGGGCTCTCTGAACGCATTACGCACCGTCCTGCCGAATTGTCGGGAGGTCAACAACAACGGGTCGCAATTGCCAGAGCCATCGTCCATCGTCCTGCAATCGTACTGTGCGATGAACCAACAGGGAATTTGGATTCAGCAACATCAAACGAAATCATGAAACTCCTCAAAACTATGAATCATGAACACAACATGACATTTTTGATCGTTACGCACGATGATACTATTGCCCGCCAATGCAATCGAATCATCTCGATGAGTGACGGCGTCATCTTACCTCAAAAACAAGGCGTGGGTGAGGAGGAAGAGTAAGTGCTCGTTCCAATGGCCATAGCCACATTGGTTGTGTTCCTTTGTGGCATTGTTGCTGTTGATGTGTTTGGACGAAATTCGACCATCTCCATCAAACATCAAGCCATGGTCGTTGTTTTTTCTGTTTTTGATACAGCTTTGAGCGTTCTCCTCTTGTCATTCTTACCGATTTCAAATGTTTCACTCACGCTCGCTGGCATCGTGCTAGGTCTTGTTAGTTTAACCGGGTTTCAAGCGATTCTTATTCCACAAAGACAAATGGTGTGGCGAGTCGCTTTCGAAAACATCCGTCGCCGTAAACGGCAGGCTACACTTCTGGTTGCAGGATTTATCATCTCATCAGCCATTCTTTCTTCTTCTTTTATCATCGGAGATTCATTGGATGCAACAATTGCTCATGAAGTAGAATCAACTTGGACGAATACAGATGTGCTCATCAGCGGATTTAATCCAAACACGGGAACAAGCGTTGCTTTTTCGGAAGCGTTAGCAGACCGATTTTGGCAACAGAGCATGAATGAACCTTCTTTTTCATCATCTCTCAAAGGGCGGATACACGGTATAACGTCAACTGTAAGTGCTCTTGGCCCAACTGGACTTGGGATTGCGAGTGCGAGTTTGTTTGCAAATAATGCTACGCTTGAAGAAGAGGGCCATTGGCCAACCATAGGAGGAAAGGAAGATGGCATTCAGTTTGCTACCTTGGAACTTCTTAATCTCAACAAGCAAAATTTGCCTTTCATCGTTGTGAATAACGTCTTTGCAGATGAACTTGATGTCACAGAAAATGATGTCATCTCCCTCACCATTTTCCGTGATGATGCCGAAGGTGGAGGGCGAGAACGCATATACAGGGATGCAATCGTCTACAATGTCGCTTCGATGGATGGCTATGCTCAACGTGGTGGAACAATGCAACCTGCGGTTTTCATCGATTTACCAACGGCACAGGAATGGTTGAACATGCCTGGTCAGGTATCACGCGTCGAGTATACATTTGCCAAAGATACTGAATCATCGACGATTTCCAATTTTGCCGACACCATGGAATCTCAATTCGATCAAAGTGTGTTGTTTGGTGATATAGGGCTCCTTGTCAATGAAGACGATACAAGCGGGGGAATCACTATCTCATCACAAAGCGATTTTGGTCGAATCAATGCAACAATTGTTGAGCGTTTGAGAGAAGAGATTCGAGACAATGTATCGAATGTTTCGATGCTTGAGGCAATTCTTGCTCCAATTGTTTCCGTCGAACATCAAGGCGATGAGATGTTGTCCCTCTCTAGTGCAGACCTCCTCGGCCTTGATTCTTCAACGAATTCACTATGGCATTGGTCAAACAAAGGTTTTGGATTTGAATCCTTTGAAGGTGATGATGTTTGGTTATGGATGTCATCCGAAAACGATGTTGTTCATGATGTTGCCCTTGGTGTCAATGGTGTAGCCGCTGCTGCCTCCTCGTCCGGTTTTGTATTTGGCAGTGAACTTCAGCCCGATGAATCAGACCCGACGATGATCGACGATGTCGGCGATGCCGTTTCGATTGTTTATCACATGTCCTCATTTTACGGTCTTGCAGAATTAGGTGGCGATTACACGCTGTATGAGATGAATGAATTTGGTTCAGTCGAGCGTCAACTTTCTCTTCCTGGGATCACAAGTTCTTCAGTTTTGGATGCTTCGCTGTATTTGAATACCAGTGTGTACTTGAAGATAGAAACGCTGATAGAGACGGAATGGTATCAGATTGAACTCGACCCAGCCCTCCAAATTCATCGACTATCGGTTCAGCCTGTATTGGATGACGAGGACAGTACCAATGTACAATTGCATGATATTTGTGATGGGATTCATCAAGTGCAAGAACAAAATAACAGTTGGTGTAGCACCGACTTCGGACTTGCAAAATGGAATCTCTCGAGTCAAACGTTAACATCCATTCGTTTACCTGTTCTCTCAGAAATTGCCGGAGCTGGCACATTACCACAACTCATTCTTGCCTTTGATGGCGATGAGCGATACACCATGCAACAAGGTGCTCTTCGTACGATACAACCCGTTTCAGAATTGATGAATGCAACAAATTCTTCTTCTCTTGCCATCCACGGAGCCATACCGTTTGCATTCGGGAATGCAACACCACTTGTCTTCGAAATTGAAGGCCTCATGCAAGCAACACCCGGATTTGAAAATTTGACGAGTATCGAAGATGTGTTTTTTGGTCTTGCATCAATACATGATGTCGAGACCCTTGCCTTGGCACAAAAAGGAGAGCGAACGCTTCTCATGCTTACATCCAGTGGGTCTTCTCTGCCACAGGAGAGTAAAGACCAAGTCTTCAGCATACTCAATGAACAAAGCAAGATGGATAGCATGTTCCTGCAGGTGTCTGCGGTCAAGATTGATTCAATTGATTCAGCCAAGGAATCTTCTGCGTTATTGTCAGGGATGTTTGTTGTTTTTGGTTCGTTTACAATCGCAGCAGGTATGTTGCTCACCATCACCATTCTCCTCCTTTTGTTTGAAGTTCGAAAAAATGAGGTTGCAACGTTACGAGCCCTTGGGCTTCGACAAGCCGATGCAAGAGCGTTGTTCTTCTTTGAAGGCATGGTTTTAGCCACAATTGGCGGAGCCATAGGAGCAATTTTTGGCGGAGTTCTTGCATGGTTTGTTGGAGCTGGATTTGCTCAAATGTTTGCATCGGTTGGAGCAATTGGTTTCAGATATGATTGGAGTTTAGATTCAATCGTTCTCGGTTGGTGTGGTGGGTCAATCCTCTCCTTCATCGTTTTATGGAGTCTCAGTTGGTGGAATGCGAGATTGAATATCGTCAAAACTCTGCGAGATCTTCACCAATTTGTCCTTCATCAAGTTCCATGGTATCTCTATTTGATTCAAGGTGCAGCACTTGGTGGTCTCATTCTCTTTGGTTCCGCATTCATTTTACTGGGTGTGAACTCAAGTGTGGCAAGTTCACTCGTCCTCCTTTTAGGCATCGCATTTTTCACACTTCTTATTCCAATCTTTTCCTGGGAACTACCAATTTGGTTCCGCTCGAAACGCCTTTGGAAAAATTTGTACAGAAATGCCTCCAGAAATACCGTAGGTGGACTAGGCCTTGCCTACTTGTTATGGGCCACATTCTATGTCCATCTGAACCTATCAAGAGGTGCAGACTCCGATGAGTTAGCGCTCATTCTACGTGGATTGGTTCAAGTGGTTGCAGGTGTATTGTTGCTCTCAAGTTTGGCACCCATTGCATTGAATGCTCTTCTGCGATTCGCACCCCTGCCTCCACGAAAGAGGTTATTGACGAAGGTAGCACTTTCACACCCGCTCGCACACCCAGTGCGTACTGCGGCCGTCGTTGGTATGTTTTCATTGACGATGTTTTCAGTCATTGTACTCGCAGGGTACACTTCACAATTTGATAACTTTTCAACTCAATTTGTCGAAGAGGCTGAAGGTGACTATGAGATTCTCTTGACCTCCTCCCGAGCAAGACCACTCGATCTACCTGATGATGTTCTTGAGTGGAATTTAACGGAAACCTCAGGAGAGTCCATAGATTCAGTTGCTCGAATTTATCGCGCCCCTGTTCACATTGAGGATGATTCGGGGGAGCGAATGCCGTACATCGTTCGAGGGTTCGATGAGAATTTTTCCAACCATGGGGGTCTACCATTGCACATTTGGGATGAGCAATTGGGAGATACTGCAGAAGAGGCGTGGATTTCAATTGAAAAATACGATGATATTGTTTTCGTTGACGCTTCCTTTGGTCTTGAATTAGCAACAGATGGGAGTGGTCTTAACACACTAAAATTATCAATTGGAGATTTAATTTCTCTAATTGATTTTTCAAACCCAGAAAATCGCCGTTTTGTCCGAGTTGGAGGTTTCCTTGCACAATCCTCGTATCTCTATTCTGCTGGTATTTGGATGAGTTCAGATGTCGCAGTGGAACAATTTGACGCAAAAGTAACGCGAATGTACATCAGCGTTCCCGGGGAATCAACCGATGATAGAATCCTCCAAGGTAAATCCCAGACGGAACGAGAACAAGCCGCGGAGCTCTCGGAAGAACTCAATCAAAAATTCTCTTCTGAAGGTGTACAGGTCACGCTCATCTATGAGGACATCCAAACCTTGCAGCAACTCGTCCAATCACTCCTTGGTCTGTTTGAGGGATACCTTAGCATCGGATTATTTGTTGGTGTCACAGGGATTGGTGTTGTCACCTATCGAAATGTGAGTGAAAGGAGGTCCTCAATTGGAATGATGAGGGCTTTGGGCTTGCGAAGAAAGGAAGTCGGTTTGTTGTTTGTTGTCGAAGTATCATGGGTTGCGGTTCTTGGATTATTGAATGGTTTTGTGATTGCTTATCTATTCCACGCCTCCCTGTACGATTCGATTTGGTCCGATCAAGGCGTAGAATTTTCATTTCCATACATGAAATCGTTCTTTATACTCGTCAGTTCATGGGCTCTTGTTATTTTGACAACGATGATGCCCATTCGAAATGCAACAAAAATATCTCCAATTGAGGCTCAAAACAGTTGAATTTCATGAATTCGTGCTTCCTCAGTCCTCGGAAATGAACATTTCACAAGACTGCTCGATGATTACAAAAATTAATGATGCACCTCGCTTATAATGGGGTTGAAATTTTTTGCTCCTTAGAGTATAAATATGATTCATGCCGTGGGTAAGGCTACCGAGACGTCGGAGGAATTGAAATGAAGAAAGTAACATCAATAACGCTAGTGCTCCTGTTTGTAACGAGTTTTCTAGCAAGTATGGATTTAACAGAAATGAACCTTGGTCAAGAGGTTTCTGAGGCAAATGGCCGAACGGTTGGCGACCCAACTGTATCAGCAATTGCTTCACCGAAGGAATCTTCTTGCAACGATTTAGGCTGTCGTGATGAACTCCTTGCTGGAGAATCCATCAAAATTGAAGCCTTCATCAAAAATGAGGGCACTGGCCTCATCGACGAACTCGGCTATACAACCACGATTTACTTGACGGACTCCAACGGCAACCCTGGCCTTATCGCAAAAGATTCTTCAGGTAACGATTTGCAATGGGACAACCCAGACGTGATTTGTGACGATGGTACGATTTGTCCATTTGACTCCGCAAACGGCGGTTCGCTCGCTGTAGGCCAATTCCTCGGAGGCGGCAAGCACATTATGCAGGCCCAAGGTGGCAACGATATCGTTTGGTCACCAACTGTTGGAGAATACATCATCGATGTCACAGTTTACTCCCCAACAGACGACGATCCTGGCAACAACGCTTTCCAAACCTATGTGAAGGTCGTCGACTGGGTCGATGTCCAGGTCGACCTCGCATGGACGCCACTCGAAGGCGAGCCAAGCGATTCTACAACAGCAAGCCCCGCATCGTTCACTCTCACTGTTGGCCTCGACGGAAGCCAAACAGGTGCAGAGATCCGTGACGTCGTCATTTTGCTCTCAGCAGGCGGCGATGCTGCTTCCGCAGTTCTTGATGACGCAGGATGGATTGTTGGTACAGACACAACCAATGACTTGATTGGAGGAAAAACAGTCACACTCGCATCGAGCGGCTCTTCAAGTACTGTTCGTACTTGGGAAAACGGCACTAATGTTTCAGATTATATGAACGGAACTCGAAA
>JAYQSB010000041.1:9452-12675 GCA_038146705.1 Candidatus Poseidoniales archaeon
CTTGAACTTCTCAACGATGGTGACCTGATCATCGGACAAGCTGACCTCCTACAAATGAGTGCACAAGCATTCGATGTGGATGACCCAACTGGTACATCCCTCACTTATGTCTGGAGTACACCTGGCGGTACACTCCCAGGATGTACCTCAAACGAATGTAACGTACCTATCATCCAAGAATACGTGCCAACACTCGCTGTGAGCATTGTTGTCGAAGACGAATTCGGTGGACAAGACAGCCAAGAGATTGTCCTTGAAATCTGGAATTCCCAAACTGGTACAGCAACAACAGCATCTGGCGTCAATGTGTTCTACAATGTCACATACTTCCTTGCAAGCACATTTGAAGTGACTGCTACTGATGGTTCCATTGAAGCCCACCAAGGTGCTTCAGACCTAACAGACATGGACGGTGATGAACTCAGTGGCACATTTGACGCTGTAGCCGTTCTTCAATACTCACCGAGTGCAACATTTAGCTCAGGAGATATCCTTTCACAAACCCTCAATGTGCAAGTTCCTAAGACTGCTGGAGCCAAGAACATGTGGTACTATGACGCACAAGGCCGATACATCATGTTCGACGATGCACCATCAGATGATGATACAGATGCAACCGTTGATGTGTTCACATACACATTCGACCCAACACAAGGTATCCTTCCATCAGGCCAACTCGTCTTCTTTGGAAGCGAGGCCGTCAAATTGGAGCCACCTGCATCAACACTTACAGGATTCAATGCAACAGCAGCCCAAGGTGGCCAAATTCGAATCATCTGGGATGTCGATGTACCTCCGAATGAAGGAGAACTATTCGTCCTCGAAATCTGTGAAGTTGATGGAACAGAGTGCAATGATCTGATCGTTTCACAGCCAACCAGTGCAGAACGCTCTGCAACCTTTGGTGCAAATGGTGAAACAACTCACGGAACAACATACACCGTTTCTCTAGCAGTTTGCCAGCAATCTGACAAGACAGTTTGTTCAGCAGGGGAAACCGCAGATGTCGTCGCAGACAGCAGAGTAGACGGTGACGCCAGCGTTTCTGGAGTTCAAATCGTCGAAATCGGCGAACAGTGGCAAATCACTTGGACGCCAGCTGGAGACACTTCTGATGTTGCACAATGGATGATTTGTTCGGACCGTTCAAATTTCAACGCAATCAACATGCCTCTCGAAAACTGCCAAACAACATCTGCTGATTCGACAGAATACATGTGGACAAAGCCAACGACAGTAGGATCTGCTACATACTACTTCGCAGTCGTACCAGTCGATGAACTTGGCAACATCCAAACCGGCGATTCACTCAACAGTATCGATTACTTCCGTGAAGGCGAAGATGGTGGAACTGACACCAACAACACCGTCGGTGATAGTGATGAAACTGCGTCTGGTGTACCAGGTTGGACTTGGGGCGTCATCGGTGGTATCGTCTTGATTGCACTCGTTGCTGGTGGATTCATCCTCTCTCGTGGCGAGGGTGGCGGCGACGAAGGCAAAGACTGGGATTACTGATTCCAATTTACGCTCAGAGGAACCTTTGGCCTCAACTGAGGCCATAGGCACACTCCCACAAGGAATGTGATTGCTTTCAAAGGTCATATCCTGTGAAAGCAATTTGTTTCATGACGTGTTTAGAAATCGTGTGTAGCAGCATCGTGTTGTAAGAAGGAAACGAACATGTCATTTCGACATGTGTTTGGATGATCCGTCATCATCAACTCCGTAGGTATCATTGTTGATTTTTCAAAGATTTAACTTTTGGAAACACACTTTGAAGAGAATCGCCAGCAAAACTGAATTGTCGGTTTTGGTCGATGAGAAATGTCTTTGATCGAAACAAAAACGTAGAACACCTTCGTTCAAACGGTTCGAACGAGTAACCTGTGACGAAAAAATGTATTTTCTAGGTTTTTTTGCTTGATGATGAATGATATTTTTTTGAGATTTTTCGTGTGGAATTCATATCACAATTTTGAAAATATTTGACGAGGCATCCCGGTTACCATTCATGGTTTCAAAGATTTTGCACCCCAACGCATATAAGTAGTGTAAATCCTCATATGCTCTGCATACAGTATGTATGAGGTGAATGACAATGTTGGGAACAATAAAGAAAAACAAGAAAACAACCGTCCTGGGTGGAATCGGAGTAGCACTGTTTCTGTGCTTGATCATGGTTTTAATGCCAATGAGCAGCTACGTGCAGAACAACGCCGAAGAATCTGGATTCGTTGCTGCTGAACCAAGCGAAAACGAGAACGATTACTTCAAACTCCCTGAAACTATTCAGGATTTAGAATATGAATACGATGCCGACATGGAACTGAAAGGTTTCCGTGATGCGAACACAAAGGCGTTTTTGACAGAGGACGGCGAAATTGTGCAATTGATTGCCAATGAACCAGTCCACTACATGGACAGCTACGGTGTTTGGCACGACATCGACACAAACGTGAAGGCAACTGCGAATGGATATGAAGTGTCAGAGAACACGTTCTTCACAGCCTTCGCACCAGAGGCCGGCGGCGGCGTTATCGTTCAACCGAACGAATTCGTTGACCCAATCGTCACTGGTATCGCACCTATGCTCATCACACTCGATGAAGCTGGAATTGCACCAACCCCTTACGATGCGGGTGAAGCAACTGGCGGAGTGACAGTGAGCGGAAATTCAATCCGATACTCTATCGGCCAAGGATTTGACCTCGATTACCTCGTTGAGCAAACTCAGGTCAAGCAAATCCTCGTCGTCCGAGAGAAGCCAGACCTCTTGGAAGGTCAAGAGTGGTTCGGTCTTGCAGAAGGTCTCCGACTACCTGCAGGCTACGCTCTCTTCTCCGGTGATGTCGAGATAGGAACTGAAGTCTACCAAACACAAGATGCTCTCCAAGTTCGAAACATCGAAACTGGCGAACTCTTTGTTGAGATTCCAGTACCGACAATCATCGAGCCTCACTCAACCGAGGCTTACATAGCAACATTCTTCGTGCAAGTACACGGAAACCACGTCATCCTTCAAACAATGGTTGAAGCAGATTGGATTCTCAGTGATGACAGAGTTTTCCCACTTGGTATTGACCCAACAATCCAAGTTTCAAGTGCTGCAGGTGGATATTGTTACATCTATTACGTGTACTGTTATTCAAGCACATACAGGTACCACTACAAATACTACAGCTACTACTACTACGTACCATGGCACAAGTACACATTTACA
>JAYQSB010000042.1:0-12663 GCA_038146705.1 Candidatus Poseidoniales archaeon
TCTGAGGGGGCCCTGTTGGAGGCGGACCGGAAGGAGGCGGGCCGGATGGGGGGCCACTTGGTGGACCGGATGGAAGTGGGCCGGATGGGGGGCCGCTAGGTGAGCCGGATGGAGGTGGACCGGATGGAGGTGGACTGGATGGAGGTGGACTGGAAGGTTGATCATTGACATCAGAGGATTCCATTGGCTCTTCTTCAGTGGTTTGTCCTGCGTCAACTTCCTGCTCTGATTCATCGTTAGTCGTAGGTTCATCGTGAGCATCGACCGAACTCTCGTCGGCTTGAACTTCGGCAGCACCCTCGGCAGCACCAAACGCATTGCCCATCATTGCGTCAAGTTGCGCTAATTCTTCTTCTTCTCTCGTTTTTTCCGAAGAATTTTTCTTAGCCATGATTACCTACCCGTTTGACCCAGTTCGCGCGACTTAAATATCGGTTGCGCTCCCGATGTTTGCTACTGCCCGCTTGGTGTAGAGGTTATCATGCAGGATTGTCATTCCTGCGACCCGGGTTCAATTCCCGGAGCGGGCGCCAATCACTCCTCCTCAGTCGTCGAACGACTCATCGAAACCATTGGGAAGATAAGCCAAAAAAGTGGTAGAGTGTAGAGCACTGGAATGTTTTTACCAACCTGAAACGAAAATGTTGAGCCAAACTGGATGTAGGTGTGGCTGTAATTCTCTGATGCCAGTTGCTCTGTTGAATTTCTAGCATCATCAAGATCTTCTTTTGCTACCAGCCCTAAATCATAACCTGAATATGATGTTTCAATTTTTACTCCACGGTGCGTCAAAGACCAATCAACGTCGTCGTCTTGATGGAGGAGGGATTCCTCGACGTCATCGCTTGCAAAATTTTGGTAGGCAAGACTTCCATCTCTTCCTGAGCTCAAATCATAGACATATAGGGTTGGAAAAACGACAAAAAATGACAAAAGAATCCATACAAAAGTGACGGAAAGCACGATATTCGTCCAACGAAAAGATGTAAAATACAACCCATGAAGTATGATAAAGATCAACAATGAAACAAAGATGAGCGTCCGACCGAAGTCAACAAAATCCGTGTCCGATGATGCATCTTGCTCTTCGTTCTCCTCCTCGGGTTGGGTTTCCTCCACACTTGTATCGTTTCGAGAAAAGCTGTAAAGGAAAAATGAGGTCGCCTTTTCCATTTCCACATCGATGTAGGTTTGGTCAGCATCAACGACAACGAGAGCATGTATTTCGGTTGGTGAGGGTTTACCCTCTTCGTACACGCCATCAAACTCAACAACCATCCAAGCACTCATGTAGACATGCAAGGCAAAGAAAATCGCAACCCCACAATTGAGGTACACAAACCACTTACGTGGTTGAAGACGCAGTTGCACACTGAGTCCTCGCGTGGTTCATTGATTATTCTTCGTCTTTTCCTCGGAGGGCAACAAAGAATGCAAGGCAGAGCATGCTCATGACACTGAGTGGTGATAGGAACGGAAGGAGGCCTTCTGCGTCCGCTGCATCATCAGCAGTCGTTTCTTCTTCGTTGGTTGTATCTCCAGGCTCGTTGTTTCCGAGGTCGAGGTTCGATGTATCTGCACCTGCTTGCTCAAGTGCTTCTTCTAGAGCATCGAGGTCGTACGCTTCAAGGTCAACGATGGTGTTTAAGTCATTAGATTCAGCCATTGTTGCTTGAGCATTCATTGCTTCGACTCCGGTGATATATCGGATACTGACCTTCGCGGGTGCATCGTTTGAGAAATCTTGGGTCTCAGGACCAACGAGCACATACCAGTCGCCGTTGGCATCCATTGCATACACGCCAACACCGACGATCGTCGCATGTTGATTGCTCCACATTGGAGCCCACATACCGTCTTCGTATGGGAATTCATCAGCCACAACACCGCTCAAACGGTCATCCAAGTTCATTCCGAACTCTTCGAGAACGTCTGGAAGTCCTGATTCAGCAAGTGCTTCAAAGACTGCAACGAGTCTGTCACTTGGTTCTGGTTCAGCTTCCGCTGTTTCACAGGCAAAAAGGGTTTGGTATGCATATCCTTCATCATCCTCTAAGGCTGCTTCATAGCAATATTCGCCTTCTGCAGGTGCGATAAACATGTCATCTAGACCGTAGGTGTTTTCGTCAACGGTATGTTCTATGGTCTCAACCTCGTTGCCTTCCTCGTCAAAAATTGTTAATGTGAGAGTTTGTGTCTCTCCTTCGGCAGGTGTGCTGTACATGTAGACCTGGTAATACTGGGTCATATCTTCATTGTTCACCCTTAATCCATTCATCTGAGCACCGATGAAAATTTGAGTGCACGGTGCGATGTAGTTTGAGGCGTCGACATTTTCGCCGCTGAGGCTGACCGTTGCACATAGTTCGTGCTCTCCGTAGCCGAGGTCCATGGTTGTCATGTCATATTCTTCGTAAAGGTAGATTGTATCGTAAACGTCTTGATCGCATTCGTCGAGATTCCATGAACCGTACCCGTGGCACATCACCATGGTTGATGATATTTCAGGTGAGCCATCGATGTACAATGTCACATCCATACCGAATGCAGTCACGCCTTCATCCATACCGTATGCACAATCCATCTCGCCATCATTCACATATGAAAATGGAATCATTTCACCGTCTTCGCACATGAATTCGTCAGTCTCATCGACGGATTCATCGCTTCCATCGGTACAATCGGCTTCGCCATCGTTGACCCATCCAAAATCAATAGTCTCAATACCGTCTGAACACTGAAATTCAATGGTTGCAAGTTCTTCTTCCATTTCGTAGGTTGTGTAGAGGTTGATTGTTCCATCATAGGCGTACGCCTCGACAGATATTTCTGGTTCATCGGAACCGTCCGAACAGTCCTCGTAATCGTTGTCATAGTCCCATGTGTAAATTTCCTCTCCATTCTCACAGTACCAGTAGTAGTCTTCGTTGTGATGAGTCCAGTCATCACCACCATCGTCTAATTCACTCCATCCAATGATGGTTTGAACCAAGCCATCCTCGGCGAGAAGATTGTCCTCGAGGTCCTCGGATATCGTTTCACCGAGGTCCGCTGAGACACCTGCAATTGTTGATGCCATCATACCAAACATCAATGGTTGACCTGGAGGGCATTGGTCGCACACAGAAACGTCTGTTTCTGCACCATCACCAAGGTCAATGGTTAGCGTGTCGACGGACATGAAATCAAAGCCGTCAAGGTATTCAAACTCGAACGAGCCTGTGTTGGAGAGTTCATCAGAAACGGACAAATCAAATTGTCCTTGGTCGAGGCCGAGGTCTTCGGTAGGAATACCGGTCAAGGATAAAGCATAGTCAACGGTTGCTGAATAATCGCCAGAAACATCGCCACAATCGTCTTCCATATACATTTCACCCCACCATTCATCCACGTATCGCTCCTCGCCACAGTTCCATGAAATCATTTCACCGCTTGAGAAATCGACATAGATACTGCTTGGTTCACCTAGGCGCCATTCTGATTCTGCACCTTGAATTTCGTAACCTAGTTCAATGGATGCATCGAAGTCAACTGGGAGTTCTTCGCCGTCGCCTTTGAGGAGAACATCAATGCTCAAACCTGCATTAAATTCGACATTCATAGCAAAGTCAAGGTCGGCACCGATAAGATGACTATCTTCGTCCAAATACTCGGTGTACAGCATATCAACGGTCAACACCTGCTCCAAGTTCGATTGGATATCAATGTCGAAAGCAGTTTCTTGTCCCCCGAAGGTTTGCTCATCCCAATCGGTCATGAGAATGCCTGTGGCGATCACCCCGTGACGTAGCGTCACATCATTGGTTCTGCTCCAAACATCAACGTCGTTGTTGTATTTATCTTGGATTGTTTGTGGTGACATATCCTCTGAATAGTGGACATATACATTCGAACTACCCGTATTGATTTGAGCGATGTCGAGATTGAAACCGGCATCGTCAGCTGCACCCATAATTTCGGTGAAGATTTCGTTGAGATTGATGCCTGTGAAGTTCTCGATGTCACTATCGAGACTGGTCCAGTCGTATTCTACGCCGTAGTAGTATTCTGTATCTGAGTTCGTTTGACCTGAAGCGACCGGTGCTGCCAGTGAGGCGATGAGAACGGTCGTTAGAAACAAAGTTATGCTTGCTTGCTTTTTCTGCATAAACTCGGTTGAAACTGGTTCCGATATAAACGCTTCTTATGGAGTGCTTTTGGCTATTTTGCAAATTTTGACGAAATTTTCAAACATTTCTTTGCCAAATTCCGAATCGTTTACTTCGGGATGGAATTGAAGTCCAAATCGTGTGCCGAGTTCATTCTCCATGCCTTGAACCTCGCATGAAGGACTTTTTGCTGTGATAAAAAAACCATCTGGGACAACATGAACTTCATCGTTGTGTGATTCCCAAACCATTTGTTTTTCGGGTGTGCCTGCAAAAATCTTGCCACCCTCGTTCACAAGTTCTATTTCCATGGCCCCGAATTCAGGTTCGGGGGATTCTCTGGCATCGCCTCCATAGTATCTTGCCATGAATTGATGCCCTGCACATATACCGAGAATCGGGATGTCTAAGTCGAGGAACGCTCCGCAATTTCCTAATTCTCCTGACAAACCAATTCGTGCCGCTCCACCTGAAAGAATCAACCCGTCGAGTTGACGCAAATCTTCGACCGGTGTTGTGTTATCGATGATTTGTGAATCGACTTTGAGGTACTTGAGCATCCTCCATTCTCTATGGGTCCATTGTCCGCCATTATCCACAACATCGATGACAAGATGGGCTTCTGACATTGTTGCTCAAAAATATGTGGGAGCAGGCAAGTGATGAACATACCGATGGGTCAAAGAGGAAGGGGATGGTGGGCATATCATGGGCAGAAGAGGTCTCGTCGCTTGTTTGGCAATTCTCTTCCTATGTTCCTCGATGCCCACAGCAGCAGCATGTGAAACAGAGGTCGCGAACGCTCTGCAAGGAAAATTTCCCTCCCCCACTGGTATTTCACCAAACAAAGATGATTCGATTCGTGAGTCCGTTCGACTAGCAAAAATTGGCCAAAACGTCGCCCGTGAGATGCTTTGGCAAGTCCTCATGGGAGCAAATCTAACCGAAGCAGAGGTGAAAGCAGAAATTGATCGTGCGATGATTGAAAATGGAAGCAACCCCGACTGGCCTTCGTTTGGAACCATCGTCGCAGCGGGCGAAAATGGAGCTATCCCTCACGGTGACCCCGTCAACGACGGGGCAGGGCCTCGGGTGATTCTACCAGGCGATGTTGTTGTCGTGGACTTGGGTGCTCGAGTCAATGATTGGGTCAGCGATGTGACTCGGTCGTACGTTGTTGGTGGGACAACAAATGCAACCATCATCAAAGCCTACATGGCTGTTCATGATGCACAGAACCTCACATTCCCTCTCATCGAGGCTGGCACTCCTGCTTGGGCTCTTGACGACATTGCAAGAACCCACATCGAAGAAGAGGGGTTCGGGGAATATTTCATCCATTCACTCGGCCATGGATTTGGCGTCTGTGTTCATGAACCTCCACTCCTCTCAAGCGGTACCGACGACCCGTTGTTCGGGTTATCGTACAACCAACAGCCTTTGATGGCCTATGATGCTGTGACCATTGAACCTGGCATCTACATCGATGGATGGTTTGGTATTCGTATCGAAGATGATTTTCTCGTCAACACCGATGGACACGAATTCATGACAGCTGATTTGCCACGCGACTTGGATTGGTTTATGATCAAAAAGAACGACTACGACATTGGGAATGCGTGGACAAATCAGGATAAAGAATCAGACAATGATGACAAGGCTCTACCAATGCCAGTCGGTTTGTTTGAAATCCTCGCTCTCGTTAGTGTTGCTGTTTGGCAACGGCGTGAAGAAAATGTGGGTATTACTGCGACATCCGATGATGGATTGTGAGCGTACCACACACTTTGCACCATACCTTCGTGCCTGAACGTCGTGGCATAACCCCTGTGATGTCGATGCTTGCTCCGCATTGGCATTGAACGATGTTCTCCATGAACAAGGGCAGTTCGCTCTGCTTCATCAAGTCAACGATTCGAACGAACGCAAACTTCGATTGTGTACGAAGCAAAGACTTTGGCCATCGAATACCCTTTAACATCGTTGATTTCTATGCATTCAATTTCTGCGTTCGCATCTTGGCACATCGTTTGAAGAGATGATTCTAAGGATGGTAATTCTGTTCGTTCGAGGATTGTCCAGCCGCGAATGAGCGTTGTTTGGTCGGTTTGCAGGCAACTAAACAGGAACGGAAGATGTTCCAAACTATCGTGTGGGAGGTTAACGAGGAGGACATCCACTGCACCCTGCACCTCTTGACGTTGTGCTAGTAAACGTGCATCTTCGCATTTGATCAGTGCTGGTTGGACATCGCTCAATTTTTTTGAAAACTGTTCAATATTGGTTTCAAGCAATTCAACGGCTTTGGGATTGAGGTCATTTGCGATATATCCTGCAACGAGGTCTCGTTGAAAGAGCAGTCCAAACGATGGCCCAACCCCAGCATACAAATCTGCGATCACAACCTTGCGTTGTAATTTAGACACGAGGCTCTCGATGTGAGAACATGTGACTTCTCTTTCGTGTGAGAGGCGGGATGAATAGTACGCCACGCCAGGATTGGTTTGAATCGAAATACCATGCTCTTTGACCGATGTTTGTGTTGATGTTGAACCATCTCTTGATGCGATGATGTTCAGGTCTCGTACGCGGAAATCACCTTGAACGCCATCATCCGCGCATACAAGTCGGATATTACCAAAATGGTCGAGCAATGCTTTGGCAATGATGTCTTTGTATTCTTCTTGCTCAAATTTTACCATGAGAATATCGCCTTGTTTCTCAAAACTTGAGGGCCACGTATCTGCGGGAAGGTGAGCATACTCCTTCGGAATATGATCGGTATAATGGAATGGTTTGGGCACCTGGTCTTCAGTTTCAATAATCGCATGCCCTTCCCACACCTCAGCATCATGAGCAGGAGCTTCATCATTGAGTGGGATGCCCTTGAGGTCGTCGTCAAGGTTGTGAATTGAGACGCCGAGAAACAACCACTGGTTCGCCCTACATCGCTCAATCCACATTTGGGTGGATTTGCTCGGCACACTCAAAAGTCGCATCGGATTCGCTTCAGCCACGAGTGTCGGAGGTTTAGCCATGGCGGATGCAAACAAATCATCGCTTGAGTCAGGATTGTACCTCATCGGCATGGGGCCAGGCAGAATGGAATCGATGACGTCCGAGGCACTCGATACTGCAAAGCGGTGCAATCATCGCATGTATGAAGCATATACTGCTCTTTGGCCAGAGGAAGAATTGCAACGACTTGAGGCATCAATTGGTTCGATTGAACGCGTCATGCGGCCAGCGATTGAGCAACCGGATGACTTGTTGGACATGGCAAAGGTTTCTGCAATAGCCATTTTGGTGGTCGGCGATCCGTTACAAGCCACGACCCATGTGGACCTTCAATTACGATGCATCGAACACGGGGTGCAGTGCTCAGTGCTTCACGGACTTTCAATCACAACTTTGGCAACCGGCATCGCTGGGTTATCCAATTACAAATTTGGCCGGCAGACAACCCTCACCTATCCTCATGGTTCATGGATCGCAACATCGCCTCTTGAGGTCATAGCGTTCAATCGTCTCCATGGTTTTCACACCTTGGTGTTGCTCGACCTCGACCCGACTGGAGAAGGCACTGGCCAACAACGACCCATGAAACCTAGTGACGCTCACGCATCATTCCAACTCATGAAACAAAAACTATCGGAACGAACGGATGAATTCCAACTCGACGATATGGATGAATGGAAGGTTGTTGTATGTAGCGACCTCGGATGTGAAGATGAGCGTGTGACGACCATCACATTAGGGCGGTTGTCCGAAGTGGAAGGGGGGCGGCTCAACACATTGCTCGTTCCTGGAGCATTGAGTGACATTGAAGAGGTTGCCATCGCTCGATGGAGTGAGGAGGAGCAGCGATGAGTCCTGAAACTATTGGTTTTCTCTCGTTTACATTTTTCATGCTCTTGTTTGCAGGTGTTGGACTAGCGAGTATGCTTGTCAAAAAAGACACGACGGACGACTACCTTGTCGCCGGTCGAGGCATGCACCCTGCTCTCGCAGCACTCTCTGCGGTCAGTACATGGAATAGTGGATACATGTTCATCGGTTTCATCAGTTTTGTCTACTTGATGGGGTATTCAGCCATATGGATTGGTGTGGTTTCAACCATCGGTCAAGTCGTTGCATGGCTATGGCTCTACAAACACATTCAACGTGAGGCTGCAGTACAAAATGTTCGCTCGTTATCATCATTGGTCTCAACCACTCGAGGCGCTCCAGAAGCAAAACTTGCAGCAATAGTCTCCGTGTTGTTCCTATCAATTTATGCAGCAGCTCAACTCACCGCTGGCGGCGTAGCACTCAATGCCATTCTCGGTTGGGACAAAATCATTGGAATTCTCATCGGTTTTGTGCTCGTGGTCGCCTACTGTTATGCGGGTGGCGTCCGAGCATCGATTTGGACCGATGCTGTGCAATCCGTTGTTATGATCATCGGTTCAACATTGCTTTGTGTGACAGCACTGGCTGAAGTGGACGGTTTTTCTGGTCTGCACGACCGTCTCACAATCATTGACCCTGCGACAACTGAGATGTTTCCATATGGTCTCAAATTTGGTGTGGCGTTGTGGCTTTTTGCGTTCTTCCTCGGTGGACTTGGTGTTGCTGGCCAACCCCAAGTTGTTTCACGTGTCATGACACTCGGCGAAGACAAAGACAGGATACAAGCGATGATTTGGTTCTTCATTTGGCAAACGCCTTTCATTGCATTGATGTTCATCATCGGGCTTGTTTCAAGAGCTATTTTCTTCGATGGAAATTTTGACCCGGAAATGGGGTTACCTATGATGGCCCTCGAAGTTCTCACGCCGTTTTGGGTTGGGCTTATCCTCGCTTCAATCTTTGCCGCAACAATGTCGACTGCTGATAGTTTAGTCCTTGCGTGCACCGCTGCTATCACCGATGACGTGAAGCCTGAATGGAGTGAAAACCACAAGAAAACTAAAATGGTTACACTCGGTATGGCCGTTTTCGCTACGCTTATCTCTCTTGTTGCACTCTTCACGAAAAACGACTCTGTGTTCGACTTGGTGGTTCTAGCCGTATACGGGCTTGGTTCAATTTTCATCCCACTCCTCATTCTCCAAATTATAGGCTACAAACCCGACTCCTACCACACCATTGTGATGATGATCACCGCCTTGGTATCTGTGACTGTGTGGAGTTTCAGCGGCCTTGGTAGCGAAGTCTTTCCTTCAATTCCCGGCATTGGCTCTGCATTCCTTGCACATTTCCTCCTATGTCGATTTAGGAAGGAATCGTCCAGCCGGGCTTTTGGAACCATGTTTTACTTCCTTTCCAAAGACGAGGTTGCCGATAAAATCGAGGCTCGGTTTCTCATACGTCCTCAACAAGTCATGTCGGCTGGTGTTGTTGCCCTTCTCATCGTGGTTGGCCTTGAAGCAGCATACGTTCTTTCTGACCCGCCTGAACCATTAGATTCTGACGAATATTTGTTTGATTTGTACGAATTACCCATCACGGTTGCAACGGTAACATACCAACAAACATTTGACCTCAACGATGGAGAATCGGCTGATTTCGAAACGAATATTGGCGATTGGGGTATTCCGGAGAATGCTGGCGTCATTTATGATGTACAATTTGAAATTTTATATTCTGATACAGAGGAAAATCTAGGTGGAAGCGCCTGTGATTCCGTGACGACAATACCTGATTTTTCCCAAGTGGCGGGTCCGTTTGAAATCGTCGATGATTCACAACAAACAAACGAACAATGTGATGCACCGGTTGTTGTTGCCTATGTGTACCAATTGACGCCTGCCTCGATCATTGATGTTCCTGTGGTGTTCAATGAGGATATTGATGATTTCACAGAAGTCCTCATGGATCAATCTGCCGTCCAAGGAGATTGGCTCATCACGCTCTCGCTTTCAACAAATGCAGGCACCCCTGTGGTTGGAAATGACGGTGGAGAACAAATCCAAGTCATTGTCACAGCGTCATACGTGGAGTCCATCGGCAAGCCAGTTAAGTACACCGGCGAGCCTTCAACCGAGTGAAAATCGTTGGCCTTGGTGGCCGATTTCCCACCCCAGCCTCCGAACATCCATGGCCTCCTTTGTGTTGGCATCATAGATTGGATTGGTGTGATTGAGGTGAATAAAGACAATGTCGGGGTCATCTTCTCTTTTCTTTCCAAGCATTGCTATCGTTTCTGAAACTGGAGGGTGAGGGACTTCGGTTTGCTTTCTGTGCTGTAATTCATCAAGGCTCCAAAATGTACCATCGATGAGGGCAACATCCACTTCAAGTTCAGCAAGCCACGACCGAATATCGTGTTGTCCAAGGGTCTGTTGCCAAGAATCGTGGTCGGGTAAATACAGCAGTGTCGAGTTGCCACTTTTCACCAAAAAGGCGTGCGTATCGCTCAATTCCGCACGATGGGGTACACGCAAAGGCGTAAGCGATAACGTTGATGAAATTGAAATCGGTACATCATGAGAAAAGACTTGAGGTGAAAAAACGCCCTGGTCGAGGAGAAGTTTCCAATGTGGTGTTGCAACCAATAGATCGTGCATCGACGCTGAAAGATGCAGCGGTACATCCCGTACATTCATGGTTTCTTTACCAAACAACCCAAGCCCATCCACGTGGCCGAAGTGTGCATGTGTGAGAAACACGTGACCTATCGAACTGGTATTGACATATTGCAACTGCTGAGCGAGGGAACGAGAGACATCGATGAGATGCAAGGTGTCGTCTTCAACGATTCCGAGGGAAACTGGAAAGGAAGGTTCTGAAGCACTCACATTTTTGCAGCAATTCTTTTGGCAGCCTGCTTGAGGTCGCCCACCGTCTTGAGCAACGCCCAAGAGTACTGCTTCGACCATGTCGTTGGTAAGATGGTGAATGTCATCAATTTTCACCTTGGAATGATAGGTCAATTGTGAGGAAGAACGACGCGAAGGAATCAAACCATAGCGATGTGTCGGCTTGTTTGGCGAGCATATGGCAGGTCCTTCGAAAGTCGAAATTGAAGGGCAAAAAAAGCAACGTATCCGAATGCGAGGGACGAAGCAAGCCAACGAAGCAACAGCCAAAAAAATTCGAAAAAACCTCGATGAATTGTTGGAGAACCCGAGGGTCGCACTCCCTGAAATGAGATTTCATGGTAGATTATCGTGGGGTAGAAAAGACCCCGTCACAAAAACATTGCAAAAATTCGAGAGTATTATTCGGAATAAAAACAATGTCAAATGGTTGACAAAAAAGATGGTTGCAAAGCGAGAAGAACATCTTGTCAAGGCGTTTGCCGGTTCACTTCGTGCTGCCCATGATGAAGACATTTCACTGGTTGGAAACTTCAGTTCGGGCAGTTTTGGTTCTGCTTCCTTTATTCGTCGCGGTGATGGGAAACAAGGCTACCTTGCTGGGATTCAGAATTTCAATCATGTGACTTTGCGACTCTTCCCATGGGAAGACCACGCCCGACATGGTATGTTCTTCTTCAGTTGGGAAGGTGGATTTGTTTGCACAGGCCCCATACCTCAAGTTCCTGAAGGCTGGTTGGAGGATGTGCTCAAGCGTTCACGTTTTTCCTTTACCTCTGAAACCATTGATGGCGTCGATTGTTTTGTCACAAAAGGCCTTGATGCATCGTTGGTCCATCAGGGCAAAACCTCAGGAGGTGGTTATGTCCTTTTGAGATTCAAACACGGGCCACTTGTCGCTATTGGGTTTGAAGAGTTCGAAGACAACAAAAAGAAAGAGTCGTCTTTCGTTCACCATCTTGCTCTATCGATGCTCCCTCCTCGGCTTTCATCTATTCTCGAACTTTCTACTGTTTGGCTACCGGATGGATGGAATAGCGATGAGGCGTTGCCAAAGGCTTGTGATAAAAATACGGATTTCGTCTTGAACGGGTGGCAAGGTTTGACTCAACCCGAGGCTACTGTTCCAGAGAGTCTCAAGAACGCCGTTCTTGGTGGTATCGATCGAGGTGTCCTTCTCGGCAACCACTGGTTTGACGAAACAAACCAAGAAGGAATACGTGAAAAATTCTCAACGATGCACGGTTCAAAAGACGAACAAGAACTCGCTTACGAACTTCTCCTCGATGCAATTTCTTCACCCCATGAAGAATCAGAACGACTCTTCATCGGCGTCAAGGGTGCAATCCAACAACAAGATGAAGGGACGATACGTATTCACAACGATGCACATTGTAACGATATTTTGTCAGCATTGTGGGAACATCACGGCCAAGCTGGACTCAAAGCACTCGGACTTCAGGGTGAAGAAATCGACGAGATATGGCAGAAACAATTCGATTCTCCAAAACCATTTGGTAAATTCCTCAAGGAGTTGGAAAAGAATCGTGAATTGGCAAACAAGTACAAAAAATTCCCTCGCCACGAAGGTTTTGGGTGTGCAAGCGACATCGAAGATTACATCGTCCAGGGCCTTGTTTTAGGGCCGGGAGCAACCGAAAGAGTCGCAACGCAGCGTCACAAATCAATCGATGCAGCCGCATCAGCATGGG
>JAYQSB010000043.1:0-11539 GCA_038146705.1 Candidatus Poseidoniales archaeon
GCCCTTATGATGATATCCTCCTGTAGAGATGAGAGCGAGAAGGTGCATTCGCAAAGCAGGTTCGGAGGCAAGTTTGGATGAAATGTTTTCCACTTGACCAAAGAAATAACGCTGTGCAACAGCATCGGCTTCTTCCCACCCATCTGAATTTTTGCAGTAGATCCATGCTTCACCCTTCGTGTCATATTTTGGACGACCCGCTCGGCCCATCATTTGTCGAACCTCCATGACAGGCAGCGGACGGTTGAAGCCATCATCCCATCTTTTGAGGTCACGAATAAGGACCCTGCGAGCGGGAAGATTCACGCCTGCGGCCAATGTTGGTGTTGCAGTGAGTGCAATAAGTTCACCACTTTTGAACGAATTTTCAATTAATTTCCGTTGTTGGTGCGTTAGTCCTGCATGATGAAAGGCGACACCACCTCGCACAGCATCTGCAAGGTGGTCTGAAATGCTTGATTGTGACGAGGATTTTGAAATTTGTTGGCTTAGTTCTTCGAGGCGTTTTAGTTTCATAGAATCTTCCTTTTTAAGCCGCTTAAGGACTCGTTTGGCTAGATTTCTTGCTTCTGCTTGAGCGCTTTTTCGTGTCCCCACAAACAACAGAACCTGTGATTCTTCATTCATTGCATCGTCGACGACGCTCCACACGGGGTGTGACACCAAACCTTCCAGCGTACGCGGAGGTGATAGGATTCTCTTTTGAGCCCCATGACCTTGAATTTTTCTCGGCTCAACGTGAAAATTGTGAAATGTTGAATATTCTAGGTCAACCGGTCGCCATTCGGATACGATTAGTTCTGCTTGAAGCCAAAATGCTAAGTCTTCGACATTGCCCACGGTCGCCGATAATGCAATGATTTGTGCATGTGGATAATGGAGTCGCAATCGAGTAAGGTTCATCTCAAGAGTAGGTCCTCTTGTTGCGTCGTTCATGAGGTGGAATTCATCTGCAACTATGCATTTCAAGTGCTCGAATAATTCGCTTCTATGTCGCAATAACGAATCCAATTTTTCAGATGTGCAAACAATGATGTCGGCTTTGTCAATGTCTCTAGTTTCAGATGATGCATCGCCAATCGCCAGCCCGATCTGCAAGCCCAAATGAGAGCCAAGTTCAACCAATTCCTCATATTTTTCACTCGCCAAAGCTTTGAGCGGAACAATGTAAATTGCCTTTGCTTGTTGGGTATTTTTTATCGAATGTACAATGCCACAATATGCTAGTAATGATTTTCCTGATGCAGTAGGAATACAGACAAGCGTATTGTTCCCTTCTAGAATAGGAACAATCGCTTCGGACTGTGGAGGATATAATCGCTCAATACCCCACTTTCTAGAGAGAAATTGTTTGAATTTTTCATCGATTGAAAGGGAATCTACCTTTGTCCCTTCAATTGTCATGTTGAAAGACAAGTGTCAATAGTCCAAAAGGAAAACGGATGAAATTTTGGCCGACATACCTAAGACCTTCTTCGGTGTCAGTGCTAACCATGAGCGATGAGATGGAAGAACTGGTTGACCAACGACTTTCGGTTTTCGATGATGAACCAGACCTCAATGACTGGGTTGAAATCATGTGCGGCGCTGCGATGGCCGTGCTTGGAATATTCCATCTTGTCAGCCCTGGTGACCTTGTTGATGAGAATATTATGCGATGGTTTGCATCTGCAGTTGTTGCTGCTGGAGCAATTTGGGCTGGGCATGGATTAAAAGACATGGCAGTTAAAGAAGTCCGACGATCAATTGCACTCATGGACATTGCAAATCAATCAGAAGAAATTAATCACGGATTGATTCGTGATGTATTACTCAACCCAGAAGCATACACTGAATTTTTGATGAGTGCATATGACTCAGCATGGGAAGATGGTGTTATTTCCGACGCAGAATATGAAGAATTGAAATCGTTCCAAAAGGCACTGGGTATCTCTGATGAAGATGCTGCGAAGATGAATGTAGAGGCAGCCATCAAGTCGGCTGCAAAAGATGGCGAAATATCAGATGCTGAGCGCTCAATGATCCAAAAAGCAGCATCTGACGCAAAGATGGATGTCGACAAGGTCATCGAGGATGCAGAATCTAAAGCCAAGAAAAAAGAGTGATTTAACTCCATTCGCTGTCGAGATGTCTCGAGCGTATTGCAAGATTTCTGGCGCTTGATAGTCTCTTCATCTCGATAGAACCTGCACATACGCATAGAATGAACCCAGCTAATGACACCATCCACATCAATGCTGGAGTATTTGCTTGATTGATGACATAAGAGGCAGAGGGTACGTCAGATGCATCAAATCGAACCGATGGTTCAAACCGTACATCAATGAGATCTAATTCACAATCACAAAGGGAAATGGTCAATCGTTCAGGAAACAACGAAGATTGTAATCTCGACCAATCTGATTCTGGAATACTCGAAGGGCGAGTTGCCCATGCTGGAGCGTTCAATGAGCCGGTTGGTGTCGTGCTCACCATGTTGAGTTGGATGTCAAAGACAGAAGACGTAGGTGCCTTTTCGACAACCAACATGGATTCAAGTAACAGCAAATCCAGCAAAAGCGAGCGGCCTGATAACAACGCAAATTTGACCGTATGGTCTTCCAACATTCCATTGTCATTCAATTGAGCACCACCTTTTGAGATTTGGCTGAAGATAGCTTCATCGATGCGAAATGATTGTAATTCCTCAATCTGTAACTGCCACCGATCATCATTCAATTGATACGCTTGTTGAATTGTTAATCGTAGTGTAAATGAATCTCCATCGAGCAATCCAAAAGATGCACCGCTGTGTCTGTACAAATTTTGTTCAGGTATTCCGGGTGCAGCCACATCCCAGAGTTGAGTTAAACGCATGTCGATAAGGTCGTCAAATGTTATTGTATCTTCAGATTCCATTTGCCCGGCCGCTGAAACAAGGGGGAAAATGATACCTCCAGTTAAGATCATCAAAACACCCGGTAAAAACAGCATATACCTCAAGGAAAAGTTTGATGCGGGTTGTGTAAACAATAGACAAGCAAACACAAAGACAAATGAAAAGAACACAATTCCTCCAATACCCTGTTCGTCAAGAGTGATTTTTGAGGACGTGTCTCCTAAGAAACTTGAACCCGCAGGATAATACGAGAAGGGTTGAAATCCATCAGGATTTACTGGTCCCAAACTCTCGAAGCCAAATGAACCGCCCCATTCATACTGTTGAAATTTGTCGTTAACTCCCGAAAAGCATGCTGTGTATACATCAATTGGTACTGCACGCCACCTGTAGACAATTCTCAATTTCCCTTCATCAAACTCACTGACAATTTCAGGGTAGGGTAACTCTTTTCCAATCGAGTCAAAAACGAGTGGTACTCTGTGCGGCTGCTCTACTTCAAACGGGACCTCAATCCAATCGATGTAGAGTCTCATAATTTCGTTTGTTTCAACTTCAAATCGCCAGCAATCCATGTCATTTTGAACCAACGCTCCATAGTGGATGGTCTCAAACTCCGTTTCCACAGGTTCAAGTTGGGAGGATGGCTCGTCGACATCAGCATTTACTGGGTCTATAGACCAAGGTATGTCGAGTTCTAGAAAAGAACTACCTCGGAGATTTAATTCCCATGTTCCTGGCTGCTCGAGAAAGATGGAGACAAAAAGTTTGACTTGTTGATTTGGCCAAAGAACGCCCGAATCAGAAAATGTAAGTGGTTCATTGGTGAGTTCGTAAGGTTCGTACGCCGATGGCGTAGAGAATGTAGATGATTGAAATTGCCAAGAATGTACACTATCGCCAGTGATGAGTCGTATTTCTGCCTCTGGTCGAAACACACCTAGGGTCTCAGTTTGTTGCATGAATTCGAGTGTGAGTTGGTTCAATACGTTTGGCAGCAAAGCAATGTGACTTTGTACTGGTGCAATGTAGAATTCAAAATTTAATGTTTCTTTTTGTATCATATTTGCAGTAGACTGTCCCGAAACTGTTTCCTCTCCAATTGGAGTAGGCGTGAGTTGACATGTATTGTCGTCCACACAAGATAAGTAAAATCGTCCACCTCCGGGTGATTGATTCATATTTGCTTCAACGCTTTGTATTGGTAAGATGAGAAAGAGTATGATAAGGTTCAACACCTTCCATCTCATCATGTCTATCGTTAACTCCACGAACGGTGAACATATGAAATAATGCCTATTGTGAAGTTACAGGCTCATCGCTAAGAACGATATCGCAAGACTTGCATTTGTACTTTCCATGTGCAGATTTTTTCCTGAAAACTGTTAATCCACAAGTGTTGCAAAACCATTTCCAAGTAGCGTTTTGTTCTTGTAAAAAGAGTGTGAATTCCCTTCCTGTTTTTCTTGAGTTTTCAATGGGCCATCTCGCTTCAAGGTGTCTAAAAATAGCATCATGATCTTTGAATCCAATGGCGTGAAGGAATTCATGATAAAGGACAAATTTTGCATATTCATTCCATCTTCTTTTTAGGAGTTCAGGGTGGATTTCAACCGATTCAATTTCAAGATAATTTTTATGTTGTTTCCATCTTGTCACACCGTGCTTTTGTGTTGCATTCTTACGTAGCACACCGAGAGGAATGGAATTGAGAACTTCAAATCTCGTCGTATCAAAGTCATTAATCTCGGTCATTGTTTTCAAAACATCTTGTCGAAGGTACAGGAGACGATGAAGTTGTTCTTCATCTGGAAGCACCATGAAATCCCTCATGACCAGCGATGATATGCAGGATGGCCTTCCTCAACGGCAACAAATAATCCATGACCAGTTGCACAGACTTTACCATTCGCCTCCATCATCATATCAACATGCACCTTTTTCCCATCGATTTCCGTAATCTGACTTGTAATGACGAGTTCAATATGTAACGGAGTCGGCCTGCGTAATTTGACTTCATACGATGCAGTGACTGTGCAAGGAGGTTCGTCATCGCCCCATGCATCCATCAAACCTACCGCTGCAGTCCAATTTCCATGACAATCGAGGAGTGTCCCAATAATTCCACCGTTAATCATTCCAGGAAATGCTTGATGGTGCTCTTTTGGTGTAAAATGAAGAATGAGTCCATTTTCAATCCGATGTGAATCGATTTGAAGTCCAACATCATTTGCTGGCCCACATCCAAAGCAGATTGATGATGGTGCATATTTCCGCTGAACACCCAATTCTTCCATGGCGCCCTGTTACCCCGAAAGTCTTTGATTGTATGGTCAAACCATCGTAGTATTCATGTCCTTAAACAGATTAGCAAAGACATGGGTGGAAAAGGAAGGAAGAAGCCAATCCGTCTTGCCCACGAACTTCCAAAAAAGCGAAAAATGGAGATCTCAAAAGCTCTTGAACAACACAAGAGTGAAGATCGACCAGAATGGGACAGGGATGCAGATTGGGGTGAAATTCGTTTCTTTCGACGAAAGATTAAGCCAGGCACCATGCGTACCGTCCATCTCCCACTTCTCAACGTGACTCTCGGTGACCAGTGGCCTATTCCTGTGACCATTCTTCATGGAAATAGACCTGGGCCATGCATTACCGTCCTTGGAGGAATCCATGGTGATGAGTTAACGGGTCCTTCGACCTGTACAAATCTCTTATCAAATGTGTTTACAGACGATGGAGGGGCACTTGATCCCAAAACATTAGCTGGGACAATTCGAATTGTTCCCGTTGTGAATTTGCCAGGTTATCGGTCGAAATCTCGTTACTTTCCAGATGGCAGAGACCTCAATAGACAATTCCCAGGCAACCCAAAAGGTTCGACAACTAAACGTGTTGCTCATCAATTGTTTGAGCATTTAATTCATGATTCTGATGCGATTATTGATTTGCATAGTGCCGCAAAAGGCAGAACGAATATGCCGCAAATCCGAGCCAACTTATCACATGCAAGTTCACACTTACTTGCTAAATCCTTTGGCATCGAAATCATTTTGGATTCCTCGCCCCCGAAAGGATCACTTCGTTACTCGGCAAATGATGTTGACATTCCATGCGTTACCTACGAAGGGGGTGGTGCAGATTTTCTAGGTAACCAGTCGGTGAAGGTCGCAGTCCACGGCGTCCTCAATGTACTGCGGTCACTTCGTATGATTCCAGGTCAGCCCCAACGTCCTCGGTTCAGAATCATGGCAAGCGGCTCAACGTGGTTAAGGGCGGCAGAGGGAGGACTTTTGGATATGTTCGTGAGTTCGGGAAGCGTCATGAAAGAGGGTGAGGTTGTGGCAATGATTTCTGACCCTGCTACGCCAGGCATATCAGTTGATATCGTTGCTCCTGAAGATGGTTTGATTATCGGTGCAGCAACCAATCCTTTTACTGCACCTGGTATGCCAGTTGGCCATTTCCTTCCTATTTCGAAACATTTCCATTTACTCGAGGAGCAAATCGACAAAAACGGTTCACTTATTGTGAGCGGAAGTACTGAAGATCCTGTTTGGCGAGACGAAACGGATGTCAACGAAATAGAACTTCTCGGAGAATGGAGTGGTGGAAGTGTTGATTCAGAATGGGCCGGGAAATATGCTGAAGAAGTTGAGAGTGGAGAATCAGATCCCGATAAGAAGTAATCACGCAGTGTGAAAAGCAGTTATCGCATCAAAAATTTCACTGTCAAGCATGTTTCGCTTTTGTTGCTTTGCGACTTCAAACAAGTGCTCAACCAAGTTTTCATCAGCATCAATACCGTTTTGCTCAAGCCACCATATGATGTTTGACCGACCTGACATGTGACCTATTCGGATAATTTGCTTCAAACCAAAATCGCCAGCAGGCACGCCAGAGTATACCCTGTCTGCGAGCCAATCATCGCCCTTTCGCATTGCTTTGATCACTGCAGAGGCGTGAACGCCGGTTCCTGTTTCAAATGCATCGTTTCCAAACACAGGATAATTTCGAGGAAGTGGAACTTCGATATACTCGTTGGCCTTTCTCACATATTCATCGAGTAAAGATAGGTCGTTATCGATGACGCCCATGAGTTTGAGGTTGACGAGGGTCTGGTCCAATGGTGCATTACCGGCTCGCTCACCAACGCCTAGAGCAGTTCCATGAATCACGTCTGCTCCCGCTTCAACCGCTGCAATATTGTTGGCAACTCCAAGGCCTCGATCTTGGTGGCCATGCCAATTGACTTCGATGTCACTTCGATGATAGCCTGCGTCTTTAATCACTTCTTCATCAATAAAATGGAGTAGCTTCTTTACGCCATTTGGCGTGACGTGTCCACAGGTGTCGCAAACACAAATTCGACGTACACCAAGTTCCATTGCCCTTTGATAAATCATTTTGACATCTTCGGGTTTTGATCGTGTCGTGTCCTCGGTGACAAACATTACCGGTACATCGTTTTCGACGGCAAATGAGACTGCTTTTTCCATCGTTGACATGAGCTTTTCCATGGTCCATCCTTCAGTAAATTGTCGAATTGGACTCGTGCCTAAGAATGCGGATGCTTGAATTTCCATTTCATGTTGGGCTTGCATCTCAACTAAGGGTTCAATATCGCTCATGAGTGTTCGAACCGCTGCACCTGGTCGTATGTTAAACGAATGCTCGTTAATGTGAGATAACATTGCACTGATGTGCTCTCTGTGAAAAGGTCCTGCTCCGGGCAAGCCTAAATCGACTTTTTGGAGGCCGAGCCTTTCCATGTAGGTGAGCAGTTCAATTTTTTCTTCAATGGTAGGATTACGGGCACTTGGACTTTGTAAGCCATCGCGCAATGTCTCATCGTCAAACCAAACATCGTGTGGATGATTTGCAGGGTTTCTTTGAAGATCATATTCGATGGTGTTCCAGTCGTAAATGAGTGTGTTGTCGGACATGAAGCAACCTCCCTTGATGTTTGCTCGATGGAAGCGAATATCTCATGTCGTTTCAAATCACCGATTATTCCTCTTCACCAACAGATTCGTCAGCTTGTGGCAAATCTTCTTCAATCAGTTCTGCAGGAAGGCGAGATGTAAAGATGATTTCATCATTAAATCCAGTCTTAGAATCGTTCCTCAATTCCATCACCCGTGTACCTCTTGTTGCTTTTCCAGTCGTTTCTTTGGTTTGACTAGTTCGGATTCGAATGAGCATTCCCTTTTTGGTGAGGATAAACAATTGGTCCTGTTCATTCGGAATGATTCGAACGCTTACGATTGAATCACTGAACTCTTCGTCTAACTTCATTGTACGGACGCCCTTCGCCCCAGGTCTTGTTGACCGATAGCCATCAGTGACCATCTTTGGATTTCCTTCGTCATCGTATTTTTGTTCACCTTGTGCATCTACATCTGGAATTCGTAAGGCTGTTCCTAGTCGACTTCGTTTTGCCATACCATATTTTGAAACTGTTAGAATTTGGGTTGACGGGTCGTGAATTGAAACCATTCCGACGACAACGCCACCGCCTGATCCTTTCCTTTCACCGACTTTAATCCCGTATACCCCACCAGAAACACGACCCGATGGGCGAATTGATGCGCACTTGAAACGAGAGGCATAACCCGTACTCGAAATCATGACGATATCATGTTCGTCTGTCGAACGACGGACATTTACGAGTTCGTCATCTTCAATTTTAAACCGAAGGGCGTATTTTCCATTTTTGTTTATTCGAACGTATTCATACAAATCTGTTTTCTTGACAAGACCTAACTTGGTTGCAAACATCAGATAGTGGCCAGAAGCAGGTCGCTTTTCTCCCGGTTCTAATTTGACATTCAAACATCGCTCTGTAACATCATCAACCAACTCTCTCGGCAGTGGAAGGATTGTGATGATATCTTCACCTTCTTGAAGTTCTTCAAGGAGGTTCCGAATGTGGGTTCCGCGGCTCAATCGACTTCCCATTGGGGTTTCCCAAGCCTTCAAACCGTACACTCTACCTTTGCTTGTGAAGATGAGCAACCTATCTTTGCTAAAGCAAGTAACAATGGCTTGAGGTGTGTCCTCTTCTTTTGTGGTTACACCCTTGAGTCCTTTACCACCACGGTTCTGGATTCGGAAGGATTCGACTGGTGTATGTCGAATGTAATTATCTTCAGATAAAGTGATCACAATAGCTCGCTCTTGAATGAGATCTTCTCGGTCCATTGAAAGAGGCATATCATTGATATCGGAACGTCGTTCATCCCCGTGCTTTTCAACAACCTCCTTCAATTCTGTCATAAGGATGCTTAACCGCCTTGGACGAGATTCAAGGATATCATTCAAGTCTGCGATGGTGAGTTTTAGTTCTTCATGCTCATTGATGACTTTGTTCACATCAAGTCGACTAAGTTGATACAATCTTCGTTCTGCTATTGCTTTTGCTTGGGCTTCACTGAAGTCGAAAACAGCAATTGGAGCCATCACCTCTCTGCCGTTGAGAACTGCCTCAAACTGTTCTCTGCTTTCGCTTCGCTTTCCTACTTCAATCACATCATCGATTCGGTCTTGTGCTCGCACCAAGCCTTCGAGAATATGTGCTCTACTTTCCGCCTTTTCCAAGTCGAAGCGTGCTCTTCGTTCAATCACCTCTTCTCTATGGGCAACATAAGTTTGCAGCATGACAGGTAGAGTCATGAGAACCGGGCGGCCATCCAAAATCGCCATCATGTTTGCAGAATATGATTCCTGCAACCTGGATGATTTGTAGAGTTGATTGAGAACAGCATGCGGGTCTGCGTTATTTTTGACTTCAATGACAACGCGTATACCTTCCTTTGATGACTCGTCACGAATATCACGAATGCCGACAACAGTTTCTTTATTGACCAAATCAGCAATGTGTTCTAGCATATCTGATTTCTTTACTTGGTATGGAATTTCAGTAATGATGATTCTTTTCCCTTCGCCGTCTTCAAAGACTTCACAGCGTGCTCTAACGTGAAAGCGTCCTTTTCCAGTCGCATACATATCATTGATTCCATCAATGCCGTAAATCGTCGCACCCGTGGGGAAGTCCGGACCTTTCACATGCTCCATATAACGCTCTATAGAGATTGATGGCAACGCACCTGGGGCGATGTTTTGTTGCAAAATCTCATCAACATGCATTTCAATTGCACCTGCAACTTCATTCAAATTATGTGGCGGTATTCTTGTCGCCATTCCTACAGCAATACCATCACTGCCATTGAGCAAGAGATTTGGAAGCCTTGATGGCAAAACTGTTGGTTCTTGTTCAGAATCATCAAAATTGGGTTCAAATTTGACCGTGTTTTTATCGATATCTTCAAGCATGTGTTTTGAGATTTTATCGAGGCGACTTTCTGTGTATCGCATTGCAGCAGGAGGGTCACCATCGATTGAACCAAAGTTACCCTGCCCATCAATAAGCGGGTACCGCAATGAAAATTCTTGAGCCATTCGAACCATGGTGTCATAAATTGATTGGTCACCGTGAGGGTGATATTTACCCATGACTTCACCAACAGAACGTGCTGATTTACTGAATTTCTTATCTGAGGTGTGGCCGCCTTCGTGCATACCGTACAGTACTCTTCTGTGAACTGGTTTTAGACCATCTCGTGCATCGGGTAAGGCTCGTCCGATGATGACGGACATGGCGTAATTGATGTAGGATGAACGCATTTCGTCATTAATTCTGTGCGAAACCGTGTTTCCAAGTGATCGGAATTTTACTTCCTCTTCCGGTTGTTCATCTTCAGATGTCAAGATTGGTCACCTCCTTTGCATTTCGTTCGATAAACGCTCTCCGGTCAGGAACATCTTCGCCCATGAGAATTTCGAACAATCGGTCGGTCTCTTCTGCTTCTTTGACAGTAACTTGGAGCATTGTTCTTGTGTCTGGATTCATTGTTGTCTCCCAAAGCTGTTCAGGATTCATTTCCCCAAGACCCTTGTATCTCTGAATTCCGATTTTTGCGTTTTCATTACCGTCTCTAAGTTGTTCGATAATTTCATCTCGCTCTGTATCTGAATATGCGTATTGCGTCGAACGGCCTTTTGAGACTTGGTACAGTGGGGGTTGTGCAATAAAGACATGACCATCCATAATTGCTTTTTTCATGAATCGCCAAAGGAATGTGAGCATAAGTGTGCGAATGTGTGCTCCATCAACGTCAGCGTCAGTCATAATGATGATTTTTGAATATCTCAGTTTACCAGGGTTAAACGCTCCCTCGTCATTTTCGTTATTTCCCACGCCAGCCCCAAATGCACGGATGATTGTTTGGATTTCTTGGTTTTGAAAGACCTTTGCAATATTGCTTTTTTGACGCTCAACATTCAAAATTTTACCTCGCAAAGGTAGAATGGCTTGAATTCTGCGGTCTCTTCCCGTTTTTGCAGAACCACCTGCGGAATCACCTTCAACAAGGTAAATTTCACATTCTGATGGGTCTTTTGATTGGCAATCTGCTAACTTTCCTGGGAGGCCACCGCCTTCAAGAACGCCTTTTCTACGCGTGAGGTCCCTCGCCTTCCTTGCGGCTTCTCTCGCCTTACTCGAAAGAACTGCCTTTTCAACAACAGCTTTTGCAGCGGATGGATTTTCTTCCAAGTATTCTTTGAGTTTTTCGTTAATCACAGATTCTAGAATGCCTT
>JAYQSB010000044.1:0-7911 GCA_038146705.1 Candidatus Poseidoniales archaeon
AACACAGAGACGCTTTTTGCTTCTGGGCAACCCGTGATGAAGGTCATATCGGATTCTCCAATTTTCTTTTCTTCTATGCGAGCTGCATTGCCGAGATCTTCTGGTGAAATATCTTCAATGTTGGTGATGATTTGTGCCCCTGTTGCTTTGCTGAGTGCTTCCATATCTGATTTCTTTGCACGGCGAATAGCGAAAATACCTTTTTTGGCTAGATAATGTTGTGCTAATTCATCGATACCCTTCTGACAAATGAGGACATTTGCACCTGAAGATTCAATCGCATCGACAAGATTGCGAATGTATTGTTCTTCTTCTTCCAAGAAAAGTGCGAGTTGATTTGGGTCTGTGATCTGAATCTTTGCATCAACTTCAGTCTTCTTTACTTCAACAGCCGAGTTGATGAGTGCAATCTTTCCATGTTGAACAAGACGTGGCATTCCTGCATGGACACGTTCTTTGTCGAGAATGATACCATCAATAAGTGAAGAGTCTCGAATTGAGCCACCTTGACGCTTTTCGACTTTGATGTCTTTGATATCAACAAATCGTTCACCTTCTTCAATAACACCCACGGCTTGTACAGCTCGGACACAGATGTCTGCCATGAACGATTTAACTGCTCCAGCGGACTTACCGGTTAACGCAGTTTTTGCAACTTCGTTGAGGATATCTGCATCATTTTCCGTTGAGATGCCATGAACCTCAAGAAGTTCACAGGCTTTTTCTGCAGCGAGCCGAAAACCCTCACATATCACCGTAGGATGAACATTTTGTTCAATCAGGTCCTCGCTTTTTTTGAGAAGTTCACCGGAGAGAATGACAGCAGTCGTTGTTCCGTCGTAACAGTGTTGTTCCTGTGTTTTTGCAACTTCGATAATCATCTTTGCCGCAGGATGCTCGATGTCCATTTCTTTGAGAATTGTGGCACCATCGTTGGTGATCACCACATCGCCCATGGAATCAACGAGCATTTTGTCCATGCCTTTTGGGCCTAGCGTTGAACGAACAGCATCAGCAACCGCTTTTGCAGCAGCAATATTGTTTGATTGTGCAGTTTTTCCACGGGTTCGTTGTGTCCCCTCTTTGAGAATAAAAATTGGTGCTTGTCCATTACCATACATTGCAATGCCTCTATGTCTTGGGCGGTATGCTCATCCACTTGAACCCTACGATGTGCATTGACTCATCAAGCAAGGCCGTTTTGCTCGAGCCATTGCTGGCCATAATGCTTCCATTGTTCCATGGTCCATCCTTCTGGAAGTCCGCCTGGAGGAAGGGCAGGCCCTTCTTGAATTGGCTCGGGGGCTGCTGGAGCAGGGGATGCCTCTGGTGGCATTGCACCGGGAATGTCGACAAGTGATTTATCAGGAGATGGCATGACGCCAAGTGCGCCAATGGTCGGAGCCTCAGCAACTGCACCATATGTTGCGGCGAGATTGTCTTCATACATGTCACGCCCCCAACCACCGTACTCGTCTTCTTCCTCACCTGTGTTTTGTATAATTCTGAAGGCAAAGAATCCACCTCCTCCGAGGACCAAGGCTAAGACAAGCCATAGAACTATGTTGAAAACGCCATCAAACCCACCTTCCGTTTCATCGCTGTTTCCACCCGTATTCGAGGATTCAAGTTGAATCATTGTGATTTGGACCGAGGTTTTTGCTGCATCGCTGACGGTTTCGGATTGTGCCCAAATGGTCAAATTGACAACAAGTCGGCCTTCATCATTGAGGTATGTGAGCGTTGTTTCTGAAATGTCAAGTTCGATGGTAATTTCACGCTCTTCGCCAACCCCAAGCACAAAGTTCCTGTCAGCGGAATCAATTCTTGATTGGAACCAGTTTTTCGTTTCGCTATCGTCGAGATCCATTGATACGACTTGAGCACCGGTGTATTGGTTCCGGACGGTCACAACCACTTCATAATCATCGTCAGCATTGTCAATTGTTATTGGAGCAGATGGAATAAGTTTGAGCCAATTTTGTGAGCCTACTAAGAAGTTCACTGAACCACTACTCGAAATTGTGTTGTCGTTCACACTTGTTGCGATGACATTCATCAAGATTTGACCATCTTCAATATCGTCGAGGAAGGAGAATGAAATTGATACATTCACACTCGCACCAGGTGCGATTTCAATGGTTCGTGTTCCGACCATTTCATTGTCGTTTTCATCAACATTTGCCATCATTTTGTTTTCAGGATAATCGAGGGTAATGTCAAAGCGATCGATGGAGTTTCCATCATTACGAACCATAAATTGCATTGTTTGTGCAGGTTGCCCAGGGATGTAAGATTGCCCAGTGTCTTCATCGGAGACATAGACAGATGCGGTATCGAGAATTTCAATTGACAACGAAATAGAGTCTTTGACGAATGTATCATTGCTGTTCGTTGCTGTTACTGTCACTGTGTAAATCCCAGGGCTAAGGCCAATCGGCATTGGGAATTTCAGTGGAACTGTTACGTCACCTTCCCAGGCATCCAATCCGCTTACAGAATCGGTTGGTAGATATGCGCCAAACATCCAGTTGTTCATTGAAACATCCAAATTGTAAGATTCGTCACTGTTTCCAAGATTGTAGATGTTGATGTACTTTGTTTGCTCAATCCCGTTGGCTGACGATGTGAAGGAGACCTCTTCTGTTTCGAGGAGAACCTCTCGAATGATTGGAACTTCGATGTTTCGTACAATAATGTCCGTACCAAACAGAGCGGTTGAGCATGATGGGCATGTTGCCCTGAGGTTGAACGATACCGTACCAGGCTGAGCAAATTCGGGAGCACTCAAATTGAGTGTGAGTTCAACTCGTTCACCCCGTTCGAGAATAATTGGGTTTGGAATAACCACTCCAGTTTCGTTTTCAACTTTGTATGTCCAGCCGGCTTCAGATTCGGAAAATGTCGAGCCAAGGTTGAACGCAGCATCTTTGTTTCCTGTGTTTTGCAACTTGAAATCAAAGTGCCCGTAATCATTTGGTGGGATGGTTGCTGCAACTAATCCTGAGGTCGATGTGAGTGCTACACCATATTGTTCTGTGACACCAAGCGACAATTCAATCCTCGCCTTTTCACCGAGTTGAGAACCACTAGCGTCGGTGAACCAAACCAACCAAGTTTGCTGTTGGACATCAGCACCAGCAGGCACCGTGAGGTTTGCCCAAATTTCGATTGTTTTACCACCGTTGATTGGAGGAATGACCACATTCACATTGTGATTATTGCTCGATTCGATATCGAATCGAATCGAAGGCACAGGATACATCCATGATTCGTTGGAAACGTTTGTCTCAGCACGTAGGCTGATTGGAGAGTATCCATTGTTGGTCAAGAAACAGTGCAGAGTAGCCATTTCACTCGGTGCAAGTGTGTATCCACCAGTAGGGTTGTCACATGTGAGGTTGATGGTATAATCATTGACTTTACTTATACCAAAATGAATGAAGTCATCGATATGCATACCCTCTGCGGCTCCCGAGGAGTCGGAAAAGAAAACAAGCCCGTAATGGTAGGCATTTCCGCCAAGGAAAATTTCAGGACTTGCGAGCCCGGGAATGTTCTTCCATGTTTCTTGTGGGTCCCATGAAATGTTTGTCCATTGGCCTGAGGCTGGGCTCGGGTTGCCGTTGGCAAGGTCGTACCGTATTGATTCAGTTTCACTGTCGAGTGTTCCCGAACCTCTCCATAATTCTAAAGCCACATAATCTCCTGTGGCCATGCTGCCCCATGCTTGAACGTGGAACTGACTTGAGACATAGTTGCTCGAGTAAAAGATACTTCGGCAAATATACCATCCATAGTAATTGGGTAACTCGCCATCGCCTTGTGAGTCGACGTCACACTGAGGCGTATTTGTTCTGTAGCCTCTAAACAATCGGGTTGCTTCGGCATTCGACGGATAATTGCTGCCAATCGTTGAATGTCTCCAGTGCTTTGTTCCTACAGCGTTGCTGTTTGAATCATCGACCCATGAGCCTTTTCCTATTGCTCCGCCACCATCTGCAGGGTATTTTCCTGAGAGAAATGTAAGATCGTTGAATGAATTTTTTGTTCCGTCGAAAGGATCACTGCTAATTGCGATTGGAAGAACTTCATCGAGAACATCGTTTGTGTTTCGGTCATCGAGAGGATAACTCACTGTTGCCCTTAAGATAAGGCCGCCACTGAGGTCGTTTGTCGTCGTATTGAGAATTGAATGAGCAGCGGTTGGTATCCAAGTGAAGCTCTGAACCTTTTCTTGACCTCCAGTCATAGGCGCAGTTGTCCATGAAAACGTTTCCATGATGAATCCGATGGGGTGAACAATATCTAGAGTGGCATTTGTTGTCTTTTCAATCTGAGAATTTCCAAGACGCTTGACATTTACAGAAATGGTGATTGTTTTGTCTTCAAAGGTGTAAGGTTGAATCGTTCCATCAGATTGTACCCAAGTTGACATGTTCTCTTCCCCGAATGTGATGTCCCAAATGGTGTAGTCGTCATTTGAACCTCCTCGGCCTGAGGCGGCGTGGCTTGTTGGAGCAACCATTAACGCTGCACTTTGCATAAGAAAAACAAGAACAATTAGTACAGGGCTTATTCGACGCATAGTCTTCACTACTATGGCGAGAATGATTTCACATAAGAAATTCGTGTTTGATTGTGTCGGCAAAATGCCTACGGTATCAATCAAAATCAATGTTCTCGAATCCTCGAATTGTCAGGTCAGAAGAAGTGTCGCGAACATCATCCTCATCGATTGATTCAATCATGTCGAGTGGGTCGATATCGTCGTATAGATCTAATGCATCTTCAAATTGAATATCATCATTTGAAACACCTATGTCCTCCTTGGAAATCACATCTGCAACATTCATGCCCGGTGAATCAAATTGGATTGGTGCTCGGATGTTTTGAGCCGAGGTTGCAACTTGAGTGGCATTTGCTGTCTGGGATGCCGCAGTGGAGGCAACTTGGGATTGCATAGCAACATTCGCAGCGGTGATTGTTGCAATGCTTGCTGTAGCAGTAGCTGCAATTTGTGCACCTTTCGCCAATGCTACTGCAACTCTTGTTGGCTCTTGGCGTTGGAGAGATTGGGCGTAGGAGGTGTTCATCCACTCAGGTGGCTCACCTGATGACCCGCCAAGAACAGCGAGTGTCGTGAACGCAGAAAGTGGCATAACAGCGAGTGCGGTAAGCAAATCGAGGAAAGAGGAATTAGGGATATGTTCTGCAGAGAGCAAATTTTCAAGCAATTTTTGCTCAAATTGAATGTTCAAATCCGCTGAAGAACCGAGGGTTCCGAGAACCACAATGTTGGCGATATGACCCATGGTCCAAATGAGTAGAACCGGCAAGAAGAGTGACAATGGTGCAATAGCACCAATCATTTTTCTTGTCACCGAGGCGACTGCAATGTATTTCCTTGCCGCATATGGAAAGACTTTCATCGTGAACAAGAGGCAAACGATGTAAAACATCATTGCAAGTTCAAGCCGGCGATGTTCATGAAGGACCGATTCTGGTATCAGAAGTACGAGACTGAGAGGAAGCGTGGCCAACAGGATTTGAAATGGGATGGCGAGGAGTGCCAAACTTCCGTGTGTTGATATGTGCGAGTGCCCATTGCTGTAACGGTTGAACGACAACATCGATACTTTGGCATGAGGTGAAGTAGCAAATTTTTCTCTCGCCTCTTTTCGTTTCAAAGCACTTCGTTTGTTCCTTGAAAACCCAAGAGCAGTTCTCCATCCTCCGCTTTCGACAACGCTGATGGGTCGAAATCCGCCAAGGATGAGAGCGAGACATAGTGCTATCATCCCATAGATGAGGGATGCGATACCAATCCATGGGATCATATCAGCATGGAAAGAGAGCGACATGTTTTCACCTCCAAAATCAAACTGAAACAGATAATTGACAGAAAAAGCAGCAAAGGGTGTAATGAAAATTTGTGCAAATACAATAATTGTCAGCCAAAGTCGAGTTGTCAATGGACCTGAAGTCCTCGACGATGTCATAGGAGTGGCTTGAACGGTTTGGTTTCTCAAGTCTTCCGATAATTCACCGGAAATCCGTCGTTTTTTATTCCTCTTCATCGTTGTCGAGCATACGTGCAATCGGGTAACCGTCAGAAATCATGAGCCGTAGGAGCCCAACGAAGAATCCATCGGACCGCTTTCTTCCGAGGTCCGGGCGTTGCATCTTCTTGAGAATTGTTCCACATGAATCGCATTTTACGGATGTGAGGTGCCACGAAGGTGTAGAATATTGGCAACATGGATTCGCTTCTATAGAATTTCGAATCATCTGTAGGTCATTGGCAAGTCCAAGATGCCACGGCCCTTTGTCGCCAAGCGCGAGCAGTTGTAACCTCGACAGTGTGAACCAACCCGCCCCAATCCAAAGACCAAAACCAAAGGGTCCTGAACCCCAACGCAAACTGAGGTAACCAAACAGCAGAATGATGCCAGCGAGTGCAATGCCTCCGTGGTAGAATTTTCGTAGGTGGAGAATTCTTTGGGTAAGGAAAGGTGACAATGGAATAGGTTCAGGATGGGGTGGGAAATGTTTGTTGAAACCTTTTGTTCGAGTGACGAAAAGTGTGGGTAAGCGTGGCCCGATTGTCCCAATCATGAAACCGATGCCGGCAATCGTTACCTGTGCAGCGATTGACATTCGGCTCATCCTTTTGTTTGGCGCAATCGGTTGATGGTCTGTTCGAAAATATCCATGCCACGATGAATATCATCCACACCGATTGTAAAAGCGAGCCGAAGGTGACCCTCACCAGAGGCTCCAAATGCAGAACCTGGTGAACACAACACGCCATCTTTGAGAAGTTCCATAGCGACGTCTTCTGAACTCATACCAGGAACGGTGACCTTCGGAAAAACGTAAATCGCCCCTTTTGGCTTATGACATTCAACACCATCGATGGCATTGAGCCTGTCGACAATAATGTCGCATCGCTCTTTGAACGCATTCGAAATTTGTTTTGGATAGTCTGCCGCTTCTTTCATTGCGGTGAGAACTGCATATTGCATTGCATCATTTGAGCAGGCTGAAATGTAATACTGCATTTTGATGACATTTTTCATCAATTCGGAGTGTGCGGATATGATGTATCCAATTCGCCATCCCGTCATTGCAAAAGTTTTGGAAAATGAATTGACGACAGCAACTTTGTCGTATCCACATCCAAGAAATGAGACGTGTTCACCATCGAAAATGATCTTGTCATAGACTTCGTCCGATAGAATCCAAAGTCCCTTCTCCCTGGCGAATTGGAGCAAGGTGTCTCGTTCTTCTTCGGAGATTGTCGCGCCGGTTGGATTGTTTGGGAAGTTGTAGAGGATGGCTACAGTTTGTTCGTCGCATAATGCTTCAAGCTCATCGATTTGAGGAACAAAATTGTGTTCAAATGAACATGAATAAAATTTGGAGGCTCCACCTGCAATCGAAACATCAGGTCCGTAGAGCGGAAAATATGGTTCTGGAAGAAGAACATTTTTCCCTGGTTCGACAAGGGTCATGAAGAGGTTCATGAGGGCACTTGTTCCAGACATTGTGATACATACATTTTGCTCTGTTAATCCGGGTTGACGTTCGCTCCATTCCTCAGCAATTTTTCGACGAAGCGCAGGAAGGCCTGCCGTTGTTGTGTACTTGTTTCGACCATCTTTCATCGCTTGGTAAAATGCTTCAATCGCCACATCTGGTGGTTGGAAGTCTGGCTCACCAAGTCCAAATGAAATGGTATCATCACCAGCGAGGTCGAACATCTTTCGAACACCAGTGGGCTGAATGCCCTCAACACGTGCACTGAACTCGCCCATGTTCTACCTGAATCGTCGTTTATTTTTGAATGGTCTGCCAATTCGTAGAAAATATGGTTACGTTTTTTTTGCCAATTATTCGATGAGTTCT
>JAYQSB010000045.1:0-7714 GCA_038146705.1 Candidatus Poseidoniales archaeon
GGTTGATGAAGGTTATTCTTTGGCCCCATTATCGAATTCTCATATTGTTGATACTGGACATACCAACTTCGATTTCGATGATAAAGCCCTCAAACCCGTGTCCAAAGAAGACTTTTCAATAAATTTGGATTCCGAAGAAATCAAATGTTGACTATTACTCAATACTATTGTGCATCATGTAATCCACGTAGGGCCTATGGACGGTGTTGGTGGAATTCAATCGGTGATCCGAACATTATCTGAAAATACAATTAAATCTTATACCTATCATAAGATTGAAAGCACATCAAACGGTAACATCATTAGGAAATTTAGGGCGTACATCATTGCAAGGTCAAAATTAAGAGAAATTATAAATTCAAATAAGGATCAAACAGTTGTTCATTTTCACTCTGCATCCGACTTTTCCTTTCGAAGAAAAATAAGATTAGCACAATATGCTCACTCTTTAGGTGGAAAAATAATTTTTCACATCCATAGTGGTCAAATAATTTCATGGCTTTCAAAAGGTAATAGAGCAGAGAAATATAAAAAGATATTAAATCAATGTCAATCAACTATTTTGTGTTTATCCGAGAAATGGAAAGAATCGATAGAACCACTGCTTGGGCCATGTAATGTGGTTAAAAATCCATTTCATCCGGTGCATAAATATTCTTCAATTGAAAATAAGAACCCAAATCAATTGGTATTACTTGCTCGAAACAACAAGGTCAAAGGATTTGAGTTTGCAATCGAATTAATGAATGAAATGTGGAAACATGATCCTGATATCCATCTTCATTGTTCTGGGATGACTAAAACGCCTAAATCATCAAAAAATTTAACTGCTTATGGGGTCATTAGTGATACGGAAAAAATTTCACTTCTTCAAGAATCATCAATTCTTCTTCTACCCTCAAAATTCGAAGGCCAACCAGTTGTCGCCCTTGAAGCTCTGGCTAGTGGAACATATGTGATTGCATCAGATACGATTCATTCCTTACCACAAACGGTAGTTATGGAATCCAAACAGAGTGTCCATTTATGGATAAATGCAATCTTAGAGATAAGGAACCGAAGGTCAGAAGATAGGGAAACCTTAGTGTCGAGTGTAGAGTCACATTCAATTCAAAATATTAACAAACAACTTGAAAGAGTGTATCTTGAAAAATTATCATAAATTTCTAAAAACATCTAGAAATTTGTCCCGTTCCAATTCTGTACCTTGAATCTTAATTTTATCCATTGTATATGCATCATTCATTGCGTTTATTACCGATTCAATACTGTAAAAATTAGCAACAGCACCTTTTTTGTGCTCTAAACAATATTGACCCATTGGTGTATTGTCTGTCGTGATTGTAGGTCTACCGTAAGCTGCCGCATCAAACATTTTTACAGGAATTGCTCCTTCTCTTATATTTTCTTTTTTTGGGTCATACATTGCAAACATGATATCGATTTCTTCCATTAACTTTGTTAATTCAAATTCAGTAAATCGACCCCTATAATCTATTTCTGGGTAATTTGATAGCATTTGATTCACACAAGGTCCATCCCCTGCGATTATCACATTAAATCCATTTTTTCCTGCAGCTGTTTGCAACAAATGAATTGCTGACATATCTCTGATTCTCCCAAAATAACCGATTGTTTTGTTCATAGGGCGAGGTAATTCATATGGATCTCTTTTGTTATAAATCGGTGTTGAATTGATTTGAAAATTTTCGTAAAAATATTTTTTAAGTCCATCAGAGGATGTAAAAAAGTGAACAAATCGTCTAGAATTTTTTCTTAGATTTTTCATCATTCTTCTTCTTAGAATTCTTCTCATGATTGAATGTTTTTGCATCACAGGCCAAGCATGAGCGATGTCATGCAGATCCAACAATTGAAAATTTGCGTGAAGTTGGGGTGTCGTAATTGAATCAGAATCATTGTACAAAATATAGTCAAAATCCCCATTGATACTCCTTAGAAATGTTTTCTTTTGGAAATAGACTTGAATTGAACTTCTAGGAGGGCTTTTTCCAATTCTTTTCCTAAGAATTCTGAATCCATTTTTATCAGTTTCTTCTGGTTGGTCATGATTACGGTCCCATGCAAAAACACATACGTCAAACCCTTCTTCTGCTAACCATTTTGCATGTCGCTCAACCCTAGGATCTGGTGCACATGCATTAGTTACAACAAGACAGATTGTTCGCAATCTAATCACCACGTATTGTTTTTACTAACAAATTGATACTAGAGCTCCATCTAAGGTTTTCTATTGCGTATTCGTGTGCTGCTTGAGATAGGGATGCATGTTTTACTTCATCGTGCTCTTTAAGAAAAGTTAGAGATTTAGCAGTGAATTCATCATAGGGAAACAAGTTTAGCCAACCCTCATTGACACCTTCGATTCGGTGCCCTTCATGATCGATTCCGACAACAATCAATCCAGATGCAAGATACTCTCCTCGTTTTAGTGGACTTGCTAATTTCCATACTTTGTTTGCTGGCATAGGTAACATTCCAAAATGATGCTTCGACAATTCTAGAGGGATATCTTGTTTTCTTAGTACTCCGATATAATCAAAAATTTTAGGATTTAAATCGCATTGCTCATTTACGAATTGGATTGCATTTCCCTCACCAATAAAGGTTAATTTACACCGAAACCCATTTTTATTCCAAGAGATGATTGATTGTATCATAAGATTTATTCCTCTATGTTTGTCTATCCGGCCATGATACACAAATCTCCAAGTTTTGTTATTTTTATTGTCTAGTATTGGAGGGTTGTATTCATTTGGGTCGATTCCTGCTGGTAAAATCACAATTTTATTTCTAGGAATCTTCAAATTACTTTGAACAAATTTCGAATGAGATTCCGAGACAACAAAGCCAATTTTGAGTAAATTCTTTTGCACGCTCTTCCAAGCTCTGTTCCATACTATCCATTGAAAAAATGCAAACACTCCACTGTCAGCAGGGGGGGACCTATCCATCAACAAAACCTCAATTCCTCTTTTCTTCAAGAATTTAATTATACCAATTCCAATTTGCCAATCAATTATAGCTTTTTCATAATCAATAGGTAGGTTTTTCAATAGGTTCTTGCAATTCTTTGAAAAGCTAAATCCCTGAAGACCTTTCAATTCTGAACGCGGAACATGGATATGATTCCATTGAAATTTTTCGTGCACTTTTTCATCATCAGGATTTATGATTGTTAAATCGACATTATTCTCGACTAGACCAAATGCAAACGCTAGAGTAGTAGTTGCACAAAAATCATCGAATTTTCTTTGTGTCACCCAAACTACTTTCATAATTATCATCCAGAAACCTAATTTTTAATATCATATTTTTGAATAATATCTTCGATACCATCATCTATGTTAGTTGAAAAAAAATCACCAATTAGCGATTTTATTCTATGATTTGAACCAAGAGAATGAAGGATGTCGCCCTCACGATGTGGCTTGAATATAGGTTCAATTGGCGTTTCTATCCTTCCAGTTTCAATCATTTTTTCGTTAATGATTGTTAGCAATTCAGAAATTGAAGTTTGAGTGCTTGAACAGATGTTAATTACATCATAAGGAAACATTCCAACATTGCTAAACAGTTCGAAAATAGCATTTGCCACATCATGTACATGTATAAAGTCTCGAGTTTGTTCTCCATCTCCGAAGATTTCTGGTGCTTGTTTGTCGGAAATCGCCCTTATTAAACGAGGTATAACGGAATCGCTTTCAGCGTTGTAATATCCACCATACACATTGAAAAATCGTAAACAAACAGCATTTAATCCTCTTTTTCTATAGTCACTAACTTGCTTTTCATTTTCTAATTTTGAGGCAGCATATGGTGAGAGGCAATGCAAATTAGACCCCTCATGTAAAGGTAAATTCCCGTTATCTCCATAAACTGCTGCACTTGATGCAAAAACAGATTTAGCGATATTATGGTCTAAACATTGTGAAAGCACTGTACTCGTTCCGATCACGTTCACACGCTTTGTTTCGTCTGGGAAATTTATTGAATATTGAACGGAAATTTGAGCTGCGAGGTGTAAAACTGCATCGCAGTTTGCAATCGACTTGATGATGTCACTTTCGTTACATACATCACCAACAATGACCTGAAGATTACTTTGTGGAAAAAATTCTGTAAAATTTTGTGGTGGATTCTTGTCTAGGACAACAACATCCCATCTGTTTTCTAAGAACTTCTTAACACAATGTCTTCCAATAAACCCTGCACCTCCCGTTATCAGGATTTTCGGCATATGTGGCCCTCATCGGTAAAACTCATTTATTCTTTTTTAAGATGATAAGTTTGGAATAGGTATTCAAGAGTGCACATGTATGCTCAAGTCACCTTTCTCGATACTCTGGAGGGTTCGAGTAAGGAAAATGTACAACGAAGGAAATTACCTGGCTGCAATCACATTTGGCAGAAAGAGGCTCAATCACCCGCAAGATGGTGAGATGGCTAAATCTATTGTAGTGAGAAGTTTGTACAATCTTGCACAGTATCAAGAGGTCGAAAGATTTTCAAAAAAATATCCTACTGAAGAGACAAATTTGTACTTGGACAAAGCACAACGAAAATTACAATCATATCGTCCTAAGATTATACAAACCAAATTACCATCATTTGATAACTTAGAATGGAATAATCATGACCTCTTATCAAATTGGTATCAAGAAGAAAATATTCTGTGGTTGCGCCATCCGAATGGCTGGACGTATTGGATGATGCCAGATGGATTTTTGCTTGAGGAGGTTCATGAATCGGTCTTGTACTTGGCTTTAGAAATTTTATTAGGGCCTTGGGTACCTGAAACAAAAAATTGGAATGCAATGCAAAGTAATAAAGGAATAAATTTAGCGCTGGCTTATTCTGGAGGGGTCGACTCAACTGCAGCAGCTCTTCTTCTTCCAAATGAAACAATTCTGTCTTATCATCAACGTGATTTTGATTCCATGTTGAGTCATAACCTACCAAATAAAATCTTTCGAGCATGGAGTGAAATAAACAATCGAGAAGTTTTGATCGTACGTTCAAACCATGAAAAGATTAGAACATATTATGGATTACCCAATGGGTTTTCTACTGCTCATGCTGCTGGAATACATTTGATATTATTATCCAATCATCTAGATTTAAGAGGAATCGCATTTGGAACACCTATTGATAACACATGGCTAAGGTCTGGTCGAGAGTATAGGGATTTCTCAAATTCACAATACTGGTTAAAGTGGAAGAAAAAATTCGAATCAGCGGGTTTAGATTATGTCTTACCAATTAATCATATTTCTGAAGCTGGGGCGATTAAGATTTGTATGGAGAGCAATCTTGCAGATAAAATAAATTCATGCCTGAGAGGAAAAGATGGTGAAGCATGTAGAAATTGTTGGAAATGCTTTCACAAAAATGGACCAATGGGACGAGATATTAATCCAAAAAGCAAAGAGATTACCACATTTTTGAATACTACACCATTGCGTACGGCTCAACATGCCCTTTGGGCATTAAAGATACAAGATCTTGAGAATTTAGCCCCTCATTTAATCCCCTTCATTGAAGAAGATTTGTCATGGTGGGAACAAGCATACCCCAAAGGACTGGAGATTATCGATATATCGTTGAGGGCCCATATTAAAGAAAAAACAGAGGACAAGATAGACTGGATGAGTAAACCGTTTAAATTAGAATCTGTTGACCTCAAAGTATAGAATAAGGTTGCTCACCTATTTGAAGATGAATTGTTTGGTGACGAAATGAAGATTAATCATGAAGAAGATTCTGTAGAACTGAATCATTCCATGAAATTAATTCGAAAAGAAAATGAGAGGAATAAGCGTGAAATTAGGAGGTTAAGATCTTCTGTGTCATTTCAACTCGGACTACACCTCACCCAGGCGGTAAGGAAGCCGTGGCGTTTGTTTGTTTTACCGATATCATTTCCTTGGGTTGCACTAAATTTAGGTTTAAAAAAAATTGGGAAAAAATCTAACTCGTTTCATGGTGAATTATCCAGAGAAAAAGAGCAAACGCGTAAGAATTGTATTGTTTTTTTTCCAACAAATGGTGTGGGTTTTGGTCATTTTACAAGATTGCTTGCAATCGCAAAGGCCTTAAGAAAACGAGATTCTGAAATAGAAATTCTATTTTTTACTCAAATGCCAACTTTACATGTGTTGTATTCAGAAGACTTCCCCACATACCATATATCTGGAAGGTATAAATTTTCAAAAATGGAGCCTAGAGAATGGAATGCGATAATTGAAGAAATGCTCCGGCTAATATTTGAAACACACAAACCCAAATGTTTTGTTTTTGATGGTACTTACCCATATCGAGGGATGCTGGATGCAATCGAGTCAGAGGTTGGAATGCAAAAATGGTGGGTTAGAAGGGGCTCTGTAAAAAAATCAAAATCTATTCCATCGGGAAGTCTCGATTATTTTGATGGGTTGTTGATTCCAGCTGAAATTGACACAAAACAATCACCAGTCGAGAACGAGCATATTGTTTCTCCCATCTCAATTCTAAATCCTGAAGATGCTTGGGACCGTAATATAGCAAGAATGAAACTTTCAATTCCACGTGATTCTAAAGTCGTATATGTTCAATTGGGTGCTGGTCAGATTAACGATATCAATTCTATATTACGAAGAGTCCTTGATAATTTATTCCTGTTTGAAGATATTGTAGTTGTTTTAGGAGAATCAATGTTAGGCAATCGTCTGGATTTCCAACATGAAAAATTAAGATTGCTTCGAGATTATCCAAATTCATTATATTTCAACGCATTTGATTACTCTATACAAGCGGGTGGATACAATTCGTTTTATGAAATGAGAAGATTTGGAATACCTACATTGTTCATCCCCAATTCAAAAACCGGATTTGATGATCAACTCTCGAGATGTATGCAATCCGTAGAAGAGGGATGGGGTCTAGTTTCAAATGAAAATGACTCTAATCTAGGTGAAATCTTGGAACGCTTGTTGGAAATGAATCGTGTTTCAATCCCAATGGAAAATGGTGCTGATGAGGCTATTGAGATAATGAATTTATTAAATCATAATAATTGATTGAATTTTGACAATGCTTCTTTAGTCGAAGGCAGATTTTTCCAGCCAGTCATTGAATGTGTGGTGATCTCCGGATAATATTTCTCATCAATTGCGAATAGGAACTGCTCCAATCGATTTCTAATTCCATCTTGATATTTTAGAGGCATCAAGTCGATTGCAGGGGGAAAGTATCCCTCTAAGAATGACAGGTCTCTATTCACCCCCTCAAATCTATTTTTCAAGAGATTGATTAATTTCCCATCATTACCATCTAATGCCCATGATAAGACATTTTCATGGCTTACCGGAATCATTCCCAATTTTAATTTAACTTCTTTTATTCGAAGTCCATCAGAAATAAATTGATCAGTCAATTGTATGTTTTGTAATTTTTGATTTATCATGTTTTTTCGAAAGCATTTCCAACAATTTTCGCATGAATTAGGCCAAATTCCTCTTATGCACGAACGTGTATATTCCTTAAAAGAACTCATGCTGACAATTTTACTTGTTCCAACTTCGCTTACTCCGGAAACAGGTAGGAATAATGGGAGCCCAGCGTCCTTGAATATCCTACCCCAAAATCTGTAATGCGATGAATCTGCATAATCACGAGCCTGTTCATGCCCAATTCTGTATGCCGACTCCATTAC
>JAYQSB010000046.1:0-7429 GCA_038146705.1 Candidatus Poseidoniales archaeon
TCCCTGGTTCGACAAGGGTCATGAAGAGGTTCATGAGGGCACTTGTTCCAGACATCGTGATACATACATTTTGCTCTGTTAACTCCGGTTGACGTTCACTCCATTCATCGGCAATCTTTCGTCGAAGTGCAGGAAGACCTGCCGTTGTCGTGTACTTGTTTCGACCATCTTTCATCGCCTGATAAAACGCTTCAATAGCAACGTCTGGCGGTTGAAAGTCAGGCTCTCCGAGACCAAATGAAATAGTATCTTCGCCAGCGAGGTCGAACATCTTTCGAACACCAGTGGGCTGGATGCCCTCGACTCGTGCACTGAACTCGCCCATGTTCTACCTGAATCATCGTTTATTTTTGAATGGTCTGCCAATTCGTAGAAAATATGGTTACGTTTTTTTTGCCAATTATTCGATGAGTTCTGCTTCAAGGACTTCATCACGCTGCTTCCAATCATCGAGCAGCAGTGGTTGTTCGGGACGGCCGAGTTGAATCACAGCAACGGCCACCAAAACAACAAGCACACTGAAGAACATGGTGAGTTGTCGAAACGAAACAGTTGATTCATCTGCAGACGATGACATCGTGTTTTCAACGGTGGCAAACACAGGCAATGACTGCACACCATCTTCATTGACAGCCCGAATTTCGAGTGTGAAATTTCCGTTGGCGAGTTTCTTAGCATCCAGTGCAATTCTCCATTTCACCATGTCATAGAACGATGTTGAATTTTCAAGAGTCTCATAGGTTGCTTCCATCCACATGCCTGTACCTATTCGGCCTTCGACCATGGATATTGCAGAGGATTGACCCCACGACATACCTTCCACGGAGATGATGGAGGCTTGCTCGTCCACTGAGATGTTGGTGATGTGGACTTGACTTGAGACATCGACTTCTCCCGTAAGTGCCGCATTCCGCATGTGAATAGAAAGGCTAACCGCTTCGTAGGCGTCGACCATTCCCCAACCAAAGTCACGATTCCAGTACGGGTCAATGTCCGGGGCAGATGGCTCTCCGCGTCGCTCAGCAGTGAGTTTGAGAATTTCTTTCATCTCGTCAGTCGACAAATCTGGATTTGCTTCGATCATGAGGGCGAGGATGCCCGAAACTGCTGGAGTAGCATACGATGTTCCTGAGCCTCGACCGGTGTATCCGTTGTCAGAAGCGTCTCCCCCAATGAAATTGTTGCAAAGTCCTGAGGTGACACAACCTTCGGCTTGGATGATGTTGGTGCCTGGTGCCGAAACTTCAGGCTTGAGTTCGTTGAGTGGATTTCCATCGTTGTTGTCCCTTCGGTCTCCTCTTGAGGAGTAGCCTGCAATGGTGTCATCGGTTCTGTCGACGGTATTTTTGTCGTCTGTTGCACCTACGGTAATAGAAAGCGAAGATGAGCCCATGCCGGAGAGTCCGTCGTTGTCAGGCCCATCATTTCCTGCTGCGACACTCACCACAATACCTGCTTCCATGGCTTCATCGAGGATTCGACTGTGCATATCCTCGCCGTCTGAACCGCCACCTTCGTGACTGGTAATACCCCATGAGAGTGATATGATGTCGATACCGTGAACGCTCTCATCCGCACCTTGCCAAGCATCGTCTTTGTGGTCGATGATCCATTGAAGTCCATTCATTGCAGATTCATAAAATTCCTGAGAGATGAGATAATTCTCGAACGGACCAGCCCCGAGGTCTGTGCCAATACGAACATCAACGAGTGCAGCGTCGGGAGCGGAGCCATAGAAGTCAGTTTGCTCACCATTGGCGTCGAGTCCTGTTGCACTTGCCATGCCCATGCACGCCGTACCATGTTGATTGCCATCATCAGGGTCGTAGGTTCCGTCGGTTTCGCGTCCACCCTGTGCAGCACATGTGGGGTCGGAATGGACATAGCAGACTGCGTCGTATCCAGCGACGAATTTTTGATTCAGTCCAGGATGTTCATTGTCCACACCGGTATCGACCATCGCAATGACGACACCCTCTCCGCTGACGCCTAAATCCCATGCACCGTTAGGATACACGCTTGAATTCATCGCTTTGACCGCAGGGGTTTGGACATCCCCGTAGAACACCACTTGGCCGTACATTTCGACCATAGCAACATCCTCGAGCGAGGCGAGTTGGGTAGCGTATGAAGCATCGATGTGGCCTAGAAGGATGGCGTCAACCGACGGAAGGATGTACTTACTTGTAAGCCCTAACGTTGTTAAATCGTCTATGTGCTTTTGTTCGATGTCGACTTTGTACGATACGCCAATACCTGTTGTCCCTACAACATTCTCCAACTGGTCGTGGATTTGATTTCGATTTTCGTCAAGGGCCGTTCTTTCCCACCATGGCTTTTCCGTGATGCTCCAACCCTCGCTCCACTGTTCAGGGATTGAGGTCAAGTCGTCGGCTTTCATGACTTGTAGGTCGTGACCGGTTTTTCGTAACCACGTGTTTTGTTGTTCGTCCAATTCAAGTGAACCAATGAGTGGAAAAAAGAGAATGGATACGATGAAAAAAGCAAGAAACCGTTGCATTCAATCGCCTCGTGTAAACACTGGAAACGCTTCGATGCTATCAGTCTGATGCTAAGATGTGTTGATTCTTGGTGGGGGCAGAGGGATTTGAACCCCCCCCGGCGGATTTCTTCTGCCGAAGTTCTCTCGAGATGAGGCTTCGGTGCAGGTTGCGACAGGTCAGCGCTCCAGTTGGTCATCAACTGTCAGCAAACCCACTCGTCGTCATTCCTGTGCAACTGGAGCCCGCTATACTACCAAGCTATACTATACCCCCGATGGAGATCACCTAGAATCAGGCCTTTGCTTGTCGGCGTGCACGCTTTCTACGTCGTAGTTTCTTCTTACGCCATTTCCACCGCTGATTACCGGTTTTTTTCCAAGCACGTGAGCCTCGCTTCATGGTGAACAGTCAGCCGACCTGCCAACACTATATGAGTGCATCGTCGGTTGAACACGTTCATTCCTTCCCCCTGTTTAGAAAATATGCTCATCGAATTTTTTTTAACTTCCAACCTTAAACATAACATATGCCCAATTGCTTACGTTGTGGTGCAGGTGTCCGGGAAATTGATACATATTGCGTCCACTGCGGTGAGGGTAGGCAACCCAAACCTTCCTATGGGCCGACTGGCCCTCCTTCAGATCATGGCATGGTGCCCTCAGCATCATCACATGGGCGAACAGACACTCCCCCTGGAAACGACATGGCTCCCAATAAGTCTGTGCACGGACCAAAAGGTTCGCCACAAAAGTATGGATTCGCACAAACAGCCATGATATCGAACACACCTCATTCGACTTCATTTCAAAAGAAGTATGTGTACTGGCTTGGGCTTATGATTTTTCTTTTGGTATTAAGCAACACGCACTCTTGGCACTTAACTTCGTTCACAATCACCGAAAAAGATGAAAATTTCCGTGGAAATTACACCGAAGCTACAACCATAGAACTTGAGCATGATTTGTATGGATTTACTGAATTTTCAACAAATGAAATCGATTATTCAGGAAAAGAAAACGATACCTTCCAAACAAATGGTCGATATTATCCAACAGATTCAGAGTGGATAGATCAATATGATTACAGAACAAGCATTGAAACGAAAGAAACCACAATATTTCTTGTCAATATTGCATTCTTCCTCATGGGCATTTCATTTATATTCTTACTTTTCTTTGGTGATGAGCAACACGTGAGGTCTTCAATTTCAACAGTGTCAGTGATTATTGGAGTGTTGATGTTGTTCGCCATTGCGTATTTCACGATGAATTTCACCCCATTTGAAGACCCAGAACCATCAGAGAATGATGAGGAATCTTCATTTGAATGCGATGATACTGACTCCTATGGAATTGGTGCATTTGGTTATGTCGAATACACTGGCTGTGAGGCTTCTGGCTTCGATTCGTATACATCTACATTAGTGCCTGGTGCAGGTTTCTATGAACTGATGTTGTTCACAACAATGTGTTTTCTAACTCCCTTTACAATGCCAAACAAAAAGTAATTACAATCAAGTCTACAATCTCCTACATATCGAACACAGGATTGAATGTTAATGGCGGACGCACCAGGATTCGAACCCGGGTTTCCAGCTTAGAAGGCTAGAGTGATATCCAACTACACTATGCGTCCAGTAAACTCACCGCAACAGTCCGTGTTCAAGAATGTTACATCTCAAAGTGGACGGGCACATTTGATACATCGTTGCGGCGTTCGCACCGTGGTTCGTTTCCAGTGATGGCCACATGAACGGCATGTCCATTCCTGAATTGGTAACTGTTCGAGTACTTCTTGTCGCATGTGGCGCAACACTTCTGATTGATTGAGACTTGGTGCGGGAGCGAGTTGATTGGTGAGTGTGTCATGCTCTTTTGAGTGCAGTGTTAGGCCAGCAGCGTGGAGGAACTCGTGGACGAAGGTATGTCGGAACAAGGCATCATCGAGGTCAAGAATTGGATGCAGGCCAATCGTAATTTGACCAGGGTCGAGTCGAAGACGTCGTCGTCGAATCAATTCATTCGGCCCTTCATCAAATCGAGTCATACCCAGTCTGTCATCGACTGGTTCAAGCCATTCGAGGTTGATTCGATGCTCTACCCATGGTAAAAAGACGGCATCAACAACTCCAGACAATGCATCGAGACAAGATTGAATTGTTTCCTGATCGATATGTGGAGGTTTGTTTGGAACGGCTGCATTCGCAAGTTTCCATTGCTCAGCCATGACGCTTTGAAACAGAAGTGCTTGAAGAGGTTTGACCTCGACATCAATGATGAGTGAACAGAATTGGAATTCACAATCCTTATGATTCCGACTCGTCCGCAGTGAATTAACACCAATGGGCGTGTAGATCAGTTGGAAGATCGCTACCTTGGCATGGTAGAGGCCCCGAGTTCAAATCTCGGCACGTCCACTCAGTTGCCCGATTTCTGCCATTAAATTACAAAAAAACAAGCTTCATTGTGAACCTTTGGAGGTTTGACAATCGACCATACCGCAAAGGCTGCCCAGAAGGCTCCCAATACTGCAAAAGGCCACTCGCCTGTCAAACTAGCACGGACGGTCAACAAGATTTCGCCTACTGCCATGAGAAGAAGGTAAAGGAATGAACGAGATGAGACAATACTGCGAGTTTCAGTTGCAAAAGCAATGAGTACCATGGCCATGCCGACATATGCTCCAAGCATACTAAGTTCCATGTCGCATGGCTGAGTATAATCGCTTTTCAAACTCTCCGAAGAAGTCGGAATTTTTTATCAAAATCATTGATTTTCGAGGCGGACGAGAGAATGCCCGGTGGATGCTGAAATTGAATCGTCCACTCTCATTCTCTCGATTACACCCCTCGTATGCTATATAGGAGGGGGATGCGGGTCGGTTTGGGGATGGAATGAACGTTAGCTTTGCCCATTTGGGCGTCAGTTCAAAATTAAATCAAGAATTGAGCAAGGCTGGATTCCGAGAACCTTTCGAAGTTCAAAGGGAAACAATTCCTGATATGATTCTCGGGCATGATATTTGTTGTCGAGCTCCGACTGGGAGCGGCAAAACCTTGGCCTTCGGCATACCATTACTCGATCGTGTGGGGCAAGCTGAACCACATTTACCTCGTGCCCTCATCTTGACGCCAACACGAGAACTAGCTCAGCAAATTCATGAGGTTCTTAGTGAAATTGCATGGGGAATGAACAGACGGATGATGGCTATTTACGGTGGCGTTTCATATTCGAAACAAATTCGCAAATTAGAGCGAGGTGTCGATATCGTTGTCGCTTGTCCTGGGCGGCTTCTTGACCTCGTCGAACGGGGTAAACTATCCCTCGAAGATGTTGATATTGTCATCATCGATGAAGCGGATAGAATGGCTGACATGGGATTTACAGAGCCGGTGTGTGAAATCCTCGATTCATGCTCACCAACTCGCCAAACAGTCCTGTTCAGTGCAACGCTTGATGAAGATGTCTCCCACATACGTGAATCATATCAAGACAACCCTGTGACCATAGAAGTTGGTCCAAAAGAGGTTGCAATCGATGAGATGGAACACCATTTTTGGTTGACGAAAAGCAGTATGAAATCGAAGTTTGCTGCAGAGGCTATCCGCAAGAGTGGACGAGGTTTCGTCTTCTGTAGAACAAGAGCAGGCGTCGAACGAGTGAGCAAAGAGATATCCCAAGAAGGTCTGCAAGTCACATCAATTCACGGTGGTATGCAACAAAATAAACGAAAAAGGGCTGTAGAGGATTTCACCGCATCTCGAACGCATGCCATCGTAGCAACCGATGTCGCAGCACGAGGCTTGGACATCAAAGGCGTTCGATGTGTTATTCATTATGACCCACCTGAAAATGGGAAGTCATTCAAACACAGAAGTGGAAGAACAGCGAGAGCTGGGGAGTTGGGCAACGTGGTCTCCCTCGTACAACATCCTCAAAAGAACAAATGGTCAAAAATTCAGAAAGAGGTTGGACTCAATGTCGAGTACCTCAAACCAGTTCTTGATGACCTTACCCAACATGAAGACATCTCGTACATCAAACCTGAGAAAAGAAAAAGCAACGAAGGTCAAAGAACAAATTACTCGAGAGGACATCAAAAAAGAAACGGTCACCATCGAGGTCGTCATCAAGGTCAACGTGGTGGGCGAAGTCAAAGCCGTGGCCATCGCCAAAACCAAAATCAGAGCCGAGGTCAAGGCCAACGACATGGTCGAAGGAGAAGACATTCGCGAAACTAGTCGATGCCCATTCAAGTTGTTGATGTTCTGCAACGACGACACAATCCACGTTCGCCACCGGACCGACCTCGCAGGCCGTACGATGCACGACCACATCGTTCACAGCGTTGACTTCTTTGCGTCGAATTACACGATGTGCATCTTGAACTCATTAGTGGCTTTTGGCATCTGTCACATCGTTTCATTCCAATCGAACATCACACTGTTCGAGGCTATTTGAACAATGTTCAACCGAATTCGGGGTTTGATTGTTGAAGTGATTCTCGTGCCTTCCGCTCCATACGAGTTTTGTGAGCGTGTTCGGCTTTGTCAAGTAAATACCTCGGCTCAATCCGTTCTGAAATGATGCTGATGACATACCAACCAAGAGAAAGCAATGGCGTTGCGACGATGAGTGAAAGTGCGAACAACATGTAGATGCTTCCTTGAGACACACCGTAAGCCCAAACTCCCGTCGATAAACAGCAGAGGATGAGCCACCATCGAGCAGCGTAACTTGGCGTCGACATGCCTCTGTAATCTCGCCTCGGAGCGAAGAGCCATTGAACAAGTGTCATGGCTTTAGATAAAATAGGGGAGTATTTCAAGCACCGTTTTTTCTTTGTGGAATCATGAACGTCCATGAGTTCGTTTGGGTTTAGATTGTGAACTCACTTGGAAACAAAACCGTCCCAATTCCGCATAT
>JAYQSB010000047.1:0-6651 GCA_038146705.1 Candidatus Poseidoniales archaeon
GAATAACAGCATGTGGACGTAAAGTGACACAAGCATTATCGAGATATGCAGGGGCATCATCAGTTTGGAGCGTTGGAAAGTCCTCTCGTATTTTTGCTACATCCATCCTACCAAGCCTCCATATTTGGGAAGTAGTCGAGAACCGGAGCATTTACTCCACAATTCGGACAGTCAATTCTCGATGGCATGCTTGTTTTGCACTTTGTACATGTTGACCCAACAATGACCATTGAATTGCACCCCACTTTTTGACACGGGTGCGCTATTGAGCCATCATCCAATCGTGAAAGTTTACTTTCATGATTGCATTCAGGACATGCTGCTGTCAACCTCTTTACATCTGATTCAAAGCCTTCATTGGATTTTTCGACATCATTTTCCAACAATAGTTCTCGTTCTGCTGAACGTGCTGCCTTTGTTTGAATTGCTGTCGTGACTCCTAGCATTCGTTGAGGGTACCACAGGACCATCATCAATGCTGGAACACTCAACGACCCAATGAACATGTACATTCCAAAGAAGAGCATTGAGTTTGTGCCACGTGTGGAAATATAATGGGTGCCACTCCATGAACTCACGATAATCAAAAACACCCATATGAAAAACATGGCGCTCCAGCCTCGAAGAGAATGTTCCTTCATCTCCTTTTCCATGATTCGTACATCTTCATGGACATGGTTTAATTCAATATGGAGGTCCCTCGTTTCAATCACAGCTTTCCAAAAGAAATACAAGAAAAAAGCGACGACGAGGATAAGCAAAGTGCCTTGCATCATTTCAGCAAGTTTAAATTCAAAGGGAAAATTACTATTTTTTGTGTGGAAAAATACCATGGCACCCATCACAAGATTCCACATGACCATGAGTGAAATGGTGTGTGTTCTCATCGCAGGGAATAAAGTCCAGGTGTTATAGATAAACCAAAACCATAGCATTAATGATAGAATCAATTGAAAATAGTTGACTCCCCCAACGTCACTGATGCCCTGTAGTCCGCTTAATCTCGCATCACCACCGGAAAAGACCTCTCCAGATATCGCACCCAGTGAAAAGGCGATAATTCCCGCAAGAATTGTAGTAATGTATCCACGATTCCAATCGTTTTTTGCAAGGAGGAAAATAAATTTCATCTCTTTTTGGATCAAGTTCAACGGTGATAAGAATGAAGAATCATTGAATGTGAAGAATGGGTTCATGTCGTCGAGTCGAAACGGTTTGCTGTTTTGAGCAAGGTCAGATGAACTGTCCTGAGTAGATGCACCCATCTCGCTCATGAAGATGCTACATAGACTCAGTTATGAGAACTTTCGGTATGATTTCATTCTTTTTAATTTACAAGCGTAGCGATTAAACCATTTATCGCTTCGGAGGGGTGCGGCCGAGATCGCATAGCCTGGTAGTGCGCGCGACTGGAAATCGCGTGGGTTCGTCCCTCGGGAGTTCAAATCTCTCTCTCGGCGCCATGTTTTTTGTTGTCGATTTGAGCAAAGCGGTTAAATCAAGATGGTAGGTCGCCAAACCGTTGCCACCGTGGCTTAGTGGTATAGCACCTCATTGGTAATGAGGAGGTCGCGAGTTCGATCCTCGCCGGTGGCTCCACGATTCAAAACGAAGGAAATTTTATTTTTCGTCCTCAATGTATAAAAGGTGAGTTTCCTAGTTTAACTTGAAGGGTCAACCTTCAGATGGGATGCGCGTGAACACCAACGAGAGTAATCATAAGAATATGCAAAAGAAAGTTCGTGAGCTGCAGACACAGGTCGATGAACTCAAAGATTTAGTTAACACGCTCCTCAGCGTTATTGTCGATGAACCTGATGGTATTCATTCTGGTGCAGCACCAATGCCAGAAGGTATTCTTCCGAAGAACTTGTGCATGTAATTAGCCCTTGACAACGAGTTGAGGCACAAGTCGAACTACGGGTTCTGCTAGCATAGCTTCTCCAGTCATTGCAATGACAGCATCAACATTCTTGTACGCCTCTGGTGCCTCTTCAGCCAAAACATTTGGTGTGGATGCATGTACTCGAATTCCTTGTGCTTCGAGCCGAGATTTGATGTCCCCTGCATTCAATGTCTGTTTTGCTTTCGTTCTTGCCATTGACCTCCCTGCACCATGACATGAAGATTGAAATGCATGATTTTTATCCTCCATTTGGTTCGATAAAATCCATGAACCATGCTCCATGTTTCCTGGAACAAGGACTGGTTGGCCGGTTTTTCGAAATGATTCATCCAATTCCTTGTGGTTCTTAGGAAATGCACGAGTGGCCCCTTTTCTGTGAACACAACATGTGCAATCCGAACCATTGATTTGATGTCGTTCAATTTTAGCGATGTTATGAGCAACATCATACAATGTTCTCGCTTCTCCCAAATCACCCATTTCAAGATGTAACACGTCCCGGAGCCGTTGGGAGAGTGCTGAACGATTAGCGAAGGCAAAATTTGCTGCAGCATTCATTGAATCGAAATAATGCTGCCCCTCGTCAGAATGAAATGGTGCAGAGGCTAACTGGCGATCTGCAAGTTCAAATCCCCACTCCTCATGTTTCCAAACGCCGTCTACAAATTTGTATTGTTGTTCTAAATTTCGCACATGGTCCGTACAAACTTGATGACCCAATCCTCGACTGCCGGAATGAATCATGACAACCAACTGATTTTCGTATAATCCCCATTGTTCAGCACACTGATTATTGACCACATTTGAAACCGTTTGGATTTCGAGAAAATGATTGCCACTTCCAAGGGTGCCAAGCGATTTGAGGCCTCGCTCAATCGCTCGTTCGGATAATGCTGCATGTTCTGTTTTTAGCATGCCATTCGATTCTATGCTTTTGAGGTCATCATCATGACCAAACCCCAAGTCTACAGCTGCTTTAGCACCTGAAAAAAGGATGTCTTGTAAATTTGATTTTGTAATGTCAACACCGCCTTTACCAGAACCACCAGCAGGGATTCTTCCAGCGAGACGACCACCTAATTTTTTCAAATTTGGGATATCATCTATTGTTGCATCCAATGCTAAGGCTCGGACGCCACAATTGATGTCAAAACCTACGCCACCAGGTGAAATAGCACCACCTTGCTCGCCAAATTCTACATCTGTTGCAACAACGCCTCCGATAGGGAAACCATAGCCAAAGTGCCAATCCGCCATTGCCCAAGCCTCACCAACAGCTCCGGGAAGGGATGCTGAATTGACCAGTTGATCAATGGCACGAAAGTCTCCAAATTGCTCAAAATTTTTCATTGAAGACACAATTCTAGCATCGACATTCATGTTTCCATGTGCTTTGATACGCAATGTGCCATCTGACTCGTCTTGGAGATATGGCCTCCATGACTGTGTCATATCTTCTCCAGTCATGCTGCTCATATGAGTTTTTTTGACTGATTGATACGGTAGGTAGGAGAGTATTCAAGGAGGGGAGTGTATTGGGAGAAATCGTTGGAGGTATGGAACATGAGTCTGCCAGCGATTGACCTGCCTGTCTTTCATGAGCACGATTTCCAAAGGAAAAAATGCAGAATCACGGGACTGTGGTTCTGGACTACCGATATCTCAAGAGACACATGTGGCGACACCTATGAAGACGAATACACGTTTATCGGCCAACCGCTCATCCCTTCCTTTCCACAACGAGGGCGAGAGTTAAAAGATGCGATGAGAGAAACGTTTCTATCGTTTTTTGAATCATCAGGGCACACAAGAGTCAATCCCTATCCCGTTCTAGCAAGGTGGCGAGACGATATTCACCTCACGATTGCATCAATAGCAGATTTTCAACCTCATGTGACTTCTGGCCAATCCCAACCGCCAGCAAATCCATTAACGATTTCACAACCTTGTATTCGACTGACTGATGTTGATGCAGTAGGGCGTTCAGGGCGCCACCTTACCACATTTGAGATGATGGCACACCACGTATTCAACCGTCCCGAAGAAGGAGATGTGGTGTATTGGACAGACCAATGTGTTCGATATTGTCATGAATTGTTCACTCAAACATTAGGTATCAACGGTGATGAAATCACCTATGTTGAGAATCCGTGGTGCGGAGGTGGAAATGCAGGAAACGCCCTCGAAGTCATCGTAGGAGGGCTCGAACTCGCAACATTGGTGTTCATGGACCTTGAAGAAGATGCAGATGGTGACATCGAATTAAAAGGAGACAGGTACAAGATTATGCCTCTCCAAATTATCGATACTGGATATGGTTTAGAGCGATTTTGCTGGGCTGCAGCTGGTACTCCAACCATCTACGAAGCAATCTATCCTGAATCCGTTCAATGGCTGAAGGATTTATGTCAATTTGAGAAAGTTCTCGCACAATGGCCAACACTCAACCTGGACACAATTCTTTCTGAACTCAGCCGACTTAATGGAATTATGAACATCGAAATTGGAACTGATGGTGTTGAATTGGAAAGTATGCTTTTATCGAAATTAAAAGAGCGAGGTATTGAACTAACATCTCAGCAATTCGTTTCTATAACTGAACCTCTATCAAGAATATACGCAATTCCAGACCACATGCATGCCATTTGCCACATGCTAGGTGATGGTTTGGTGCCTTCAAATGCCAAAGCTGGTTACCTTGCTCGAATGTTAGCGCGTCGAGTCCTTAGAATGAGAGATGACCTCGGGCTGAAGTTATCTCTTCGAGAACTTGCTCAACATCACATTGAGGTTCATCTCAACAATTCAACATCGAAGCAAACAAAAGAAGGCATACTGAATATCCTCGACCTTGAAGAAGCACGCTATGAGGAGATGATGAGAAAGGGTTCCCAAGTTATGATCACCATGCTAAGAGGCTTAGGTAAAGATGCACTTTCCATCCCTGATGACAAGTTATTCCAACTCAATGACTCTCATGGCATTCCACCTGATATTGCTATATCACTCGCCCGTGAATCTGGGTGGGAAAACGTAGAACTTCGAACTGGTTTTAATGCTGAAATGGCCGATCGTCACGCAAAGATTGCGAAAGAAGCTGCCAAATCCGAATCATCATCCAATGAAGTTGACCTGAACGTTGTCGATGCGACGACGCCATTATTCTACGATGATGTTTACCAATCCACGTTTACGAGCAATGTCTTGCAGACGATTGAATTGCCGAACGATTTTCATCCTGATGCAAGCCATTGTGTTGTTCTCGAATCAACATTATTTTACCCAGAAGGAGGGGGGCAAGAGTCGGATAGAGGCTCATTGTCAACGCTCTCCGAGACAGTCGAAGTTGTAGATGTTCAGAAACAAGGAGATGTCATTCTTCACTTCACAAACGGCACCTTGTCAGAACATACAGAAGTGAGTGGGACCATTTCATGGAAGCGTCGAAAGCAACTCATGGACCATCACACTTCGGTTCACATCGTTGGCGGTGCAGCAAGAATTGTTCTCGGACCCCACATCTTTCAAGCAGGAGCGAATAAATCAGAAGAAATGGCTCGATTGGACATCACCCATTTTAGCAGATTAACTCGCGAACAACTTGACGAGATTGAAGATGTTGCAAATCAGGCACTTCAAGACATCGAGCAAACTGAAAAATCGATGTTAAGTCGAAAAGATGCTGATGCAATTCACGGTTTCGATTTGTATCAAGGTGGTGCACCTAAAGGCGACGCTATCCGCATTCTCAAAATCGGTTCACATGATACGCAAGCCTGCGGAGGCACCCATCACGACTTCCCCGGACAAATTGGTTTGATTCGTATCGTCCGCTCAACAGCTGTTCAAGATGGCGTCGAAAGGTTACACATTGTTGCAGGTGATGCTGCACGCCAGTACTTGCGTCAACAGGAAAAAATTCTAACTGATGCATCTGAAGTCTTTGGTATTCAAACACAAGAACTACCCAAGACCGCTGAACGTTTCTTCAAGGAATGGAAAGACCAAAAGAAACGAATTGAACAACTCGAGGCTGAAATCGTACGACTTCGAACGAGTGGAGGAGGTGATGCATCAACAGACATTGATGGAGTGAGATGTGTCATTATGGAAACCGACGGCGATCTTAAACAAATGACCTCGATGCTCAAGGAATTAACGCTTGATGCATCCACGCCAACGCTTGCAATCCTTGCGAGTTCAAACGGTGGACCAAAATTAATGATTTCAGTAACCGAACAATCGATTGCAAGCGAAAGGTACAATGCAGTTGAACTTCTCAATATCATGACGCCGTACATCAAAGGAGGTGGAGGAGGGAAACCAACCTTCGCTCAGGCAGGTGGTGCTGACGTAAGCGGATTGAAACCGGCTCTTGATGCTGTAAAATCTTCAATCGGTCTGTCGAAATGAATCGAGCGCTTCTCTATCAAAGTGCGAAACAACATGAGCGAGTGCATCTTCGATGCTGAACCATTGAACTTCTGCAATTTCCTCCAATTGTGGACGAAGGTCTTGAATTGAACCGTTCCAATTGCAAGAATATGTGAACGATACAAAGGATACACCTTCTTCATTGAACACCTTTTGTGTAACCAATTCCAACCCATCTGTTGAGGGCAATTGTAAGCCTAATTCCTCAAAAGTTTCTCTCAGGCACCCTTCCTCAGGATGCTCATCATGGTCCATATAGCCTCCCGGAAGTGACCAAAAGCCTTTGAAATGTCCTCTGTTAATCTTCGCAA
>JAYQSB010000048.1:0-6091 GCA_038146705.1 Candidatus Poseidoniales archaeon
ATATCAATCGAGTCGCTAGCGAGTGATTCGACCCACTGCGAGTCCTTTACTTATTCGTACAAGCAGACGGTAGCGTCTGTATCGACCCACTGAATCCCCTTTGTATTGGAAAATAAAATGCGAAGGGTATTCGGATAACCCCTTGCAACTTATCCGGTTGAGTTTATTGATACTTTTAGTGAATAATTCTATATCAATCAACTATTAGTATTCGATATGGCTGAAAAACCAGAAAGATATGATGAGTTTATCTCTTTAATTGGTAGTGTAGAGACGCGTCCAAAAATTAGTGAAAAAGAATTACTTGAAGTAACTGAAAGATGGAAAGGTTCAGGAATTGACAATTCATCAAAGATTATTGGTTACCCTTCCAACAACCATCAATACAGATGGTGTCCATAGGGTGTTGCGGATACCATTTATTATAGTCAAAACTTATTATTGACTACAATATAGGATTACCATGCGAGTCAAGGCGGAGATGTGTAGTTGCGGATGTAAAATGAAGCGAGTATATACCCGTGCAGAGGAAGAATAATCGAGAGAGGATTGCCATGCGGAAATTATTGTTCATATTGTTACCAAGTCTTCTGCTTGTTCCATCATTGGAGGTGTTTGGTTCATCACACGGAATGGAGGGATATTCTGAAATTGGTTGTACTTGTCATGGATCTAATGCAGGTAGTGATACCTCAGTTGAAATTATTGGTATTCCAGAAGACTATACTCATGGAGAAAGATATGATTTGACAATCATTCTTTCAGGGGGGCCTCCTGAAGCAGACCAAGGTCACAGAGGAGGATTCAATCTGAAAGCATCAGATGGAGAATTATCGCCCAAAGATTCAACAACATATGTCACAGAAGACGGCGAGATTACTCATGAACACTCCGGAGCGAATCAGCGTACTTGGCTTATCGAATGGAAAGCCCCTTACAGTGAGAATGATGTACAGTTTACGATAGCTGGCAATGTTGTTGATGGAGACCATCAACCCACAGATGGAGATGATTGGGCAATAGCAAGTTATACTTCTTACGGAAGTGATTTAGAGTTATCAGACCGTTTGTCACAATATTCTACTCTTCTTATTCTGATTTTTCTTTTTGGCTTCCCGATTTTCTTATTAATTAAAAGAAAAAAATAGTATTTGCTTGAATAATCTAGAATTGTTAATTTCCAGTTGGTGTTGAGACAGACAACCGACATATCATTACCATAAAATCACGAGGGTTGTTTCAAACCCCAAAGGACATTATGGAGGAGTACAATGGGTGTTCAGCCCCCAAGTACACAGCCTACCCTTTGTACACCCTGATACAGAGTGAGCCTTCTACATTCCTTTCAGATGTTTCTTGAAGGGGTAAGATTGATGTTCCATAATCATGACCACATAACATGCGACCATTTTCTGCATTCTTCGTAAGTATTATGTTTATTTCAAACATCTTGATACTAAGTATGCCGGCTGTCGAAGCTGATGATCAAGCGCAGAATGCTACTGAAATCAGTGACCTACAGGCCCATAGCAGTTGGATATGCTCTCCAGATTGTGGTGCTGAGCCAGTCGATGAGTATGATTGGTATAAAGCAACATTAGGCTCCAATAACGTTGGACAGTTATTTGTAGATAATTCGGGAGAATATTCCGATGTGACAATTCTTGTAGAACTTTATGAGGCCAACATGGTTATGATAGATTATTTTGAAGTAGAATCCGGAAATAATGAAAGTTATATCTTGTCCAACAACAAATCTACTAGTGAACTTTATTTTTTTAGTATAACAACAGATGACGGTTGGTATGATGATGGGACGAATTATTCGATATACCTAACCGTTCAGTACGACAATTATTGGAATAGTGCCACAGATATTGAAGCGGGCTCATTCTTAGAGGTAGATGTAGTTTGCATTTCCGACTGCCCAGGAGATATTGTTGACTCCGAGGATTGGTATCATTTCACAACTGAGTCCGACCAAAGTATTGGAATTGTTGCTGAGGAGCTAACTTGGTTTACTTACCTAGATTTCGAATTATTTACTTTAGATTCAGGCGTATTAACCTCTTTTGAATATGAGTACCATGGAGGAAGTGCTGGTGGATTGCAAGACTACAGTGTACGAGCATGGTTCAATACTACAGAGGTAATGGAGATTTATGTTCGAGTATATACTGACCAACCAGATGATGTAATGTATAATTTGTCAGTAAGTTCTGGCACTTGGGTAGATGTTGTCGAAGACGATTACTATTGGGTTGCATTCCCAGAATTGAAAATTGGAGATGAAGTTCGTGTACAAGCGATTCGCACCGATGCCCCTAACGATCTTGATGTTCTTCTATACAATAACTCAGAATTTGAAAACTACCGTAATGAAATCGTAAACAATGAAACAACATCCCCCTCCGAACTTCTAGCAGAGGAAGATTGTTTGGTATGTTCCATATCCTTTGTATTATCACCCGATAAAGTCGGATTAATGGATGCAAAGCCCATGCAAACTCATGACGTAAATCAAGTAATTTCTTGGTCCCCAACCTTGATACTTGTAGCAGATTATACAGATTATTTGCGAAACCCTCCTTCCGATTCCAAAGTAGATATTGCTAGTGTATTTCTTTCTATTAGTGTAATAAATTCAGTTCAAAATCCTGAATACTATGAGGTTCATAAATTTGAATCATCACAATGGATTCTTGTAGATTCAGGGACAACTACTGATGGCCAAGTTAACCCACCTACTGATGGATGGAGTTCTGATTCAACGTCTGTTGACACAGAAGGTTCATCCACCTTATACCGATTGATTGTTCAAGATTCTGTAACCAGTGGCATCATAACTAACTCAACATTTGAAATTACAAATACAAGGCCCGATGCCTGTTTGGACTTGGATGGTTCTTTGGCAGAAACAATAACCGAAAACATCCCTGTAAGAATGGATGCATCATGCTCTTCAGACTTCGACAATGACGATTTAACTTATAATTGGGAAATAGATGGTGTGATAGTCACGTCGGCTGAATTATTCGAAATGACATTCACAGAAGGAACTCACTCTGTAGAACTCACAGTTACTGATACATTGGGACTTAGTGACAATGATCAAATTACAATCAATGTCGAAGATTTCCCTTACGAGGATTATGCTGAAAATACAGTAGTCAATTTTTCTAACCAAACCTTCATTTCAGTAAAGGTTGAAAACGTACTGTTCGAGAATACTTCAGTCGCTCCACAATGGGTAAATTTTGGAATCATTGGAACCCAAATCGGTGTTGGATTGAACATCGAAAGTCGTATTACACAAGTAATTGAATACGATTTATCGATAGACCATAGTGGAGGCCAAACAACAATATCTAGAAGCTCTGAAATGGCATCTACAGAAACTGCAATGAAGGTTAATTTAGCACTATTCATCATCGATATTGATTCTGGAAATGAAACGATTTATGATTTGCCAATGCCGATGACGGAACAGGTTTACGAGGGTCAACCATGGTTCCCAGTAGGATTATTTGATAGGGTCTACTATTGGGGTGATTTAGCAGTTGTTGACACTTCAGGGCCGACTTCAGAATTCGTCAATAATGCGTCCTTTGATATTGAAATACCTGCTTTAGATTTGATGGAATATATCGCCACAATGGCAAGCAATATTCCTGGCTCACAAATCCCTCTACTTGCATTAGGAATTGCTGTTGACTACAACTTGTACCTTGATATCAATCTAGAATTCGAGATAACTAATACTGGGGAGATTTCGGAACTTTTCATCGATGAAACAACACAGCACACCATTCAACTAGCAGGTTCAAGTTTGTCACAATCCTTCAATCAGGGAATCGACTACTTCGCATATTCGACACTTGATTCGTCGACCGAGATTTTTGGAGGAATTGGGATGAGATTGAGGATAGCCCAACCTGGTTGGCTAACAACAGGGCTTGGTTTTTTTTACGAGGATCCATTGTTTCTGGAAGGAATATGGAGCTACAATATCACTCAATCAGAAGAACCAATGGCAACAACAAATGGAATGATCTCAAATCTAGCAAACACATCGGTTACTTTCACTTTGGTTGAAGAAATTATGGAAAATATTTCCATAGTTGACGATACCAACAATAGTACAGTTAATGATGAAAATAACTCAACAACAAACGAATCAAGCAACACTTCCAATGATAATAATTCAACTCAATCAGGAAATGATGATGAGGCCGAGGAAGAAGAGATTGTTGTTGAAGATGCTTCTGAAGATTCAGGAATTTATAGTTCTACAATGATGCTACGTGCTGGTGTTGCAGTGTTGCTAACAATACTGCTAATGGTCACATTTGCGATTAGAAGAAAATAAGAATTTATTCTCGACCTTTTCAGTTATAGCCGTCTACAAATTATTTCAGATAAGTTGTGAGGAGTCTTCCGAAACCCCTTTGCATTTATTTTTCCGATACAAAGGGATTCAGCGGGCCGACACAATCGATACCCAATGAGTGAAATCAATGCGATGTTCTACATGAAATATGATGTCTGAGGATGAATTCCACGACACATTCATCCACAACATGCGGAATTCCTTTTGCGTTGAGCCATTCTAAAACATCATCATCTGCAGCACCTGGCTGGAGCCATATGAATGGAACCTCATTGCTTGTGTTGTTTTCTTGAAGTTCAATCAACTGATTCAAAGTTTGTTGAGGCGACAAAAAGAACACCAAAACTTTCGTAGTTTCGAGGTTTATGCTTTGTTCAATAGGAGAAGAAAGGATCATTCCTTCATCCCTTGGGTGCACTGGAACAAGCCTCCATCCCTTGCCGTCGAGGTCATAAAAGAGCCTGTGCGCAGGCTTCTCATCATTCAATCCCGCTCCTAAAATGGTTAGCGTCGATGTCGTCTCGAGCATCATACGCAATCCAAGATGAGGCTCACGAAGCACAGCCTGACGAAGTGTGACTACCTTTTCAAGAAATGTATGGTATCAGCGGAGATGAACACGAGTATAAAAACCAGTCAAAAAATGTAACATCATGGTAGAGAATGTTTTGATTGTCGGCGGAAGTAGTGATATTGGCTTGCAGGTGGCAAAGAACCTCATTGACTCTGGCCTGAACGTTACGCTTTTTGCTCGAGATGCATCGAGACTAGAGGAAGTCACGGCAATGGGTGCTCATCCAATCATCGGTGATGCACGAAAGGTGGAGGACTTTGACAACGTCATCGCTTATTTTGAGGACAAAGAAATCCATGCCGTTGTGCATTGTGTCGGCTCAATCGCCCTTCGCCCTCCGCATGCCATGAAAGTAGAGGATTTTAGCGAAGTTATTGAAACAAATCTCACAACGGCTTTTATCACCCTCTCAAAGGTTGGAAAAAAGATGCTCAAATCCGGCGGTGGACGAATGGTCTTCGTCTCGAGCGTTGCGGGGAGTTACGGTCTCACAAATCACGAAGCAATTTCTGCCGCAAAGGGTGGCTTGGAAGCCATGGTTCGCTCAGCGGCATCAACCTACGCACAACGTGGTATTCGCGTGAATGCCGTAGCACCAGGACTCACACGAACTCGACTTTCTGAGTCTGTTCGTCGTTCAGAAGCAGTTGAAGCTGCAGCCATACAACTCATACCGACGAAAAAAATGAATGAGATTACAGATGTATCGACAACGATTGAATGGCTTCTTACAAGGGCACCCGATACGATGACTGGCGAAATACTTCACATCGATGGTGGCATGTCCAATATTCGAGGCTAAATCATGAAGGTTGCCATTGTTGGTGCAGGACTTGCAGGTCTTGCAACAGCACTAGCATTTGAGAAAGACGGACATGAAGTCCATGTCTTTGAATCATCGAACGATGTAGGTGGGCGAATGTCAACCACCTGGGTTGATGGGTATCCAATCGATGTTGGATTTCATGTCCTTCACACCGCTTACCCAACTTTGCATCGATGGTGTAATGTCGATGCTCTGAAACCGCGTGCGATGTCAAAGTGCTCATTTTTTTATGATAAGAAAAGTGGGAAACGAGAACGTCTTGGCGATGGCCTCGCTTCCCCAAAACACCTCTTACCAACAC
>JAYQSB010000049.1:0-5607 GCA_038146705.1 Candidatus Poseidoniales archaeon
GGATATGGTTAGAGCGGTAACACCTCGTTTTGATACGAAACCATCAGGAGTAATCGATTGTAATAATTTCAGAACCGATGTTACAGTTGGAAGTTTACCATCTTCAGATTCAAACTCAAACAATGCAACTACATCGATGTCTGGATTAAATCTCATTGCAGTGCCTTTTTTGATCGACCCTCCAATGTATTCCATTTTGAGTCGTATTCGATATTCATTATCAGACTTAGCAAGTGCACTTTTTAGTTTACTCATGAATTCAGACCGCATTACATTCAACGCTTTTTTCTGTTCTTTTGAAATTCTGAGGTCCGCAGCAACTCGGATTAACTCTTTATCTTGACCATTCATACCACCGCCAGGTTAGTTATTTATATGAAACATATGGTAGGATAAATAATGATTATTGCATCCTGCGGTTCAACCATCAAGCCAATTGACAAAATTCTGCGAAATTCCGAGCCAAACAAAATATTACTATTCACCTATGTTTCAACAAAGCCAGAAAATCTAGAACAGGAAATCACGAAGATACTGCCAAATTCTACTGTTGTCATAGAACGTATCTCAATACCCAGTAATCCTGATTCTGATTGGTGGTATTCCTTACACAATGAAATTCAAGAGATCATTTCAAAACATAATCCGGACCTTGACGCTGATGTATGGGTTAATGGCGGTACTCCTTGGTTAAGCCACACCCTACACCATGTTTCAACTCTGCTTGGACTGGATGTTAGTGTTTCAACTATCTCTAAAATAGAAGGTCAAGAAACTCTTTTTTTCGATTTTACAAATCCACTAAAAACACAAAAACTAGCCACGCAATTATCTAATTTATCCGGACCAAGAACCGAGATTCTTCGGTTATTGAAACTCCATGGTGCACTTACAATTTCAGAGCTCTCGGGTTTTCTTGAATCAAAAAATGAATCAATACGTTTTCTGCTAGAGGGAAGGAAAAACCGTAGCAAATCTGGTGAAGAATTAGCATACACGGGTCTAAGATTTGTAGGTTTGATTGAACATGCAGAGGATATTCAAACTGGGAAAAAGGGTAGACCAACACATAGATACAAAATCACTCAACTAGGCATTCAGACTCTTTCGAATTTAGATCTTAGCCTGAAGTAATTCATCTAAAGACATATCATCTCCATGAAATCGCTTGGGTTCTTACATTTCCCTCAAGACATTATGGAGGAGTACAATGGGTGTTCAGTCCCCCAGTACTGAGCCTACCCTTTGTATTGCTGAGGAGTATCACTTTTAGGGGTCCTTTGGCTTTCCATATTCTGGTTCCCATTCCCACTTCTGAATGTGCAAATAATCAATTTTGACCAAACCAAAAAGAAACGATTCAGCATCGTAATAAAGAAAATTTGTAGGAGTGATTATTCTTGATTGAAGTCCGGCCATGTATTTTTCAGAGTCTGTACTCTCTCCCTCTACCCAACTTCCTTTTCTCATGAACTCTACAACTTCTTCAGGAGTATCCCCACATGCAAATTCATGCCCTATTTCTCTTCCTTGCTTCCACCAAACGACAATTTTGTGTTTTTCCCACCATCGTTCTTCCTCTGGAAATTCAGAAGGGTGTACCATGAAGCGTGCTAAAAATTGTATTTCTTGACATTTTCCCCTGCTACATCAAGGATACGATCCGTAATTTTCCACGGGATTCAAAGCAACGGAGTCAAGTGTTGCTCTACTGATTTGAAATCCGATAGTCTTGATGGACTCTACAGGTTCTGACCAAGTATGAGACTTCCGAGGAGAACCCAACCTGTGAGCATTGATACACGAAACAAAACCTGTTGAAAATCATGCCATTTGTTTCGTTGAATGACCACAACAATGTTTGCAAGTGCCATGAATCCAGATGCGAACAAGAACCAGATGCTTTCAACAGGGTCGGAATAAGCAAAACAAGCAAACCATACCAATGAGAGTTGAATCGTTGTACGTGTTGTTGCTCTGTCGCCAAATCTCGATGGGAATGAATGAATGCCTTGTTGCATATCGCTCTCAACATCCATTCGCGCGTAGTTGATGTCAAAAGCTGTAATCCATAGAGCAACACCAAGAGAAATTGGAGCTATGGTCGGTGCCCACAAAAACTCTGTATGGCTTTGAAAGTCTCCGTGGAGTGCAGCCCAACCGTGAACGTCTGCAGCAATGGCTAACCATGCACCTGCAGGTGCAAGTCCGAGGCATAGTCCGAGCCACAGGTGGCATAACCAGGTAAATCGCTTCATGTAAGGGTAGGCTACGAAAGCAGCAACTGGAAGCCAAGCCATCATCAAGGCAACCCTGTTGAGTAAACCTGCACTGACCAACAGCATCAGAAGAAAGAGTCCAGCAAGAAGCCATGCTGTATTCAAACTCATGGAACCCGATGCAAGATGCCGATCTTTTGTTCTCGGATTTGCAGCATCAATATCTTTGTCGATAATACGGTTCAATGCCATAGCAAGGCCACGTGCACCAACAGCTGCAAGCAGAATCCACAGAAGATCGATGCTGAAGGGGAGGTTAAATTGCTCCAGTGCGATGATGTAACCAATCAAAACAAAAGGTAGCGAAAAAAGGGTGTGCTCTACCTTAACGAAGGACATCACTTGCTTGAAGTTCATTCCGTTGGTCCCCCAAATGAAAGGTGGGGCGGCCATTGATATTTTTTGAGTTCGGGATGGTTTGCAACTTTTTCGAGTGTTTCATCGTTGTGGAGAGTGATTGCAGGCCATCTTCGAACGCCGTACTGGTCTGAGGGAATTGGGGTTGTCGCATCCCAACACAACCTCTCTTTGCCCTCGTCGAATGTTAGACCTCGGCCAACATCAAATCGAGATGTGAGTTGCCAAAGGAGCCGACGTCTTGCCTTTTTGGTTGTCAAATCGAGGTCATCATTCGTGATAAACAACCAGCGAATTAAACGTTGAGAATCCAATTGCCAAATTTGATTTCTTAATTGGAGAATTTGCTCTCGACGCTTTGATTCCGCTTCATCGTTTGAGCCTGTACCGCCATCACGGGCTGTTGGGCCATCACTGATGCTTGTAGAGACGACGAGCATGTTATCCCTCAGCATTCTCGCCTGACGAACATGCTCAAGAGCACGAACAGGTTCAATGTCAGTGAATGGCGAGGAGGATGTACCTTCCTGCCTCCAATTTGGTGTTTCAAGGTTGAATGAACCCTCGAGCGGCGGAGCAGAAGAACGAGGGTCAGTGCTTACGATTGACGAGGCATCAATGAGCAATTTGTCGTGAACGTTTTCAAACGGCGATGAGGCTTCTAAAGCGTCTGCGACCATTCCTGGTAAAACGATCACATCTTTGGCAATCTCGACTTTATTGTTGAGCGCATCGAGAAATGCATCGAGATCTTTAGGGTCGTGGTTCTGGTCAACGGCCGTGATGATTTTCAGAAACATCATCTGTCCCGCCCCAAGCAACCCCAAGGCCGTCTTCCTCGCTTGTCGTGGGTATCGTTGCTTTGAGGCGACAATTGCTAGATTGTGAAAACCGGTCTCAAGAGGAAGATGGACACTTGCAACATCTCGATGTTGGAAACGTAAAACAGGAGAGAACTGCCTCCCAATTGCTTCGCCCAGATATCCATCTTCCATTGGTGGTAAGCCGACGATGGTGGCGGGCAACATAGCATCTTTTCGACAGGTGATTGCTGTGACGTGAAGGACTGGGTATTCGCCGGTCAACGAATAATAGCCAAAGTGGTCTCCAAATGGTCCTTCCAGTTTTGTTTCGGTAGGATCGCAATAGCCTTCGATGACAATGTCCGCTTCAGCAGGGACATAGAGATCTTGAGTTAACGCCTTCGTAATCGGTAACGATTTCCGTCCGAGGATACCTGCAAATTGATATTCTGAGAGATTATCTGGTAAAGGTGCAATTGCTGAAAAGATGAGTTCTGGAGGTCCGCCGATGCATACCGCTACAGGCATCCGTTCACCACGTTCAGCATGTTCTGCTCCATGCTTGTGAATCTGCCAGTGCAGACCTAACTCCTTTGGGTTGTGAACTTGAGCTCTGTACATACCAAGGTTGTGCTCCCCATCTGCGTCCTTGGTTACAACAAGTGGTAAAGTGATGAAATGGCCTCCGTCCATCGGCCACGTTTTTGGAATTGGTAGTTTGGTTAAATCAGGCGGGAGTCGGACCCGTTGGCATTTACCTCGTCGAACTTTCTTGGGCGGCATTGCAAGTGCATCGCGTAGCAGTGGCAGTCCTTTCCACGGCTTTCTCATGTAAAGGCCGATATCGGGTTTCATCATTGCGACCATTCGATCGCCAATTTCTGTCTCGTGGCTTGCGCCAAGTGCTCGTAGCGTCCTGTCATGGCTGCCAAAGGCGTTCATAAGAAGTGGCATCGATGCTATTGTGCCATCGGGCAATCGAGGTTGCTCAAAGAGAACAGCAGGACCATCGTTCTTCACGAGTAAATCTGCAATCGCTCCTGCCTCGTATTCCACATCGACAGGTTGGGACATTCGAAGCAATTCACCTCGTGACTCGAGGTGGTCTACCCACTTGCGAAGCGTCTTCCATGCCACGACTATCGGTTGAAGTTCTCACCTATGAACCTCCGTATTTCGCTGATGAACTGCAAAATGAATCCCTTTGATGTTAAAATGACAAGTAGCATGAACATCTGGCCAAGCCGAGGGGTTTTGATTGGTCTCTTCTAAACATCAATATATCTTCTCACGCCTGTTGGCTAGTTCAAGGGAGAAAGCTATCCCAACAATGCGGTGGAGTGCTGCCGATCCGTTTGAACCCAAACCAAAATTTTCGACAATGTTTGTTCTCATTATCGGGTTGATTCTCTTTGGCTTAGGCGATGCAATCATTGTATCTGCAGTTTGGGGGGTTACACCTTGGACAGTTTTGGCAATGGGTCTGGCAGAACAGATGGGGACGACGATTGGACGAGCCACGTTTATTGTTAGTGTCGTTGTCCTTGCTTTATGGTATCCTCTACGAGAAAAACCAGGTATCGGCACCATCCTCAACATTATCATCATCGCCGCAATGATTGATATTGCATTACCATATTTGCCTACACCAACATCGACCTTCGCATCCTTCATCACGGTGATTGTTGGAACTGCCTTTATCGCCGTTGGTAGCGGATTTTACCTCACTGCGAACTTAGGTCCTGGGCCACGTGATGGGTGGATGACAGGCCTCCATCGAAAAACAGGGATTTCCATTGGTATTGTGCGAACGGTGATCGAATGCACAGCACTTTCTTTTGGATGGTTCCTTGGCGGAGATGTTGGGTATGGAACGTTGGTGTTTGCATTGTGTATTGGGCCAATGGTAAGCATAATGCTACGGTGGTTGTCGAAATATAAAATTCCAATTGATAATTAAAATATTCAATTAAAAAATTTAACACTGCTCTTCCCGAAAAAATCCACCGTTTTGTTCATGAGCCTGTGTTGCGTGGTTCAGTTAAGCGAGGAGTCATCATGAATGTCTGTGATGTGGTCATTATCGGGGCTGGTCCGGGTGGAGGCTCCGCAGCATTGCACTGTTCGAGGCTCGGATTAAACACAATGATTCTCGAAGCTGACCCTGA
>JAYQSB010000050.1:0-5526 GCA_038146705.1 Candidatus Poseidoniales archaeon
ATATATAAGTTGTCGTAGGGTCCCTGGACAGCCTATTGTAAATAATCAAATCTTTATTCATAGATGCACTGAAAAGTAGATCCATCATTTTGCAGCGGTCAAGGTATTTACCTGAATAATATGTTCCTGCAAAAGCAATTCCTGTGCGATTCTTTAAACTCGTATCATATGGATGATGAACAAAGGGTTGGGCAGCGAATTGTATTGATTCGATGTGTTGGTTTAGTTGACTTCCATTCGCTCTGTATTTTGATATACAATTCTCATCTGTTGTAAAAATACAGTCAAAAATAGCACTTGTTTTTGAAAATCTGTCAAAATGAACTGGGTCTTCTTTGTTGTAAAAAATAGTAGGGATGTTTCTCTTTCTACAACTTGATACTAAGTTTTGTAAATCTTCAAATTCTTCTTTTGAATACCAACCCACTTTTCTCTTCCATGTATTACCATTGCCTTCCCATGCAGATTCCACCAGCAACACATCAATTTCATTTTCCTCAATTAATTCGTTCCAGTTTTCTGGAGTAGGCAATATAAGATTGGCATCAGGGGATAGTGCCGCAGTTGAGAATTCGTCCATGATTGCCATAATTGTTGGTTTTCCACTGATTTCAGTTGTAACTCTACCATTTATGATGTTCAATTTTTTCCCAATTCCAAGCAATTCTGGTTGGTCCCCTCCCTCCAGAAGATGTTGATGAACTTCATGAAGGTGAGATGCTAGTATGCTCCAATCTCTGTTATTAATCACCCAACTTTCTCCTTCTTTGGAAAGCCGACGCATCTCATCTCTGTCTGTTACTAGTTCCTCTAATACTTTGTACAAACTGTAACTATCTCCTTTCTTGAACAATCGTCCATTTTCAAAATCTTTGATTATTTCACTTAGAGCAGCCACATTTGATGCGACAACAACTTGGCCCATTGCCATAGATTCGAATGGTTTCAATGGGGAAATGAATTCACAGACGATATCCGGTGTACGAGCAAATGGGGCAATGTCGATTATACTATGATATGATTGCACTTCGTTATGTTCCACTCTTCCAGCAAAATGCACATTCGAACTAACACCAAGCATCTCCACTTGCTCCTCGAGTTCTTTTTTGTTTTCTCCATCTCCAACAAGAAGTAAGAAAATCTTCTTGTGTTCATCATATAAACGAGCAAAGGCTGTGATAAGTGTTTCAAGCCCTTCATATTTCACAAAAGACCCAACATACCCTATGACAATCTCATCGGTTAAACCCAGTCTATCCTTCAATTCTTCATTTGGATCAATCCTCTGGAAGCGCTGAGTGTCAACTCCGTTTGGTAGAACATAAATTTTTCCAGCATCGACTCCCTTTTCAATCAAGTAATGACGTACTGCATGAGTGATTGCAACAACCCCATCTGCTTCATTACATATTTTGATCTCAGCCAAATCCATAGCCTGATATTCAGCGTGATGTAAAAAGTGGTGTTGCCGGGCGACACGGGACATGTGCCACAACCCTCTCACCTCGTAGATGAAGGGAATTTTTAGTGCCTTTGCTACTGTGAGACCAATTGCACCGTTTACATGGTTTGATGCTGCTTGTATACATGCAGGTCGGATTCGTAGACAATGTTGCATCAAATGGGCTGCTGCCCTGTTAATATAACCAATTTCATCGGGATCTGCGATTCCCTTATCCTTTTCTCTATCAAAACCATAAATTAAGTTATCAATAATAATCTCGCCTTTAACATCATCAATTTCTAGATGTTTCAACTTACCCTTATCCAATGGATAACCAAATCTACTTTGAACATTGATATCTTTATTGTATTCTATAAGATTCGTTAGTAAGCCGTGTGTTCTAGTACAGTATCCTGCACTTTCATAAGGCAATGACATATGTGTCAAATACAAAATTTGGGATTTTTTAGGAACATACTTTTCTGGTGCAAGTACTTTCGAAATCGAACTTAGCCAGCTCCCATTGATTTTAGAGAGGATTGTACTTGATTTGAGTAGTTGATTCGAGTGAGTGCTTTTTGGGCCAAGTTTTAACGCCTCGACCGCGGATTCAGGATCATTATACATCATAAATGCATGATTCAACTCTAGAGCACACTGCTTTGAATTATGAGAGATCATACAATTTTGAAGCAAGAATTCATAAATTAATTTATCACTTAACGGGTTTGTTAATAATAAAAATTGGAGAAAAAATTGATCTCTATTCTCTGTATTATTCTCACAGAGGTATTGGAAATACGTTGAAATTTCTTCAAAAGAACGTACCCTTAATCCATTAGCAATCGCAGACGGAAGATCAAGGATTTTTTCTTCTTGGCGACCATATTTTGCTAACAAGTTAGTACTCATATTTTTGACATGTTTATGTCGCCATTCAACATCTTTGACATATTCAAGGTAAGGCGTTGCTTCGTCATAACGTTTAGCATCTCTCAAAAACTGAATAATCGACTTAGATGCCCTTTCATCCTGATATCTATGCTGCCGCCATTTTGTTAATTCTAACATGTAATCTAGGTTGATTTTACCTATGGTCCTTACAGATGCGACAAACAAATCTCTAGTAATTTTCTTTTTCTCAGAATCGTCGAGTTGTTCGCAAACAAGAATTGAAGTTCTAATTATCGCGTAAGCCTTTTCGAGCCCTTCATTAGTGATTAGATCCTCTATATGTGAAGAAATCAATGTTGTATCCCTGTTAGATTCTTTTGATATCTCATAGAGTTTTATTGAATTATTTTCCAAATCTTCAGATGTTTTTTCATCATTCAATTTAATTGATTTTGAAAAATCAACAATCCAAGATGGCAACCCAATCGAATCTACATTATACACTGGGACAGAAACCGGTGGCAATGGTGAACTATCATTCCTTTCACGGAGTACACCAGAAAGATGAGTGAAAAAACCATTTGGTACCTTTTTATTCTTATTTGAAAATGGCCTTTGATCCAACATCAATGAAATATTTGGGTTTGAACGAAGTAAATTTTTCAGTGCTCTATGAGGATAATATCCGACTGTTAGAATTATTGAAGGTTTAAAAAATGCCGATACTCCTCCTAATTGTTCTTCTAACATTATCCCCCATTCTTCTCTAATTTTCAGTGGTAAATTGTCTTTATCGGGTATCGAAAACACTGGAAATTCACAATTTGCAAAATAATTTTGATACTTAGTTGTACAAACAACGACAATAGGGAGGGTTTTATCCAAATCACACACGTCTTGTAAGTCTTGACAAAGTTCCTGGATATGTGTTTCGGAGAAACCATCGACATATACTAACAGACCATGAACATCATCTTTTCTTTTCCATTCTACTTTTTCATCAGGAGGAGACAGAAGGTTCATTTTTTCCAACAAAATTCTCAAAACTAGAATTGGTAGAGAAAGGATAAGGAAAGGTAAGCGCCACGGTTGGACTACAGATTTTGTGATGTGTTCTCCTATCCTCAATGAAATTGATTTTTCTAGTTTTCTTAATCGCTTTAGAGCTTGCCTATCTCTAAATGTGGGCTCCAACTATAACCCACCTTCTAAAAATTCAATAAGAGACCGCACACAGCGTTCCGCAGTTTTTCCATCCCATAGATCAATTTCCACATCTCTCCTACGTGGATTATCTAGCGTTAAATCAAATTGATGTAGTAAATTTTGCGGAGTACATAATACATTTGTTCCTTGCTCAATTGTAATTGGGCGTTCCGTGTTTGGCCTCAATGTTAAACAGGGAATTCCCAACCATGTTGTTTCTTCTTGTATACCCCCACTATCAGTTATTACACATCTTGAGTGAAGAATTCCATTCATGAAATCAATATATCCAAGTGGTTGCAGTAGATGAATGGATGGATTATTCTCAAGGTCATTCCATCTTGAGATTTCTTGAATACGTTTAGCAGTTCTAGGATGGACCGGCCAAACCACATCAATCCGCTCTGATAGTGCAACTATGTTTTCTAATAATTTTTCTAAAACATCTGGATGATCCACATTACTCGGCCTGTGTAAGGTCACGACTACGTACTCGTCTTTTTTCAGTTCCAATGAGGAAGAAAATTTTGAAGACTTTACAACTTCCAACATTTGAATAAGAGTGTCAATCATTATATTTCCAACTCTGTGAATTCTTGAATTGTCGATACCTGAATTTAATAAATTGTCATCTCCGTCAGGGGATGGAGTCCACAATAAATCAGCTACGCTATCTGTGATTATTCTATTCAATTCCTCAGGCATTTCTCGATCAAAGCTTCTTAACCCCGCTTCAAGATGTATTACCTTTATTCCCAATTTGATTGCTGCTAACGTACATGCCACTGTACTGTTAATATCTCCTATAACAATAACTGCATCTGGCATATTGTCAATTAATAATTCCTCATATCTTTGTAAAATGAGGGATGTTTGTAATCCATGAGAGCCGCTTCCAACAGAAAGTGAAAAATCTGGCTTACCCATCCCAAACTGTTGCATGAATATCCCCGACATTTCATGGTCATAATGCTGTCCAGTATCAACAAAAACCACTTCAAAAATTGAATGTTTTCTCATTTCTTTTAGGAGCGGAGCGGCTTTCATTTGATTGGGTCGAGCACCAACAACAACATGTACGGTGTAGACCATAATTACCGCTGTGTCAACAAGCATATCATACTTTAGCGAATAATTCAGTGTCAATCACTATAATTGGGATAGAATTGCACAAACCATGAGAGTGGAATTTCATGCTGATGGCGATTCGCTACGTTGGAATTTTATTTTTCAGGGTAATGATGGGGTGTACACTGAGAAAATTTCGATGACTAAAAAATCATTTTTCATTAAGTTGCCCGATGATATTGTGGTTGAGCAGATACATCCGGACCATTTAGCATTAATCACTCTCTTGGCAGTACACCCATTTATACACAAAGAAATATTCATTCCACTGAATGTTAGTGAAAGATTTGCTGATTCATGCAACAAAATATCAAGTTACAAAGTAATATTCGACGATACAAATTGTGAACCATATGATTCTGGGACGGTCGCATCTCCCGGATTGGCTTTCTCTGGCGGAGCAGATTCCACTGCTTCATTGCTTCTCATGCCTAAATATACACATTCTGTTTTCCTTGATAGGCCATTATACATCAATCCTCTAAAGAGAAAGTCATTATATGACAAATCTGCTGCTTATGCAACAATAGAGCATGCAAGACTTCAAGGTTTCAAAATTGAAAGTATTGAATGCGATATTGAGTACATTAGAAAACCATTAGGTTTCCCAACTGACTTAGTGCCGTCTATTCCATTAGTAGCGATAGCATCTCAAAGAAATATCGATTCTATTGCATTTGGAACAGTAATGGAGTCGGCATACAGAATTGGGCATGAACAAGCTCGTAATTACGCAGATTCATCGCATTATAGATTTTGGGGGAGGATGTTCAAGGCGGCTGGGCTCCCATTATTCCTACCTGTTTCCGGAGTAAGCGAAGTTGGAACAAGTAAAATTGTCAGCATGAGTTCTT
>JAYQSB010000051.1:0-4775 GCA_038146705.1 Candidatus Poseidoniales archaeon
GTAGGATTTCAGTTTGTTCGAATCAAACTCAAGACTTTTTAATTTCCCCCCATCTATTCGATTTAGAAATTCACTAGCAAAATTAATATTCCACAATTGATAAGACAATGAATGTTCTTTAGTCAAACCATCTTTAAAAAACATCAGATTTAGTGTCTCCAATCCTCTTTTTAACACAAAATCAACATCGATCGAATTTGAATAAGTTCGGTCTTTTTCTACTAATTTCAATAATGCAACATCTGCCATCAATCCATGATTATGTCCTTTACGATAGACTTTTTCACCCAGTAAGGAATGTATATCATGTCGAATTATTTCTTGAATTAAGAGGGACGCTTCTTTTGATACAATCTGAACATAGTCTAGAAGACAATGTACCCGGATTGAAATGCAATGGTCTCCAGCCCGAGAATTAAAATATGGATTTGATTTCTTTTCTTTGAAGTGATAATTATAAAAATCTTTTATGATAATCTCAAGTTGGATTATGTCTTTTCCTGACAACCACCTCATAGAATTGAGATGGTGTCTCCAATTTTTACTATTGAACGGGTCGATACTCCAATTTATTGGTTGCGAGAGTTCAAATCTTCCAAACGTTGAATGATTAATTTCAATCTGATTTTTTGAGTCATTTTTTTCATTTTCTACGGTTGGTTTTCCGAGAAAAATGAAAATTTCCGTTTCGTTCTCAGTAGGAGAAAAAGAAATTTTTTTTGCTTTTATCTTTTTATTTTTCATAGGGGAAATGACAACTTCATTCACAGACATTGTTGATTGATGAGATTTCGACTGAAAATTCATTTCCCAACAAACGCCATCTTTATTTGAAAAAATCAAACCTTCCGGTCTCGATTCAATATCCCAGTCATCGGAAATAATGAAATTTTGACGAACATTTCTTGAAATCGAATCTTCACAAAATTTGTCGTTAATTAGAAATCCATTCTCAATTTTTGAAATCGCTCTTGAAATCTTGACTCCGCCATACATGCCTAATTTTGCCTGAGAAGAAAGTGTATCTATTTTTTTTACGTTTGCTCTGCGTGCTTTTTTGCTAAATGCGTTTCTGATTGGTTTGACGCCGGGGAGTTCGATACCAGAATGTCCCCCAGGGGAACGCACATGGATCCTTTGTTCATCTTTTTCTTGATAATACAATAATCCAGAGTCGTGAATGAGGTTCAATCCATTCCACCAAAGTGTTATGCTGCAGTCATCATCGTGTCGATGAAACCTTCCTCTTTGAGTCGATTTAAGTACAAGATGATATAATAAATTTTCTGATTTCCATATTGCATATCCCTCTCCAAATACTTTCATCCCCTCACAAGGTTCCTGGAAACTCGAAGGGTTGAGGTCCTTTGCTAATTGGACAGATACTTTTTTCTCTTCACTATCTCCAATAGGCGGTACTTTACCATCAGGTCGGATTATCCATCTGAGGTAAGGGACTGATGCTGATAATTTATCGAGATACTTTTCAATTGTCTCATTTTTTGTTTTTTGTAAAACATTATTCAAAGATCTATGTATATTGATTATCATCCCATGATGGTAAGAAGGTGAATTTTCCACATGAACCCCGTCGTCTGTAAATGAATATTTTAGTTCTCTTTCTATTCTTGAGAGAGACAAACCATTCCAATACTCATTTGAGAAATAATTTGCGATCAAAAATAAGGTAATTGCTTGGTCATAAGCATGATTAGAGAGGGCATTATCTTCCAAAGGCGATGCTAATAACGTTCCGATTTCCATAATGTGTTTTTCAACATCCTTGATCAAACTTTTTGGTACATATTTTATGCAATCTAGCAAATTAGATCCTCTATATGCTAAAGAGTGATCATGATAGAAAAATTCGTCTTCGATTGGTGATGATTGTAAAAAATTTATCCAGTTTGAAAATATATAACTGAATTGTTTACCTCTAGATTTTTCGTCAATAGAAATCAAATGATTTTCGAGCCATGAAAGATTTTGAAACCAGAACCTCCATGATCTGTCTGAAAATGGGTCGATATCAAATTCGAAATTTTTGTCAACGCAATATTCTGGCCGAGATGACAAATGAACTGTTATTGGTTGAATTAAGTTTTGATTTTCTGCTAGATGATAAACGGCATCTTGAGATTCCATTTTGGTTGATGTATGAGCGAGTAGTGTTTTAAAAATTGTATTGAAATTAAAATTTTCCTCGAAAATAACGCTTAAATTTTTATTCTCAACAATAGGCTGTATTTGTTCTAAGTAAAATGTAGAATTTGTATTTTGATTTGTACTCAAATAAATGAAATAATCTTGGCCGTCAACCCAATTCAACTCGCTCAAATCAAAAAAATTATGATGAGAATCCCCTTGAATGATACGAGAAAAAATTTGTTTGTTCGTTTTGTTTGCATATTCTGAATCAATTAAACACGATGTTGGATTCATCACAAACGATGCCTTCAAGGAAAATTTGTTTTGAATGTATATTGCAATATGGCCCCCCATTCCACGTCCTGCGACAAATAAATTTTCTATATCTATGAGTTGAACATTGTGCATTTCATAAATTAATGATTCTACACAATTAAGAATTTTTGATTCACCAAACTGTCCAAAATACCAACTTCCTTTGTTATTTTCACCAGATCGATCTGCTACATACAATATATTCCAATTTTCATTCATCTTAGGTTTATCCGGCAAGTTACTATCGTAGCCGAGAAAATAGATGAGTGTGGGTGAGTGGGGATTCCAGTCTTTTTTAGGCACCCAATAATAGTCAATAAAGTTCTCAACGTCATTGTAGTATCGATCTCGCTTAATTTGGTTTTGAAAGCGATCAAGCACATAATTTGTGAGTTCCATCAATCATCACCCTCAAATGTTGATAATATTGAAAGTGCAACAAGTTCTGTTTGCATCTGAGGAGATAAATGATGTAACTGTTGCAACGAGTGATAATTCGTCTTATTCGTTAGATTGAGGCGATGAATTCTCTCCGCCATAGAGTTGATGTCCTTGTTTAACCACAGAGAAGTGTAGATACCATCAGCTCCGTCCCAGTTCAATGTATGTGCTGCACAACCGAATTTTGGACCATCTGCTAAAGTGAGATGAAAGGATTCAAAATCACTTGTCGAAATGACATGACCAACACTAGAATAAAATGCATCAATATCCTCGACATAGCCCAAAAATTCTACTTTCTCTTTAAGTTGAGGGTCTGATTCAATTTTATCATAAATATTTGAATAGAATTGCATTTCTTCTTCCCTAGCTAGCATCCATTTGTACTCCTCTGGTCTTTTACCAACAATCTTCAAATGATATCTATGATCTTTTTCTAACAACTGCTCTAACAAATGTATTGCAAGGTCCACTCGTTTTCTGGAGGGCACTATTCCAACAAATCCTATGCAATAATTGTCATTTTTTCTTATATACTCGTTATTTTTGCGAATAGTATTTGGGATTACTGAGGTTTTCAAACTAGGCCCAATTTGCCCCAGGTCTCTTGCGTTCTTTTCGTAGAAATTACATACAAATGAAACATTTGATATCTTGTCTTGATTCGATTCGTTCAGATATTCGTAATTTCTTTCTTGAAGGTGATAGCGTACAAACAACGGGGTTCCAGATTTTATGTGATTTGAATACCAACGAACATTGCCTAGTGCCCATTCGCACCAAATCGCATCCGCTTTTTCTAAGAGTGATTTGGACCGTTCCTCGTCAAATTTGTTGTGATTCTCCCATTTATCAATTATAATTTCTATCCCCATATCTTGAAAAATTTCGATTATTGGTTGAGCGAATTTCAAATCATGGCCCGCAACAAGTAAGGTTTTTGGTATACTCTCAATAGAAACTTCATCAATTGAGGAAATCTTGAGATGTTCTGTATTTGGTGCTTTGTAGTGTTCTAGTTTGACATCTTTAGCATTATTCCCATTGAAACAATAAGCGACATTGTCTGCTTGTGTGTTCGTGATTCGTACATTATGTTCTGTCGATAAGAGTTCATGATATAGCATCGATAAGCCATTTATTTCTAATTCATCAATTCTTTGAATTTCAATTCTTTTCAACTCGCTAGGGATATTTGAATAATTGAACGAATATCCTCTTGATACCATCATTTTTTCGAGTAGTTTGTCAGCATTAGTTGATGGTTTTTTGCAGATGTGTACATTTTTTATATCATCAGATTGCCTACTCAACCATAGAAGTATTTCCAAGAAGCTTTTGCCATCATCTTGAATTTGCAACCAAATTTCATCACCTGATCGATCCTGTAGAGAAAATCCTGTTGCTCCTAAAAATTTCGACAGCCTATGGGAATTTAAGTGACTTTGAAGGACTTGACCTCTCGACGCCTGTATTGTATGCTGTAAATATTGTTTGTCGTTAACAAGTTCAGAAATTGTTGCTTCTGCTTCGGATTCTGTATGAATAATCGGGATTATGTTGCCAAAAACTTCCCTCATTGCAATACCTGGTCCACTAACTAAACATGCACCTGATGCAGGAATTTCAAAAATCCTTCGAGCTGCCATAGTAGGGGAATTTTCAACAGAATTTACGTTTAGGAATATCTTATGTTCTCTGTGTTTACTAAGCATCTCTTCATATGATAACTTGCCTCGAACACAGTTTGAATATTTTTCAGGGAATATATAAGTTGTCGTAGGGTCGCTGGACTGCCTATTGTAAATAATCAAATCTTTATTCATAGATGCACTGAAAAGTAGATCCATCATTTTGCAGCGGTCAAGGTA
>JAYQSB010000052.1:0-4234 GCA_038146705.1 Candidatus Poseidoniales archaeon
TTGCACCCGGTCTCTCAAACATGTTGGTCGCATTGGGTCATAGAGAACTTGGTCATCTCGATGAGGTCACCATCAAAGTCGGAGGCAATCCTGCAGAACCAGATGATGAATGGTCATACATGGCACCTTTTTCACCTCACGATGTTATCGCAGAATACACTCGACCTGCACGAATCATTCAGGCGAATGCACCAAAAACAGTACCAGCAATGTCTGACCTCCATACCATTGATGCAAGTGGTCGACATATGGAAGCGTTCTTGACTGATGGATTACGCTCACTGATGAACCTCTCAGCAAACGCAATGGGTGAATACACTGTTCGGTGGCCAGGGCACATACAGAAATATCAGCAATCGAATTTGACGCCAGATAAACTCGTTGATGCATGGAAGTTCGACCCGAAGAGAGCAGAGTTCACGTGGATGGAAGTGAGGTTTCGTGCCATGGGCCAAGAACATGTATGGGTTATCGAAGATGGTGGAAAAGATGGGGACTCAAGTATGGCTCGTACAACTGGGCTTGTGACATATTGTTGTGCTCTTGCGTGGTCGAAACAGGAGTTGTTTTCAGAAAACGGAGTTTTTGCCCCCGAAGACCTTCCAACCGATGTGGTTGAATTCATCATTGAAACGATGAGAAAAGAAGGCGTGAGTATTGAACACACTGTGTCATTTGATTAGTTGAGGCTGGACTTCTTGTCGAATCTTTAATGTGCAAATCCTAAGAACCCCCGCAACAACCTTTCCTCATGGACGAGGAACAATTCCCACTCTTCGTCTTACCCATGGTGCTTTTCCCTGGAGAAGAACAAGAACTTCGCATTTTTGAACCTCGATACAAACAAATGCTCGACACATGCATTCTCGATGAACGAAATTTTGGTCTTGTCATGAACGACCCTTTTCGGCCAATCAATTATTGGGACGGTCCCCGAATGGTAGGATGCGAGGCAGAAATCCTCGAACATGAAACCAGAGGTTCCAATCATTTCATCACCATTCGAGGCGGCAGACGATTCAAAATTGAACGAATGTATTCGCCTGCATTACCTCCACTCAATCATCCATCGATAGCAGAAGATCTCGGCGAGGGTGTGTTTCCAGATTTAGAAACGCTCATCTCGCTCATACCCGAAGAGGTCGATCATCAACGCCTTTACATCTCTGCGGACATCATCTTTGATGGCATTGAGGGTGAGTTGGATGACACACAGCAGGCCGCTCTTACATTATTTGCTCAATCCATGCTCAAGCGATTTGGCAAGCGAATGGGTTTTGAGCACGAGGTTTTGGATGAATGGGTTGAGCGATACATCGCATCTACTGTATCGAGCGACCCATCATCAATCTATTCGATGGCTTCATTATTCCTTCCAGAATTGGAAATGAAGCAACAACTGCTCGCCTGTGATTCTGTTGATGAAGCCTATCATGAATTTATGATTCACACCGAAATTTTTGAAGAAGGCGAATCATTTCAATAGCGAGGCATTGAAAACGAGAAGGGGTAAGCACCCTTCATGTCCGTGCATGGAAGTGCTCGCAAGGTGACGACCAACACGCTGCAGGAAATGAAGCGGGCTGGTGAAAAAATCACCATGCTGACTGCCTACGATTACTCACTCGCAAAACTTGTTGACAATGCAGGTGTTGATGTCATTCTTGTCGGAGATTCTGCATCGAACGTTATGGCTGGTCAGGTAACGACAGTTCCAATGACACTTGACCATATGATCTACCATGCTCAATGTGTTGAACGAGCCATCGACAGAGCATTGCTCGTGGTCGATATGCCATTCGGAACCTATCAAGGCAATTCTCGTCAAGCCCTCGAAAGTGCCATACGAATCATGAAGGAGGCAAACGGCCACGCTGTCAAACTTGAGGGAGGGGCAGAAATCGTTGAATCAATCCAGCGTATCTTGACCGCAGGCATACCGGTTATGGGTCACCTTGGCCTCACACCTCAGTCAATTTACAAATTCGGAACGTACACCGTGCGGGCAAAAGAAGACGAGGAGGCTGAAAAATTAATTGCAGATGCAAAAATACTCGAAGAGGCGGGTTGCTTCGCTATCGTGCTTGAAAAAATTCCTCGTGATCTTGCAAAGAAAGTAAGTGAAGCTATCAATATTCCAACCATCGGCATAGGTGCAGGACCTGATTGCGACGGTCAAGTGCTTGTACTTCACGACCTTCTCGGCATCACCATGGACTTCTCTCCTCGATTTCTTCGAAGATACCTCAATCTCGCTGAAGAAATCGATACAGCAATAAAATCCTATTGCGATGATGTTCGAAGTGGTGATTTCCCGAACCAAGACGAATCATACATGTCATAATCAAAACATTTGATACACAAGAATTGAACTGAAAAATGCTCCAATGTTGACACTGAGAACATGCCATATGCCATATCGAAATGGCGGATAGGTCATTCTTGGCCATGATGCACTCACCACAATCCAACCTATGCCAGCAAGGTAGGCTCCGCACAGAAGACTGCCATATCCGGTGAGCCAAACAAAGAGCAAAGGAAATGCGAGTGCACAATTCCCTGCCAAGTACTCAGTCCAACGACTTGATTGCTCCCTCCAAAGAATCGGGAAAGAAATTGTCGAAACCACCAGCCAGCACAGGAGAGCAAATTGTGGAGGTGCGGGTAGGCCATAGGGCATAGAATCAACATAGAAGGCTTGCCAAAAACCTCCAAATGCTCCACCGATGATGAATGGAATGAGGCTGTGAAGGAGCACATCTCGCTGCCCACTTCCAAATTGTGGGTCAGCGCTTGATTCGTTGACACCCACCTCCTCGGTCATGGACCTTGGTTCAACTCCGCCTTCAAAAGCCCTGCAGGTTGATATTATCGAAATAAATATACATCAAAGGTTCAAAGATATAACCATGGGAAAGAAAGAACTCCTCACAATTTGTATTGGCTTATTCATGATTCTTGCTGGTTGCACAGAACCTATGACGGACGACGAAGATGACAATAATTCAGAAATCGAAGGAGAATCAAGTGAGTACAGATTTGACGGTGTCGATGCTGATGAAACAACTACCACTGAGACTAATGATGTGCTCGTCGATGTCACATATGTATCCGGAAAAGACATCGCCTGGAGCAGAATCTCAATCAAGATATCCGTGAATGAGGATGCTCCATACAACTGCGACAATCCAAATCAGGACGATTCGAATATTTGCAAGATCATCGATACCTCTGAAGATGATTCTGAGGTTCTCAACGTCGGCGAAGTTTTTAGCATCGTCGAAAACGATGATGATATGTGTAACCAGGATTCAGAATGTACCCTTGAGGTAAGTATTATTGATACAGACGAAGGTGTGGTACTTACTAGATTTACACTTTTGGTCGAGTAGATGATTAATATGGGTAAAATTGTTTCATATTTCATCATAGGACTTGGCCTATTCAGCGCATCAATCTTTCTTTTGTACCAGGTTGATTGGGGATCATTGGAGGAATCGATGGAAAGTAATCAGCAACCTAACCCCTATGACATATCAATCCTCGGTGGCCAATCAGTTAGCGATGGTGATGGAGACACGTTAACTGAAATTACGCACTGGCATTTCGAGGGGATTCCGTGGGATCAATTCGTACTCCAAATCGATATAGATGGTGGACCTATCTTGACTTGTGCTAACCCTTATTATGAAACTAATTCAACTATTGATACTCAATGCGTGCTTGTTGAATTTAATGGTGAATACAGAGATAACGGATATTTTGATAAAGCTGAAAGGGTGTATATCAAAGAAAATGGTGTGAACCTGTGCTCAACACCATGCAACATTAGATTCTTATTCATTCTAGACGATGTAGTGGTAGAAATGTCGCACCTCACTGTAGGTTGAGATACACATGGAAACAACCAGTCAAATAGTGTTGTAACGATTGGTGATGAGCAGCCATGGGGCTTTAGATGAAATTGTTAATGAGCGGTCATGGAACCTAATCCCCCCTCCAAAAGTGCTGTACTAATGAAGTATCGAAATGCATATGAAGTGTCCGTGTTAATTGTCAATCATGCGAAGGAAAAGTTTGATGATCATAACCATCTTATTCATATTCTCCCTCTTTCCAGTTCAGGGCCAACTCTCTGGTGCTGCTGTATCCATGAACTGCAATGAAAATTCAACGAATGAAACATATCCAAATTCATTCAACATTTCTGTTGCTTGTGTGGTCAGCAACCCAA
>JAYQSB010000053.1:0-2404 GCA_038146705.1 Candidatus Poseidoniales archaeon
GCACCCCACCTTTTCGACCCTTTTACACCAGGCGTTTTGACATTGTTTTCTCTTCTTTACGTCACTGCACCACTGTGGAAAAAATTAGGCGATCATCCAAAGGTAGAATTCTTCACCATTATTTCCTTTCTCGTCTTACCATTCTTTTTGATTGACTTCATGGGGCCATCGTCATGGAATTCTAGAATTGAAACAGCAAACACACCTACCTTTGTAGCACACCTCTTCTTGACAGGACAATATCCTCTTTTTCCTTGGCTAGTTTTTGCTTTCCTCGGGGCCCATTTGTATCGTCAACCAGTGCGTTCAATCTCTCACACAACACTTCTGGCGTTAAGCTTCATCGTATCTCTTGCGACCATATGGTATGCTACAGATCGAAACAGGCCTTGGGCACTTGCGACCGACCCATCGAACACAGCCTTGTTGACATTTTTTCCAGCCACAACCACCTTTCTATTTGCCGCAATTTTGGGCGTTCTCCTTCTTTGGTTCCTTTGCTACCAAAGGTTTGAGTCAAACCTCTTCGTTCCGCTCGGTCAAATGAGCCTCACTATCTATGTCATTCATTTCATCCCTATCGGGTTATTTCACGAAACGCTTGCAAATCAGTCAAACACACTTCTTCACTACGGTGTAATCGTCTTCTATACGTTTGTCTGGATACCAATTGCACAGTTGTGGCTCGTCCGATTCCCAAATAAGACCATTGAATCTCTCTTTCGCCGCCGGCAATCGAATTCATCCAGCGATGAGTGAATATGCTTGCCAGACATAATACAGCGAGAAACAGAGCATAACAAGACCACAAACGCTCAATAGATTTCGATATGTTTGTGGTGTAATGCCATGACTAGTTTTTGAGACCAAATATGCAATGCAGACCTTTGTCAATATAATCGTTCCAAGGAAAGATAGTGCGTATGCCACGGGAGCGAGCACTTCTTTGTCAACTGCAGATGCCATCAATGGCCCTCCGATGAGGAACCAAAAGACGTACACACCAGGATTGAGCAAGTTCGTCGTAATTCCACGTAGGAAAGAAGCCTTCGGTGGAACGTCCCCAGTAGTAACATCTGGCAATTCTAGGCTGAAGCATTCAATGCCCATGTAAGCCAAGAATATTGCACCCGCGATGGTGATCGCAAGCAGAACAGAGGTTTGCGTCGCAATCCATGCTGCTGCTACGAGCGATAGAACAATGAGCGGACCATCGGTAAACACTGGAGCTGCAGCAGTCCATACCCCTGCTCTCAACCCACCAGACAGTGTTTCTCGAACCACCATGGTGAGAAGCGGCCCGGGTTTTATCCCTTCCACAACCCCAAGTAGGGCACCCGCAAGTGCGAGTGAAAGAATGAGGTTGATATCCACAACTCTAATCCAAAGAGGCTAGCGTCTTTATCCTTGGCAGTACATTGTCTACCTTCATCTCAAATCCTTTGTGAAACGGGGTGGGGGGCCACCCCGTCTCGAAGGAGGTTTGACTTGTCGTGTGAATGAAATCACTCGAGAGCGGCGGTTGCTTTCTTAGCACCCATCCACGCAACGATACCGAATCCAATCTTGTTGATCATGTCAGCGATGTTGTAGAACACGGCCAAGAGTTCTTGGTTGCCGTCACCGAGACCGAGCTCAGCTCCGGGGGACCAGAGGTAACCGATTGGGTAAATGATCCAGCCGACGACGATGAACCATCGCAAAGCGTTGGCACTCCAGAGAAGTTCAGGAGCAATCTTGTCGTTGTCGACGCCCTTGCCAGACGACCATGGTGTGCCGGTTGCAACGATGATCATGGCCCAGCCAACACCACCGAGGATAAGGCCAGCCCATCCGCCAGCCGACGCACCCATCACTTCACCAAGAGCACCAGACTCGCCGAGGTAGCCAAATCCAATCATGATGAGAGCACCTGTGAAACAGACGCCGGTGAAGCCCATTCCGAGGAACTTGGCGTCGGTGATGGCATCCTTACCCACTAGGGATGGGAACTTGAGTGCCATCAGTGGTACAGTGATAATCCAGTCCATGTATCGGTATTCAATTGACACACTGCCGTAGTCAGCGTACACGCCTCGCATGTAGTAGTAGTGGAAGGCAGCGATACCGACGATGAGTGCCGAGATGGTCATTGTCGTGCGGTATTGGGGAGCAACCGAGTTACGCTCCGACATGAAGAAGACGAAGGCAGCACCCATTGCGATGTATCCGACAAAGAACAGGAAGAATGTAACGAGCTCGAGGGCGTCGTTACCAACGTCATCCGATAGGAAAACGGGCAACCCGTTCGCACCGTTCTCGTAGGGTGCAACGGCCGACACCGTCCCAGCGAAGGCGAGGGTTAGTGTGGCGATTAGTAGCAGGCTTATTGTTCTTGAAAATTTCTGACTTAACATTGTTCTCA
>JAYQSB010000053.1:2739-4204 GCA_038146705.1 Candidatus Poseidoniales archaeon
TTTGGATGTACAGTACTTGTTGTTGAACTGTTTTCCAGATCAATTTCTTCGTAGTCATCTTCGACATCCATTGATTCGGATGATTGAGCACCTTTTGCTTCCAACCTATTGATGAGTTGATTAAGCACCTCGAATTCAATTTCAAGGTCTTCCATGGTGTCTTTGACACTCTCCATTTGTGTGTGAATTCGCCTAGCGAGTTTTTTCAACTTTCGAATCGTCTTCTCATCAGACACATGATGTCGTAAAGCCAAGAGTATTTGAAAACTTGCGAAATGATAGGGGTCAAAGAATCTCATGAAAGGGTAGCGTCGGTACTGACCCACTGAATCCCCTTTGTATCGGAAAATAAAATGCAAAGGGGTTTCGGATAGCCCCTTCCGACTTATCCGAAACGATTTGTTGATACACAACTGTCATCTCGGAGTGATGTTCAAGTTTTGTGAGGTTGGATAATGTTGCAATACATAGGTGATTCAAACAATATAAAAAATCGAGTTAGGCAACATTGTACAGGAAATGTTGAATCGTCTGCTTTGAGGAAGACAATTGCAGAAGAAATGGGATTTGAGATAATCACTGTAAAGAGGCCTTCTGGTTCACGGAAAAAAACTGTTAATCCTTTATCTGCTGAGAAGTTAATCTCCGATTATATCCAGTCGGGAAAATGGAAAGTCGTGTCATGTTTAACAGTGGAAGAAGCAAGAGATTTTCAATGGTATGGAATAGACAGGATGCGCCCTCCACTTAACAAATATATGCAGTTCTGGGATTTGAATGGCGAAAACAGATATCAGCAACTTCTAGATGATATGTTAGATTCAGAATTTATCGAATTCGCATCTACACTGAACATAATAAGAGAGCCTGGAGTCTATTCCCTTTGGCATGAACATAGCCCTATGGATTTTGTAGGGAAAGTTCGAAACGATTAGTTGGTGCATACAACATCTCGCTGGCACTAATTCTAAGTCAAATGCAGTTCTAGTAGCCTTCATGCGCCCAAATATCATGCTCATCTTTCTGTTTTTGTTAACACCTAGTTTGTCGGGTTGTATTGGTGATGATGAAAGTAAAATGACTATCCAAGGCACATTTCAGGATGGCAGGGATTCTGGAGAATCTTGGGATTCTTTCGAAAGTGATGAAGGTGAAGAGTTGACATTTTCAGTAGCAGAAATGAAGACCTGCGTTAGGGATGATGATGACCCGACACAGCCTGAAGACATTAGATGTGAGCCGAGAGATGTAGTGATTAAGTCATCATGTGATGGTGGACTTGGAGATTACACGACACAGATTGAAATCGGTGCTAATATTGGTGGCTCTGGATTGGATTGTGACCATGAAGTCGTAGGACTTTACGAAGAAGGTTATCTAAACGCTACTTGGCGATTTATTTTTGATATCACATCTGTGTAAATACATAGGGCTCCCCTCTGTATCTACGTGTATAACGAGGGTA
>JAYQSB010000054.1:0-4039 GCA_038146705.1 Candidatus Poseidoniales archaeon
GAACAAGTGTCATGGCTGTAGATAAAATAGGGGAGTATTTCAAGCACCGTTTTTTCTTTGTGGAATCATGAACGTCCATGAGTTCGTTTGGATTTAGATTGTGAACTCACTTGGAAACAAAACCGTCCCAATTCCGCATATAATCGACGAACACAGGACTGAGATCGGCTTCTCGTAATTCACCCTCGCTGAAGGGTGGGCGCTTCGGATGATATTCTTCGTCTGAAAGGCGGCTTGCCCAGTTAGGGTGTGCAATAGCAACACGTGCAACACCAACAAAGTCTGCACCTTGATTCATCAACCATCTTGCGTCCTTCGATGTCCACACCGCTCCGGTTGAGGCATAAGCGATGTGAGAGGGTATGTAAGGTCGAAATATGGCCGTAAGATTGCGTCCATCAGGTTGCTGTTCAAAGACATCCCAGCACGAGATGTGGAGCATGTCGATGTCCATCTCAGCCAACCGTTGTACTACTTCGATTGAATCTTCGATGGTGATGCCAATTGAACGTATCACTGGAGAGAAGCGTATGGCGATGAGAAAGTTGTCATTTGTTGCAGTTCGAATTGAATCGATGAGTGTGGTCAAGAATTTCATTCTTGAGACGACATCTCCACCCCATGCATCAGTGCGACGATTGGTGACAGTGCCGAGGAATTGGGAGATCAGGTATCCATGGGCTCCGTGTAATTCGACGCCATCAAATCCCGCTTCTTGACAGCGTATTGCGGCTATGGTAAATTGCTCAATCAGCTGTTGAATTTCATGTTCTTCAAGAGCACGAGCCACTAGGTCTCCATCCTCATCGGTCATATCGCTAGGACAACAGGGGAGTACGCCATTGATGTCAAACGGTGCTTTCATGCCACCGTGGAATAATTGAACGAGGCTAAGAGAGCCATGCTGTCGAAGTTCGGTTGCGAGTGTGGTCAAACCCTCAAGGTGGTCATCACTCCACACGCCCATCTCACCATGCCAACCTTTTCCCGTTTCAGCGACATGTGCTGCTGCTGTGGTGATGACGCCAAATCCATCCTTAGCCCGTCGAACGAGCCACGTCGTTTCTTCTTCTGATAGTCGTCCGTCCTCGAAACTTTGTTTATTGGTCATTGCAGCGAGGAGTCCTCGGTTTTTGACCATATGACCCGTTCGCTCGAAACGAAATGAATTCCCTAGGTCCATGCTAAAGCCTCACAAGTTTACTTTTTGATGTCTTGCTTTGATGATATCGATGTGCACGCCTTAACAAACCTTCAAATCAAGACAACATTCCTTCAGAACATGGCACGACTGATTGTTGGAGGCGGATGTTTTTGGTGTGTTGAGGGAGCATTCAAAGGACTCACAGGTGTTACCTCAGCCCTTCCTGGTTACGCAGGTGGCCATGTTGAACACACGACCTACGAGCAAGTATGTAGCGGTACGACAGGTCATGCAGAAATCGTTGAGGTGTTGTATGAAGAAGACAAAATTAACCTCGACACATTGTTTGATGTGTTCTTTACCGTACACGACCCGACCCAACTCAATCGCCAAGGCAATGATGTAGGTACGCAATATCGTTCGTGTATCATGCCACTCGATGATGAGCAACGCCAAGCCGCAATCGCAGCAATCGAGCGATTCAAAGACCACTTTGACCGGCCGATAGTGACGACGATTGAGGAACCAATTCATTTTGCCATCGCAGAGAAGTATCACCATGATTATTATGCGAGAAACCCAAATCAAGGCTATTGTGCCATGGTTGTCGGTCCGAAAATATCCAAGGTTCGCAAAACATTCGCCCATCTCTACGAATCATGAATGTCCTTTGTTGACACACAGTGCGGAATGTCATCGAAATTTTATGACATTCAGTTTCGTGCTTATTCAGCGGTTTGATACATTTCGAGTCTGGCTGTCGGTATCAAGGCAAGTGCAACGCCGAATGCAAGTACAACAGATGCCTGAACCATCCAGATATTGTTGGCCGTAAATTCATCGAGGACCAACGAACCCGCCATCGCAAGTCCTTCGAGTGTTGCTGTAGCGAACTGCACCCTGCCCATATCCATCGAAGGCGATTTGAGCCAAAGCCAACTACCGATGACATTTGTTCCAAGAAGAGCTGCTCCAATCGTTCGAAGCCATGCCATGTTGACTTTCTCAGCATCAAGGAGATCACAGAAGACCTCTGGAACGAGCAGGAGTGTGAGTCCATACCCAAGTGATGCCCAAAGGTTGACCTGCATGGCCATTCGCCCAACTTGTGATGAATTCATAGGCTCTGCTTCATCGTTGACTCGATAAGTATATCGAGGACAGAATTCGTTTGTCTCGTGTTCTCTTTGTGAAATGCAACATATCGTCAAACTCAAGACGGAAAGGCCGTACCATGAGATATGCGGGAGAAGTCGCTAGCTCTGATTTTGATCATATTGATGATCAGTGTTTCATTATCAGGCTGCCTTGGTGAGGATGAAAAGCAGTCAGTCTCACCAGTCGAGACGAGCGAATCGTTTGGTTCATACAGTGTTGTAGCTCCTATCGATACTGGAATCAATGTCTACCATGAACGCTTCATGCTCAATGAAACCTATCCAGCGTGGCTGCTTGAAGGTCTTGGGGTAACTATGCAATGCAACCTGACATGGGAAGGAACATGGCAAGAGCGGTACGATGCAGACAAAGCTACATGTTGGGATGTGATTACGTCAAACGACATCGTCTATTTTCCTGGAACTCGAATTATTGGAACAACACCTGACGATGCAACCGATATCCCCATTCTTGACGACCCTTCAGATGGCCACGGTACCGCTGTGACTGGAGCCGTACTCGATGCGAATCCAGATGCTGTCATTTTCTTCGTGGAGGGATTCTCAGATGCAGCAGTTCTTGCGGCAGCAAATCAACCACTCGTCGATATCATCACAACATCCTTTGGCCCAATTGGAAGTGTTCCTGTACCGGGGATTGAAGATGCGACAAAAGTCGCTGTTGTTGAACATCACAAGATTCACACCGGTGCCGCGGATAATACGCCCTCACCCGCTGTTCAAGATTCTACAGCCGGTCCACCATGGTCGATTGGAATATCAGGCTATGCAGAGGAAGACGATGACCAAAAAGAAACGATGAGCGGTTCATATCCCGACATCGCAGCGGATTGGACACAAATTTTGCCGAACCACGATGACATCGATGGATACCACGAAACTTCAGGAACGTCCTTTGCCACGCCACGAACAGCAGGAATTCTGAGTTTGGTCATCACCATGCTTCGACATGATGCAGGTGATACATCTTCCGGGGCTTCGCTCGATTCGGGTCGAAATGGGTCACTCGTTCTTGGTTCAAACATGAGCGTTGACAATGCAGCCATCCGAGATGCGTTGAACCTCTCTGCGTGGTATCCAAGTTTTACAACATGGGATCCTACATCTGGAACAACACCCGTATCGCCAGTTCTGCCTTGTACACAACTCGGTTGGGGTGTAGTCAACATGTCGAATGTGTTGCCAATCTACGAGCACCTTTCAGGAATTACGACCATGCCTGAACGACCTGCCGATGTCGTTGCTTGTATGAATACAAATCAAAACATACGAGAAGCGTATTGGAATTGATGAACAAACATCGTGTATTCGATGGAAAGAACAGGTGAAACACATGAATCAAAGCAATCCTTTCTCATTTCTTTCAAGGAGAAACGACAGGATTGCAATCCCGTTGTTGTGGTTGGGAATCTCAATTGTTCTCTATCGAAACAACTTGATGTCGATTGTCATCTTTTCCCTTTTCTTTCTGTTTTTTTGGATGCTGATTCGAATCCTCGCTCGCACAAACATCTTTCTGAAGCAAGGCGAGAGTCCTAGCCACCCTTCTCTTCGACGAAAAACAAAGATCTTCTCATTGATCTTAACTATTCTCATTTCTATCATCATCCTCCTAACGACGCTCGCCCTCAATGTCGTCGATGATTTCGGAGGTGAAGCACAACACTTTAATTCACCAAACTACGAAGAGGGGGTATTTCACAACCTGGAATCAACA
>JAYQSB010000055.1:0-3663 GCA_038146705.1 Candidatus Poseidoniales archaeon
GTTTCAATCACTCTTCTTCTTGGCTCAAACGTGCAACAAGGTCTGCTTTCTTGCCTCCGACTGGAAGGCCACGCTCTTTGCACAAATCTTTGAGTTCTGCCACGGTCATCTTGGAGTAATCTTCGCCGTGATGGTGGTCGTGGTCATGGTCGTGGTCATGGTCGTGGTCATGGTCGGCAGCGGCTCGGTCTTCGTGGACCTCAACAAAGCGGACTGTGCCACAATCCATTGATTCTCGTAGCGTTGTCACAACTCTGAATTTGGTCATGGCTGCGTTTGTGTCAAACAACATGGTTTGAGGAAGGGTGATGGTAATGTCTTTTCCAGAGATTTCAACTTCAAAATCTGAGTGTCCTGTTGTTGATTCAAGAAGTGCTTGAACTCTTTCGACTTCGCCGTCAACAACTGCAACAATTTTGAATGAGTACTTGAGGGTCTTTCCTGACATTGGATGATTGTAATCAATTCGTGCTCGTCCTGCTGCAACATATGTGACAATACCTTGACGTCCGCCGATAGTGACGGGAGCACCGATGTACAATGACCGTGGGTCCTGAACGGAACTTGCAAGTTTCTGGAAACTGATTGTTTCCATGAGTTCAGCATCTTTTTCGCCATAGGCTTCTGCTGGAGGGATGACAACTTGGATCTCCTTGTTTGGTTTTGCATCTGAAAGTGCTGCATCGAACCCTGGAATCAACTGACCCGTGCCGACAACGCAAACCATTGGTGAGTAGTTCCGGCCTTCTTGGTGGATCTCGTGCTCTTTAGCAACCTCTTCTCGTGTTGTCTCAATCAATTTTCCTTCTTCTCCGTCGTAGAGTTCATAATCGACATGCACAATGGTTCCTTCGTCCATTTTATCACCTTAGGTGATTTGGCGACCTACCTCTCCTTCATAACTTAATTGGAAGATTTCACTCTTCCTCTTGAACAGATTTTCGGAACGTTGGGGCTGCCAATGAAATCATACTCATCAGCATCAAAACCCATCCAATCCAAACCAAATGTGACCCATGCAGTGTGTAAATGGTCACCCGAATGAGCTCAACCGATTCAGTTCCATCGGAGGCTACACCTTGCATCAGGGAAGATGCTTGAGTCCCATCGAAAATGACAACTGTGTCCCCTGTGAGCCGTGAATATGTGTCAACCTCAGAACGTGGAAACATCGTTGAATCAAATCGTAAAACCCCTGGTTGAAGCGTGGTTAATTTTTCCCCAATCTTACCATCATGAACCGAATAGATTTCAATGGATAAGGTCACGAGGCCATCGCCCACTTCTAAGTCATCCGAAGTTAACTCCACATCGGTAAACCTGTAACCGTAGCCTTCGTACACGACAACCTCATCTCGAATTAATGTGACTCGATGAGATGCATCTCCTCGATCGACAAGTGTCGTAGTGAACACATGACCAATGATGAGAAGGAGCAATCCAAGATGCGTCATATGTGCTTTGAACGAAATCGAATTCAACCGCTTTCCTATTCGGCGTCGTTTTTTGGCTTCTGTGACGAGTTCATGAACAACAAAAGGTGCTGCAACCAACATCATCGGAAGCACCACCCATGCAAGATGGCCTCTGCTCACAATTTCTGAAATTGAGTGGTCTGCATCGAAACCCCAAGCATGAGGAGCAAACAACAAACCAATCAATGAAAACACAATGACACTCGAAAGTCCAATCAATTTTGTCTTCCTGTCGAGATGGCGTCCCATGTACAAGTAAAAACTGCAACCAAGAGCAAATAAAAACGGCGCACCGTATAATTCATGAGTTTCAAAACTCACAACATCAATGCTCGAAAGAAGTATGACCCAGGTCAAAATGAGATAAGTTCCTGCGATGACGACGCTACCCCACAACGCAAACCGAGGCTTAAGCATGTCAATTTTCTTTGCTGACTGATCATCAGAGGATTGTATGACAAGCCATGGGTACATGAAGAAAACCAACATGATAGCGGCTTGATATATCGATATCATATTGCTCCAAGCGGCTGAAATGGAAAGTGCTACCCCCGCAGTAGCCCAACCCCATTTGTGTGTGTGCTCGGCGTACTGCATAGCAAAAATAAAGCATACAAGGGCTGTTGTAAGCATGACATCTTGAACCACGAAATAGGTTAGAATTGAAAAAACGATAGCCAGTCCTTCTTTTTTCGAAGTCATGTGGTGAGAGGTGTATGAAGCAAGAAGCGGAAGCAATCCAATAATCAAGTAGCCTACTGGAGGTATGATTGCAAAGAGTGTCGACCCTACGAATAGACCAAAAGTGACGAGAACGATTGGTGTCATAAACATCCACTGTGCGACATGTGCATTGCTAAGCGAAGTCGATTTGATGCGGATATGGGCAAGCCAAGCACCGACGAGCAAGAAGCAAATCAAAAGATAACTCATGATCTCTAAGGCAACGTCGCCTTCTCGAAGTGCCATGAATCGGAAGAAAACATCACTCGATGAGAGGGCTGAGTCATCTTGAACGAAGGTGTGAACGGATGTGGCCCAAACACCTCCTGCTCTTGTCACCAAGGTTGCAAAAATAGCCATAAAACCCGCAACAAGGGCCCCTCCAATCCACAGCGATTCCGATACTTTGCCTGGGCGGGTGCGCAAGTGAACCATCATGGCAAGAACAATCCATGGGAGGAACGAACCTGTTTCGACTGGGTCCCAAGCCCAATACCCTCCCCAATCAAGGATGAGATAAGCCCAAAGCCCTCCAAGGCCAATGCCTAATGTTGTAATAAAGAACGCCGGACGTAGGATTGGAACCATTCTTTGCTTCAAATTTGAATCCTCATTTGAAAAAATTGAGCTCAGACCAACGGTTGCGAGCAATAAACAATACGAATAAGCCAAAAAAATGAGAGGTGGATGAATCACCATCAAATCGGTTTGTAGCAGGGGATTGAGGCCTTGAGAGCGTATTGGGGATTCCAATTCTTCGAAGGGCTTGAGTGAGATTGCAATCAGAAGGAGGAGAATCATCATTCCATAATGGAATCTCAAGCGGAGTGTGTGTGTCTTGGCTTGTTCTCCCTCCAGGGCATGACGGTAGATGTAAGCAAGGAGGCCCATCCAACCAAACCAAAGCAAAAGAGGCCCCTCTCTTGCAGCCCAAGTGGCTGCAAATCTGTATCGTAGCGGAAGTTGTTCACCGCCGTGCAATGCAACATGGAGAAAATTGGTGTTGTTCGTCACAAATAACATTGCTAGAACAGCAAATGGAAGGGCAAACAAGAGGTGTAGGCTCTGATTGAACCACCTCGGTTGCTCTTCTGGTCTTGGTTGAACCATCAGGTAGATGAGGGCGATGAGGGATATCCAAAGAATGAATTCCCACATGGTCATTCTAACCGTTAATGTTTCAAGTACATTACCAACCAAAGAATTTTGCTCGGGAATAACCAAATGAAAGGAGAACTGAAATCACTTTCTTTGTGTATAATGTTGGCTTTCTGAACAATATTTTCACACCTATCCATGCCTTGTCGAGTGGCGACATGTTACCAAGTTCCTCCGGTAGGCACCGGGCCATAACAGACATTTGTTCGTCACTCAAATCATACAACGCAGTTTTACCTTTGAGAATTTTATGATACGGCGGGAACGTCGATTTCCATGCTTTTTCATACCCTGAAAGATGTTTTGC
>JAYQSB010000056.1:0-3442 GCA_038146705.1 Candidatus Poseidoniales archaeon
TCTTTTGATGGAATAAGCCCCTCAACTTCTGGGTCACCCGTTGGGTTTTCTTGTTGGTGTATCTTTGAAACAGTACGTTCCGAGACATCAACACCCCATATTGTAAAACCTGCATCATAAAATCCAATTGCTGTGGGCAAGCCAACATAACCTAAACCAATGATTCCAATCGTGATGGAGCCTTGTTCCAAGGCCTCATCAAAGGATTCATCCCATCCCATGAAACGCTACCACCTGTCTTTGTTCTTCAATTCAATGGCTAGACAAAGAAAAGAACCATACAATTTGGCTTTCTCAGAACAATCCATGAAGCGAGTGTTGGTGACAGGTGGCTCTGGCTTCATAGGTTTGAATTGCATTTCAGAACTTCTCGAAAAAGGCGTCGAAGTTCATGTTTTGGATGTGGAGATGCCAGTGAAAAGCCATCCAATCATCACCCACTCTAATCTCAGTTGGTTTATTGGTTCGATTTTAGATACAGAAGTTGTTGACACTGCCATGAATGGATGTGATGCTGTAGTTCATTTAGCAGCACAATCCTCAGTACCCGAATCGATGAACGACCCAGCTCGAACAATGGCTATCAATTTCGATGGAACAAAAAACATTCATTCGAGCGCGCTCAAATGCGGAGTGTCAAGAATTGTTTTTGCATCATCAGCGGCGGTGTACGGTGCTCCAGCACAATTACCTCTGACTGAAGAATCTCCTTGCAGCCCCCAATCACCATATGGGCAGTCAAAATTTGATGCTGAGCGTTTTCTTATGAATCAAGAATCATCACGATTGTCATCAATTGCATTGCGTTTCTTCAACGTATATGGGGCGACACCATATGGGCAAGGGCGAGGCGTCATACCGTCTATTTTTGATGAAATCAGCAACAACCAACGATGCATCCTCTTCGGTGAAGGGGAGCAAACAAGAGATTTCGTGCATGTGCATGATGTCGTTAGTGCAATTTTGTTGTCCCTAGATTGTGAAATACAAGAGAATCGAACCTTCAACATCTGTTCAAATACTTCAATTTCGATGTTTGAATTACAACAATATATCGGCGAAATCTTCCAAAAACGTGGTCACAAAACAGGCTACGAATTGGTCTTCAAACCTAATAGGGATGGCGATATCCTTCACTCATTAGGTTCATATTCGAAAGCCGCTTTGGATTTAGGATGGTCTCCAAAAGAGGATTTCCTAGCATCAATGCATGAATATTTCCCAATCGAATGACGTGATCAGATGGAGGTACTATGGCTATCCACAAGGAAAGTCGAAGAGTTGAGTGCATCGACCCAACAAGGAATTGTGACGACGCTAAGAAACGCAAAAATGAATGTGAAATTCGTTGGCCCTATCTGTACACCACCAAGGAAATTCATCGATTGTGAACATATACAACTCCCCCAACGCCAGTCATGGGGTCGACGAACATCGAGTTTCGCAAAGCATCTCAGGGACTGGCTTGAGAAGGAAACGATAGTTGCTGATGTGATTCTCGTCGATTGGACATTGGTGCATTATGTACAATCATCATTATCCCGACTTAACATTCCAAAGATATTGATTGACCGCTCACCTCCTGGCGATGCCGGACTTCTTGCTCGAATTCAATGGAGGCATTGGAGGGCGGCCTGGTCTGCGGTAGTTTCGGGACAAATTGAAGCAGGTTGCGTTGTATCTACCGCACATAGCGACCTTGTTACTTCGATTTTAGGTGTTTCCCAAGAGAGCATCGACATTCTTCCAGCAGGTGTATCATCGATTTCTCAATCCGATAGAGTACTTTCTCGACCTATTCAATTAGTGTACCATGGACGTTTGGATAAAAATCGTGGATTGCTACAGATGTTTGAATTTGTAAAATCAGCCAATAACAATGGTTTAGATTTGAACCTCACATTGTTTGGTGACGGAAATCTAGTGACATCTAGAAGCTCGATGTCATCAGAGCACATTCACTTTGGCGGCCGTATTGGCCACAACAAGATCGTTGATGAACTCCAGCGTTTTCATTTTGGTCTTTTACCCATGCCAGCAACAAAGGTGTGGTCCGTTGCAAGCCCACTCAAGCAGAATGAGTATCTCGCTGCAGGCCTGCCCATTCTAGGTATTGACCATCAAGGCCATCGCCTCGAGCAAGAATATGATTTTTTGAATTTATTCTCTCCAGACCAATTCCAATCACGGTCAATGAATCGCCTAAGCAATCTTACTGGGTCAGATTACGAGACGTTATCACAACAAGCCCGCACATATGCCCAAGACAATTGTCTTTGGGAGGTGAGATGCGAAGCATTGCTTGAACGTTTGAAATCATTGCAACAATGATTTGTACACCTCTTCCCAGCGTTTTTGGACAGAATCAATTGAAAATTGCTCATCCAATGTTGGTGTTCGTTCATCATCAAGTACATTCTTAATTGCCTTTGCCCATTGTTGTGGTGTCTCACCATCCACTCGCACTACCCCCGGTATTTCTGGAACGTGTTGGGAAGCGAGCACCTTTGTGCCACATGCTAATGCTTCAAGAGCAACCATTGGCTGACCTTCAAAGGCTGATGGTATCAGAAGAATTTCTGCAGAGCGAAGATGAAAAAGGACTTCTTCATCTGTGATCCAACCTAGGCTGTGAATTTTTTCAGACTGATGCGTCGTCACACCAGTCATCCAAAGGGAAATTTCACTTCCAAGATTGTTGACAACATCGACAGCGATTTGATGATTCTTAACGGGGTCATTTCTTGCAAGAAGGAGGAGTTTCCCTGGTATTCTCTCCACCACATAACTGGTGCAAAATTTTGGGTCAACCGGATTTGATACGGCTTCCAGCGATGGTCCAATTGATTCGAATGTCGTCTTCCAATGGTCATTAAGTGCGACAACTTGAACCAAGTGATGTGAAGCAATTTTTTTGAATGTTTTAGCTCGTGAAGATGTGCCTGGTTGAGATTTGCCTTGCATCAACCATGCATACATATTCCCGCTATGGAGATGAACAACACAGGGAATGTTCAATTTTAGAGCATAGCCCAAAAATTTCATTTTACGACGCCACGACCAATCTGAAGCCGTATGAATGTGAACGATATCAGGTCGATTTGAAGAACGACATAGCCTTTTGAAGGATTTCATAGATGAATGATACCTACTGACTTTACGTAGTACATGGCCTTCACAATGGGTTGCAAGAGCCTCAGCATGCCATGTTTCAGGGGGATACTCGACGAGTGTTCTCATGACCGTTCGCATACCACCTCTCGACTCATACGGTCCGAGATGAAGCACCTTAGGCATGGTACAACGACATCGGTTTGCCACATCAATGTAAGGTGAAGAAATGTTCCCATCATCCAAGAATTAAGCAGAGGGCTCAAATGTAGAATTCCAATCAGCGTAGCGTGCGTTTACACCCACCTCTCATTTTGGAGGTCGTTTTCAT
>JAYQSB010000057.1:0-3383 GCA_038146705.1 Candidatus Poseidoniales archaeon
GCAAAACATCTTTCAGGGTATGAAAAAGCATGGAAATCGACGTTCCCGCCGTATCATAAAATTCTCAAAGGTAAAACAGCGTTGTATGACTTGAGTGACGAACAAATGTCTGTTATGGCACGGTGCCTTCCCGAGGAACTTGGTAACATGTCGCCACTCGACAAGGCTTGGATAGGGGTGAAAATATTGTTCAGAAAGCCAACATTATACACAAAGAAAGTGATTTCAGTGCTCCTTTCATTTGGTTACTCTCGAGCAAAATTCTTTGGTTGGTAATGTACTTGAAACATAAACGGTTAGGTTAACCATGTGGGAATTCATTCTTTGGACATCCCTCATCGCCCTCATCTATCTGATGATTCGACCAAGGCCTGAAGAGCACCCGATGTGGTTCAATCAGAGCCTACACATTTTGTTTGCGCTTCCATTTGCAATTTTAGCGATGTTGTTTGTCACGAACAACACAAATTTTCTCCATGTCGCATTATACGGCGGCGAACAACTGCCACTTCGCTATAGATTTGCAGCCACTTGGGCTGCAAGGGAGGGGCCACTCTTGCTTTGGTTTGGCTGGATGGGACTTCTCGCTTACATCTACCGTCATGCCCTGGAGGGAGAACATACTGAAACACACACCCTCCGCTTGAGATTCCATTATGGAATCATGACTCTTCTCCTTCTTATCGCAATCTCGCTCAAGCCCTTTGAAGAATTGGAATCCCCCATACGCTCCCAAGGTCTCAACCCCCTGCTCCAAACCGACCTCATGGTCATTCATCCCCCACTTATCTTCCTGGCCTATTCGTATTGCTTGTTGCTTGCTACCATCGGTCTGAGCTCAATTTTTTCAAATGAGGATTCAAAATTGAAGCAACGAATGGTCCCCATACTTCGTCCGGCATTCTTTATTACAACTCTAGGCATTGGTCTCGGAGGGCTTTGGGCGTATCTCATTCTTGATTGGGGCGGGTATTGGGCTTGGGACCCGGTAGAAACAGGTTCTTTCCTTCCATGGATCGTTCTTGCCATGATGGTTCATTTACGCACCCGGCCCGGAAAAGTATCGGATTCATTATGGATAGGCGGGGCCCTCGTTGCAGGTTTTATGGCAATTTTTGCGACTTTGGTGACGAGGGCAGGAGGTGTTTGGGCTACATCCGTCCACACCTTTGTTCAAGATGATTCAGCCCTCTCATCAAGCGATGTTTTCTTTCGATTTATGGCATTAAAAGAAGGAGATGTGGCTTTGGAGATCATGAGTTATCTTCTGATTTGTTTCATGCTCGTCGGTGCTTGGCTCGCTCATATCCGTATCAGGTCGACTGCACCCACCAATGCTCATGTAGGACAATGGATGTTCTTGACACCTATCGTTCTCGTTACCCTTGGCCTCTTCGTAGGGCCATCCCTCTTTGCAACCATTCCTCCAGTTGGCTATTTGATGATTGGCTTGCTTCCGCTCCTTGTTTCATACGCTTCTCATCGCATGACATCGAGAAAAGAAGGACTGGCTATTGTATGGTCAATTCTCACCTATGTTGTGGTCCAAGATGTCATGCTAACAACAGCCCTTGTCTGCTTTATTTTTGCAATGCAGTACGCCGAGCAAATACACAAATGGGGATGGGCTACTGCCGGAGTAGCACTTTCAATTTCAGCCGCTTGGAGCAACATGATTTCGATATATCAAGCCGCTATTATGATGGTTCTCTTCATGCACCCTTGGCTCATCGTGCAATCCCCTGATGATGAATCATCAAAGAAAATTGACATACTCAAGCCTCGGTTTGCGTTGTGGGGCAGCGTCGTCATCGCAGGAATTTATCTAATTTTGACATGGGTCATTCTTCTTTCAAGCATTGATGTTGTGAGTTTTGAAACCCATGAATTGTATGGTGCTCCGTTTTTATTTGCTCTTGGTTGCAGTTTTTATTTGTACATGGGTCGCCATCTCGACAGAAAGACAAAACAGATTGGGCTATCAAGCGTTGTTGTATTTTCACTGGTTGGTTTGTTCTTTGCACCTCATGCATGGGGTTTCGATTCAGACCATTCAATTTCGGAAATCGTTAGCAGAGGCCATCTTGCATGGGTGGTGCTTCCGATGATGTTGGTTGCAGCACCTTTTGTCATTCATGAACTAGTAACAGAAGTAAAAAGACAACGTCGACAAGGTAAGCGTTTGAATTCGATTTCGTTCAAGGCACATATGACCCATCTCGGCTTACTTCTTCTCATCATTGGTCATATCTTCACCACGACGCTTGTCGATCGAGGAGATGCATCTCATCGAGTCACGTTAATCCGGGACGAGGTCGTTGTGTACGAAGGCTATGGTTACATGTTCACAGATGTGGAGTTAACTTCAGACGATTTAGAGGTAGGTGATGGCCTCGTTACCTTGTCCATTGAAATCTATTCAGTTGACGATGGAAAGATTGGGGAAAAATTGACCACGCTTCAACCAGGGGTTTTACGCTTTGATTCAACGATGTTTCCGCGTTCAGAGGTTGACACCTATTCAAGGCTGACAGGCGACACAGTTGTCATTTTCGATGGCACTCAAGCAGCCTCCCTCATGCAAAGTGTTGCTATCGATGGTACTGAATCAGTTGAACTCATTCGGGTGACAATTTACACACTTCATGGGTCCCATTTGGTTTGGGTAGGATGGGTTTTGATGCTGATGAGCATGATTTCCTTGGCAGCCCCAACCTTCCGAAAATCTGTTGATGAGGAAGAGTGAAATCTTCCAATTAAGTTATGAAGGAGAGGTAGGTCGCCAAATCACCTAAGGTGATAGAATGGACGAAGGAACCATTGTGCATGTCGATTATGAACTCTACGACGGAGAAGAAGGAAAATTGATTGAGACAACACGAGAAGAGGTTGCTAAAGAGCACGAGATCCACCAAGAAGGTCGAAAATATGCACCGATGGTGTGTGTTGTTGGTACAGGTCAGTTGATCCCAGGATTCGATGCAGCACTTTCCGATGCAAAACCAAACAAGGAAATTGAAATTGTTATCCCTCCAGCTGAAGGATATGGAGAAAAAGATGCAGAACTCATGGAAACAATCAGTTTCCAGAAACTTGCAAGCTCCGTTCAAGATCCTCGTTCATTGTACATCGGTGCCCCTGTCAACATCGGCGGACGGCAAGGTATCGTTACATATGTTGCAGCAGGACGAGCACGAATTGATTACAATCATCCGATGGCTGGAAAGACACTCAAGTACTCATTCAAGATTGTCGCAGTTGTTGACGGCGAAGTCGAAAGAGTTCAAGCACTCCTTGAATCAACAACAGGACATTCAGACTTTGAAGTTGAAATCTCAGGAAAAGACATTACCATCACTCTTCCTCAAACCATGTTGTTTGAT
>JAYQSB010000058.1:0-2325 GCA_038146705.1 Candidatus Poseidoniales archaeon
CAACTGGCCTTTCCCATTCAACATTGAGAGTTTGATTTTGCCATCCGGGTTAAACATCAGGCACGTTTGAGAGTGGAGAGAGAATACTTGTCGAATGAGCGCAGAATAAATCATCAGCCTGTACCTTGGATTCCACTCATCATACCTCTTGAAGCCTCGAGAAAAAATTCCATATGATTCTTCCGACAAGAAATATTTCTCGGGGTCAGTTTCGCTTGCGATATTGAACCACTCTACGATTGATTCAGAGAAACGTGTATCCTTCCATGGTGCTAGGCGATCAAGATGATCAAAATCATATGCCTCTGCTTCTTCTTGAGATTCCCAAGTTTTGTTCAATAATTCGTATGTAAGTTTTCGTGATGCAGACCATATTGACTGCAAATAATTTTCTTTGTTGAAGGTTATGTGCTGGGAGTTCACTCCACTTGACATGACGTAGTGTTCTACATTGAATTGCTGGCCAAAATAGTCCATGACGCCCTTGTTATTGGTCAACCACTCACAAAATGCGATGCACATTTTCACGTAGATGAATTTCGTATCGTTTGCATCTTGTAAATCGTTCTCCTGATAAAATAACGAAATGGTGGACAGGATCACGAAAACGTCCTCAAACTTGTCCGGACTAAGGTTGTCATCATCATCTAGACATTTTTCATATAGAAGTGGAAGTAGCCGAACCAAAAATTCCGGTTCAGATGTAGTGAGACCTAATTCAGCAAAATCTTCTTGCAGATACTCATTATCTGTTTGCTGGTACATGTATATCGCAAAGTTTGGATCCCTGTCCAATTCGTACATTTCGATCAACAATCGCTCAACAGCCTCCATAGTATGAACTACTCCTAATTTAGGAGGCTGAGGTTCCCTCGGCATACATTCTATCCACTATGATAAAGTATTAGAATGTAATTTAACGTTTTTCTTTCTTGAAAAACGGACAATAAATTACATTCTATTGTCAACTTTTGTTGCCGGCCGACTAAGTAATTGACGAACATGGAACGTTTTGGGCACAATGGCCCGGACAGGATATGATAGCATGAACAAGAACATCACAGAAGAAGAATGGCAAGTGGTCTGGTCAGCACTCAGCTGCGCCAGCATGGAGGCTAAGGGTTCGCTTACTACAACCCTGGTTGAGTGCGCAAAGCAGATCGTGGGCCTGCACATGAACAACGACGTTGAAATGACCATCGATTACAACGACGGTCTCTTGATGACGATGGAAACAAACAACGGGAAGGAGGAATGAGAATGGAGATTACGGACCAAGACAAGAAAGAAGCGCAAGAAGCCTATGAGGCTGCATTGAAGAAGCATGAAGAGTACAAGCATACTTGGGATGCGTTTGAACAAAACGCCGAAGGTCTCCGCCAACGAGAGATCTTTGAAGCCACTACGGACTACAAGCCATCGTTCCGAGCACGAACGCCCGGATATCGGGCATTCAAAGCCCTCGAGCGAATCTGGCTGGCCAACGGAAAGTGGACCAACCGTGAGGGGGAACTGGCACACAAGAAAACAATCCTCGCCGCCCCTGACGGGCCGGAATGGGCGTTCTTCGTGGCTAGACTGAGCGGCAGCGCATGGAGTGAGGCTGAAAGCGTCATCGCTGAGGACCCCTGGTGGTCTTACGAGTACGCTCTCGAGATCGTCGGTTCGGGTCATGCATTGATTGAGCAAACCATTGCGATTTCGGGCTATTACGCCTACCTCTATGCTCGGTTTGTTGTCCAAGGACGGTTTGCCCCAGGCGAAGATGCCATTTCACAGGACCCTCGATCTAGCTCGCTCTATGCACAAAAAGTCCTCGAGGAGCGGTTCATTCCCGGCGAGGCAGGCATTCTGCGAACGGAAGCGGATAAGGAAACGCCAATCTCGCTTCAAAATGTTGCAACCGAGTACCGCCAGTGGTGCATCAAAATTGGAAGTCCACTCGAACACACTTCAAATACTGTCACGGCAGGTGAATTGGCATGAAGGAAATCAAGTGTCCAAAGTGCGATTCTGTCTTTGAGATGGATGCCTCGGGTTATACCGACATTGTGAACCAAATCCGTGGCCAGGAGTTTGAAACTGAATTGAGCCTACGGCTCAAAGACCAAGACTCGAGACACAAGATCGAGGTTGAACTTGCACAACAAAACATCGCGACTGAAAAAGACAAGCAAATCTCGAACCTTCAACACCAAATTGAACAGCACGCCCGTGAGATCGAGGTTGCAAAAAGTGAGGTTTCAGCCGCCATGCGCGAGGAACTCTATGCGAAGGAAAAGCAGGTTGAACGACTGAAAAATGAGAAAATGGCAGCAGAGACCG
>JAYQSB010000059.1:0-2242 GCA_038146705.1 Candidatus Poseidoniales archaeon
TTGACAAGTGGCGGGCCCGCAAGGAAGATTGTTCCATTGCCTTTGACAATGATCGATTCATCCGACATTGCAGGAACGTATGCCCCTCCCGCTGTGCACGAACCAAGAACTGCAGCAATTTGGTAGATGCCATCACCTGACATTCTTGCTTGATTTCTAAAGATACGCCCAAAGTGACCAATGTCTGGAAACACTTCATCTTGCATTGGAAGAAAGGCACCGCCTGAATCGACAAGATAAATGCAAGGTAGATGGTTTTCATGTGCTATAGTTTGTGCACGAATATGTTTCTTCACCGTCATTGGATAATAAGAGCCTCCTTTTACAGTTGCATCGTTGGCAACAAACATACATTGCCTACCATGCACTGAGCCAATACCTGTTACGACACCTGCAGAAAACGCCTTGCCGTCATACAATTCATGCGCTGCAAGTGGAGATAGTTCAAGAAAAGCGGTACCTGGGTCGATGATTTGCCCAATTCGTTCTCGTGGCAATCGTTTATCTCTGGACCGATGACGTTGAACATACTTTTCGCCACCGCCTTGATACGAACGCTCTAGACGTTGCTTAAGAGTCGAAATGAGGGCTTCATTGTGATTTTTTCGCCCAATGAACTCCTCGCCGTTCACCATTGCATGAGATGGTAATCTATCCATGGCGACCCCTAAGATGAACGCAGGCGTCGGTGTTCTTTAATTTCATTCAACAAACTTTAGCGATTAGACGCCAAGCATGAGGCGGCCAATATCCCTCAGACCTGGTGCAAGACCAACAATCATGACTGCCAGAACGATCAAAAGGCGCAAATGTGCTTGACGTCGTTCAATACGCATTTTGGAAAATAAGTAGGCAATGGCGGCGACGAGGCATGCTTTGACAACCGCGAAAAACCATGCTCCTTCGCCAAGAGAAATGCCTAACGCATCATTGATTTGACCACCTAATCCAATCACACCATTGCTTACAGGATGCTTCTCACCATATCCGAAGAAATCAATGCCCATCATCGTTGCAAAACCATCGCATAATTGCCCAAACACCATGCCGAGTACCATTGGATGTGCGAGAAGTGCTTTGCCTGATAGGAGTTCTACTGGGTGGTCTTTATATGATTCAACATTCTTTTCCCAGTCATCAATGCTGTAACCATCCGGGATGATGCCGGGTTTAAATCCAGTGAGCTCGAGTTGATATGCGTCTTCTCTACCAATGTTGTACAGCACATAACAAACGGCAAGGGGAATTCCTAGCACGATGAGTGCGGGCCACAAGACTGCACCTTCGGAAACTTTTCCTGATTCTTGCACCCAAGGTGTTGAAAGGAACTGAAACCAATGAAATACACCAAGAACGATGGCAGAGATCGCAAAGGAGAGCATGCCTCGAGTCATAGCATCCCAATTTCTTGTTTGAACAAGCACGAGCCAAACCGACAAAAGTGATGCAAAGAGGCCAATATTCACATACAAACTACCTATGTCGGCATGCTCATCATATGAAGACGAATAGAACACCATCCAATGCAGGGTAAGCAGACCGACAATCAGAACAAAGAGGGTGATTCGCTGTGTATGCTCAGAAGCATCTGATGCTTCACCATCGAGAAAGCCAGCAAAAAAGTGTGATGAGATTGCCACGGTAATGAGATGAAAAGCTAACACGAGATGAATGATAGGTGAGATGAGGAAAATGTCAACTGATGTACGGAAAAAATCTGCATCCTCGAGCACTCGTAACACAGGTGCTAAACAGACCCACGCAATGAGTGCGATTGTCATATTCTTTCCATAGGGGACATTCCACTTTCTAAACAGTGCCTGAAAGAGGACAACGCAGAAAAGCAGCGATGATGTGTAAATTGCGGTGTTTTGAGGGGAGTATCCTGCATCACCTGATGTTCCAGCATCTTTGACGACCGGGTCCCAAATAACTGGTTTTAGGCCCTCCACCCAAAAAGCATCGTAGGCTAGGACAAAACCCGCCATGACACCACAGATTGCAACCAAAGCAACCCACATGACGATTTTTTCAAGCAAGGAGTATTCATCATAATCAAGGACATTGGTTGATGCACCTACCGCTTCGTCCATGATGACCATTCCTAACTCGCTCCACGAGTGGTAGTATTTTGATGCACCGTTATGGTGCCCATTAAGGAAGGTGTTTCAATCACTCTTCTTCTTGGCTCAAACGTGCAACAAGGTCTGCTTTCTTGCCTCCGACTGGAAGGCCACGCTCT
>JAYQSB010000060.1:0-2237 GCA_038146705.1 Candidatus Poseidoniales archaeon
ATCTCATGGCCCTGATGAGGAATTAAATTCTCAATGCGGTAGTCATTAAACTCCTCAAGCGTCATTGTGGGTTCAATTTGAACAGCGTTCGATGCTATAAGAAGCCAACCGCGAAAAGTTTGAACAACTGTCACCCCTTTGCGCTCTGGCCATTGTTCTGTGCTTAGGTAGACGTTGTTGTTTGGAGTGATGTCTCGAAGGGTTACATCTTGTTGCAAGATTTTTGGAATCATGTGAGAAAGAAGGTTTTCCTTGTAGCTAGTATGGCCGACAAGGGCAATGTTTTGGCCGACGGTGATCACATCAACCATGTCAATAATTTTCGCATTTTGGTCTGTAAATACCGTCGTGCACGTTCCAGTGACTTTATTGGTCGACAAACTATCAACGAATGTTAAGCGATCGTTTCCCGACAAAAGAAGTATGTACGAATCAAGTTGAAACAGACCCATTGGTCGACCTCAAGAGAATGATTCTCCACAGCCGCAAGAACTTGAAGCGTTTGGGTTGTTAATTTTGAACCCTCCACCCATCAAGCGGTCTACATAATCAATTTCAATACCATTGAGAAGGTGACTGCTTGCATTAGGAACGAGAACTTTGAAACCATTGATTTCGAGTTCTTGACAGTCAATGTCCGTGTTTTCAACGATTTGTAGGTCGTACATATATCCTGAACAACCACCTGAAAGAACACCCACTAGAAGGGCATGACTTCGGTCATCCCCAAAGGCGTCTTCAAGCATTTCTGTAGCTTTTTGCGTCATCGTTAACTCAACTTGAACAACTTGAGGTGCATTGATGACAATTGCAGGTCCCGAATCACATGTGCCACAGTCCATGATACTCCCACACTGAGGAGATTCTTGAATCTGTTTATTGGATGACGTTATTATCGGTTTTTCTTGAGTTGCTGTTTCTTGAGAATTTCACAACGTCGAATTTGATCTTTAGCAACCGTTTGTGCGGATTCATTTAGTCCTCTTGGAATAGCTTGTTTGAAGCATTTAATCGCATCGTTGTAACGCTCCATAGATGCATATGCAGCACCCATATTGTACAATGTTTGTCCACGAACATCGGTTGGTCGTATCATCATCGCTTGGTGATAAGCTTCAATACACTTCGGGAACTCTTCGAGGAAGTAATAGGCATTTCCTCGACCGTTCAGGATTCGAATAATCATATCTTCATCATCTTGGAATGACGCCAATGCCTTGTCAAAACTGGACAAAGCTTCACGATATTTCTTATCTTCGAGCAAAAGGATGCCTTGATTGTACCATTGAATGTCATGATTTGCAATCGAACTCGATTGAGATGATGTTGCCTGTGAACGTTGAGAGGCTTGTGTTGCATCAAGTGCTGCTTTTGCAAGATCAACAACTGGATTTTCTTCGGATTCTCTAACCGGTCTTGGTTCGATTGGTGTCTGTAGAATTGCGTTTGCACTCAATGTTTCTTGAGGAATTTCTTGTTGTTGGGTTTGTATCGGCTCGATTGGTTGGAGCAAGACATCATTTTGGTTGTCCGAGACGTTTGGTTGTTGAAGAGAGCGTGCTTTAGCATGGCATTTTTCAGCTTTTTCTAAGTCACCAGCACGCTCCAAAGCCCTTGCTAACCCTGTCCAATTTTCTACAGTCCCATCTGCCTGAATCAATGCCTTCCACATTGTTACGGCTCCTAGGTGGTCCCCATGCAACGACAACGCCCTCGCTCTAATGCTGCTCTGCTCATCGGGAATCAAACCGAGTGCTTCTGCTGCCATCTCGGGTCCTGCGGGAAGTGTTGGTGGCAATCCTTGCGTGTTGTCAATGATGTTCGATTCCCCATCCGCTAAGTCAAGGAGCGTTTGAATCAATGTGTGCTTTGAAACCTCGTTACCTAAAGATGCGAGTGAACGTAATGATTGCAGATAATCTTCGACCAAACCAGCATCTTTTGCATGAGCGTTGATGGCTTCGAGAGCCTCGACATTTGTTGCCTCGATCTCTAGAACTCTTTGATAATTCAAAGTAGAATCAGCGGTATTTCCAACCTTTTGTTGCAACCTTGCGAGAGTCAACAGTGCATCGATGTGGTCTGATTCAAGGTTGAGTGAATGTGTTAATGACGCTACAGCATGTGTGTCGTGGCCAAGTTCTGCAAGGGCTAATCCTGCGAGTCTCCAAGCCTCAGCGTGTTTCGCAGCTACTGCTTTTAGATGGGGTTTGAGAATTTTGAAGACTTCTTTATAC
>JAYQSB010000061.1:0-2096 GCA_038146705.1 Candidatus Poseidoniales archaeon
ACACCACATCTTACGTGATGTCAGATGACATGTATGAGGGTGGAGCCGTACCGGCATACATTTTCATCGCAATTGGCCTATTCGGAGTGCTTGGAGGTGCTGCAAGAGCAAAAATGCTACGACAAATGATGGACCTTCCCACTTCGCTAGTCCGCTCAGCACCTGTTGGATATCCCGAGTTGGTTGGTCAGGTCCGACCAACAAAAGCTGGAGGCATGACAGTTGTGGTTGATGGTAATCAAAACATGGTCATGCAAAACATGGTGGGTTTTCGATGGACCTATGAACAATATCAATGTCGTACTGTGAAAGATAGCGAAGGCAATACGAGGGAAGAATGTAATTGGGTCCAAATCCGCTCAGATCGAGGTGGTTGCCCGTTTATTTTGCATGATGGCACTGGAGGAATAAAAGTCAATACAACCTCGTTTAAACGCCAAGAGTATGGAAATTTTTTGAAACAATGGGATGGAGCCTTCGCCCAAAGTCTAGGGAAGCAACTCATGTCACAAGCAGTGGCTGGCATTCTAAGAGATGCCCGAATCGAAAAGCATCGCTGGACACTTTGGGGCTTGCGAATAGGAAATCCAGTCTACCTTATCGGCCAAACAAAATCTCGGTCTCAAGAAGAACTAAGATCCGAAGGTTTAGATGGTACGTTGGGTAACAGCATCATCGAAGTATGGGGCAATGAAGACGAGTCAGGGACAAAGTGTACGTTACAACGAGGCTCAGAGTTGTCGAATCTAGGAAGTGCCCGCTCTGGAGTCGAACTCGTTCTCGTTCCATTGTTCATCCTGTTCGGTGGCTTGGCGTTGTTGGGACTTGCATAAGCAGAAAGATGACTGAACAAAACCCATAGCAAACATAATCTCATCGAGCGTGAGCCCCAAAATTATGAGAGGCAATCCGTTCCTGATGAGTATTCTTATTCTTCTCGCATCTCTTTCTGGATGTTTTGGCGACGACGAGGTAGAGAATGAAGAGGTCATCGCTGAACAAGGCCCAAAGCGAATTTTCGTGACTGGGCCAGATGGTTTGGGAATCGATACTGACCCGATTCAAATCGTGTTCAATTACAGCGATGTGGGTGAAAATGCTCCAGAACCGAGTATCGGTATCACCTCTACTGGATGCATTTACTTCATCGCTCTCGAAAAGGTCATGCAGTCTTGTGATTATGGAGAAACATGGGAAGACGTCACTGGACCTGCGTGTTCGTTCACAACCAGTGACCCATACGGTTGGGTTGACCCGGTTACCGACAGAATATTCAATGTTCAAATGCAAGGTCTTGAGACTTCTTGGATTTGTTGGAGTGATAACGATGGTCAATCATGGGCTGGTAACCCACACAATTCAGGGACGACGCCAATCAACGATCACATCAAACTCGCATCAGGGCCATGGACTGATTCAGGGTATGGGCTTGCAGGACAATTTTCACAATCATTGTATGAAACTGCAGTATATTATTGTTACAACAAACTCATCGGAATCTTTTGCTTCACAAGTTTTGATGGAGGGGCTTCGTTTGAAGTTGGAGGACAAATCGTAGGATTAGCGACAACAAATGGAGGTTTGCACGGTGCTATCACAACTGCACCCGATGGCACGGTCTTTGTCACTCCACGTGTTGCAACCCCGACCGTCATTGTTTCGAAAGACAACGGATTCAATTGGTTTGAACGAACAATGGGTGAAGATGCATCGACACCAAACCCGAGAAAAAATTCTGAAGTAGCAACAGACTCAGCATCAAACGCCTACCATGTTTGGACCGGTGCAGATGAAGGCATTTACATGTCGAGAAGTATTGATTCGGGTGAATCATGGGAACAAGAAAGCCTTCGAATCAGTCCAATTGAAGTCATTTCTACAGTCTTTCCTCAAACCTCTGCTGGAGATGAAGGACGAATTGCGGTTGCATATTTGGGAAGTGAAAATTCAAGCGAAATAGGCCTTCCAAACATTGATGGCAATCCTTGGGACGGCAACGCCCATTATGCTACTGGGAACGTTTCGTATCACTTGTATATCACCTACAGTTTGAACGCACTCGATGAGAACCCTGTGTTCCATACCTACAGAGTCAC
>JAYQSB010000062.1:0-1913 GCA_038146705.1 Candidatus Poseidoniales archaeon
TGAGGTGGTCTCTTTTCTAAAAATGAAGAAAGCCCTTCTTGGCCTTCATCAGATCCTCGCATTTTGCTGGTGTAATCAAGCGTCCACTCTCGAAGAGATGCATCATCACCACTCCAACGGTCAAACCCTAAGGTGAGCAATTTGGCCTGAGAAACAGCTTGCGGGCCTGTTGACATCACTTCAGCAATCATCGCTTCTACCAAGGTTTCAGCACCCTGGGCATCATCGGCAACAGCATCGACTAGTCCAATGCGAAGAGCCTCCTCTGAGGTGATGCGGCTTGCTTGCATCGCAAGTCGACGGAACGTTGCTGAGCCAACTCTTCTGTACACATATGGTCCAATGACAGCAGGTAAGATACCCAGTTTACCCTCTGAGAGAGCTATCTTGCTCGACGATGTAGCAACTGCATAATCACTGCAAGAAACCAGACCTGCACCGCCACCGAGAGCAACACCTTGTGCGATGAGAAGAGTAAAGCAGGGATGGGCCCAGAGTGAATTGAACAGGCGGTCCAACCGTTCGGAGTCTGCTCGGTTTTCTTCAGGGCTTTTCGCACCAGCATCTCGCATCATCTCAATATCTGCACCTGCACAAAAGTGCTTCCCAGCACCACGAAGAACAACGATACGAAGGTACGGATTTCCTTCCTCGTCATGCAATTTGCCTTGAGAGCCAACACTCATCGATGATGTCCAATCGATTGCGTCAACCAAGTCTTTGATGAGTGCAATGTTCATCGCATTGTATTTCTCTTCACGAGAAAGTGTGATCGATGCTACTGGGCCATCAAGTGAGAGTGTTATGTTTTCGTATGATGGTACATGTTGAAGTGATTTCATGAGTATTTCTCCAATATAAATTTTAAATTTCCAATTGAAATATTACATTCTAAAAATGCCATACGTATTGTCTGGCAGGGGTGCGTTTTGGGATGAGGCTAAACACAAACCAAGGACATCACGCGTATCTCGAGGGTCGATAATGCCATCATCCCACAATCGTGCTGTCGAATAATATGGGCTACCCTCAACCTCGTATTTTTCGAGTATTGGGGAGCGGAACGCGTCCAATTCACTTCCTGTCATCGGTTCTTTGCCTTCACGAGCGAGTTGATCTTGCTTGACCGTTGTCAATACATCTGCCGCTTGCGGACCACCCATGACTGAAATTCTCGCATTTGGCCACATGAATAAGAATCTGGGGTCATATGCTCGTCCACACATGCCGTAGTTCCCTGCCCCGTGTGAACCTCCAACAATGACTGTGAACTTTGGCACATTAACACAGGATACTGCAGTAACAAGTTTTGCACCATCTTTTGCAATACCACCTGCTTCGTAAGCCTGACCTACCATGAATCCTGTAATGTTTTGAAGGAAGATGAGCGGTATGCCTCGCTGGCCACACAACTCAACGAAGTGAGCACCTTTGAGCGATGACTCGGAGAATAAGATGCCGTTGTTCGCAACAATACCAACCTTGTACCCATGAATATGTGCGAATCCACAAACGAGTGTTGTACCATATCTTGCTTTAAATTCATGAAACCTCGACCCGTCCACCATTCGTGCGATAAGTTCTCGGACATCGACGGGTGTACGATTATCTTCTGGAATGAGGCCCAAAAGTTCCTCTGGGTCATAGAATGGTTCTTCCACTGGGGCGGTCTGATATGGAGTCTTTTCTGATACTCCAAGGTTCTCAACGATATTGCGTACGAGGCGTAGTGCTTCATCCTCGTTTTCAGCAAAATGGTCTGCTACGCCAGATTTCGCGGTATGGACATCAGCGCCACCGAGGTCTTCTGCTGTGACTTCCTCACCGGTTGCAGCTTTGACAAGTGGCGGGCCCGCAAGGAAGATTGTTCCATTGCCTTTGACAATGATCGATTCATCCGACATTGCAGGAAC
>JAYQSB010000063.1:0-1852 GCA_038146705.1 Candidatus Poseidoniales archaeon
CAACACCTATTTTGCATCGTAGTTTCAACTTGATTGGGTACGCAATTGGATGGAAAGACGTGCCGTACTAACCAATTTGACGAAGCCTTCATCAAAAATGACCGAACACTTCCGCTCATGCGAAAGACAATTTTCTTGATGGGGCTCTTCTTGATATCAGTACTTGCACCGCTATCAAATGCGGAACCTCCAACCGATGGAGGTACTATGAATGTCACGAGCGATGAAACATGGTCATCAGGTGGTGTGCTCGATGGCACAATCATCGTTGAAGATGGTGCTACACTCACAATTACATCAAATTACATCGTTGAAGAAGGGAGCAGCATTGTGGTCGAAGAAGGAGCCAGTCTTGAGATGTTAGAAGGAGCCAGTCTTGAGAGTGTCGATGTTTCAGCAGGTCGAATGTTAACTCTCGGTTCGCAATTGCACCTCAATTTCGGTGACGTGGCAGATACAGGTCTGCTCCAAATCCATCTTGACGCAATCGTTCCATCAACAGCAGAGTTCAATGCTACGTTGGATACAACAACAGTTGACGTCTCGACAATCGATTCACAAATCATCGAATTCGAAGATGTGCCACTGAATGGAACGCTCCTCAATGTCACCTTTTCCATATACACATTTGCTGATGTAAAGGTGACAAAGGTCATTGCAATTCATGATGGCGAACAATCTCAAATTGACGCAGTGGACATGAATACAACAAACGCTAATCTCTGGTGGTACAACGCTGCATTTGACTTGACTGTGCACGGTGATTTCTCAATGAACGACGGTGAACTTCGAGGTGGTGACATGACGTGCCATGGTACTTGTACAATTGACGGCTCATCACTTGTTGGGAGTGCACCTGTTGAGGTACCGACGACAGGGTCATTGTCTATATCAGATTCATCGATTTTTGGTTCAAGAGCAGATGAAGACATTATTTTGCACGATGATGCTGTAATCTCTTACGTCAACACCAACGGAACCGGCGGATTCACGGATGCATGGGTGCGACTCCTTTCATCGAGAACCATCTACACAAATATTCCCAATGGTAGTATCGACATCATGAACTTAGGTTACGGTGCCGCAGATTGGAATGATTTGACAGATGAACAGGGTGTACTCGTTCTTGTTGAAGAAGGAGAAAACGAGCACAGGCGAATGATTGAATGGATGGATAGCAAGGGAATGGTTCACCAAGAAGACGCTTCGATCACACTGAGTATTTCAAGCAACTGGGGTAACTTTGCAACCACAATTTCAGCCCCAACAACCCCTGTCGGCTACCTTAATTTGTCCTTGCCTTACGTTGCTGTTGACTCGGTTGAGTCTTCAGAGGTTACAGGGTCTGTGAACAAGAGCATTGGGTTGATGCTCACAGTTTCGAACACTGGACAAGCTGATGCTACGGCAAATTTCCGCTGTTATGTCAATGGTGAAGATGCGGATACCGCACCTTCAACAATCACCGTCAGTCTTGTCGCAGGCAACACAACCAAGGTACCAATCTCTTGGTGGGCCAACACCGATGGTGCACAGCAACTCACGTGCAAACCTTTCTTACCAACGTTGCTCGAACCAATCGCTGATTTGGTCGTTGATATGGATGGAGCAACATCTGACGAGGTCTCATGGACCTATGCAGAAGAGAGCGAAGATGCACCGTTGATCATTTATGCTGTTGTTGTGATTGGATTTGTAGCCCTTGGTTTCTTCATTTCAAGAAAGAAAAATCCACCAGAGATGTAGATGCCAAACACTACGTAGAAGAAATCACATTGAGATTCCAAGTTTTAATGTTAACAAGTTTCCCCGATTCCACTTCCAATTTCTTGGCCACCATCCGAGTCACCGG